>CAYRGG010000083.1:0-14634 GCA_964423745.1 uncultured Candidatus Competibacteraceae bacterium | reverse complement strand
CTGTGCGTGAGGGCGGGCGTACCGTCGGCGCCGGTGTCGTCGCTAAGATTATTGAATAAACAACTATTTGCGTGTTTGAACATACTACAGAATTCACCATCATTGTCGTATGGCTTAGATGGTGATGAATAGCCACAAAAATTTAGCACAAAGCCTCCACTAGAACCGCTTGGTTAGAAGCGCTGGCGGTTTGGTGAAGGGAGCACGTCATCTGAGTATCTTGCAGCTTATAAATTTTGCCATTTTTGGTCATAGGCCAGTAGCTCAATTGGCAGAGCAGCGGTCTCCAAAACCGCAGGTTGGGGGTTCAAGTCCCTCCTGGCCTGCCATTTACTCAGTTTAGGCTTTCCTTCCAATCTACAGTGTCAGCGATAAATCGCTGGGCTAAGCTTTGTTAAGTTGAACAACCACATAGCCTTTAATTATTCTGTAATATGAATCATTCTAAGTCTGAAGCGCCACCCTCGCGGCTGGACATTCTTAAGCTCATTGCGGCATTTTCAATTTTTCTAGCAGCGCTCGGCGCTTTTTATTATTTCTCAGATTATTCAACGCTAGTTCGCGTTATTGGCTTGCTGATTATTGTTGGAGTTTCGCTCTTCATCGCTTTTTCCACACCCCAGGGAAATAACTTAGTGGAGTTTGTAAGAGAATCACGCATAGAATTGCGCAAGGTAGTCTGGCCAACGCGCAACGAAACTTTGCAGACCAGTCTAGCTGTGATCGTGATGGTCATTATTATGGGCTTGCTGTTATGGCTACTGGATTTGTTGCTTTTGTGGATCGTGCGTTTGCTAACAGGCCAAGGGTGATTTAATCATGGCAATGCGCTGGTATGTGGTACAGGCTTATTCAGGGTTTGAGCATCAAGTAAAACGCTCTTTGCAAGAGCGTATTAAACGTCAGAACATAGAAGAAGAATTTGGTGAAATTCTCGTACCCACTGAAGAAGTGATTGAAATGCGTGATGGCCAAAAACGCAAAAGTGAGCGTAAATTTTTTCCTGGCTATGTACTGGTTCAAATGGAAATGAATGATGATACTTGGCATTTGGTAAAAAGCGTTCCTAAAGTACTTGGTTTTATAGGTGGCACCAGCGATAAGCCAGCTCCGATTACAGAAAAAGAAGCTCTGGCCATTATGCAACGGGTCCAAGAAGGGGTTGACCGGCCAAAACCAAAGATACTTTACGAACCGGGTGAAGTGGTAAGAGTTAATGATGGTCCTTTTAACGACTTTAACGGCGTTGTCGAGGAAGTCAATTACGAAAAAAACCGGCTTCGAGTAGCAGTCCTTATTTTTGGTCGCTCAACGCCCGTCGAGTTGGAATTTAGTCAAGTCGAGAAAGCATGATGGTGATATTTCTAAGTGGCGCAAGTTACTTCATTAATAAACTAAGCCAAAGATTGCGTGCTTTAAAAATGCCCCTCAAAAATAAATAACTTTGTACTGAAAACTTTTATTTAGTTTATCATCGTTATGCATTTTTTTGACCCATCAAAAATATCGTGATTGTTTTTTTTAATCGGGGAGCTTTTGAAAGCTATTTATAAAATTAAAATCGTACAAATACGATAAAAATAGCTTAAAGCGTTTGTACCCATTAGGAGATAATTAATGGCAAAAAAAGTATCTGCTTATGTTAAGCTGCAAGTACCGGCTGGTGCAGCTAATCCTAGCCCACCCGTTGGTCCAGCTTTGGGTCAGCATGGCGTCAATATCATGGAATTCTGTAAAACATTTAATGCTCAAACCCAACAAATGGAACAAGGTCTTCCGATTCCTGTGGTGATTACGGTTTACAATGACCGTAGCTTCACCTTCATAATGAAAACCCCACCAGCTAGCGTATTACTAAAAAAAGCAGCTGGTATTAGCAAGGGTAGTGCAACGCCTAATTCTCAAAAGGTTGGCACGGTAACCCGTCAACATCTAGAAGATATTGCCAAGGCCAAATCCCCTGATTTAACGGCGGCTGAATTAGAAGCAGCAGTTCGTACCATTGCAGGTAGCGCTCGATCCATGGGTCTCGAGGTCGAGGGAGTTTAAATCATGGCAAAATTATCCAAGCGCATACGTTTAATTCGCGAAAAAATTGTGCCAACTAAACAATACCCCATTGAAGAGGCACTGACTCTACTAAAACAGACAGCAACCGCCAAATTTACAGAATCTATCGACGCTGCCATTAACCTGGGTGTTGATCCACGCAAATCGGATCAGGTTGTGCGAGGTTCCACGGTACTTCCCCATGGCACTGGAAAAAGTGTACGCGTGGCAGTATTTGCTCAGGGTGCAAATGCTGAAGCAGCACAACAGGCTGGCGCTGATCTGGTGGGTTTTGAAGATTTAGCGCAACAAGTTAAAGCAGGTGAGTTAAATTTTGATGTGGCCATTGCAACACCCGACGCTATGCGGGTGGTGGGTCCTCTCGGGCAGATTTTAGGGCCTCGAGGATTAATGCCTAATCCCAAAGTAGGCACAGTAACACCCGATGTCGTCACTGCCGTAAAAAACGCTAAGGCCGGACAAGTACGTTATCGTACTGACAAGGTTGGTATTATTCACTGTAGCATTGGTAAGGTCGATTTTGATCCTAGTAACCTTCAGGACAACTTGCAAGCATTACTGGTCGATTTAAAAAAGGCCAAACCTTCCACCTCTAAAGGTATTTACATTCAAAAGATAACGGTCTCTTCGACGATGGGACCTGGGCTGGCTGTAGATCAAACGACGCTTTCATTTTAATCGTTTACTAGCTAACTAATACATAGCAAGCAGGGTTTCTAGCCAGCTCAACAGGTATATGAGCATAACGATAGCTCATTGTTAGGATCGGCAAAGCCGATTTTATCAAAGACCGTAGGTGCTTATGGCTTAATTATCATCGCTCAAGCTAAGCAAATATGAGCATAGCGGATGATAACCTACGTAGAGGGCGCTGCTCTTTTCTGAATTTTTTTCCTCTTAGAGCAGACCGCCGTATCGGAATTAACCGTGATGGTTGAGTAGACAATTACTTTTAGTCAAACCAACTTTAAGTATTAGTTCTGCTCCAGGAGAACACAATCTTATGAGCTTAAATCTTTCACAGAAGAAGGCGGTCATTGCTGAGGTGGCTGAGGTGGCTGCCCAGTCTCACTCCGTTATCGCTTCTGAGTACCGAGGTTTGACTGTCGAACAGCTTACAAGTCTACGGGCTAAAGCAAGAGAACAGCGGGTTTATCTTAGGGTGGTAAAAAATACCCTGGCGCAACGTGCCCTGCAGGGAACTGACTTTGAATCCATAAACGAAAGTCTTAAAGGTCCTCTTATTTTAGCGTTTTCTCAAGAAGAGCCTGGTGCTGGCGCAAAGTTATTAAAAGAATTTCTTAAAAATAAAGAGAACGATAAGCTTATCGTCAAAACCCTTTGCATCGGCAACCAAGTGCTGCCGGCCACGGAACTCGATAAGTTAGCAAGCCTACCCACTAAGGAAGAAGCAATTAGTTTGCTGATGGCCTGCTTAAAAGCGCCTCTTGATAAGCTAGCGCGCACCTTTAATGAAGTACCAGGTAAGCTGGTCCGAACTGTTGAAGCTGTTCGCCTTAAGAAAACTGAAGAGACAGGCTAAACCTATTCACTTTTCTAAAGTTACTTACTTTAACGACACTTTTTTATATCTAATTAATCGGGAGTAAATTTGCATGGCTGTTTCTAAAGAAGAGATTTTGGATACTATCGCTAACATGACTGTCATGGAAGTGGTTGACTTGATTTCCGCCATGGAAGAGAAATTTGGCGTCAGCGCTGCTGCCGCTGTAGCAGCCCCTGCGATGGGCGCAGCGGGCGGTGGTGAAGCGGCCGCGCCAGTGGAGGAGAAAACAGAATTTGATTGCGTTATGACATCTTTCGGCGAGAAGAAAGTTAATGTGATTAAGGTCGTTCGTGGCATCACAGGTTTGGGGCTTAAAGAAGCCAAAGATATGGTTGAAGGAGTTCCATCTCCTATTAAGGAAGGCACCAGCAAAGAAGAAGCGGAAGATATCAAGAAACAACTTGAAGAGGCTGGTGCCACTGTCGAGATTAAATAACCGGTTTTCCAGCGCTGAATGGGGCTGGCTTACCACATCAGATGAGAAGAAAACGGCTGGTGACCACCAAAGTCACCGGCCTTTTCCTGTATGGTTTTTATATAAGCTGAAATCCCAAGTTTCGATCCCTTTATGATCGTGGCTATGGATAAGCCAGTTATCCATGGTTGAAAGCGTTTCCGAGGAATTTTAATGCCTTATAGTTTTACTGAAAAAAAGCGTATTCGCAACAACTTTGGTAAGCGTCCGAGTATTCTCCAGGAGCCTTATCTTTTAGCAATACAGCTCAATTCGTATTGCAATTTCTTACAATCTGACGTTGCTCCTGAAGCGCGTCAAGATTTAGGACTACACGCAGCCTTTCGTTCTGTATTCCCCATCACCAGTTACTCGGGTAATGCGCTCCTTGAATATGTCAGTTATCGCCTTGGCGAACCTGTCTTCGATGTGCGTGAGTGCCAATTAAGAGGATTGACTTTCGCGGCGCCTTTGCGGGTGCGTTTACGGCTAGCTATTTTAGATAAAGATGCTGAAGCTGGTGCGCATTCGGTAAAAGATATTAAAGAAAGTGAAGTTTATATGGGGGAATTGCCATTAATGACAGACAACGGCACGTTTGTCATCAATGGTACGGAGCGAGTTATTGTTTCACAGTTGCACCGCTCACCCGGTGTGTTTTTTGACCATGACAAGGGAAAAACCCATTCCTCGGGTAAATTACTCTTTTCTGCGCGGGTTATTCCTTACCGTGGTTCTTGGCTAGATTTTGAATTTGATCCCAAGGATCTTCTTTTCGCGCGTATCGATCGGCGTCGTAAATTGCCGGTTACCGTGCTGCTTAAAGCACTAGGTTATGAACCCGAACAAATTCTCAATATGTTCTTCGAGACTAATACGTTCCATTTTGAAGAACATGGTATTACGTTAGACCTTGTACCTGAGCGTTTGCGAGGGGAGACAGCCAGCTTTGATATCCAGATTGGAGAAAACATTTTAGTGGAAGCCGGTCGACGGATCACGGCTCGCCATATCCGCGAACTGCAAAAAGCAGGCATCCAAACATTGACGGTCCCTGCCGAATATCTTATGGGTAAAGTGTTGGCTCATGATGTAATCAGCATGGACACAGGCGAATTACTCGCCAGGGCAAATGACGAACTTAGCGTCGATATATTAGAGAAATTTAGTATCAATGGCGTTGAGGCGTTTAGTACGCTTTATATCAACGATTTGGATCATGGTCCTTATATCTCTAATACCCTACGCAGTGATCAGACAAACAATGGCCTGGAAGCGCAAGTAGAAATCTATCGCATGATGCGTCCTGGCGAACCGCCTACTAAAGATGCCGCGCAAAATCTTTTTTATAACCTCTTTTTCAACGAAGAGCGTTATGACCTCTCGCCAGTCGGTCGAATGAAATTTAATCGCCGCGTCGGACACAACGAAATCCAAGGGGTAGGCGTACTTATCGATCGCCAATACGGAGCCACTCTACCCGATAATCCTCAGCATGCCTCTTATAAGCAATTATGTGAGAAGGCCGAGGATGATGACATCATCGATGTACTCAAGGTGCTCATCAATATTAAAAACGGTAATGGCACGGTGGACGATATCGATCATTTGGGTAACCGCCGTATTCGCTGTGTGGGCGAGATGGTGGAAAATGTTTTTCGCGTCGGTCTAGTGCGGGTAGAACGGGCAGTCAGAGAGCGTCTCAGCAGTGCCGAATCAGATAATCTCATGCCTCAGGATTTGATTAATGCAAAACCGGTGGCCGCCGCCATAAAAGAGTTTTTTGGCTCTAGCCAATTATCCCAGTTTATGGATCAGAACAATCCCTTGTCTGAAGTTACTCACAAACGGCGCGTGTCTGCTCTAGGCCCAGGCGGGTTAACCCGAGAGCGAGCGGGTTTTGAGGTGCGGGATGTACACCCCACCCATTATGGTCGGGTATGCCCTATCGAAACCCCCGAAGGTCCTAATATCGGGCTGATAAATTCCCTTGCTGTCTATTCTCGCACCAACGAGTATGGTTTCTTAGAAACCCCTTATCGTCGGGTTGTCGATAGCAAAGTTACCTATGACATCGAATACTTGTCAGCCATTGAAGAAGGGAATTACGTTATCGCTCAGGCTAATGCAACCCTGGATGCTGAAGGCCGCCTTATTGACGAACTGGTTTCTTGTCGGCATATGAACGAGTTTACCCTCTCTATGCCAGATAAAGTGCAATATATGGATGTTTCTCCTAAGCAAATTGTCTCGGTGGCGGCTGCCCTTATCCCTTTTCTAGAACACGATGATGCTAACCGAGCGTTGATGGGGTCTAATATGCAGCGTCAAGCTGTACCCACTTTACAGGCTGAAAAACCCCTGGTGGGTACAGGCATTGAACGCCGGGTTGCCATCGACTCGGGGGTAACGGTGGTTGCTAAACGTGGCGGCATGGTGGATTCCGTTGACTCAGAACGTATTGTCGTGCGGGTTCACGACGAGGAAACAGAAGCCGGCGAACCGGGGGTCGACATTTACAACCTCACCAAATACACCCGTTCAAATCAAAATACCTGTATCAATCAACGACCTCTCGTAAAACCCGGCGATGAGGTGGCAAAGAATGACGTATTAGCGGATGGACCCAGCACAGATCTTGGAGAACTCGCCCTAGGCCAGAATTTGCTGGTAGCGTTTATGCCCTGGAATGGTTACAACTTCGAGGATTCTATATTAATTTCCGAGCGCATCGTCAAGGACGATCGCTTCACAACCATTCATATCGAAGAACTCACTTGTGTGGCCCGGGATACCAAACTGGGGCCGGAGGAAATCACGGCGGATATTCCCAATGTGGGGGAAAGCGCCTTAGCGAAATTGGATGAAGCAGGCATCGTTTATATTGGCGCTGAAGTACAAACCGGCGATATTCTGGTGGGTAAGGTAACGCCTAAAGGGGAAACCCAATTGACACCCGAGGAAAAACTTTTACGGGCCATCTTTGGGGAAAAAGCCTCGGATGTCAAAGACACGTCGCTGCGGGTTCCTTCCGGCATGGATGGCACCGTTATCGATGTGCGTGTGTTTACCCGCGATGGCGTCGAGAAAGACAGCCGTGCCCGCCAAATTGAAGTGGGTGAAATGACGCGCATTCGCAAGGATCTAAATGATCAGTTACGGATTTTAGAAAACGATCTGTATCAGCGAGTTGAAAAGATTTTGTTGGATAAAACCGCCGAAGGTGGTCCTGATGGTTTGAGAGCTGGAGACACCATCAGCCAAAACTACCTTAACAATTTATCCCGCCAACAATGGTTCGAAATTCGTTTGCGTAGTGAAGAAGCTAATGAACAGCTAGAGATCATTGCTGATCAACTCGATCAACAGCGACGAGATTTCGATGATAAGTTTGAAGAAAAGCGCAGCAAACTGACCCAAGGCGACGACCTGGCACCGGGTGTACTTAAAATGGTTAAAGTGTACATGGCTGTTAAGCGGCGTGTTCAGCCGGGTGATAAGATGGCGGGCCGCCATGGCAACAAAGGTGTTGTATCCATGATTGTTCCTCAAGAGGACATGCCCTATTTAGAGGATGGTACGCCTGTTGATATTGTGCTTAACCCACTGGGTGTTCCATCACGGATGAATGTAGGGCAAGTGCTAGAGACACATCTTGGCTGGGCCGCCAAGGGCTTAGGTAAGCGAATCGCCGTTATGCTAGAGGCTCAGAAGTCCATTGCTGAATTACGTGATTTTTTAAGTCAGATTTACAATGCCACAGGCAATAAACAGGTGGACTTTCAAGAATTCAGTGATCAGGAGATTATTTCACTTAGCCGTAATCTTACCCACGGCGTACCCATGGCGACCCCGGTTTTCGACGGCGCCACTGAAGACGAGCTTAAGCAAATGTTACGTCTAGCTGGTTTGCCAGAAACTGGTCAAGCGACCCTTCATGACGGTCGTACCGGCATTCCCTTTGATCGTCCAGTGACTGTGGGCTACATGTACATGCTAAAACTGAACCATCTTGTTGATGACAAGATGCATGCCCGATCCACCGGGCCTTACAGTCTTGTAACCCAGCAACCACTAGGCGGTAAAGCGCAATTCGGTGGCCAACGCTTTGGGGAGATGGAAGTATGGGCGCTGGAAGCCTATGGCGCCGCGTATACCTTGCAGGAGATGCTCACCGTAAAATCCGATGACGTGAACGGGCGAACTAAAGTCTACAAAAATATCGTAGATGGAGATCACCGTATGGAAGCCGGTATGCCAGAGTCCTTCAATGTGCTTATCAAGGAAATCCGTTCCCTAGGCATCAACATTGAGCTAGAAAACCAGTAATGCTTTTCGCCTCATCGCGAGGATCAACCGTTGTTCCACTTGTTAGTTAGTTGGTTAGTTAATTAGTGGAACAACAAGATGCCTCTAATGAAAGCTATTACGCCATAACAGACTTTATGATATGAAAGATATACTGAATCTTTTTAAACAGCAAGGCACGATCGAGGATTTCGACGCTATCCGCATTGGACTTGCCTCCCCGGATATGATCCGGGCCTGGTCCTTTGGGGAAGTCAAAAAACCAGAGACGATTAACTATCGTACCTTTAAACCCGAACGGGATGGGCTCTTCTGCGCCAAAATATTTGGTCCCATCAAAGACTACGAGTGTCTCTGCGGTAAATATAAACGTCTCAAACATAGGGGTGTTATCTGCGAAAAGTGCGGCGTAGAAGTAACCCTAGCAAAAGTCCGCCGGGAACGTATGGGGCATATTGAACTAGCCAGTCCAGTGGCTCACATTTGGTTCTTAAAGTCTCTGCCTTCACGTATTGGTCTCTTGCTAGATATGACCCTACGGGACATCGAACGTATTCTTTATTTCGAATCGTTTGTGGTTATCGAGCCGGGCATGACCCCGCTGGAACGGACTCAATTACTGTCGGATGAAACTTATCTAGAAACCATTGAGCAGTACGGTGATGACTTTGATGCCCGTATGGGTGCTGAAGCCATTCACGAGATGCTACGCTCCATGAATCTGCGGGACGAGGTGGCAAGACTTCGCGAAGAAATTGCTGAATGCGGTTCCGAGACCAAACTCAAGCGTTTATCCAAGCGGCTCAAGTTGATTGAATCCTTTATTGAGTCCGGCAATAAACCGGAATGGATGATTATGACGGTGCTGCCGGTGTTACCCCCTGATTTACGTCCCTTAGTACCTCTGGACGGCGGACGCTTTGCCACCTCAGATCTCAACGATCTCTACCGTCGCGTCATCAATCGCAATAATCGGCTTAAGCGCCTTCTTGAGCTGAACGCCCCCGATATTATCGTGCGCAATGAAAAGCGTATGCTGCAAGAAGCCGTGGATTCTTTGTTGGACAACGGTCGGCGTGGCCGGGCTATCACAGGCACCAATAAACGTCCCCTGAAATCCTTAGCCGATATGATTAAGGGTAAACAAGGACGCTTTCGCCAAAACCTATTGGGCAAACGGGTGGATTACTCGGGCCGTTCGGTTATTGTGGTAGGTCCAACCCTGCGTTTGCATCAATGTGGATTGCCCAAAAAAATGGCTTTAGAATTATTTAAGCCATTTATCTTCAGTAAGCTAATTCGTCGAGGTGTTGCTACTACCATCAAGGCCGCCAAGAAAATGGTGGAACGGGAAAGCACGGAAGTGTGGGATATTTTAGAGGAGGTGATTCGGGAGCATCCGGTTATGCTAAATCGGGCCCCTACCCTGCACCGTTTAGGTATTCAAGCCTTTGAGCCGGTACTCATCGAAGGCAAAGCCATTCAATTGCATCCTCTGGTTTGCATCGCCTTTAATGCAGATTTTGATGGCGATCAGATGGCCGTCCATGTTCCCTTGTCCATCGAGGCGCAACTGGAAGCCCGGGCTTTGATGATGTCTACCAACAATATCTTGTCACCCGCGAATGGCGAACCTATTATTGTACCGTCCCAAGATGTGGTGCTCGGTCTTTATTACATGACCCGAGAAAGCATCAATGCCAAAGGGGAAGGCATGTTCTTCAGCAATCCGTCTGAAGTACACCGTGCCTTCGAAAACCGCCAAGTGGAACTGCACGCACGGATTCAAGTACGTCTGACCGAATGGCAGCCCGGCGAAGATGGCAACCTGACATCGGTACGCAAGCGGGTAGAAACTACCGTAGGCCGCACTCTCCTCTACGAATTGCTGCCTAAAGGTCTGTCGTTTGACATGATCAATCAAATACTCAATAAGAAGTCCATATCGCGACTCATAAACGCTTGTTACCGGCAAATGGGTCTCAAGGATACGGTCATTTTTGCTGACCAATTGATGTATACGGGTTTCTATTACGCTACCCAGTCAGGCGCATCCATTGGTTTTGAAGATTTGGTGATTCCCGACGAAAAATCCACGATTCTCGGTAAAGCAGAAGGTGAAGTTAAAGAAATTGAGAACCAATACGCCTCTGGTTTAGTCACCTTCGGAGAACGCTATAACAAGGTGGTGGATATTTGGTCCCGTACCAATGATCAAGTGGCCAAAGCTATGATGGATAAGTTAGGCAGCGATCTTGTCATGAACAAGGACGGCGAACAGACTAAACAACCTTCCTTTAATTCGGTCTATATGATGGCGGATTCCGGGGCGCGGGGCTCTGCAGCGCAAATTCGTCAGCTTGCTGGCATGCGAGGGCTGATGGCAAAACCGGATGGATCCATTATCGAAACGCCCATCACGGCTAACTTCCGAGAAGGGCTAGATGTTCTCCAGTACTTTATCTCTACCCACGGTGCCCGCAAAGGGTTGGCGGACACAGCCCTTAAAACCGCTAACTCCGGGTATTTAACCCGTCGTCTAGTGGATGTCGCCCAGGATTTAGTTATCACAGAAGTAGACTGTGGCACTCAAAACGGCATCGTTATGAACTCTATCGTTGAAGGGGGTGAAATTGTGGAACCTCTCCAGGATAGGGTACTTGGCCGAGTGCTTACCGAAGATGTGTTACATCCCACCAGCGATGAAGTGGTTGTACCCACCGGAACTCTACTCGATGAGAAATGGATACAAGTTTTAGATGAGCTAGGAATCGATCAGGTATCGGTACGTTGCGTCATTACCTGCGAAACACGCCATGGCGTTTGCGCTAGCTGCTACGGCCGTGATTTAGCCCGCGGCCATCTTGTCAATATCGGTGAAGCCGTGGGAGTTATCGCGGCTCAATCCATTGGCGAACCGGGCACTCAGCTGACCATGCGTACTTTCCATATCGGGGGCGCGGCATCCCGGGCTGCTGCGGTCAGCAATGTGCAGATTAAATCTAAGGGCACACTGCGGCTCCAAAATATGAAAACCGTGCGCAACAAGGAGGGCCACTTGACCGCTGTATCCCGGTCCGGCGAAATTGTGATCGCAGATGATTTTGGCCGTGAACGGGAACGCTATAAAGTCCCCTACGGCGCCGTACTGACTGTCAACGATGAAAGTGCTGTGCAACCCGGTCAAGTGGTGGCAAATTGGGATCCTCATACCCATCCGGTTATCACAGAAGTGGCAGGTCGGATACGCTTTTTCGACTTTGAAGAAGGCATTACGGTGCAACGTCAAACCGACGATATGACTGGACTGAGTAGTTTGGTGGTTATGGACCCAAAACAGCGTGGCATGTTGGGCAAGGACAAACGGCCCATGGTAAAACTGCTGGATGATGCCGATAACGACCTTTGTATCGCAGGAACTGAGATCCCTGCCCAGTATATGTTACCTACGGGTGCTATCGTTAGTTTAGAAGATGGCGCGGAAGTGAAGGTGGGCGATGTGCTTGCCCGTATCCCTCAGGAATCCAGCAAAACCCGTGATATCACGGGTGGTTTACCCCGCGTGGCGGATCTGTTTGAAGCGCGCAAACCGAAAGAACCTGCTATTCTTGCTGAAATTTCTGGTACCGTGGGTTTTGGCAAAGATACCAAGGGCAAACAACGGCTTGTGATCACTGACAAAGATGGCGATCAGTATGAAGAACTCATACCCAAATGGCGCAACGTCAACGTTTTCGAGGGAGAAAACGTTACCCGTGGCGAAACCATTGCTGATGGAGAACTCAATCCCCACGACATTCTACGGCTGTTAGGGATCGGTGCCTTGTCTTCCTACCTAGTCAAAGAAATTCAAGACGTTTACCGGTTGCAAGGGGTAAAGATCAACGATAAACACCTTGAAGTGATTATTCGCCAAATGATGCGTAAGGTGGAAATCGTGCAGCCCAACGATACCCGCTTTATCAAGGGTGAACAAATGGAACGGGCTCGGGTTTTCGAGGAAAATGACCGGGTTGTTAAAGAAGGTGGCGTACCGGCCAGCTTTCAAACCATTTTGTTGGGTATCACCAAGGCATCGCTGGCTACTGACTCCTTTATCTCAGCAGCGTCTTTTCAAGAGACAACACGGGTACTCACTGAAGCAGCCGTGCGAGGACTACAGGACGATCTTCGAGGTTTGAAAGAAAATGTTATTGTGGGTCGGTTGATTCCAGCGGGAACGGGGCTTGCCTATCATTCCCAACGCCATCTTCGAACCACTGCAGAAGCCGCCTTTGAGAACGACATTGCGCCTGAAGTCAGCGAAGCTGCTGACATCCAGGTCACTTCTGAGGTAGACATTACCCCTGAGGAAAAGGCCGTGCCTGAGATAGATAATGAGATAAAACCAAATAGTGAAGGAGCAGACTAAAAAGCCGTTCACTAACCCCTTGCCAAGGATGGCAACGGCCTTTGTATATAATGATACAAAACTAGCGCTATTACCATTAGCGAGTTAATCGCTTGATAAGCTCCCCATGAACTGGATAACGCTGCAGCAACTCATGCCGGTTACCCAGTTCAAAATCGGCAAAATCAAAACCTGGTGAAACACAACACCCTAGCAAAGCAAATCCTTTAGCGTCGTCAACTGTGGCGCCGAACCACCAGCCAGCGGGAATAACAGCTTGAAAAACATGGCCTGCCTCAATATCACTGCCTAGTTTTATCTCGTGATAATGATCGTCTTCGTCGATGGCATGAAGAGTTAAAGAAACACCACTATAAAAATGCCAAAGCTCATCGGATTGCAAACGATGCAGGGCGGAAAATTCACTCCCCGGAAGCAAGTAATAAATAGCCGTCATGAGCGGTCGGGCGCCTTGGTATCCTTCGGGAAGCGTATTTTGATTGACTTGAAGTTGCGACATATACATCCGACGATAGTAACCGCCTTCAGGATGTGGGCTTAAAGCGAGTTTGTGAATCCAATAAGCAGCATCCGGCATTTTTTTCTTCTTTGCGTAGCTAGACTTTTTTAATTCTTACTTTTGGAAAAATAAAAAGTTGCCAACGGCGTATAGACAGCCCCTTTAGTCCCAGACTCGGACAACCAAAGCGCTGCTTGTTGCGCCACAAAATGGGGCAGCACAACACGGGACTTCAGATCTATGACACTGTTAACATGTTTCATGCGGGCAATGGTGACATGGGGAATCGGTTGAGGGTAATGTTTAGACTGTTCTAATAGATGGGGTTGACAGACATCCGCCACTCGATTCGCCAGTGCTGTAAAATCCTCATTAAGGCGGAATTGCGCCCAGATCATACGTGGTTTCCTGGAAGGTTGTATTGAAAACGTCTGAAATATAAATTCTATACATTGTTTAACCGCCAACATTGCGTGTATCTGTTGGCAAATGCTGTCTATATCCTTGAGCAGGACTGGCCCTAGATAAAACACAGTCATGTGGAGATTGGTGTCGGATATCCACCTAAATCCAGGTTGCTGAAGATGTAGGTTATCCTTTCGAAAGCGAGCAATACCCTGTTGCAGGGATCTAACCAGGGGTAGCGCCAGGAATATCCGTTGACGTTCTTTGATGAGCATGTTTTTAGGGACAGTCTACCCCAGGTTGAGGTTGGCAACGTGGCTGCATTTCACTGAATATCCCTTTACCCATCGGCCGGGTAAATGTATAACGGGCAGGCGCTGCAACCAGTTTTTGAGCAACGTTGGATGTATCGCCCGAAAACAGAGTAAAGGGTAGCGCCACAATGAACACAGCCGTGCCTGCAACCGTAGCCAACATGCCTGCTGGCCGCGCCACCAATGTGTCCATCACAATGGCTTCTGGCGACACAGTTCTTCGGTCAACCTTATCATGTGTCTGAGCTAATGACATACTGGTAGTCAAACCAACCAATAACAGAATGATGACGGATAATCTTGTCAGTTTCATGAGCAAAAACACTCCTGCAATAACCTTCATCGCCCGCTCACCACCGTGATCGTACAACTCCTTAAACCGATAAAAACTATCCCGCGAGTAGCCCATCACCTTGCACGCTTGGGAGACATTGCCTAACATATCCGCTAAGGTCAAAAGACCCACTTTGTTCTTGATAATCTTTTCTTCAGTGTTCATCTTACACTCCTCGTTATTTCTCATCAGTTTACTAGAAGTGTCAGATTAAATCTTCGGGCTGTTGAAAAACCTAAGTGTTTGCAATCCTGCTGTGACGGCAGTTTTTT
>CAYRGG010000082.1:0-14980 GCA_964423745.1 uncultured Candidatus Competibacteraceae bacterium | reverse complement strand
GTCGAGAATAAAGCGTATCAAAATTGACGCGCCAGAAGACTCCGCCGTGAATTTAGCTCGGTATACAAGTGGAGAAAAACGCATTTGTAGATAACATGAACTCCCTAACTAACATCGACACCGAAACCATAATCGCTGTTCGCGCCTTCATCCAGAAGGTAGCAAATCACTACGATTTAGCTGGAGTTGTTTTCAAGGAATACGTCTATAAGGGCTAAGGGCCTTCTAGCAAAGGCAATACGAGCAGTGGCATCTGCTAAGGTGTTACTCGACGTTGGGGATAGCGAAGGTGCTTACAACCGAGCTTATTATGCTATGTTTCATGCTACTCGTGCTACCTTATTGGCCTCTGGCGCTGTAAAAGCGCGGGCGTTGAAAACGTTTGCAAAGATCAAAGCTAACCCAAACGGTAAAGCCAACCCATGACTGACAACACCGAAAACCTCGTGCTTGAGCACTTACGCGCCATACGCACTACACAAGACTTCCATAGCCAAGAGTTGCAGGACATTAAGCAACGGATTACCAGTCTTGAATCCCATGTTGCTTTACTCCACGGCGATTTCTCCAACCAATCGCGCAGAATGGACCGAATAGAGCAGCGTGAAGAACGCATAGAGCGCCATTTAGAGCTTCACGACAACACAACCTGACTCAGCGGATTTGGCTCTCTCCGTTGCAAGAAATTGATGCTGACACAACTGACTTGAAATTGTCGAGTCGAAAATCTTTTATCAATCCCTTTGACCAGGGTGCAAACTCAACATCAAAGCAGCCACCAGTGACAGATGTATCGACATAAATGCGTTGTATTTTCATAACCGAGCGCTACTCGAAAACATCTTCTATGGTCGAACTCTCGCTTTACACCCTTTGGAAATAAAAACCATCTTAATTCAACAACACTAAAGCGGGGTATTAGCTTGCTGGTTCATTCTCCTAGCTTGCTAAAGAGACATCATGGTCAAGATCGAATCGATAACCGAGTTTTCTAAAGACATCAAACTGTTCAAATGTTTCGGATACATAGGCGATATTTTCTTTAGTCAATCCAGCCTTCCACTTGTCAAGATTTTCGGGTTCAGGATTTGTTAATTTTACTCGCTTGTCTGCCCATAAGCCGCCATCGGCTTGCAGCAGTTTTTCTATCGAATGCGTTTGGTTACCAGGATGTAACATTGCTTTGTTCCATTGAATCTGCAAAAACTCGCAGAGGGCTTTCATTTCCTGTTCGGGTTGTGAAATTAGTTTTTCATAAAAGATGGTGTAGACACGGTGGGGAGCTTGCTGTGATGCTTTCCAACCATGGGTTACATAAGTGACGATAGTATTGAGTATTGCCTCGGCGCTTGCAATTATTGCGGGTATTTCCTTCCCCTGTTTGCGGTACCGCTCAGCAACCTTTATCATAGAAATCGTAACAGCGCGTGGATCTCGTACAGCATGAATAAAGCGTGCCTGAGAAAAAATACCTAGTAAGGCTGGAAATGCCAAAACGTTCATGGGTGTTTTTTCGCTCAGAAATGTTTTATGGTTTCTTTCCGCCGTCGGTAATAACAAACTTTCAATAAAATTGCCGATAGCAACGTTTACCTGGGCTTCATTGCAAAAGTCGCTAATGCGCCCTATTCTAATTGAACTATGCAGCTGGTTACGAAGATTTATTATCGAAGGGACTAAGTCAAATTCAGGACCACCGTAAATGTCTGGGTGAGAATTCATTAAACTCTGTAAGAGAGTCGTGCCTGAACGCGGTGCACCACCAATGAAAATTAACCGACCACCTAATGCTATTTGTTCCATTCAATATTTCCTTTTTCCAGTTTCGTTCGATTATCTATTACCCGCTTCTATGCAGTTTTCAAATTTGCAGCAAATTGAACTTTGACCTTATTTAATGAGGCATCAACGCCTGTAACCACTCCTCGGCATGATCGCTCAACATCCAGTTGTCCAGCACCCATTTCGTAAGTTTATCGCCTTCCACCGCTGCGGCATCTAAGTCATAAGCATATTCCCGCACCGCTTTAATCCATGCATTAGGATTATTGGGAACTCGTACCACCGGGGCATTGCCATTGCGATAGGGTTCGATATCGCTGCAGATGGTGGGCCAACCCATGATGCCATACTCAAGCAGCCGCAAGTTGCTCTTTGCCACGTTGAAGCGGTTATGCTCTAAAGGCGCAACAGCCACATCAAGATTTAAACTTGCCAGCTTCGCGGGATACTCTAAAAACGGAACACCGTTGTGAATTTCCTTAACATGGGGGCGTAACACCTCGGGGCACATGCCGAAAAATACCCAGTCGAACTCTTGGGCTGTGGCTTTGACCAGAGGGAGAATTAGCTCCAGATCCCCTTGATGCTGCTCACCCCCTGCCCAACCGACCCGCGGCTTGCGTCCCACTCGACGCTGAGATGTCAAACCTTGCCAGAGACTGTCTTCGAGATAATTGGGAACAATGTGGATATCGTCGATCATGCCGCGCAAGGCTTCGGCCATAGGTTCTGTTGCCACGATTAACCGATCACAAAGCGATAAGGCTTTGCGTATCCGAAGCTTGAGATCTTTGGGGGCCACTTGGCGAAAAGGATTTTTCTGGGGAACTTGAAACACCAGGTCATCTTGCCCAAAAACACGAAAAACATGATTGGCGAATTTTTCGTAACGCTCCAGAGCGTTTAAATGAAGATCATGATCGGCATTCTGAAGCAACAACGCATCGGGCTTTATACGTTCTAATTCAACGATTTCTGGGAGGCGCATTGCTTCATCGTTACCGGGCAGCAGGGCACACTGCGCAAGCCCCGCATTTTCGAGAGCGCGCATTGGAGCCCGCACCCGGTATTCACCGGTGCCAAAGGAATTAAAAGGCACAGCTAAGACACGAAATCGATCACGGAAATTATTATCCCAAGTTGCACTGGCTTCTACCTCGATCCGGCAGTCCCGGTGAGATAGACTCAAATGACGATTATAGGCTGGATCGTTTGCTAGTTTAGGCAACCATTTTTCCAGCAAAGCGGTGTCGGCTCGCCGATAACGGGCAATGGTTTTGGGGTCTTGAACACGCTTTAAACTACTGGAACCGTGATGGACTAGGGTGGCATAAGGGGTCCATACAATCTTATGACCGAGTTCTCCGACCTTTAAACAAAAATCGACATCGTTAAAGAGCACTTCGAATTTTTCTTCATCTAGGCCATCTACCTGGAAATAGATAGACTTTTTCACCAATAGGCAGGCTGCTGTGACTGCCGAGAAGTTTTGCACCACTTGCGCCCGGTTCATATAGCCAGACACATTCATAGGTTGATCAATATGTAGATGATCCGCAGTCCCATTCATGCCGAGGATTACACCAGCGTGCTGTAACCGTTGATTGGGAAAAACCAAACGGCACCCGACCACCCCGACTTCTGGTCTTAAACCATGGGCGAGCATCCGTTCAAACCAATTATCTTGAATAACGACGGTATCGTTGTTCAGAAGCACTAAATATTCGCCTTGGGCTTGCCGTGCAGCCTCGTTATTGATGGCAGAAAAATTATAGGGATGAGGATATTTGATAACACGGACACGCTTGTCATGAGCTTCTAGAAATTCAAAATAGGCCAGCGTCTCAGGTTCGATACTGTTGTTGTCCATGATGATAACTTCAAAGTTATCGTAAGAGGTCTTAGCCAATACGCTGTCCACGCAGGGCTTGACAAGATCCAGCCGGTCCCGAGTAGGTACAATGATAGATACCAAGGGGTGGTTCGTTAGCGGATAGTCGATGAAAAAGCTGCCTGGAAGCAAACCCACCTGTACATTGGCATCGATTCCGTTACGAGCCAGGTGGGCTTGTAATATTTGAGGGCCTTGCGTTTCGAGAACTCTTATATCGATAGGTTTTTTCGCAGACTGGTGAAAAAGCATGTCAGCGATATGACCAATCGAAGATTCTCCATAAAGATCAGTAATCTTGAGGGTCGTAGCGAAGTTTACTATGGCAGCATCGACGTTATCATAACCACCCACTTCCAGTAAAGCGTCGCGTTGAACGAGAACAGCATTGCCGATATATGGCATCGACCGAAGTAGATCGAGATTGAAATCCGGTTTAAACTGCGGTTCTTGACGATCGCCCTTGAGAGTGATGATATCTTCGTCGGTATAGATAAGACGCCACTCTGGATGCACATTAACATAATCAGCACAAACATTTAGCAGGTTCGGTTCCAAAACGACCCCAGGCGTTAACCATAAAATCCAATTCGCTCGAACAGCGTCCAAAAGGTCATTGGCGATATTATCAATCGCATCGTTTTCTCCAATTTGAACCCACTTAAGGATGTCCAATTTATCGAATATGGGGTCTGGACAGGGAAGTGCTGACAGCACGGAGAGTCGCCAACTTTGATAGAGCTGACGACTGAGGGAATCAATCGTATCGGCGAGTAAATGTTGTTCACTGGCGTCTAAGTAAAGTATGCAATGAAATGTAGGCTGGTACGCCCATTGCGTAGCCCGTTCGTCGAAAATCTGTAGGTCGATATCCCGCAACGCCTTTTTGTCGATCCATGATCGATAGGTGTTGCACATGCCCTGACCATTGAGTGTTACAAGATCCGTTGCAGGGGGCAGCGATTTCATCGCTAGCGCGTCAATACCACCGATAGTCTCCGGCAAGAACGAAAGTGCCTGCTGGAAATGCCGAAAGTCATAGTACTGCTCATAATGTTCACGGGCTAAACGCGATTGCTGCTGAAGTTGTTCTTGCGTTAGTTGACGCAAAATGTTGTACAGTTCTTTCGGTTTCTTCCAAGCGGGTGCGTTTGCGTGACCTATGAAAGCACCGCCGAGCGCAATCGAATTAGAGTTATCATGGAACACGATGGGTATTCCAGCGCCCATGGCCTCAATGCTCGCCCGACCACCTCCGATGGGGAATGATGTCAGATAGACGTCAATCTCATTATCGATCAACGCTTGCCATAGACTGTCGACCCAGGGAATATGCATAAAGCGGTCTAGCTCGATGCCGTGTTCTTCAAGGCCCCGATAGATCTCCGCGAGTTTATCGTCAGTTAATGGACCAATATGAATATGCGTGCCATCCCCTGAACTAATGATATCTGGTAGCATAGCGAAGTACGAGTGCTCATAAGGAGAGTCAAATTTATTCTGCGTGCCTGAAGTACAGGTCCTCAGCTTACCGCTTAAAGAAAATGTCTGCTGTTGCTTGACGCAGCCAAGATCTTCAATGGTAAGCGGTAGATAAACGTTTTCTATGCCAAGGTTTTTCCGACAATTCCAGTAACCAAAGGCGGCCAGATCTATGTGCAGAAAATGCTCGACATGCACACCGAGGGCCAAGTTATGATCGGCGTGGTGGTAATAGACAAAGCGTGACGGAAAACGGGAAAGTGCCGCAGCAATTGCTATCGCGTCCTGGTGGTGATTGAACAAAAAAACTGTCTCTGGTCTGTTTTCCGCCAACCACTGCTGCAGCCACAGGAGTTTTTCCAGGTTGCTTTTATCGGGTGCATAAACGACTTCAGCACCATGGTGCTCGTATGCTTGCTTTCGCTCGGCTGTAACAGCACGCTGCCGGAATAAATCGGTTAATACAACGATGTTACGTTTCCCAGGCTGAGCTTTAATGCAGTCTTCAATTACCCTCGCGTGGCCTCCAAAGCTAGCCACATGGGTGGCCAGATAAACCACGCTATCTGGTTGAGTCGCGTTGGCAGTGGCTCCCAAAAGAAACTCGGCGTGACAGTGTTGGAACGCCCTGTTACCAATTTGTTGAGCCAATTCGTCGAGTCTTTGAGAAGAGAACAACTTACCCGTTAGCGATTTGTCCTGCGAGAGAGCCGTAGCATAAGCGATTAGGCTCTGAAGCGCCGCCTCTAGACTACCGCAGTGAATGTGATTAGCTATAAGCGAAGTGACATCCTGAAACTTGTCAATTGTCATCGTGTTTCCCTATGTTGCTTAACTGGCTTGTCTTAGAGCAATGTCGTTGATAGGTTTGAATCGGTGGATACCAGCGCATACTGTCTGAACGGCTGCGTGGTCTAGCGTCGGCCCCATTGGCAGACTCAATAGGGAATTGGCTAACTGTTTGGTCAAGGGAAAATCCCCGCAACGGTAACCCAAGGTTGCATAGGCAGGTGAGAGGTGGGGTGGAATCGGGTAATGTATCACGTTACCCACGCCGTTAGCGTTAAGCCAGTTTTGCAGGGCGTCGCGTTGTGGGCTGCGAATCACGAATAGATGCCAGACCGGTTCAGCCCAGGTTGGCACATAAGGCAGAATAAGCCCCATTTCCGGCACTAGTGCAGTTAGGTAAGTTTGTGCCAGTTCCCGGCGATGTTTGTTCCAGTTATCCAGATGGGCAAGTTTTACCCGCAGGAATGCTGCCTGCAGCGGGTCGAGCCGTGAATTAAAACCAGCCACTTCATTATGATATTTTTCCCTTGAACCATAGTTACGCAGCACCTGTACCTTGTCGGCCAAATCTGAATCATTGGTGACGACAGCACCAGCATCGCCAATAGCCCCAAGGTTCTTACCCGGATAAAAACTAAAACCCGCTGCATCCCCAAGGCTGCCAGCTTTGCGTCCCTTATAACGTGCGCCGTGGGCTTGGGCGGCATCTTCAATAACCTTTAATCCATGCCGATCGGCAATTTCGTTGATCGGGTCCATATCCGCGGGCTGTCCATAAAGATGAACCACCATGATCGCCTTGGTTTTTTCGGTAATCGCGGCTTCGATCAACGTCGGATCGATATTATAGGTCTGTTCATCTGGTTCGACGGGCACGGGCACAGCGCCCGTATGGGAAACAGCTAGCCACGTCGCTATATAGGTGTTGGCTGGGACAATCACCTCATCGCCAGGGCCAATACCGTACCCAACCAATATCAGCTGTAGCGCTTCCAAGCCATTACCAACACCAATGCAGTATTTGGCACCACAATAGGCGGCAAATTCTTGCTCAAAGGCTTCCAATTCTTCTCCCATAATGTACCAACCGGAATCCATGACGCGATGATAGGCGGCGTCGAGTTCTTGGCGCAGAGTTTGATTAGCTGCTTTGAGATCAAGAAAAGGGACGGTCATTTACCGCCACCACTGTGAACCGTGGTCATAAACTCGCTGTAGCCGCGAAAATACTCGTTCTCGTCGTAATAGTCAGAAGCCAGCACCATACAAATCGAGTTCGACGAGAAATTAGCCATTTCCCGCCAGACCATGGTTCCTATCAGGAGACCATAATTGGAGCGGTTGAGATGAATGACTTCTCGTTTAAAGCCGTCGTCGAGATAGATATCAAAACTACCAGAGATGGCAATTAGAAATTGGTTAAGCGTCCGGTGCGCGTGACCTCCCCGTTCGGAACCGCCGGGCACATCGTAAAGATAATAAACACGCTTAATGGGGAAGGGAATATGACGCTCTTCTTCAATAAAGGTAAGGTTTCCTCTAGGGTCTTCGATCTTCGGTAAATATATCAGCTCACAGTTTTTAATTTTGCTAGTATAGTTCGACTCGTCTTTTAGCCGAGAACTCATCGGCATCTGAATGATTTCACAATCCCTCAAATTACTCATTGGCCTTATCCTATGTTGACATGATGCGCACGATAGTTCCTATTCATCCTTCCATGTTTTGTGCCAACCTTTTCATGTATCAGCTAAACATATCGATAAGATCACATTTAATTAGACCTTATTGGAAACTCACAGACTATTGTGCTAGGTCCTTGATATGCAAGGAATCACAATCAGTTTCAAATAAGGTTTATTGATTTTCTTTAAAATAATAAGAATGACGAGAGTATTTTTGGCAAGAAGGCTGACATTAAAGCGTCAGGATTTTGACTTCTATGGAATGATGGCGAGGTTTGTTAGTGGAGGGGTAAAGCAAGTTTCAAGACAAAAAGGCTCAATTCAACTCAATTTCAAAGAACTCATGCACGGTGCCGTGACCGCCGAATTCACTTTTAAACTGATAAAGGGTCTCATTCAAATACTGACCGTCCTGCTCGGTACTGATACCGAAATCGAAGTAGCGTGCCCCGGACTCCGAAGCATTACCGATACAGTGTTCAAAAACACGGTCTAAAGCGCTTAATTCCCGCCCCGTTTGAGTCGAGGCAATATATTGTGCATGGACGACGTTAGGAGTCATAAAAAGCACTGTACCTGCGATTATGTCTTCCTTTTGCCTGGCGATGACAAACTGTATGTTTTCCGGAAACAGCGCTTGCAGCCGCTGAATTTCAGCCGAGGTATGGACCGGTCGGGCATTGTGTTTCTGGGTTAAGTTTTCCTCGACAAGAACCCAGTAGTGCTGTGCGTAGTCAACGCCTTGAACGATTTCGACGCTATTGGCAATGGCTTTTTTCAAACCACGCCTGCGGCGCTGACTTGTTGTCCCACGATGCGCCAGATCGATTGTACAGGAGAGATCGCAGCGGTAGCGACGGGCGTCAAGACGGAACAAAGCATAGAGATCGTCTTGCGCAATAGGAAGATGATAAATAACCGGAACCACTTTATAGCGGAGGGCGCGAAACCCCTGTCCGGCGTAGTAGTTAACAATAACCTGCAGCGCATTGAGCATCGCTGCGCCGCGTAACTTACCCGAATGAACCACGCCTCCGTAAGTAAGTCCCGGATGGCTGACCACTTGGCTGTGATCGATCAGATCGACCGCTGCAGGGAAAAGCCCCACAAGGCGATCCTGTTCGTCTTTTAATAGTAACGAAACATCTTTAAATCGGTCGCCATGGTAGGCTAAAAATCGACGCGTATGGAGAAACGTTGCCATCGGTGCGACAGCACATAGCTCATCCCACGACACGCTGTCGATAGCAGAATTGAACGGAGCGACAGTGAGCTTCACTAGGTTTGTTCCAGCACCGCGACGCCAAAACCCGTTTCGCCAAAATTATTGCCGTTATAAAACAAATAGGTGTTCCCTGCGGCTTTGATCACAGCAGCGTACATTATCGCTTCGGAATCCCAGCCGCTAGGCGACACGTCGAGTCCGAGTTCGGTATCCTTACGTTGCCAATGGATGCCATCTTCCGATTCCGCGTAACCCAGCCGATATGCTGCTAGCGAGCGTCTACGAACTGAAAAAAAGAGTCGATAAACTCCCTCTTCTTTAATGATATAAGGTCTGCCGAAACCATGCTCGTCTGGATCGCTTAGTGCAAGCACAGTCTTGCCGACTGCAGGCCAATGAATGCCATCATCAGACTCTGCATACTTTAAAACATAAACCGGCAGTTGCTTACCTCCAATTTTAGTCCAGCTACTGCCTGCCACGTACCAAAGTTTAAATAAAGGCTCTTCCCAACGAACGAAGGGGCCGCCTCGGAAGTAAAGTTCCTGGTCGCTACGATCGAGAATTGGAGTTTTTTGTCTGCGTTCAAAGCCTAAACCAGTATCATAGCTCACAGCCAGACCAGTAAATAGCCGATAGCGGATCTTAAGACTGAGTTCGAACCCCACGTAGTACATGTATTTGCGGCCATCAGGCAGATCGACAATACAGGTGGGGAGTACTCCATTGTCGTCAAAAGTGCCAGGCAAGCCAATGTCAAGCACAGGTCGTTTGGAGACGTTGAGGATCGTCAGCGGATCACCGGCGGCGACATCCACATAACCGGCTCGACCGACATTGCTAGCGTCTCGCATACTAATGTAAACTCTGATTCGATTTTTACTGAGCATCGTTGGTGTAGGCGTCATGGCGTGCGAACGAGCCCAGTCGCTGTTACCATCCGGCTTATAAACAATGCCCAGTTTGCGCCAGTGCATCGCTACTCCTTAACTTTGAAAAAACGCAACGCCGAAATCCGAGCTGGTATAGTTTTTTCACGCACAAACATGTTTCCTGGTTCAGTATCCTTGGTAATTGTCACCCCAGGGCCAATCCAATTGTCCTTGGCAATCTTTAGGTTGTTCCCGATAGCTGCATTAACACCTAAAAAACCATTTTCGCCCACGTCAACAAATCCTGAAATGACGACATGGGAGGAAATAAACACGTTATCCCGGATGACCGAGTGGTGGCCAATATGGTTACCGCTCCAAAGCACGACGTTGTCGCCGATTTTCACAAACGGTTGGACGGTATTATCCTCAAAAACGAAGCAGTTCTCACCTAGCGTAACGTTATGCCAGACAAACGCTTTGCTACTGACATAACGGGCTAGCTTATAGCCTTTGGTCTTCACCGACTGGCACAAACGGACCCGCAGACGGTTGAGCTGAGTGTAAACGATGGCAACAAATACATCATGATCCGTTGGGCTATAGTGTGCATCTAGCTCTTCCAAAGGCACCACGTCTAGTCCAAATAAAGTCTCTCGATTACGATAAGCCCGTTCAACGCTAAAAGCTACAACTTGGTAGTCCGAGTCATGGGTAAAATATTCGTAAGCCACCTCTGCAAAGGCGCTATCGCCGACAATAATTAATTGCTTGGAGTTGGCCATGTTGCGCCTCCTGTTCCATTTAGGGACGACAGACTAAAATATCTTCTCGTCGGTTAGCCATCGGTAAAGATTTAGCTTGAGGTAAAAGGTAAGCGTCGAAGCCTTGATTGCGGGCTCTGTTAACCAACCCAAGCACCACCGCATCATCGATTTTGCCGGATTCCAAAGTATTGAAGCAGACTTCCGGGGAATCCGTAGTTTTCATAAAAGCCCGATGAAATTCGATCCCGGCTGCGCTGGCGAAAAAACGTTTACGTTTTGAGTTATTAGGAATGTCGCCAATCAGCATTTGACCACCTGCGTTGAGCAGGGATAGGGAAGCGTCGAGAAACTGCCAAACATTGCCTTCCTGAAATATATAGTGCAATAGGCTATAAGCAATAACGATATCTACCTTGCCAACGTAAGCCTCAAATAGATCGGTACAGTCTGGGTAGTAAGCTGCGATTTTTTCGATGCAGGGTTTATCTGGAAGCTGTGCTAGCATCTCAGCGGAATCCACCCAAATCAGATGATGGTTGTACTGCTCGCACCAGTTCAAAAGCAAAACAGGCAAATCGCTACAACCTGGACCAATGTCAAGAACTACCTTTCCACTATCTTGAAGACGGGAGAGTTTAACTAGAATGTCCTGAAAAATTAGCTCTTCTTTACCTTGGCGGTAGTCATCGGGAAAACCTATCTTTTCGTACTTCGATAAATTCGAGTCCTGGGCTAGGTTTTTGAAATCGCCAAATGAAAGATCCTGAAACCGCTTATAGTCTTCGGAGCGCATAAGATTAAAAGTCCTATTTTAAAGCGGCGAGTTAATTAATCATTCTGCACGCAGCCTAGCAAATCCTCGCCAGTTACAAAATCAAGCTCACCCATTTGGTGGTTGTAAGACTATTGTGATTATCAACGCATATAAAATAACATAGTCCGTTGAAGCTTTTCGAACAAGTTTATTGAAAGAACATAAACAGAAATTGTGTATTTGGGTCACATCTTTGGAGTCAGTTCTCACAGTGCAACAGTCAATATCCATGTCCAGCCTTCCCGGCGCTTTGTCAAGACCTGCAACGGCTCGGTAACTATTCCAGGACCACTCTTCTAATCGCTTCACTCGCACGAAAAGGGGTCAATGGCAAGTCATGGCTGTCCAATCAGACTCGATTGATTATTCTGTGTATAGCCCGTCAATGGGAACGTTTTGCCCCATTGATATGAAACGCTAAGGTAAGACTCGATTTGGATCCCCATGATTTTTGGGATTCTCTGACGCTGTTGATGTAATCGCCTTTCAATCCAGCTTCTCCCGCAACCGCTGCAGTAGTTCCTCAGCGTTGGCGCTGTCGAAAATCCAATCACTCACCTCCGTCAACCGACCAGCATCATCGACTTTCTCCAGCAGCGGCGCCGCAGCCTTGGCGGTATTCGCATCAAACCGCCTTTCCACAAGATGTAGAATGGTTGCCCGGTGTGCCCGAATACCCTGCTGAATACCCTGCTGAATACCCTGCTGAATACCCTGCTGAATACCTTTTTCGATACCATGACGTTCGATACTGGTGATGTACGGCTTGCCCATACTCGCCTCGTGCTCCGCTAGTTGTTGCTCAAACAGTTGTGTCAGTTCAGCTGGTAGCGCCATCAACCAGTCGATAAATCGAAATAAGTTCAAAATGGCTTGGCGCTCAAACCCACGCTCGTAAAGCCCTTTGATCAGCTGCAGCTTCCGGTCCAGGCGTTGCTCAGGCTGCTGGCGCGTCGCACGGGTTTGTAAGTGCGCCATTACCACTACCGCAAAAGGGTTTGCACTGGTTTCCAGCCCCTCCCAGCGCTGCCGATAATCTGCTAGCTTGACCACCGGAAACACTAGGTTTATCTGGCAGCCCCATACACCATACCTGTAGCTGTCCGGCCGCCAACTTGCGCTGTCATCCCCCAGCACCGCCAGACTGACAATAGATTTATCATAACGGTCATAGAGCCGGTAGTGATAGACGAACATCCGTTTGGCAAAGGCCGCATCATGCTCACCCTGCACTTCAATGTGAACCAACACGATCTGCTCGGCACCGTCACGCCGCCATACTTTGAAGAGTTTATCGGCCAAGCGCCGCCCTAGCTCGGCATCGCGCACAATCTGCTGAAGTTCGGTGTCTAGGTTTTCAGGCGGCTGCGTCCAGTCGATGTCCCCGTGTGCTTCAGGAAAGAAAAATGCCATGAACTCCTGAAAGTAAATCTCTAGAATATCTTTCCAGGGTGAATCGTAGTCGTCGCTCATGCGCTATTAGCATAGTTAACTCGCAACGACTGAACAAGTACGAAAAGCAGAATAGTTGGCATCAAGGGTAGGATTCAGATCAATTCTTGCAATGCAGTATTAAGCCGCAGCAATTGTGGGTATTTCTTCTCCCATCGCTTCACAGCAAGGTTCACCGTTGAGTAATGCACCGCAAAAAAGCGGACAACTTCTTTATAACGAGTAGTGGCTTGTCCGATAGGCTTCCGCCATCGTCTGTTGAGTGTACATCGCTTCAGCAGCGATCGCAGCCAGCAGTTTAGCCGTGGGACGACGCTGAATAAACCGTACCTCGCGTGTGAAGGGGATTAAGTCTAATATTCAAACATAACTCAACCGCTTGGTGTCGTTCACAGACATTATCCAACAACGTCAGCCAGGCTTCGCGATTAGCCTCATCGAGATAGACGACTTCCTGGCGGTTACCACGGGCCGTGACGTGGTACAGGGTATGGGCAAATTCAATCCTCAGGGACCCGCTTATACACTTTATCTACACGCCATGTGAGTTATTACAAGATCTAACCTTTGCAAAAAATTTTATCCTTGCATTGACACTTCAAAATAAAGCACATATATTCCCACATATATTTGCTTTAATGAGTATATCAATGGGACAGGTAACTATCTATCTTGATCCAGATACCGAAGCTAAAATGCGTACGGCTGCAGAGAGCCTAGGTATCTCAAAGAGTAAATGGATCGCTAAGCTTATTCAGGAAAAAACGGCTAACTCATGGCCGGATTTTGTTTATAAGCTTGCTGGTGCTTGGCAAGAGGATATGCCAAGCGCTCAGGAGATTCGAGCAACCATGGGACACGATACACCTCGTGAGCCGCTTTAAATGTATGTCTTGGACACCAACACGCTAATCTATTTTTTTAAAGGCATGGGCCACGTTAGCCATCGCCTGCTCAATACGTCCCCCAGCGACATCGGTATTCCCGCCATCGTTCTTTTTGAGCTAGAGGTAGGTATCGCAAAGTTCCAATCGCCAACAAAACGAATTGCGCAACTTAAAAGTTTAGTTGGTCTGATTGGGGTCATACCCTTTGACTCGAATGAAGCCAAACATGCCGCGCAAATCCGGACTCAGCTTGAGCAGCAAGGCTCTCCCATCGGACCCTTTGATATCTTAATCGCAGGAACCGCTCTAGCACATCAAGCATTCCTAGTGACTCATAATACAAATGAGTTTAGTCGAATTAATACTTTAAAACTGGAGGATTGGTATTAATGAGACAGAAGTTGACGGGTTAACACATATAAAAAACGAGGCTCAATATGGATTTCAGTCAGCTGAAAAGGGTGCAATAAGAGATCAAACCTAATTTTATAACTTGAAAACCTTCTCCAGCCTCTCCATCTCTACCTTCCACTCCCTAGCCATCACTTGCTTTTTGATAGCCTGTACCGCACCAGACGACACTTCCTGTATGCCCCAAGCCAACATAGCGAGCCATAGCCTTCAGGGGCCTATCAGCATAATCATGACAGCCATATAGAGCGACTTTTCGGGGAAGATTCGCCGGTTGACGCCCAGCTACCCGCGCTCTGACGCTTTCACCGCTCACCTTAATCAGGCTGGCCACCGCATTGACCACCGTGTCGGCATCTACGCGCTGTTTTTTATCCAACACCGAGTATGTTCTCTCCCGATAAAGAAATGAAACGATAACTACTCGATTCCGATATTCTATCTTATCTTCAATAATAAGATTCTCCCTTCTATCCATTCGTATGTATATGAAAAGTATGAATGTCCGTGAATTAAAGAACAATCCTTCTCGTGCTCTGCGCTTAGCACGCGAGGACCTAGTGGTGGTGATGAACCGAGATACTCCTGATGCAGTATTAGTGCATTTAGACCAGGAAGAACTTCTTGGTGCGTCAGGAATTCGGCTTGCTTTGGCGAGCGCTCTATGTTCTTTTTAAGCTAGAAGTGGGTATCGCAAAGCCCCAATCGCCCGCAAAACGAATTGCGCAACTCGAAAGCCTAATTGCTCTAGTCGGTGTCCTACCCTCTGGCTCGAGTGAAGCCAAACATGCTAGGTGAATCCGGACTCAGCTTCAGCAGCAAAGCTCTCCCATTGGACCCTTTGATATCTTAATTACAGGAACGGCTTATAACCCCTTTTTGCACTGTGGAGCACAGAAACGTAAGAAAGAGCCCCTTTTCAG
>CAYRGG010000081.1:0-15035 GCA_964423745.1 uncultured Candidatus Competibacteraceae bacterium | reverse complement strand
AATCAAGCTAAGGTGGTCGCCGAGACAGCGATGATGGCCATAGCCCAAGTGCATATAGTGAAAATCGGGTCGGTTCGGGCGAAATGCTTCCGGTTGATCTAATTCCCAATCGTCGTGCATGGCCGAGGCGGTGGAGGCAAAAACCATGGTATCCGCTGTAATCTTAGTGGCTCGTGAGCTGCCAGCGGCTATGGTATAGTCGCTAGCGCAAACGCGGACCAAGAATGGCGCTTGGGGAGAAAACCGTAAGGCTTCCCAGATATATTGGCTGAGCTTGTCATCGTCGTCCGTCCGAGCGGCCTGTTGCGCACCTTGCAATTGTTCCGGTCTGCTGAGCAGCTCATCCAAAGCTTGCACGATAGCTGCCGACGAAGTCTCCACAGCACCCACCAAAAGCCCCATGGTATTGGTGATGATACGTTCTTCGTCAAAACCTGTTTCTTCAGACAATACGGTTTTGAGTAGGTCTGTCAACATGAGCAGCCGTGACAACACGTCGTTGCGATGGGGATTTTCCTTCAGTTCTTCCCGGCGTGAAGGGATTAGTTGGTTTTTTAAATAGTCCCGCATTTCCGCGCCCGCTTGCAGAGAGGCATTGTGAATTTGCGGATCGTTTGCAAAAAAATTATGAAACATATCGTGTTGGGTAGCTCGGGACCAACGCAGCAGGGTTTCCAGATTGGGACCTGCAAAACCAAAATACTGCTCCGCCATCTGGGCAATAACCTTACGGGATAATTGCGACACCACGTCTAAAGAACCATGGCGAAGTCCTTCATCGATGGCTGCATCCGCTAGTGTTCCGCACTGTTCGCGCACTCGAGTTAGATCCTTGCGGCATAATACCATCCGCATCAGGGATTTATCCCGTTCATTGAGGGGCGTATCATCCCGGGCTAGCATATAAGGCCCCACGACGGGATCCATCTTGGGTCGATAGCTCTTTACCGTAAATACCGTGGGTCGCGACAACACTTCCTGCACATCGCGAAATCGAGTGACGATCACCGGTCCCTGCTTTCCCAGCAGTGAAAAAATTGGTTGCTGTTGACGTAGCTCGGCTAAGAGTTGCAATGGCTTAGTGTCAAGCCACTGTTTAAAAATAGCCTTTTTATTAGATTTTTCCGCGCATGCTATCTGCTTTAAAAAAGACATGGGATAACTCCTCGATGATTTATGTTTTTTTTGCCAAGCGGTGTTGTTCATAGATCCGCTGAATAAACTGCCCTGACGGTCGGTCCCGACAGGCGGTAACGATTTGCTGCATGGCTGGCGGCGCTTGTTGCAGAGTAGGTAATGGTGCCCCATAACCAGGTTCAAGGACGCAAGGTGCGCCATTGGCACAGAACAAAATATCAATGACGCTAAAACGATCCCCTAATAAATAGGGACGGCCATCCCTGAGAAGTTGATCGGTTTGATCGAGAACGCCTTGAAACTGGTCGGCCATTTTTGTACTGGTCTGTGCATTAATGTTTAGTGCTTTTTTCACCAGTCCTGTTAACAAACTGTAGCCACCATAGCGATAGGCGATACGTTCCATCCTAGGTACGCCTTGCGTCAAAATTTCCCCCATCACCTGTTTATTAGGCAACATATGAGCATAAATCCAGCGAGCTGCTGCACCACCTAGCTCCTTATGAAATTGTGGCCATAGCTTATCCATAAAGCCTTGCTCTGTGGCATCGTGAAGGAATAAATGTTGGCTAGCTGCTTGGGATTTAAAAAATTCCATGATTTTTGCGACGTCCGCATAGCGCCGATTCTGGAAAACCAAAGCCACATACCGGGCCTTGATTCTCCGCCGTTTAAAAGCCAGTAGATGAAACACCGGCGCATGGGGTTCTTCACGAAAAGGTATGCCTGACTGTTCCAGTGTCCAACGAACAACTTCAGCGTTCATGGAAGGAAGCAGCGTAATCAATCGAGCGTGAAATGTGGAAGCGGTCATTTGCCTTAATACTGCCCTTTGCAAAAAAATTTAGCGTAGGAAAATCTTTAACAAAGTCTGAAATAGCCAATTTGTCAAAGCGATTTAAGGCAATCATGGGTATCCGTATTACTTCATCGCAAGCATCAGAAGAAAAAACCTAATACATATACCCTCGGTCATAGATTGTTAGGACGCACCGAGAACATACGGCTTACTATGATAATGCTTGATGATGCGCTAATCAGTGAAAAATTACCCAAACTTTGAAAACTTGCCCAGATAGAATCTCTATTAAGTTTAACTTGACAGATAGAGCGGAAAATATAAGACGAAAAACCATGGTTTTATCCCCAAAAAAATATACTCCTAGCTGATGGTGGTAACTTCCCTGTGAACTGCGTCCCTGACCAGACCCTAAACGCCTTATCAGCAGAGATACCCACCCGTAGCCGAGTATGGCGTATCGCCTGGCCAATTATCTTGGCTAACAGCACCGTTCCTCTACTGGGACTGGTGGATACGGCAGTCATTGGCAACACGGGGCGCAGTGTGGACTTAGGCGCCATCGCCCTGGGGGCGCTCATTTTCAATTTTCTTTATTGGAGCTTCGGCTTCCTGCGTATGAGTACCACGGGTTTTACTGCCCAAGCGGACGGGGTAGGGGATACGGCGGAGGTGCGCACCATACTCGGCCGTGCGTTGCTGATCGCCGTCGCCAGTGGTGTGGGACTGATTCTGTTGCAACAACCCATTGCCACCCTCGTTCTAATGTTGCTCGGGGCCACAACGGCGGTGGAAACCCTGGCGCGGGATTATCTAATGATTCGCATCTGGGCGGCGCCTGCCAGTCTAGCCCTGTACGCGCTGATGGGGACCCTGATCGGCTTAGGGCACAGTGGCACGCTGTTGCGCGTTCAGTTACTGCTCAATGGGCTCAACATGCTGCTGGATATTCTGTTTGCAGGGCTGCTCGGTTGGGGTGTGTCTGGCATCGCTGCGGGTACGGCAATTGCCGAGTGGATCGCGGTGTTTTACGCAGGCGGAATGACCTATGCGCTGCTGCAAAAACGCAGCCGTGATGCTGAGCCATTCTGGTCCTGGTTGCGCATCACCGAGATAAATAAGCTAAAGCAAACGCTAAGTGCCAATGTCGATATCCTTCTGCGCACCCTGCTGCTGCTCTTTGGTTTCGCCTGGTTTATCGATCAGAGCGCACGGTTTGGTGATGTGGTGCTGGCTGCCAACCACATTCTGCTGCAATTTGTCTCATTTAGCGCTTTTTTTCTCGATGGCTTCGCCTTTGCCGCCGAAACCGTGGCGGGGCGGGCTAAGGGCGCGGGACGTCGTGATCTGTTTGATCAAGCTGTGCAGTCTTCGAGCCAGCTCGCCGCAGGCACGGCCATGCTCCTTAGTCTGATGTTATTTACCCTGGGTCCCTGGGCAATTGCGGGCTTGACGGATTTAAGCGAGGTGCGTGCCAGTGCTGTGCGTTACCTACCTTATGCGGCGGTGTATGTGATGCTGTCCTTCGCGGCTTTCCAGTTGGATGGGATTTTTATCGGCGCTACAGGCACCCGTGCTATGCGCAATGCGTCCCTGTCAGCGATCCTGGTATTTCTGATGGTCTGGTGGCCGTTGGTCAGATGGATGAGCAATGACGGATTGTGGATAGCGTTTATTATCTACGTCATCACACGAGCTGTGGCGCTAGCGCTACGCTACCCGGCGTTGCGAAACGAGATTTCTTCGGTCTAGATCCCAGGGGAAGAAGCGCTTCGATAAACTGCTTACCCGCCAGCACCCTCCTTACCAGGGCTTGATACGCCTTCTCAAAGCGAGGCCACACAATTCGGTCCAGTTCCTTGATGATCGTATCTCTAGATCTACCATGAGGCGAACATGGTAAACAATTGGCTGTACTTGCGACCAATCGGGGTGTTGCAGGCGTGCAATCCAGTAAGCGTCCTCCAGACTCGAAAATCCTGGCTCTTCCAGCTTAATCTGGGAATAGCTTCTTAGCTGTGCCAACGAGGATAGCCATTAAAAGTGACCGATGCGCACTTGCCTTAGTAAAGAAATTGGCTAGCTTTTCGACATCATCGGTTTCTGAATCTTCATTAGTTTTATACGATGAGGTAGAGGAAATTGCCCCATCCACCCTTTCATACGGAGTACAATTGCTGCCTTTTTGTGAAGTATAAAGTTTAAAGAAAAAATTTTGGTAAGAAAATTGCATTTTGTAACCGAACACGTCAAAGCCTTGGCTTAAGTAATCACTGAAGGATAAAGAATAGAACTTACGCACAAATGACTTAGGTAATTTGTCAGGGACTTAGTTTGAGGAGTCTGGAGACATGCAGCTTAACAACTTGAAGTAAAGTTATTCTTTTATCATGTTGTTGATGGATTTAGGGCCACTTTTAATATGTGTTCGGGATGCTTAAACAAAACTACTGAAGCTCTTTGCAACATTAATACGTTGGCTGAAGACATATTACGGCACCAGGTGTTACGACAACTCACGTCACTTGCTGACATTGGACGTACACAAATTGAGCACTATTTTGAACAAATTAAAAATTAGATACCGATATTTTCGCAAAGCCCCATGATCGCCGATGCGATGTTTGAGTTTAAATAGGAATATCAATATGACGGAAAACAGAAGACGCTTTAGTCGTATTCATTTTGTCACGGATGCGAATCTTCAGATAAGAGAATCCTGGTATGAGGCATATGTTTTGGATTTATCCCTGAAGGGAGCCTTAGTACAGATATCTCAACCACCAAAAGGTAGGTTGGCGGCTGCAGCGAAGATTCAGTTCCGCTTAGAGGGATCAAATATCCTGCTTGAATTTCGAGGAAAACTCGTTCATCGCGAAGATGATCGTTTGGGTTATAGTTTTACAGAGATGGATTTAGATTCCATGCGTCATCTCCGTAAATTGCTGGAATACAATTTGGGCGATCCCGCTCAGTTAAAACGCGAGGTGCGAACCCTGTGTGATGAGCTTACCCAGACGGCTGATTAGTCATGCGGGTATCGCTAGGATTTTGGAGTTATCAATAGTTTTTTATTATTAAGGAAAGGTAATGGTGATGACGATGCGCCATGCAATGGTTGTGGATGATTCTCGGGCAACGCGCTCGATTCTTAAACGGATATTAAAAGGCATTGGCTTTGAGGTTGCCGAAGCTGGCAACGGCTTGGAAGCTTTACAACACCTCAAAGAAGGCAACAAGTTCGAGTTGGCTTTAGTGGACTGGAATATGCCGGAAATGGACGGCTACGAGTTTGTGCGGGCAGTGCGTGCTGAGCCGACCTATCAGAGTATGTGTCTTATGATGGTGACTACGGAATCGGAGGCTACCCAAATGGTAAAAGCGTTAGCGGCAGGCGCTAACGAATATGTGATGAAACCCTTCACTAAGGAAATCATTCTGGATAAATTGCAACTTCTCGGTATTTCTTGAGGAGTTCTGTCCACCGAGCGTGGCTCAGTCTTTTGCAGGCAATGGCGATGCAATCCTTGAGGTTCCGCCATCATCCGCGCTAGGAAGGAATGCTTATCTTTACTTTACAAGGGTTGTTATGGACATGAGTAAAGGTCGGCATTCAAAAGACAATACATGGAAAAATTCGATGTCTAAAATCAATGTTTTTATTGTCGACGACGCGGTCGTCGTGCGCCGACTGTTAGCTAAAGCGCTCGCCCAAGATCCAGACATAGAGGTGATTGGCAATGCCGCTAATGGTCGTATTGCCTTAACCAAAATTCCGCAGGTTAATCCCGATGTCATCGTGCTAGATATCGAAATGCCGGAAATGGATGGTTTGGAAACCCTTACCGCCCTACGTAAAGACTATCCTCGTCTGCCGATCATTATGTTTAGCACCCTGACTGAGCGCGGCGCTATTTCTACCTTAGATGCTTTGGCTCGGGGCGCCAACGACTACGTCACAAAGCCGTCCAATGTGGGTAAAGTTGAGGAAGCTTTCGTTCAAATTCGGGACAAGTTGATCCCTAAGATCAAAACCTTTTGTCGCCATACAGTAGAACCAAAAACAACCCCTACCAAACCCGTGATAACAGCTTTGCCCAGCAAGGCTCGACCCCTGTTGAGAACGACACCAGCGCGGCGCATTGATGTGGTAGCGATTGGTGTTTCCACGGGAGGGCCCAATGCCCTAGCAACCTTATTGCCTAAACTACCGGCTGATTTTCCCGTGCCCATCGTGATTGTGCAGCACATGCCGCCGCTGTTTACCAAACATCTCGCCGACCGTTTAACCACCCAGTCTGCCCTGCAAGTCGTTGAGGGAGTTCCAGGGGCACTCCTGCGGCCAGGTCAAGTTTGGATCGCGCCGGGTGATTTTCATATGATGGTAAAGCGAGCAGGCACCTCTGCACAACTAGATTTGCATCAAAAACCTCCAGAGAATTTCTGCCGTCCATCAGCCGATGTGTTGTTCCGATCGGTGGCTGAAGTCTATGGCGCCCATGCCCTTGCCTTGGTGATGACGGGTATGGGACAGGACGGCCTACGGGGTTGCCGAACGATTCAGGAAGCCGGTGGTCAGGTAGTGGTGCAAGACAAAGCCAGCGCCGTGGTTTGGGGTATGGCGGGTTACGTGGCTAAAGCAGGCTTAGCGGATGCTGTGCTGCCTCTAGATCAGTTGGCCAATGAACTGATGACTCGCCTAAAAATAGGCCGCGCAACATCATCGCCCGCAACCACGTTGCGAGCCAACCATAGGTGGACCTAACTATGCTCAACGGTACTGATTTCGATTATCTTTGTACCCTGATACGGCAACGTTCCGGTATTGTATTGGATACTGAAAAAGACTACCTAGTAGAGTCGCGTTTGTTGCCTGTAGCCCGGAATGAAGGATTGGCCTCACTGCCAGAACTGGTGACGCGGTTGCGGATGCAAAGTGCTAAAGAATTACAGCGTAAAGTAGTGGAAGCTTTAACCACCAATGAAACCTCTTTTTATCGGGATTTACATCCCTTTGAAGCTTTAAAAACTCATCTTTTACCAGAATTACAAAGACAATTAGCAGCTGGGCAAAAGCTTCATATTTGGTGTGCCGCCTGTTCCAGTGGCCAGGAACCCTATAGTATAGCGATACTCATTCGTGAACACTTTCCTGCACTGGCTAGTAAGGTAAAGATTGTCGCCACAGACCTCTCTACGGATATTTTAAATCGTGCTAAAAAAGGCGCCTATAACCAATTTGAGGTTAACCGTGGGTTGCCTGCCATGTTGCTTATGAAGTACTTTGAGCGGCAGGGTTTGGAATGGCAAGTCAAACCGGATATCCGTAATATGGTGGAGTTTCGCTTGCTTAATTTGTTGGAACATTGGTCGGTCTTACCGGCCGTCGACATCATTTTTTTACGTAATGTATTGATCTATTTTGATGTGGAAACAAAAAAAGCTTTGTTAGGTAAAGTGCGCCGACAGCTACGACCTGGCGGATATCTGTTTCTAGGTGCTGCAGAGACAGTGATTAATCTGGATAATGCGTTTAAAACGGTTTCGATCGACAAAGCGAGATGCTATCGTTTAGCTGATTGTTAAGGATGAGAGATATGGAATTTTCGAAGGAAACTATTTTGCAGATCGCTGGCGATGTTTGGAACCTGGTTTTGGAACTGGACATCGAACCTAGCGAAAATGTGGTTATTCCTGCGGTGAAGGCAGGATTCGTGACCGGTTGCGTCAATATCAGTGGCGCCTGGGAAGGTACCGTGGTGCTGGATTGCGCTGCGGATATGGCGAAACAGGCCGCCGCCACTATGTTTGAGATGGAATTGGAAGAAATTGAGGCTGAAGAAATCCGCGATGCTGTAGGTGAACTCGCTAATATGCTGGGCGGTAATATTAAAAGTCTTTTACCCGAGCCCTGCAAGTTATCTTTGCCAGTGGTTGTGCAAGGCAGCGAGTACAGTACCAATGTGCCAGGTAGTGAAGTAGTGGGTCAGGCAACTTTTCTATGTCAGGGCCAGCCGTTACAGGCTATGTTGCTTCAACAAAATGGCTAAGTTTTGCTGAGTTTGAAAAATGACTTTACTAAATTTTTGATGGTTAGGAATCGCAATGGGTATTAATACAAGTTGTGGTATGCGGGATGAGCATACGGGAGGTGCATATTAACATTTTAATTGCTGACGATAGCAGCGCTATGCGTAGAATCGTTAAGAAAACTTTACGTAGCGCCGGTTTTGCTGGGCACGATGTGCAAGAGGCCAATGACGGTGCCGCAGCCTTGGAAATGATTCGAGAAGAAGCCCCAGATCTGATCCTCTGTGATTGGAATATGCCCAATATGTCGGGGCTAGAATTATTGGAAACGCTGCAGGCTGAAGGTCAAGATATTCCGTTCGGTTTTGTGACCACCGAAGGCTCTCCGCAGATGCGCGCCAAAGCCACTGAGGCAGGCGCTAAATTTCTTATCACTAAACCTTTTACGGCGGAAACGTTTAGTAAGGTGTTGGCACCCTATATTAAAGATTAATAAAACGTTAACTAGTTAGTTAGTTAGTTAGTTAGTTAGTTAGTTGGTTTGACCTCCTTAAGGGACCGTTTGGTAAACCTTAGGGAATGTCTAATTTTGACAAATTCCGTAGTAGGGGCAGTTCCATGTCAACTTATACTGTGCCGAGCACAAGCGATACAGAAGAAACATTAAGTATGTTGTTTGGTGACGATACGCTTATAAAAACGGGAAAAGCACTGGATGTAAAAGCCGGGAACGGCAATTTGATCGCTGTTTATGTCAATGATGAGGGTTCTCCCGTGGCCGCCAGTGTTTGCGATATAGCCTTTGCGGCTTTCGCGGGATCTTCTCTGTCGATGATTCCCGCCGGAGGCGCGAGGGATTCGGTTAAATCGAAAGAGTTATCCGAAGATATGTTAAATAATCTTAGTGAAGTGATGAATATCGTTTCCAGTTTATTTATGGATAAAGATACGCCGCACTTACGTTTGGAAACCATCTATAAGGATGCTGGAGAATTACCGGAAAATGCCCTTGCTGTAGTCAATGCTCCCGCGGGACAAGTGAGTTATGAAGTTGACATTCCCCGTTATGGAAAAGGTTTGTTATCCCTGTCAGCGACCTAAAAGCTTTATCAAAAAAATCTGCCGGTAACTGCTCACCCGTCATTCCGGCAGGGATCAATGGGTATGGCAAAGGTTGGGGTAAGCTTGGCGAACCCCAATATTTATATTTATGCCTTCACTACAGCATTTCATAAGCCGCCCGATAAGCATCCGATAGGGCGTCCATATAAATGTCGCTGATCTGTTCGGCAGGCAATTCTAGCATATCGAGATTATCCCAATCGCACCGTTCATAGGCAAGGGTACAGTCCAGTATGCGTCCCAACAACCCTTCATGATTAAGCAAAGCGCCACTGATTTCTTCCGATAGTGGCAAGGATTTTAAAATGTGATCGAGGGGTGACTGCATAAGCACATCTAAGATAGATAACAAACCTACGGTAAAACTGGTTTCAGTGGCAGGTAATTTTTTGGCCTCGGCCAATGCTTGACACATCTTGGCCCGAACTAAGGCCGTATTCATAAGATCGCTACAATGTTCACTGGCGGTTGCCAGGGAAATAACAGTCGCCCAAGACCGTATACTATTGATGCCCAACAGCAGAATCGCTCTATGAATCGAGTCTATCTTTTTAGGAAGACTGTAATACGCGGAATTGATGTAGCGCAGCAGACGATAACTCAGTGACGCATCCTGCGCAATTAAGTTCTCAATCTCTTTAGTCGTGGTATTAGGATCGTTAAGCTTGCTGATGAGTTGAATCAAAGTAAGCTTGTTAGTGGGTAAGCGCTGGAATTTGAGCACTTTGGGTTGTGAAAAATAATAACCCTGCAAGTGATCAAAACCCAATTCCCTACAAAGTTCCATTTGTTCATGGGTTTCAATACGTTCCGCCATCAGGTCTAACTTGTGCTTGCGCAACAAAGGCACTAAGCGACGTATTTCATTTTCCGAAGTGGTCAGCACGTCAATTTTTACATAATCGGCTATTTCCAATAGAAACCGATTTGCGTCGTTGTCTTCGTAATCGTCGATTACAAAACGCAGTCCTTCCTGGCGTAGATCCCGTAACACCTTTAGTAGGGGTTCGTCGACTGTAATATCACCGACAATTTCCGCCACAACTGGACGTCCTACGAAAGACGCGAGATTACCGCTAATAATAAAATTGCGCGCTACATTAATAAAAGCAGGCTGATTGCCCACTACGGTGCTGAGATCTACCTCATTAAGTACATTTAAAAGAACTTGGGAAGTGGCTACATCACTGTCGAGAAATTCTGCGCTTTCCACATCGGCATGGCGATAAAACAGCTCATAACCTGTTAATTCCAAGTCAGAATTATAAATCGGCTGACGTGCAAGAAAAACATCACTCATGGCTTTATTTCAACTGTATTGCGTTAGCATAAACGAATGGTTGTTTGAAAGAATGATGATTTTTATGCAATAAGAGAGCCAACGTCATTCCTGCGCAGATAAGAATATAGCATTACCAAGTTTAGCCTTATTCAGCGCCCAAGAGTCATTTCCGTGGGTGCTTATATAATATAAATATGTCGTCTGATTACCACCCTATTTTGTCCGTTACTGTCAATGACTGCTAATTTTTTGACAAAAGGCATATCGGTATCAGTCAATTTTTTGTCGATACTTAAATGCACTTCTGCAGATTAAGCTCATCTGTTTGAAATTAAAGTTTATTTTTTATGGCGCGGTATTTGCTATCTCCAGACTAAGTCAAACTACATTAGTCAGAGGTAAACTATCGTGGCAAAGAAAGAAGAGAGCAAAACAAAACAAGGTAAAAGCTTTAAAAAAATACTTGTGTTGGGATTAGTTGGCATCTTAGTGCTTGGTGGAGGCGCTGGTGCCGCCCTTTATTTTGGAGGGTTTCTCGGCCAACAAGCTGATGCCGCTGAGTCTGGAGAGGGTAAGGCTGCGTCAGAATCTGTGGTTAGCAACGAACCGCCTACTTATCTGACTTTGGACCCGCCTTTTATTGTCAATTTTGGTGATGAAGCCATGCTGGGTTATCTGCAGGTGGGTGTCGCCGTCATGGCGCGAGATCAAGCCATTATCCAACAGGTAACTAATAATCTCCCGCATATCCGTAACAATTTAATTATGTTGTTTGGTAATCAAGACCAAAAAACATTGAAGTCCACGGAAGGGAAAGAGAATCTGCGCCGTAAGACCTTAGAGGAGATACAGGCCATTTTGCAAAAAGAGATTGGTAAACCGGGTGTTGAAAACGTTTTCTTTACTAGTTTTGTGATGCAATAGGGAAAGGCGATCAGCGTCATGTCAACGGACGAAATCCTAACTCAAGATGAGGTAGATGCGCTCAAAGAGGCTATGCATAGCCAATCCGAGCTATCTTCCTCGTCTCGATTGGAGGAGCCGGATGAGGTGTTGGCTTATCAGTTAGGCAGTTCAGAAAATACCATCACCGGCATACTGCCCATCCTAGAAACCATTTACGAACGTTTCTCCCATCGTTTGCGAGTTGCTTTGTTTGAGCTTTTGCATCGTGATGTGGAAATCACCGTTGATGGTATGGAGACCCGTGGCTATGGCGACTTTATCGCTGCTCTGGAAGCTCCTAGCAGCGTCAATATCATCACCTTGGAACCCCTTCATGGCCCTGGTTTAGTTGTGTTTGAAAAACCCTTAGTGTTTGCTGTGGTGGATATGTTTTTCGGTGGTCGCGGACGTATGGAAAACCCCCTTCAACCCCGAGACTTCACCATTACGGAAACCCGTTTTATCCGCCGCCTTTTACACCTAACTTCCTGTGCCGTAGAGGCTGCTTGGGAGCCTTTTCTGTCAGTTCAGTGGAAAAATTTGGCCAGTGAAAGCAATCCGCAATTTGTCACTGCCATCGATCCCCAGGCGGTTTTGCAGGTGGTGACTGTGCGCATTACGCTCCATGAGGATGTCACGGAAACCCTTTATTTTGCTTTACCGTTTTCTATGTTGGAGTCCGGACGCGGTCCGCTGATAGCTAGCCTTCGCAAAGAACATGCGAGTCGCGATAAGCGCTTAGCCAAACGTCTTCAAGAAGGGGTTGAAAACAGTGCGGTTACCATACGGGGTGTTCTCGCGGAAACCGAGCTTACGGTGCACGAGCTGCTGTCACTCAAAGCCGGTGATTTTATTCCCATAGAAGTCACCACAAAAGCAACCCTAGAAGCTGAAGGCGTGCCTGTTTATGTGGGACAGTATGGTGTGGCCCAGGGCCGTAGAGCTTTACAAATCGATCATAAAATTACTCCCCTCGGGGACCCAGCGCAAGAGGATACAGCCTAATGAGCGATCAGGAGACTACCCAGGATACCCAGGAAAGTTTGCAGCAAAATCCCCTCTCTGAGGAGAGCGAACCGGACAACGTTCGCCCAGCTGATTTAGCGGCCAACCGATTCGACGAAAAACCTGCGGCGGAAGGGGTGGTACCCGGCAACCGCGAGCAAAACTTGGAACTCATTCTCGATGTTCCCGTCACCCTGTCCATGGAGTTGGGACGTTCCCGTATCAGTATTCGCGATTTGCTACAGCTCAATCAAGGTTCCGTGGTCAAGTTAGATCGCCCAGCAGGCGAGCCGCTGGATGTGTTGGTCAACGGTTGTTTGATTGCCCGGGGTGAAGTGGTGGTGGTTAACGAGCGTTTTGGGTTACGCATCACACAAATTGTCAGTCCTGAACAACGGGTGAAAAAATTGCAATGAGAAGATTATCGCTCATTTTGTTATGGATACCTCTATGGGCGGCCGCTGCCCCCGCTGAGTCGACAGGTCCTGAGTTAGATATGGTGGGTAGCAGCGCCCAAATGTTATTAGGACTTGTGGTGGTGCTAGGGCTTATGGCGGGCGCCGTTTGGTTATTGCGCCGCTATAGCCCCCTGCAACGGGGTGATGGTGCCCTCAAAATTGTCGGTGGTTTGGCCCTGGGTACCCGGGAACGGTTAGTGTTGGTGGAGACGGAGGGTGTGCGGCTGTTGTTGGGCGTGATGCCGGGTCAAGTAAAAAAGTTGCATGTTTTTGAAGCTGGCGACACGGATAACTTTGCTGCGCAATTGGCGAAAGCGGGTCACGCGACGGAAGCGCGTAAAGAGGGAGCGAGTCGATGAAATACCTGAGGTTCAACAACAGGACTTGCGTCAGTCTTGACTATAAATGGATTTTGCTGATGTTAGGGAGCGTCGTATTGCTTCTGTTGCAGAGTGCTCAGCCAGCTCTAGCCCAAGCTAGTTTACCCATTGTCACCGTAGCCCCCGAACCCAACGGTGGCGAAACCTGGTCGTTAAGATTACAGATTCTAGCGGTAATGACCGGGTTGACCCTGCTGCCCGCTGCACTGCTGATGATGACCGCCTTTACCCGTATCGTGATTGTGTTGTCGTTACTGCGACAAGCCATCGGCACAGCGCAAACACCTTCTAACCAGATTGTGATTGGCTTGGCTTTGTTTTTGACATTTTTTATTATGACGCCGGTTTTTGAAAATATAAATCAAGCCGCGCTGACGCCCTATCTTAACGAAGAGCTCAACTTTGAACAGGCTATCGCCAAAGGTCGTCAACCACTGCAAGCGTTTATGTTGGCCCAGACCCGAGAAACCGATCTTGCGCTATTTGCCCGTTTGTCGGGTCGCGACGGTTTGGAATCGCCAGACGAAGTGCCGTTTTCCTTATTGCTGCCCGCGTTTGTCACCAGCGAGCTAAAAACCGCCTTTCAAATCGGTTTTCTTGTATTTCTTCCATTTTTAGTGATTGATCTGGTGGTGGCCAGTGTCCTGATGGCCATGGGTATGATGATGTTGTCACCCATGATGATTTCCTTACCCTTTAAATTGATGTTGTTTGTATTGGTGGATGGCTGGGCTCTGATCATGGGTACCCTGGCGTCTAGTTTTTATGTGGCGCCGTGAGCCGAGGAGACTGATCATGACCCCAGAAACCGTGCTTACCCTAGGTCAGCAGACTTTGCAAACTGCCACGCTACTGGCGGCCCCCTTGTTATTGGCGGCTCTAGGCATTGGTTTATTAGTCAGCTTGTTTCAAGCCGCTACCCAAATCAATGAAATGACCCTGAGCTTTGTGCCCAAGCTGCTGATCATGGTGATTACCCTGCTGGTGGCGGGTTCTTGGATGTTAGAGTTGTTGGTGAGCTTTACTCAGCAACTCTTCAACGAGATACCCCACTGGATCGGTTAGCGGCCATGCCTTTGACCAGCGGCGAGATTACCCTATGGGTGAATGCTTTCTTATGGACTTTGGTGCGTATTGGGGCGCTGCTGAGTGTCGCCCCTGGGTTTGGTCACCGGGGACTGCCCCGGCGTATCCGACTGGTATTAACTGTGGCTATCACCTGGGCCGTGCTGCCGTTTATTCCCCCGGTTCCCTTATTGGATCCCATCAGCCCGGCTGGGTTGCTGGTGACCGTCCAACAAGTGTTGATCGGCGTGGCACTGGGTTTTTTACTACGGTTGGTATTCGGTGCTCTAGAAGTGGGTGGACAACTCCTGGCTATGCAAATGGGGTTAGGTTTTGCCACCTTAATAGACCCCCAGGGCGGTAATCCGATACCTTTAGTCAGTACTTTTTATAATCTTTTAGGAACGTTAGTATTTTTGAGTTTGAACGGACATTTGGCAGTCTTACGGATGTTGATTGAAAGCTTCCAACTGCTACCCATCGCCGCCGAGGGTCTGCTGCCTGAAAATCTATGGACCTTGGTGAATTGGGCAAGTCATCTATTTGCGGGGGCTGTATTGATCGCCCTACCGGGGGTGGCGTCCCTGTTGGTGGTCAACTTAGCTTTTGGCGTCATGACCCGGGCAGCACCGCAACTGAACATTTTTGCAGTGGGTTTTCCCGTCACCTTGATAATGGGACTGCTGGTGATGTTTTATAGCCTGCCGACGCTACTACCCCAGCTTGAACGACTGTTGGAAAGTGCTATGCAGACGGCTGAGCAAATGCTGATCTAAGCAAGTAGCCCGGATGAAGTGCAACGAAATCCGGGG
>CAYRGG010000080.1:0-15066 GCA_964423745.1 uncultured Candidatus Competibacteraceae bacterium | reverse complement strand
GTATGGGTGTAAAATGGGCGGGCTTTAGCACCATTGAAACCCCATTTTATCAAACAACTTCAACCAGTTAAACGCTTTTCAGGAACGACTAACTAGGCAGTGGGTCGGCTGAGAAGTTCAGGGTTTCAGATGCGTCTCTTCAAAGCAAAAGCCTCGCCTGTGGTATCAACAGAATTTGTCTTTGTTATTTTTGCGCACAAACGGCAAAACATGGACCATGAGGGTGATTTCGAGTTTCAAAAGCAATTTTGAGGCTAGAATAACCAAGGGTTTTTAGGCTTGTTAATATGCCATCTCGGGTCATCCATTTTGCAAAGGATTTGCTGCCACCGCAAAACCCCCCCCAATCAAGAGCTTCACCATAATGCCGCTTGTGTAGTGTAAAGTTTTGTTCACGCCATTCGATGATTTCCGGTTCCTCAAACCGGTGCCGATCTGCGGATTTTTCTGCAATCATTTTATCGTAATAATGGGTCCACAACACTAACGAGTCAGCTACTTTAGACAAACTATCAAGAAGTAATAATGGATCAGTCATATGGTAGAGTACACCACTGGCTAAACACACATCAAATTGCCGGTTGACTGAATGCAAAAAGGGAACAAAATCTCCGAGTAGAAAATTAGCTCTATTTAATGAAAATATTTCTTTCACACAAAGACACTTTAAAAATGCTTTTGTGTTGGCTTCAATGGAAGTGATTTTTTTTGCGCCCGCCATATGCAACATATAAGTATGAGCCCCCTCTAAAGGCCCAAGCTCCAATACAGTTTTGTCGGCGACACCACCTACTGCGTCGATTGCCCAATGCACACGAGGATCTTCAAACAATGCTGCATTTCCAGGTACAGTGACTAATTTACTTTCCGCAGGCATCTTAGAACTCCACTCACCCTGGAACAAGTCAAGTATTGCTTGATGAGAAGGAGCATCAGTTGTGTAATTATCAAGAACTTTCATAAAGATAGTGCATTGAGTTGTTTATAAACATTGAAGAATAAAACAGTCATTATATTAAGCCTACAAATGCGCAACACCGGATAACCACTGTTCGTTAGCTGATGGTTTTAAAAGCACTGCCATTTATAACTGCAAAAATAAATTATTTCGAGTTTAACTATGCAGCCATGTAAAAGCTATCTTACGACTAGCAAGATCTCACTTCTATTTGTCTTGCTGTATCAATCGAGCTTTACTTGCCCGCCACTCTTCCATACTTAACCATCGGGTAAGTTTCGGAAAAGTTGATGGACTACCAGGTAAATCCTCTACATCGTCTTTTACGCGTACCGAGATTTTAGAACTTGGTTGCACTCCTAAAGGCTTCAGATCAAGTTCGTAACCACACTTACCCGTTGGATGAATATTTGGTTTTTTGAAGGCTTCGCGAAAAATATCTGCATTGATCGTGGCAATTAATTCGTCATTCACCCGTACTTCTACTTCAACCGGATTGGTATGATAGGCTGCCCTAGCCCAACCGTGTAATAAACCTGTTTGCAGTAGGTCTTTATTAATTCCGCCATGTGCTTTGGTTATTCGAGTTGGATTTAAATATTGAACGCGATCCGGTGAGATAAAAGCTAATGCCTCATCTCTTTGCTTTGATGAGGCTTTGATACTAGCAAACTGGCATAGAGCGTCGATCAAAACTTCTCGGTGTCGAATCACTTTATCCGAGGAGACAAGCAAAGCTGGATGAGCTGTTTCAGCTATAAACTGCACTATTTTGCTATAGCCATCAATGGCCTGCTGTAATCCCACTTTTATACCCATTTTCATAGAAATGGCGTTTCGGTTAGCAATAGAAAAAATATCTTTAAAAAGAAAAATAAAATAAGGATTACGAATACTTTCGGCCACATAAGGAAGATGGTTAAGCGATGATGGACGCTTCCATCCCCAAATCATATATCTTTGGTTATAATCGGAAATAACTTCGGAAAACGCTTCTTTTGATCGGTTCTCAAAGGCAATGCTTAGGCGGATATCTTCAAACACAGGAGCTCTTACTTCATCGCCTAGAAAAAGCCCAAGATGATGCAGTGCGCCAGCTACAATCGAAGTGCCTCCGCGCGCCACCCCAACGATCACAATGGTCTTCTGAGGGTGTTGCTCTGAGGGTTGGTTTAAAAAACCAACTCCCTTGTTTACAAGCAAATCTAAATTCACTACTTAAATTTCCAAAATACCGTTCTATTGAAAAAACAAATGATGTTGTGACACAGTGCTCAGTGCTACCAAGGTAGCTCTCTCAAAGGCTTGAATGGTTAACCATTGAATTAGATGATAGCTAGTGTATTGTATGGGAATAGAAAACTATGTCAAAGCTTAGTCGCTGGATAGAAACTGAATCAGATAGAATTTGGTTACTTTACAGTTTTGCAAAAATAAGTTTTTGATTCTTATGTTATTTGCGGATATAAACCAATTTTGAAGTAATCTCTAAACAAGAACACCATCATTTCCATTGCGTTGTTACAATGCCAGTGTAGCAGCAACACTTCGGCGCTGAAACTGGCTCCAGTTAATTAGCCGCTTAATTTATTTTTTGGACTTCAAGGGTGAAAGCAAAAAAAGCTTGACTTTATGCAGAAGATGCCTCAGCAATACTGTACATCAAAAAGCCCTTCGTTCTGTATTGTCCTATATAAATCAAGAGATAGACTACTAATGACCTAATGAGATTTATCAAATCACTGTACAAGGTTTACCTTTAATCTATTTTATAACGGTTAACGAGCCAGTAATTAAGTAGAAAGGTAGCTTCTATAAATTGCTTAGTGTTAACAAGATAGAATTTTCTTTTTATAGAAGCTACCGTAAAAAGCATTAGCCATATAAACATCAAACCAAAAGCATAAAACAATCAATTTCTCCGAAGGTGTTGAGTAATACTGAGATTGAAGAATATTTAATTTTTATCAACTTTAACACTACTTTAATGATTGTGATTGTATGCACAAACGTCATTATCTTGAGCTAATACTTTTTAAAACTTATGCTGATCTTCGCGCTGAAGCAGCGCGAACCTACATTAACTTTCTTTGGTGGATCATTGAACCTACGCTTTATATGATTGTTTTCTATATAGTTTTTGGATTGCTTTTCGAGCGCGGCGAGGGCGATTTCGTGCCCTTTTTACTTTGTGGGCTGACAGTATGGAAATGGTTCGATAGTACTTTGCGCAGTGGTTCGGTAGCTATTATTGCAAACAAGGGGTTAATGCAACAAGTCTACTTACCAAAGATTGTTTTTCCTAGTATTACTATTGTGACCAACACTTTTAAATTTATCTTTATTTTAATGATATTGCTACTTTTTTTATGGTGCTATGGGTCAGGTATTAGCCCCTTTTATTTAGCATTACCGATAGTCTTTGGAATACAGCTTTTGTTAATTTCAGCCTGCACTTATTTGGCTGCTGCCGTGGTGCCCTTGCTACCTGATATTAAGCTTTTGCTTGATAACGGCTTAACACTTATGTTTTTCATGTCAGGAATATTTTTCTCTGGAGATACTATTCCAGAGCATTATCAGTTTTATTTTTATCTCAATCCTATGGCTTCTCTTATCGAGTCTTACCGTACTGTATTGCTTGATAATCAGTGGCCTGACTGGCAGAGTTTAGGCTGGATATTTTTAGGGTCGCTAGCGGGTATTTATTGGGGACACCGTTTACTTGCACGGTTTGACCGGGTTTATCCAAGAACCCTACTTGTATGAGCAGCACGATGACGGTAAGTGACGCCCCTATCATTAGTTTACGCCATGTAGGCATATCCTATTGGCGCCGAGTGAGTTACTTACGGCGTAAAAAGTTTTGGGCGCTCAGGGATATATCCTTTGATCTTTATCATGGAGAAACCCTCGGTATTATAGGCCGCAATGGCGCCGGTAAAAGCACTTTACTTCGGGTTTTGGCAGGTATCATAGCACCTGATAAAGGTTTTTTGCTAAATCAAGGTTATAGGGCTTCATTGCTATCTTTACAATTGGGTTTTATTCCTCATCTTTCGGGGCGTCAAAATGCCATTCTTAGTGGTATGTTGCTGAGCGTGCCTAAACGGACAATCGAGGCGCGTATGGATGAAATTATTGGTTTTGCCGAGCTGGAAAATTTTATAGATCAACCGGTTAGCACTTATTCCGCAGGTATGAAAGCACGCTTAGGTTTCTCCATTGCGTTTCAAGCGGATCCGGACATCTTATTGATCGATGAAGTGCTAGGTGTTGGGGATGGTGCTTTTCAAGCTAAGTCATCCAATGCCATGCGAGAGAAAATTCGCTCCAACAAAACGGTGGTTTTGGTTTCCCATAATCTTCAAACATTACGCAGTCTAAGTGATCGTGTCGTATGGATTGAAGAGGGCGTGACTCAAACAGAAGGCGATGTATCAACCGTGTTAAAGACTTACCATGATTATATGCAGGCGAAAAAACAGGATCCATCGTTGCCCAATGCAAGGCGGTTACAGGTAATAACCTAATCTTGTTAGTATTTATGTATGCATGTTCTAAAAACATCATTGCCTTGTGCCACACCGTATCAGCTTAGAGAAAGTCACAGAATGATTAAAAAAGATACGACCGAGATTGTTGCAAACGAAGACTACTCCAGAAAAGCGAGTACTTATCCAATAACGCAACGAATCACTATGGTATTAGGGATGGATTATGCAGGGGCTAGCATCATAGCCGATGCTTTAAAAGCCCTGGATATAGCAGTTTTGGACCATAATGTGCCTTTGTTAAAGCCTAATAATTCTAGCGGATGGTGGAAACGCGATTCTGTTGTTGCTTTAAATGATCGCGTTTTAAACGCACTTTCAATCAAGTGGCATAGCGTCCGACTTATAGAACCGACAGCTTGGTATTGTGATGCTATTGCTGCTTTGAAGCATGAAGCCGTGGGTGCTATTAAAGCATGGATGGATGACTTTCCTTATTGGGCGTTTCAAGATTCTCGTACCGTACGGCTGCTGCCATTTTGGCAAGATGTCTTCTCAAAACTCGGTGTAGAAACAAACTATATTATCGTGGTACGAAATCCTATCCATGTAGCTCAATGTCTACTTGAAGATTTTAATTTAGTACATGAAAAATCCTATTTACTGTGGCTCCATTACACCCTGCCAGCTATCACTGCAACTCAAGGTCTACCACGAATATTTATTGATTATGACGACCTGCAAGCAGATCTTTCCAGCGAGATGCACAAGGTTGTTCACGGCTTAACCATCCCGGTTGACACAAAAACCTCATTGAGATCCTCTCCCAGGTTTTATTTGCCAACCACGAAAGCTCCTGGCAGCAGTACCCATAACCAACACCTGAATATTCTACAACCCACTAAAGAAGCTTACCAATGGATAAAGCGCATTATTTCTGGCGAACTCGCCGATGGTGATGTGCGGCTGCAGGCGACTTGGGCGAGGATCGAAGATAACCTAAAGCTGTTTTCTCCAGTACTTTATCTTTTGGATCAAATCACTCAAGACGCAAAATCAGCAACTCTAGAACAAGCATTTCTATCTCGGGAGTTAGAGAGACATGCTGAAAATATTACGTATCTCAAAAGCGAATTTGATGGCAACATCAGCCATGAAAGAGAAATTATTAGGCAGCTTGAAGCTTGTGTAAATGACCAAAAACAGCATATAGATCACTTACAAGGTTTATTGATGAGTATTGAGCAGTCTAAGGCTTGGCGACTAACTTATCCTCTTAGACGGGGCGGTACCTGGCTGAAACGGTTAGTAAAAGGACTGCGTAGGCGAAAAAGTTATTTAGAGTTAGTCCCAACCAATAATTTGCAGCCTGCTGATGCTAACCCTAAAACCTGGGAAACGACAGGCCATGATCCTTATTTTTTGCTAAAACCGACTCAAACTGATTACCCAACGGGCTGGATAAGAATTTTTTTTAATCTGCAATTTCCAGTCAAAGCATTTGCAAGTTGTTGTTTATATATCGATGGAGGAGCAGGGTTTTCTGAAGCCAACAAAGTCGAATTGCCTATAATAGAGTTGAGCACTGTGGATCGCATTGTCCTGCTACCCGCTAGCGTTGTGGGCCTCAGACTGGATGTTGACTCAGCTGACCATACTGTTCAATTTACGTTGAGCACACCCGAGTTCACCGAAATAAGCAAACTTGAAGCGCAGACTCGGATTGTGGCTCCTTTTCTTAGAGCTGTTTTGAAGCGCCCTGACAAGTGGCTCTATTCTTTTGAAAGAGTGTTTTTCCACTGGCGCACATTAGGTTGGCGAGGAATTAAAAATCGCGTTGCAGATTTGTACGGTGCGAGCCACCAGTCTAATGCCTACAGCGCTTGGGTAGCGGCTTTTGATACCCTTAGTGATCAAGATCGGCAAGCGATTAAAATGCACATTCAACAACTGACTATGACACCTTTAATCTCTGTCATCATGCCAGTTTACAATACAACAGAGAAATATCTGCGCCACGCCATCGAATCGGTCCGCACGCAGCTTTATCCTCACTGGGAACTTTGTATAGCCGATGATGCTTCTTCACAACCCCATGTGAAGAAAATTTTGAATGAATATCGGACACGGGACCCACGCATCAAAGTTGTCTTCCGCCAAACAAATGGTCACATCTCAGCTGCTTCCAACAGCGCTTTAAAAATTGCTCAGGGCGAGTTTGCGGCACTGCTAGATCACGACGATGAACTGGCCGAACATGCTTTATACATGATGGCCGCTGAAATCAACGCTCATCCAAATGTAGACATTATTTATAGCGACGAAGACAAGATTGACAAGTTAGGCATTCGCCATAATCCGTACTTCAAATGCGACTGGAATCCAGATCTTTTCAATTCTCAAAACTATGTTTCCCACCTAGGCGTATATCGCACATCTGTAGTACAGAAAGTAGGTGGGTTTAGAGTAGGTTATGAAGGGAGTCAAGATTATGATCTGTGTCTGCGCTGTGTGAATGCTACAACAGCTAATCAAATACGCCATGTTCCCTATGTGCTTTATCACTGGCGAGTTATTGAGGGATCCACGGCACTGGATGTCGGAGAAAAACCCTATGCCGAACGCTCGGCACTAAAGATGCACACCGAACATTTTAAGGCTATCAATCCAAAAATTCAGGTGGGAATAGGCAATTTTCCAACTAGCTATCGTGTTCGTTATCCTTTACCAAATAACCCGCCTTTGGTATCGCTTATCATTCCTACCCGAGACGGTTACAAAATCCTCAAACAATGCATCGATAGTATCTTAGAAAAAACCACCTATCCTAATTACGAGATCATTATCGTTGATAATCAGTCAAAAGAGCCACAGACGCTATTTTATTTTGAAAAACTTTCGGAATATAAAAATATCCGGATAATTCGCTACAATCATCCTTTTAACTTTTCTCGTATCAATAATTACGCGGCTCGGCAAGCTAAGGGCAGCGTCATCGGTCTTATCAATAATGATATAGAAGTCATCTCCCCTGAGTGGCTCGATGAAATGGTCTCCCATGCTTTGCGGCCTGAAATTGGTGCTGTTGGTGCTAAATTACTGTATGGTGATACACGTATTCAACATGGCGGCATTATATTGGGTATGACTGGCTTAGTGGGTCACTCTCACAAAGGAAGTTCATCACAAAACCCAGCTTACTCGCAAGACCCAGGTTACTTTGGTAAAGCAGGACTTATCCAGAATGTTTCTGCAGTTACAGCCGCTTGCCTCGTAATACGCAAAAAATTATACCTTGAAGTGGGTGGGTTAGAAGAAGACAACCTCACTATTGCTTTTAATGACGTTGACTTTTGTTTGCGGATAGCTGATGCAGGTTATCTCAATCTCTGGACACCTTATGCACAACTCTATCACTACGAGTCTATATCCCGGGGCTACGAGAATACACCTGAAAAGTTGGCGCGTTTTCAAAAAGAAATCGATTTTATGAAAAAAAGATGGGGAGAAAGACTAGAAAGCGATCCATATTATAATCCTAACCTTACTCTAGATAATGAAAGTTTTTCTTTGGCATATCCGCCACGGGTTTTATCTCCTTGGCTTCACTTAAGAAAACACTCAACAGATGAATCCCTTGAGGAGGTCAATCATTCGCTACGTCAAGCCTCTTAATTTAATTAATTTAATTAAAAAACAAAAAAACTAAAAATAATCGTCGTCCGACTAAAGTGAATGTGTCGATTGCTGTCATCATTGTTAACTGGAACAGTAATGACTATTTAAAGACCTGCCTTCAGGCGTTACGCTCGCAGTCACGGCTTCCTACCCAAATCATCGTTGTCGATAACGCCAGTACCGACCATTCAATTCAGGATATCCCTAACATTGTCCCAGAGGTCACCCTTGTCAAATTACCGCAAAACATCGGTTTTGCCGCGGCTAATAACTTAGCCATAAAGCAATTTACCACATGTGAATGGATCGCTTTACTTAACCCAGACGCATTTCCAACTTCGGATTGGTTGGAAAAGTTTTCTCAGGCTACCGTCAAATATCCCGATTGCTCATTTTTTGGCAGCCGCTTAGTCAACGCTAACCAACCTGAATTGCTCGACGGCGCTGGAGATAGTTATCATGTGAGTGGTTTAGTCTGGCGGCGGGGACACGGTCAGGTAGCTAAAAACCACTACATGGCAGATGAAGAAATCTTTTCCCCCTGTGCTGCCGCTGCCTTTTATCGCCGTCAGGCATTTCTTGAAGTAGACGGGTTCGATGAGCGTTACTTTTGTTATGTGGAAGACATTGATCTAGGTTTCCGGCTCCGCTTGCAAGGTCATCATGGCTTATACCTAGCCGATGCCATTGTCCACCATGTGGGATCAGCTAGCAGTGGGCGTCATAGCGATTTCACCGTCTACCATGGCCATCGCAATTATGTCTGGACGTATGTAAAAAACATGCCCACACTTTTGTTTTGGGTTTTTTTGCTTCCTCATATTTTTGTGAATATTATTAGCCTCATCTTGTTTTCACTACGCGGACAAGGCCAAATCATTATAAAATCAAAGTGGAATGCCATTATGGGTATTCCCGCCATGTGGAAAAAACGCATCGCAGTGCAACGTTCACGGGTGGCCAGTGTGCAGGTACTCTGGCGCGTTATGGATAAACGTTGGCTAGTACCTGCCTTGTTCAAAAGAACAAACCGTACAGATAGAGTGTACCTACCCAAAAAGCCAAATTAGCCCAACATTGGTCAATATTCATAAAATACAGCTACCCATTGCACGCTGATCTAAAGAAAAAAACAACGGGTTTTATGTGGCTTTTAAAATATAATAGCGATTAATGAACGAAAAATTTTCCATAGTACGCACGCTACTTCATGCGCTACCGCATCATCCCTGGCAGTTTATTCTGATTATTCTTGATACGCTGGTTGTTTTGTTGGCTGTTTGGTTCGCTTATGTGCTGCGTTTTGAGTCCTTATGGCCGCTTTGGATCGAGCGCAATATTGGGTTGTTTCCCCTTGCCGTAGGAGTTTCCATTCCGATTTTTTGGAGCCTTGGTTTTTACCGGTCAGTGGTGCGCTACATCAACGGTCGGGCGTTCTATACCATTATTCAAGGCGTCAGTATTAGTTTGCTGAGCATGATTGCTATTTGGGTGTTTTTACAAGCGCCTACGGTACCCCGCTCCGTTTGGGTAAACTTTTGGATCGTAGCAGTTTTTTTTATCGGTGGCACACGTTTATTAGGCCGCTCTTTTATGCGCATTCAAAGCAGCAATCCTGTCGCCGGTCAGCGAGTGGCGATCTATGGCGCTGGTGAAGGAGGGGTGCAGCTGGCCATGGCATTGCAACATAGCCGAGAATTGCGCCCTGTGGTTTTTTTAGATGATAAACAAGAACTTCAGGGTAAAGAAATTTTAGGGCTTAAAGTCTATGCGCCCCACAAGTTATCTAAATTAATTCCTCGCTTTGAAATTGCAATTGTTTTATTAGCAATGCCATCCGTCTCTCGAAGTCGCCGTCGCCAGGTCATTGACCGCTTAGAGCCTTTACCGGTACGAGTCATGGTCATGCCAGGCTTAGCTGAGCTTGCCAGTGGCGACAAACGCATCGACGATGTTCGCGAGGTGGATGTAGAGGATATCCTTGGCCGGGATACCGTACAACCTAACCGACACCTTTTAGGACGCTGTATTACCGGAAAATCCGTCATGGTGACAGGCGCTGGGGGTTCCATTGGTTCTGAGCTGTGCCTGCAAATTGTACGTCAGAAACCAAAACGCTTGGTGCTTTTTGAAATGTCTGAGTTTGCCCTCTACCAAATCGAGTGCACGCTCCGAGAGCTTATCCAACAATTGCAACTACCGGTGGACCTGGTGGCCATTCTCGGTTCGGTACGAGAACGCGAGCGCGTCCAGGCAGTCATGGAAATCTTTAAAGTAGACACAGTTTACCACGCAGCCGCCTATAAGCATGTACCCATCGTAGAGCAAAATATAATAGCCGGAGTCAACAATAATATTTTTGGCACCTATCATGCTGCCCTTTCGGCCCATGAAGCAGGAGTTAAAACCTTTGTTTTGGTATCCAGCGATAAAGCTGTGCGGCCCATTAATGTGATGGGCGCCACTAAGCGGTTTGCCGAGGTAATTTTACAAGCGTTAGCGCAACGCAGTTCCAGGACTCGTTATTGTATGGTTCGTTTTGGCAATGTATTGGCCTCGTCGGGTTCTGTCGTCCAAGTATTTCGCAGCCAAATCCGCAGCGGGGGGCCCATCACTGTGACTCATCCGGAGGTGGTCCGCTACTTTATGACGATTACCGAAGCGGCCCAACTGGTTATTCAAGCCAGCGCCATGGCCCAGGGAGGGGATATGTTTGTACTCAATATGGGAGAGCCAGTAAAAATCGTCGACCTGGCTCGCCGCATGATTCACCTGTCGGGTTTAGAAGTCCGCGACGCCCACAATCCTGATGGTGATATTGAAATTCGGTTTTCCAAATTACGCCCTGGCGAAAGGCTTTTCGAAGAACTACTGACCGGGGAAAATGATTTTGCCACAGACCACCCCATGATCATGCGCACCTGTGAGGAATCCTCACCGTGGAGCCAGATTGAAGACGTGCTTTTGCGTCTCGAACAAGCAGTCGACGCTATGGATTGCCAAACTATCCGGTTTCTTCTAGCAGAGGTTGTCAGCAACTATCCTGCCCAAGGTGATATCGAAGACCGGGTATGGGTTGAACAAATGCTCAATCGTGTAGTACCACCGGCATCGCAGATGCTCAACTAAGAAGCTATTTCAAAAAAGGCTCATGTCCGCTGACTCGGCGTTACAGCACCTTCTCCGCTGCTCATTTACCTTATGTAAACTGCGCTGCTCGAAGGCACTGCGCCTTGATTCAGCGAACCTATGCGAGTTTTTGAAACAGCTTCTAAGGTTAAAAACAGTAAAAACGGTTTTTTTGCTGTCCTAAATGTCATGTTTCTCAATCTTAGTAGGTAAGTATTAGGTCACTATGTCTCGCACTATTAAACTACCGCTTTTGGTTTATCAACTTGCGTCACCTAATTACTTTTACGAACTTTCAGGTAGAGCTTTACCTTGGTTTGCCGGTAGCACCTTAGTTTTACTATTTATCGGTTTGCTGGGGGGATTAGTTTTAGCGCCCGCCGATTACCAACAAGGCGACAGTTTTCGTATTATCTATGTGCATGTACCCGCCGCTACGTTTTCCATGGGGGTTTACGTGGCCATGGCCATCTCCGGCGGTATTGGTCTTATTTGGCGCATCAAGGTAGCCACCATGGTATCTCGAAGCTGTGCGCCTATTGGCGCCGCATTGACCTTTTTAGCCTTAGCGACGGGTTCCCTATGGGGCAAACCCATGTGGGGCACCTGGTGGGTATGGGATGCACGGCTTACCTCAGAACTCATTTTACTGTTTCTTTACTTAGGTTATATAGGTCTTCAAGAAGCCATCCCCGATCGCGACAAAGCAGCCCGCGCCGGTGCTGTGTTAGCTTTGGTGGGTCTCGTCAATATTCCCATTATTCACTACTCTGTTGAATGGTGGTACACGCTTCACCAAGGTGCCACTGTGTTGAAATTTGGCAAACCCTCCATAGAAGCGTCCATGCTGTGGCCGCTACTAGTAATGATGGCAGCGTATTGCTGCCTGGCGATTATGCTGGTGCTGATGGGCGCTCGCAACGAAGTGCTGCAGCGCAAACTGAGCGATTGACTGTTATTCAACTGCTATTTCGTGAATTCCCGCTACCGTAACAGCCGTTTTCTGATAAGCGTTCGCGAATTTCGGCAATTACCGCCTGATGAGGGTTGCGAAGTGGCTTTCGCGGGACGCTCCAACGCCGGTAAATCCAGTGCCCTGAACACCCTCACCCAACAGCGCAGCCTGGCACGCACCAGTAAAACGCCGGGCCGCACCCAAATGATTAATTTTTTCCAAGTGGAACCAGGCCACCGTTTGGTGGACTTACCAGGCTATGGCTACGCCAAGGTACCCGCGGAAATACGCCGCCATTGGGACAGGCTTTTGCAACGTTACTTAAGCGAACGCAAAACCCTGCGGGGGTTATTTATCATTATGGACATTCGTCATCCTTTGACAACCCTCGATAAACAACTGCTTGAATGGTGCGAATATGCTGATTTAAGCAGCCATATCCTGCTCACCAAATCCGACAAACTTTCCTTTGGTGCTTGTTCAAAAACCCTTAGGGACGTGCAGCACGTCCTTAAAAACCACTACCCTCGGGCTAGCGTACAATTGTTTTCCGCGTTGCGCCAAATCGGCGTTAAGGAAGCCCACGCGCAATTGGATAAATGGTTGTATGATGATTGCTTTGATCAGTAGGGTGGGCAACTTGTTGCCCACGCGGGAGGCTGTAGATTACGGCACACACTCGGCATAGAGATCATAGGTATCGGAATCTATTATCTGCACGTCGGCAAACTCGCCTACCGGCAAGTGACTACCGTTTTCAATATAGACCGCCCCATCAATCTCTGGCGCGTCGGCGGCACTGCGGGCAACGGCGCACCCATCTTCGTCTATGCTATCCACCAACACCGGTATCTTGCTTCCCTGTTTGCTGGTGAGTTTGTTAGCGCTTATGTCAGCTTGGTGTTCCATGAGCCGTTCAAAACGTTCTTTTTTGACCTCTTCCGGTATTAAGTCCGGCAATGTGTTGGCAGTGGCCCCGGCAACGGGTGAATAGGTAAAACAACCGACCCGGTCTAGTTGAGCTTCTTCTAAAAACGTCAAAAGCTCCTCAAAATCTTGCTGGGTTTCACCGGGAAAACCCACAATAAAGGTGCTGCGTACCGTAATGTCCGGGCAAATAGACCGCCACTGGCGTAAGCGTTCCAGTACATTGGCGCTGTTGGCGGGTCGTTTCATGGCCTTTAAAATATGCGCACTGGCATGTTGTAAAGGCACATCTAAATAGGGCAATAATTTACCTTCCGCCATCAACGGAATCAGATGATCCACATGGGGATAGGGATAGACATAGTGTAGACGCACCCACACACCCAACTGACCCAGGGCATCGCTCAAGGCGGTTATATGGGTCTTGAGCGGCGCACCACCCCAAAAGCCTGTGCGGTATTTGACATCCACGCCGTAAGCGCTGGTGTCTTGAGAGACTACCAAAAGTTCTTTCACCCCAGCCTGAACCAAATTTTCCGCCTCTTGCAGCACCTGACCCACTGGATAGCTGACGAGATCGCCTCGTAGTTGCGGTATGATGCAAAACGTACAGCGGTGGTTACAGCCTTCGGCAATCTTTAAATAGGCATAATGACGGGGTGTTAATTTAATACCTTGGGGCGGCACCAGATTGATAAAGGGATCTTGCGGTAGCGGCAGATACTGGTGCACGGCGTCCATCACCGCCTCATAGGCATGGGCTCCGGTGACTGCCAATACTTCAGGGTACTTGGCATGAATCTGCTCGGCACGGGTGCCGAGGCAACCGGTTACGATCACGTTGCCGTTTTCGGTTAACGCTTCGCCAATGGAGGCCAGGGATTCTTCAACAGCGCTATCGATAAATCCACAGGTATTGACCACCACAAGATCGGCGTCGGTGTAAGTGGGTACAATACCATAACCCTCTGCGCGAAGACGAGTGAGGATGCGTTCAGAATCCACTAATGCTTTAGGGCAGCCAAGGCTGACAAAACCAATTTTAGGTTCACTGGATGGCGGATGCTGGAACATATATTTTTTGAGTAACCTGGCTAATACAAACACAACCTGTCTTATACGCAAGCGGTACGTAGACTGCAAGACGCTAGTTGAGCAAACAGCTGAAACCATTGCACTAACTTCCACTCAAATAGCGCAATGACTGGGGTAAAATTCTCAGAAGCGCTTGCTTTACTATCCCTGTAGTCCTTAATATTCGAAAGTTTAAAATTTGATACAACGTTCATAAAAAAAAGGTTTGATACAGATGAAAAAAGATATTCACCCTGAGTATAGAGAAGTAGTTTTTCAAGATATCGGCGCGGATTTCGCGTTTTTAACCCGATCCACGGTAAAAACCAGGGACACCATTACCTGGACCGACGGTCAAGAATACCCCCTTGTCAAGGTGGAGGTATCCAGTCGCTCTCACCCCTTCTATACGGGTAAACAGAAGATTGTCGATACCGCAGGCCGGGTTGACCGTTTCCGCCGTAAGTATGGTCTTTCTTGAAATCAACAACGATAAATTCTCGGTGACACTCACGGCTATCCAAACAGGATTTGGGGAAAACACTGTGAAGGGTAGTATTAGCCAAAACGAATAAATTGTTTATGATCACACTGAACTGGATATATGCGCTATAACGATTATAGTTAATGGAGTAAGAAGCGCCGCCAGGCGTCTTGCACAATCTCTACCTGGTAGGAGGGTTAGGGAGCTGAGCTAAAAAAATGAAGGGTAATGACATTCCAGGAAGGTAAATAAACTTTAATAATGGACCTTTGCCTGCATCCCATTACATAACATACCCATTATTTTAGGAGATTGCCGAATGTCTGAAGCGACTGTAACCCTCACGGATAACCGCTCCGGCAAAAGC
>CAYRGG010000079.1:0-15170 GCA_964423745.1 uncultured Candidatus Competibacteraceae bacterium | reverse complement strand
GCTTAATCATTTTAAGTTTTGCTTTATGGGGTATCGGTTCCTATTTTGGGGAACCCACAACACCCGATGTGGCTGAAGTCAAAGGTAATCCCATCACCTTACAGGAGTTCCAGCAATTCTTCCAGCAACAACGCCAGCAGTTTCCTAATACTGACGCCGCGTTTTTGAAAACTATCGTACTCCAACAACTTATCAATGAGCGCTTGCTGTTAGAAACGGCTCAAGAGCAAGGTTTGCGAGTCGATGACCAGTTGCTTAGGCAAGCCATCTTTTCCTATCAGGTTTTCCAGGAAGACGGCGTTTTCGACAGCGACCGCTACAAACAGATGCTAGCCCTGCAAGGTCTGACAGAACAAGGATTTGAGGAAAGTATACGCAGAAATTTGATGGTGAATAAATTGCGCGAAGGGTTGACCACCACAGCCATGGTAACACCCACGCAAATCGATCAATACATTCGCCTATTGAAGCAGCAACGGGAATTACAGTATGTGTTACTTCCTTTAGAGAAATATGTGGATAAAACCACAGTTGACGAGTCAGCCATTAGCGAATATTTCCAGGAAAACAAGGATCGTTTTGTGAATCCCGAGCAGGTCAAAGTTCGTTATTTGGAGCTTGATCTAGAAAAAATTGCTGAAGACATTCCCGTCAGCGACGCTGATCTAAAAACCGCTTATGAAGAAAATATAACGCGATATACCCAGCCTGAGACACGTAATGCGTCCCATATTCTAGTAACCACGCCCGCGGACGCGAGTGAGGCAGACATGGAGAAAGCGCGAGCACGAGCGCAATCGATCTACAATGACATTACCTCGGGAAAGAAAACGTTTCAAGAAGCGTCCACCGAGTTACAGAGCGAGGCAAAGATAGAGATCGGTGATCTCGGTGAGATTAGGCAAGGCATGTACGATGAAAACCCTATCTTCGAATCTGCCTTATATAATCTGCAAAACCCAGGTGATGTGAGCGAACCTGTAAAAACGCAATTCGGCTTTCATATCATTCGCCTCAACGCCGTCAAGCCAGAACAAACCAAACCTTTGGCCGAAGTGCGCGAGGAAGTGGCTCGAGAGTTACGTCTTCGTAAAGCCGAAAACCGCTTTTATGATCATTCCGAAAACTTAGCCAACCTCATCTATGAGCATCCCAATACTCTTGAACCGGCTGCTCAAGCCCTTGGCCTTGAGGTGCAAGAAAGTCCTTGGTTCACCCGCCAAGAAGGTGAAGGGATTGCCGCGTATCCTAAGGTGGTGGAGACCGCCTTTAGTCAAGATGTACTAAAAAACCGTTTTAATAGCGACCTCATTGAGCTAAAACCCAATCATGTAGTCGTTGTACGCACCGATGATCATAAACAAGCAACACCTCAAACGTTGCAAGAAGCACGCCCGGATATCATCAGCGAACTCAAACAACAGCAGGCTCGGGAAGCGATGCTAGCAGACGCTAAAACACTAGAAAATCGCGCTAGAGAAGGCGAAAGTCTTACTAAACTAGCTGAAGAATTTAGTGGTGAATTAAAAAAACCGGGACTCATCGAACGACAAGGATCTGAGCTAGACCCAACCTTACTCAACAGCGCTTTTAGCCTGCCGCAACCGACTCAAGATAAAGCCTCCTTTGGGTTAGCCGCCCTCGACGAGGGTCAAGCTGTTATTGCTGTCGAGCGCGTCGTACCGGGTAAACCCGATGCTGTCACCGAGCAAGAGCGGGAACTGTTAACTCAACAGTTGGCGGGACGAAGCGGCAGTGCGATATTCGACAGTTTTTTAGGAAGTTTACGTGAACAAGCGGATATCGTTACTTATAACGAAAGGCTCTAGGATTTGTAAGGTGGGCAACCAGTTGCCCACCCGCAAGGTTACAACAATGCCCATGATCAACTGTCTATTTAATCTAGTTCACCCATAGCCACTGTATTAAAGCCTCCATCCACATAAAGGATCTCCCCAGTAATCCCGGAAGCGAGATCAGAACACAAAAATGCAGCCGCATTGCCTACTTCTTCGATGGTCATACAACGGCGCAAAGGTGCGGCCTTTTCAAAGGCGGCCAACATTTTACGAAAATCTCGAATACCCGATGCCGCTAAGGTACGGATAGGACCTGCGGAAATGGCATTAACCCGGATACCGTCTTGGCCTAGGGAGCTTGCTAGATAGCGTACATTGGCATCCAAACTCGCCTTGGCTACTCCCATGACATTGTAGTGCGGCACATAACGTGCGCCGCCAAGATAAGTCATGGTCAGCAGCGCCCCGTTACGTGCTTGCATCATGGGCTTACCCGCTTTAGCCAAGGCGGCAAAACTGTATGAACTGATATCGTGGGCGCTGCGGAAATTTTCTCGATTAACGCTTTCTAAATAAGAACCCTTTAAAGCATCCTGGGGCGCATGGGCTACCGAGTGTACGATGATGTCTAAACCATCCCAGTATTTTTTTAAATATTCAAAGAGGCCATCGATCTGTGCATCACTCTCCACATCACAGGGTGCCGTGATTTGACTATCGCATTCGGCAGCCATGGTTTCCACGCGGGAACGCAACTTTTCCGTTTGATAGCTAAATGCGAGCTCAGCGCCTTGCCGATGCATGGCTTGAGCAATACCCCAGGCAATGGAACGGTTGCTGGCAAGCCCCACAATAAGGGCGTGTTTACCGGTGAGAAAACCCATAATGAACTCCTGCGGTTTTTTTGATAACGTTTATGTATGAAATAAGTATTGTAAGCGCGGCAACTAACTTTAGGATAGCCAATGATCTGTTTTCCCATAGCGCAATCCCATAGGATTAAAACATTTTTTGTTACAACTCTGGTAATGCTACTCGTCACGACTGGCGCCGCCATGGGTCGCCCCATGCATGGGGTGGCCATGCACGGTGAACCCAAGTACGGTCCAAATTTTCAGCACTTCGACTATGTAAATCCCAATGCTCCCAAAGAAGGCATTGCTCGCTTTGCGCAAATCGGCAGTTTTGATAGCTTGAATCCCTTTATCATCAAAGGTCAACCGGCTGTCGGTTTGGGTCTACTTTTCGAAAGGTTAGCCACCAGCAGCGCCGATGAAGCCTTCAGTCAATACGGTCTGATTGCAGAAACCATCGATATTTCTGAAGATCGTTCCTCGGTGACCTACACCCTACGCCCCCAAGCCCGCTTTCACGACGGTTCTCCCATCACCGCTGACGACGTCATCTTTTCTTATGAAATTTTAAAAACCAAAGGCAGCCCTTTTTATCGGTTTTACTACGCCAATGTGGCAAAGGTGGAAAAATTAGGCGAGCGCCGGGTCAAATTTTCCTTCGCCCCCGGCGATAACCGGGAATTACCCCTCATCATGGGTCAATTGCCGGTATTGTCCAAAGCCTATTGGGAGGAGCGCAATTTTGAAGCCGCGACATTAGCCCCTCCCGTAGGCAGCGGCCCTTATCAAATCGCCCGCCACGAACCGGGGCGTTTTATTGTCTATCAGCGGGATCCGGATTATTGGGGCGCCGACCTGCCGGTGAATCGCGGTCTTTATAATTTCGATTATATCCGTTATGACTATTACCGAGACACCACCGTAGCCCTAGAGGCATTTAAAGCCAACGCCTATGATATCCGCCCTGAAAATACCGCCAAACTTTGGGCCACCGGGTATGAGTCTCCTGCCCTTGAGCAGGGTTTAATAGAAAAGATAGAACTCCCTAATCAACTCCCTTCGGGGATGCAAGGATTTGCTTTTAATATTCGTCGTCCCTTATTTCAAGATCCTCGGGTCCGGCAAGCATTGAGCTATGCCTTCGATTACGAATGGACCAATCGTAACCTGTTTTATAATCAATACACTCGCACCAAAAGTTACTTCGACAACTCGGAACTCGCCTCCCGGAATTTACCTTCCCAAGCAGAGCTAGCTATTTTGCAACCCCTACGAGAGGAAATTCCTGCCGAAGTTTTTACCACGCCATTTCAACCCCCGATTGCTGGCAATTCGAAAGAACTTCGGGAAAACCTGCTCAAAGCACTTGCTTTACTGCAGGAAGCAGGTTGGACATTTGCCAACCGTAAACTAGTAAATAGTGAAACGAAACGACCCTTTCGCTTTGAGATCTTACTCAATGCCCCCACTTGGGAACGGATTGCCTTGGCTTTTGTAAGAAATCTTGAACGTCTTGGTATCGAGGCTCGCGTCCGTACCGTGGATTCGGCGCAATACGAAAATCGGGTTAGAAATTATAATTTCGATATGATTGTACAAGTGTGGGGACAATCCTTGTCACCGGGTAACGAGCAGCGGGAATATTGGGGTTCGGAGTCCGCTGATTTGCCTGGCAGCCGCAATGTGGTGGGCATCAAAGATCCAGCCATCGATAAGTTGATAGAACAAGTCATCGCCGCCCCGGATCGCAAAGCCCTGATTACCCGAGTGCGGGCCTTGGACCGGGTTTTGCTTTGGAACCACTTCGTCATTCCCCATTGGCATACCCCCTATGACCGCATCGCCTATTGGGACAAGTTTGGCCGTCCAGCTGTCATACCCATGCAGGGGACGCAAACCCTCGCCTGGTGGGTCAATGCCCAAAAAGCAGCTAGTTTGCCGCGCCGTCGGGCAGCTTTAAAACGTTGAGGGTAACTGTGCGAAAAAGCATGGCGGCTTTGCTAAGCGGTATTCTCATACTGGTGCTAACGGCCTGTTCGCCACCTCCCCAAATTGAGCGTCCAGACTATCCCCTGCCGGAAGATGTGGATATCACCCAGAGTCAACCAGGCCAGTATGGCGGTATCTTTGTACGCTCCGAATCCCAAGAACCAAAGACCTTTAATCCCTTAGTATCAGAAGACGCCTATTCCAGCCGAACCATCGATCTCCTCTTGACGGGGCTGACTAGCTATGACTATATGGCGGACGAAGTGATACCCGCCCTGGCCAAAGGCTGGGATATTTCCGCGGATAATAAAACCTATACGTTTTATCTCCGCGAGGGGGTACGCTGGAGCGATGGGGCGCCCTTCACCGCCGACGATGTGATCTTCACCTTCGATGCCCTGTTCTCCCCGCGCTATCCCAACCGCTATGCCCGGCAATACACCATTGCCGGCGAACCCATTGGCTATGAAAAGGTAGACGATCACACGGTGCGCTTTACCATGGCGGACATTTATGCACCGTTTCTCAATGATATCGGCTTCATCAACATCCTGCCCCGCCATAAATTGCAAACCGCCTTTCAAGACGGTTCCCTGCAAAAACAATGGACCAGCCAAACAGCACTGCTGACTCCGGAGGCCATTGTCACCACTGGCCCCTTTCGCGTCTTTTCCTATCGACCCGGCGAACGATTGATCTTGTCCCCTAACCCTCACTACTGGCGAGCCGACCAAAACGGTCAGCGATTACCCTACGTGAATTTCTTAATCAACAAATTTGTACCTAACCGCAATACCGAAACCGTCCTTTTCGCCACCGGTCAGACAGACGCTATCGATGAGATCAGCGTCACCGATGTGGCCTGGGTCAATAAAGCCGCCGATACCTATAATTTCCGGGTTTACGATCGGGGGCCTGACGCCAGTATTTCGTTTATCTGGTTCAACCAACATCCGGGCAGCAACAGTCGAGACCAGCCCTATGTCACACCCCATAAACTCGCTTGGTTTCAAAACCCCCAGTTTCGCCGAGCCATCGCCTACGGTATTAATCGGCCTGGTTTGGTGCAAGCGGTTTATTTTGGGCGGGCCCGCCCTTTGAATACTATTATCAGTCCCGGTAACCGCAAATGGCATAACCCCAATACGAGAACCTATCCTTATAATCCTCGCAAAGCCATGGCGTTACTAGAAGACTTAGGCTTTCAGCGCCGCCCCAATGGCTTATTGGAAGATGCGCAAGGCCATCTCGTGGCCTTTGAGTTACTCACTGGCCAAGGCAGCGACACTGCCCAGGAAGTGGCCACCACACTCATCGAAAACATGCGCACACTGGGCATTAAAGTCACCTTGCGGGTCATGGATTTCGGTGCCATGGTGGGTAAAATCTCCGACACCTTTGACTACGAAGCCGCCATGATGCGGTTCACCGGAGGCGGCGATCCTTCTGGCGGCAAAGCCATTTATCGCAGCGATGGCCGTCTCCATGTTTGGTATCCTGAGCAACCTGAGCCCACTACACCCTGGGAAGCCCAGGTCGATGCACTGATGGAGGTCCAGGAACGCACCTTGGATGAAGCGACTCGTATCGATTTTATCCACGCTATGCAGGCGATTTTCAGCGAACAGCTACCGTTGATCTTTTTGGTGACTCCCAATGCCTATTCCGGTATCCAAACCCGCTGGCAAAATGTGCGCTTGCCTCCGTTGGGGTTGATTACCTGGAATATCGATGAACTGTGGTTAAAGGAAGACGACGCCTCGTGATCGCCTTTATCCTGCGCCGTCTATTGATTTTGATCCCCATGCTATTGGGTATCGCCCTATTGGTTTTTTTGCTCATGTATTGGACCCCCGGCGATTTTTTGAGCCAAGCCCGGGTGGATCGGGAAATTCCCCAAGCCTTAATCGAACGAATGGAAGAGGAATTCGGTTTGGACAAACCCTGGTATGTCCAGTATGCACGCTGGCTTGAAAATGTCTTTTGGCGGGGCGACTTTGGTTATTCCTGGACCTATAAAGTGCCGGTGACCGAACTGCTAGCCCAACGCTTACCGGCGACCATCGTACTTTCTTTGACATCTTTACTATTTGCCTGGAGCATAGCCATACCCCTAGGCGTCTTATCAGCGATTCACAAAGATTCTTTTTTTGACCGTTTTAGCGCCCTATTGGCCTATGCCGCCCTGTCCATACCAGAATTTTTTCTAGCGCTATTGGCGGTGTTTTTCGCCGCCTCAACCGGTTGGTTTCCCACCGGCGGCCTCACCGCCATCGACCATGAATTTATGTCGCCCCTAGGTCGTCTATTAGACTATGCCTATCATCTGATTTTGCCTTCCCTGGTGTTGGGGGTGGGTATGGTGGCCAGTGTCATGCGTATCATGCGGGCTAATTTTCTCGACTATATGCGGGCCGAATTTGTCAATACCGCTCGCGCTAAGGGTCTCCCCGAGCAAACCGTCATGTTTAAGCACGTTTTGCGCAACGCCATCAATCCCCTCATTACTAGCTTTGGCTTTGCCTTTTCCACCCTCCTATCGGGGGCTCTGCTGGTGGAAAATGTCATGAATTATCCCGGTCTTGGTCAACTAATCTTTGAGGCGTTACTCAAACAAGATCAATTTGTGGTGCTGGCCGCCGTTATGATGGGGTGTGTTATGTTGATGGTGGGTAATTTACTGGCCGACCTATTGCTGGCCTGGACAGACCCTCGTATTCGTTTGGAGGAATCTCCCGGTTGAACCGCGGACTTTTTAAAGAACTATTGCGGCGACCCGCCGGATTGATAGCGCTATTAGTATTGGTTCTGCTCTACAGCAGCGCCCTGTTAGCGCCCTTTTTAGCCCCTTATCTACCTTCACAACAAAGCCTTGCACACAGTTTTCATCCACCCACAAAGCTTTTCTGGAAGGCGGGACAACTTCATGGGCAAATTTACAACAATGTCGATCCGTCGTCGGCACGTTACCAGCCAGTTTTGGGGAAATCTTTTCCAATAAAAATTTTTGCCAAGGGCTATAACTACCACTTGCTAGGTTTTATTCCCATGGAACGGCATTTATTATTGCCAGACACCGATAATGCCAATGCCCGCCTTTATCTGCTGGGTAGCGATAGCACCGGACGGGATGTGTTTTCCCGGCTTCTCTACGGAGCGCAAATCTCCTTGAGTATCGGTTTGATCGGTATTGCTATTACCATGGTGATGGGGTTTACCGTGGGGGGTCTCGCTGGCTATTTTGGCGGTCGAGTGGACTTTTTGGCCATGCGAGGAGTGGAATTTCTCATGGCAATCCCGGCTCTCTATCTACTGCTTGCCCTGCGGGCTACTTTAGCGCCACATTTTGAATCCGCCCAGATGTATCTGCTGATCGTGGTTATTCTCGCCTTAATCGGCTGGGCCAGTACGGCGCGTATTATTCGCGGGCTGGCGCTTTCGTTACGCCATCGTCCCTTTGTGTTGGCGGCGGAAAGCATGGGTCAATCCACTATTAAAATTCTCTTCAAGCATATTCTTCCTAATCTCACCAGCTATCTCTTGGTGGCGGCCACCTTGAGCATACCCGCCTATATCCTCGGCGAAGCGGCTTTGAGTTTTCTCGGTTTAGGGATTCAAGAACCCTCGGCATCCTGGGGTTTGATGCTCAGTCAAGCCCAAGGGGATATGAAGGTTTTTATGCTCAATTTTTGGTGGTTATTAACACCGGGTGCAGCCATTTTTATCACCGTTATCGCCTTTAATGTGTTGGGCGATGCCCTGCGCGACATCGTCGATCCGCAAATGAAGTTTTAGTCACTAAATCATGAAATCTCTTCTACAGGTCAACGACTTACGTATTCGTTTTCAGGGTCGGCGGGGCTCGGAACAAGCAGTGGACGGCATCAGCTTCTCACTGGAAGCAGGCGAAACCCTGGCGGTTGTCGGCGAGAGCGGCAGCGGTAAGAGCGTCACAGCCCTGGCGCTAACTCGTTTGTTACCCCCCTCCCCTGCCTGTCAAGTAAGCGGTCGGATTCGCTACCAAGATCAGGATATTTTGCAAGCCAGTGAGCAAGCGTTGCAAGACATCCGAGGTAAACATATCGCCTATGTCTTTCAGGAACCTTCATCCGCCCTTAACCCAGTTTTTACTGTGGGTGATCAGATCGCCGAAGCCATCAAACAACATTTTCCCAACGAAACCAACATTACCGAACGGGTCATCGACGCCTTACGGCGGGTGGAGATTCGCCAACCGGAACAGCGCTACCGGGATTACCCCCATCAATTGAGCGGCGGCATGAACCAGCGGGTGATGATCGCCATGGCGTTAGCCTGTCAACCTCGTATCCTGATCGCCGATGAACCCACCACCGCCTTAGACGTCACCATCCAGGCCGAGATCATGGCGTTGCTACAAAAGCTTAAAAAAGAACTCACCATGTCCATTATCCTCATTACCCATAATTTTGGCCTGGTGAAAGGGTTTGCCGACCGGGTCGTGGTGATGTTTCGTGGTCGCATTGTAGAGACAGGACCCACCCAAACCGTTCTCAAAGCCCCTCAACATCCCTATACGAAAGCGCTGATCGCCTGTATTCCCCGGCTGCGGGAGAAACGCCGTCGTTTGACCACCATCGATTACAGCGCTCTTGAAGGTTAATTCAGTAAACGTTGTTATCATGGCAATATTTGCAACAATACCGATAGTTTCTTTAATACATTTTCGACGATGATTGCATCAAGGGTGCATATCCGATTGGCTTTACGACGACGCCAATCCAGATTCTTCACTTGATCAGACAGAATAGTACCCGTTACTTTATAGCCTGTAGGGATGATGACTTCAAAGGGATAACCTTTGCTTTGGTTAGTAATAGGGCAGAATATTGCTAACCCAACTTTCTGATTATAAGCTTGCGGGGATAAGACAAGTGCCGGTCTTTTGCCAGCTTGTTCATGGCCGGTCTGCGGATTGAAATCAAGCCATACGGCATCACCTCGCTCTGGAACGTAGGCCATAAATTACCAGACCTCTTTACCCTGAGCACTACCGGTATCTATTTCATCGTGAATATTATCTTGGCTAATTTGAGATAATAGCTCATCGAGGGAATAGGTTGATTCGGGCTTAGGCTTGATAACGATTTCACCTTCTTCAAGCACTAAATCAATGATGGAACCCTGATCAATATTTATCTCTTTAGCAAATGACTTGGGAATACGAACAGCGAGACTGTTTCCCCACTTTTGAACTTGAATCTTCATGGTTTAAACCTGGTAAGTAGAAACAATGAAGATACTTGAACTGACACCAACATGCAATTATTCTTTGGGCATGACTATTGCTGCTTGTTCCAGAGGACGCTGTGAATCCATCCCTATCGGAAGGCTTGAGGACTAGACATCTAGGCCACCGACACCTTTTTCACGAGCCCTTAAAGTCCTTTGTGCGTAAGTCCAGACTAATACTCACAGGGCAAAAGAAAAATCTTTGCGGGTTCTTTTGATGCAATATATGATACATAACATCATCAATAGCAATTCGAGGTGATTCATTACTATGCGAACCACGGTGACCATCGACGATGCCCTCTACCAAAAGGCCCTGGAAATGGCGGACCCCGATATGAACAAAGCAGATCTATTTCGGGAGGCAATCAGTACCTTTGTGCGGGTACAGGCCGCTAAACGCCTTGCCACGCTTGGTGGGAATACACCTAAAATGAAAGACATTCCGCGTCGTCGCATAGAGTTTGCCACGCCATGAGCGTGCTGATCGACACCTCAGTGTGGATAGATCATTTAAAGCACTCTTAGAAATCCAAAACCTGCGTGTCTATTTTCCCATTCGGGGAGGATTGCTACGGCGTACTGTAGATCATGTACGGGCTGTGGACGGTGTGGACTGCACAGTTCAAACCGGGACAACCATGGGTCTCGTGGGCGAAAGTGGTAGTGGAAAATCCACCCTTGGTAAAGCCATCGTTAAGCTAGCCCCTATTACCTCTGGCCAGGTGCTTTATCGAGGTCAGGATATCGCCACACTGACCAAAGAAGATTTTTTTTTCCTGCGGCGAAAAATCCAAATGATTTTTCAAGATCCTTTTAATTCTCTAAATCCTCGCATGACCGTGGCGGCTATCATAGCCGAACCCATGCAGATACACTTTCCTCAACGGTCTTGGTCGGAACATCGGGAACGGGCCTGCGAACTATTAAAGAAAGTTGGATTAAAGCCGCAACATTTGGACCGTTATCCCCACGAATTTAGCGGCGGCCAACGCCAACGCATCGGTATTGCCCGCGCTTTGGCTGTGGAACCCGAGTTTATCATTTGCGATGAACCAGTCAGTGCGTTGGACGTTTCCGTTCAAGCGCAGATCGTCAATCTGTTGCAAGATTTGCAAGAAGAACTGGGTTTGACGTATCTGTTTATCGCCCACGACCTTGCTGTAGTGGAACATATCAGTGATGAAGTGTTGGTGATGACCAACGGCAAAATTGTGGAACACGCCCGCGCTGAAGATCTTTATCGAAATCCTCAACATCCCTATACGCAACGCTTATTGGCGGCTGTGCCAACACTCGATTGATGGTCTAGATGAGTGCAGCTCTACTCCTCATAACCTAAACTGACCGAACCATTATCGGTCGGGTCAGCCAAAGAGTTAAAGCGGCCGCAACGATCAACAGCGGCAACATGCTTAGGTTGACCGCTTCCCAGCCGTAGCCGTTGAGTAACCCGCCGGAAGCAAAAGCTGCTAAGGCAGCGATAATCGCGATGGCGAGTTCAGCTGCACCCTGGGCACGACCTCGTTCTTCAGGCCCATGAGCCGCTGCAATCATGGTGGTGCCCGCCACGTACATAAAATTCCAACCAACCCCCAATAAGGTGGAGCTGAGCCAAAATATTTCCAATCTTTGTCCCATTAAGGCCACACCAGCGCTGGCGGCTAAAATTGCCGCACCCAGCATACCCATAAAAGGAGCGCCAAAACGATCCACCCATTTGCCGGAAAAAAAAGATGGCAAAAACATACCTAACACATGCCATTGAATCACAAAGGCCGCATCGGTGACCGGATAGCCACAGCCGATCATGGCTAAGGGTGTCGACACCATTGCTAAAATCATCACACCATGACTGATACCGGCATTGGCGATGGCCGCCATAAAAAGCGGTTGGCGAAGGATGACGCAAAGCGGTCGTCCCTCCGTTCCGGCAACGGCCGCGATGGGTTTAGAGCGCGGTATAAACGCCACTACGGCCATGGTGGTCAGACCCAACGCCGCCACCACCCCATAGGAACCGGCAAATACCACCGGTAGAAACAGATTCTGTGACCAAATCGCCAGGGATGGCGCTACCAAAGCCGCTACCACGCTACCTGCCATTACCCAAGCGATCGCCCGTCCCCGTTTTGCCGATGGCACCCTGTCGGTGGCTGCCAAGCGGTAGTAATAGGCAAAAGCCTGATAAGCGCCGAGTATTAGGTTACCTAGACAAAATATCGCGAAGCTCTCCTGGAAGATACCCAGCATACACACAATACCCCCCAAAACACCCGCACAACCGCCTATTAGAAAACCTCCACGTCGGCCAACACGCTGCATATACAACGACGCAGGACCGGTGACTATAATAGCCCCTAGGGTTAACATGGCCACGGGTAAAGTGGCTAAACCGCCGTCGCCCGCCAATCTCGCACCCACTAGGCTGGTTAAGGTAATACCGATTAATACGGCACTCCAAAACAGTGCTTGGCAGATAAACAAGAGTAGTAACGTCTTATCATGGGGTTGTAATACCATGGTTCGATTTTTTCGCAAAATGCTAGCCATTAAGCCATCCTCGCCGATTGTGTCCAGTCGCCTTCATAAAGCGATTTATGTAACGGCTTGCCGAGGCAAACACCTGCAACGGTCCTACCACATCCAGGCCATTGCAATCAGGATATGCCAGCATGCTAATTTTGCGGGTCATTGGTGTGAATACTGTTTGAGTCATGTAAGTCATTTCTTAAAAAGGGCATTACAATGCAATAATGATTGACTAAAAAACATGTGTCTGCAATGTCAATTACCCCTCGTTTTCTGCCATGAACAGTATGTACTATGCGACAACCGTTATTATTAAAGTATTAATTGAAACCCAACCTGGTAATTCTTGTTCCGCAGCTCATGCTCTTTATGGATTCATGCTTTTTACTTATACAAAACTAGGCTGTAATGGAACGTCTTAATCATCCCTTAAAGGGCATTAGCTTTGCGCTGCTCGCGGTCTTTGTACTGTCGGTGCAAGATGCGTTGGTGAAATGGCTAGCGACTGACTTTACCATCGTGCAAATCTTGTTTGTGCGTAGCATGGTCATGTTGTTTCCAGTCTTTTTTATGCTGCAACGGCACCATGGTTTAGCCGGTTTACGCACCCGCCGTCCCTTCGGTCATTTGTCAAGACTGATACTCAATCTAGCGGCCTTTATGGCGTTTTTTGTTGGCTTATCGCGACTGCCCTTTGCCGACGCCATGGCGCTGATGATGACGGCTCCGATCATTATGGCGGTTCTCTCTGGACCCTTATTGGGCGAATATGCCCGTGGTAAAACTTGGTTGGCCATACTGATCGGCTTTATCGGCGTTCTAGTGATGGTCGGCCCAAAGGGCGAGAATGCTGATCTACTTGGGGCAAGTTCAGTCCTTGCAGGCAGCTTAGCCTATACCCTGTTGATGATCCAAACCCGCCATCTGTCTTCCACTGAGTCCAATGAAAGTATGGTGTTCTTTAGCGCCATAGGCATTGCGCTGATAACCGCCTGTATAACGCCTATGTATTGGCAAACACCGACAGCGACCAACGCTGTACTGTTGACACTGGTGGGTTTTGTGTCCGCCCTCGGACATACACTAATAGTTCAAGCCTATCGTTTTGCACCTGTTTATTTATTAGGACCATTCGATTACACGGCGCTAATATGGGCTATCTTGATTGGCTTTATCGTTTGGGGGGAAGCGCCAAGTGCGACTATGCTTTTAGGTGCATCGCTGATCGTCGGCTGTGGACTTTATTTGTATTTGCGGGAGCGGAGATGATTTTTGTTGACTGAGCATTTTAAAATCAAAAAGCTATACCGTTAACAAGCATTAGGCTAACAGAAAACAATCATAATTAAGAACTATTCGGTCCAAAATTCCATAAACAACTGATTTTAGTCCACAGATTACTGATTTTAATCCATAACCAACTAGTTTTGATTCGTAACCAACTAGGGCTTTCCGTAGGTTTTCTTATAGAAAGACCTTCAAATGATTGCTCAAGTCTCTGTTGCGATGGTAACGTAACTAGTAGAAAGGATTTCTTGTTGAAATGCTGACATGATTTGACCAGCGATACCTGAGATAGACAGACCTACACCTTGCGCTACGCGTCGGCCAGTGGTCTCTTCGATAAGCAATGGTAATCCTAGTTCAAGTCCAAGCTGTATAGCATCAACTTCACCGTCATGTAACCGTTCTGCTTTAGGGAGCACAATACGCTGCGTTACAGAATGAACTTCAACTAAATCGGTAATAGCATAATGGCGTAAATAAGCGTTTGATGTTTCAAACTGCCCCTGCGTCACCTCGGCGAGAACTGAAGGAGGAACAATAATTTTGTCATATAGCTTTCGGATAAAGTTGTAACCCTGATCCAATTTCTCCAATGAAATTAATGGACCAGTATTACTAACGACTTGGCGCCTAATACTCACGCTTTTAATTCAACATCGAGCGTTTTTTGGTCATCAGCTAAAATTGAAAAACCGAATCGAGGCAACATTTCTTCAAAGGCTCGACGAGTTAAACCTAAAACTACACAGGATTCTTGCTCAGAGAGCTTGCCTATATGATAAAGCGTTGCTACTAATGCTTGTTTAACATAGTTCTGGTTCAGATTCCGCAAGGTAACTGTATCCGGTAATTCTATTGAGATCTTCATATTTAAAACATACCATTAGATTGATGGATAATATGCTTTTTTGACGTATAGACTACATTTGAAAAGCATTTACTATTTCCCTTGGCTTCGGCGTACCGTCACCTGCTCACCCGCTATTCCCCAGTTATCAGTATCGATCTCATCTATAACGACTACCGTGGTTGCAGGATTCTTGTTGAGAACTCTCTGCAACAGTTCAGTGACACCAGCGATGAGCTGACTCTTCTGTTCCGATGTAACACCTTCTTTAGTAACTTTAATATTTACATATGGCATACATTCTCTCTCCGACTTAGCGGTTTTCACTTCATGAATATACTATACTCATGTATCTGCCATCCGGTGGGTTTAAAGGTAATTTTATGTTCGACACGCTAAAATACGCTGAAGCGCTTAAAGCTACTGGTGTCAATGAAGAACAGGCCAAAGGACAAGCACGAGCATTAGCGGACGCACTGGAAGAGTCGTTCATTACCAAGGCTGATCTCCTGGAGACGAAGAGCGATTTGAGAGCAGAGATAGTCGCCGTAAAAACTGACCTGCAACATGAGATAGTCGCCGTAAAAACTG
>CAYRGG010000078.1:0-15244 GCA_964423745.1 uncultured Candidatus Competibacteraceae bacterium | reverse complement strand
CCTTTAACATAAGCTGTAGGAAAAGGGCTTCAAACTGTTGAGCAGTCTGCTGAATAGCTTCGGAAGACCCTTCACGAGCGTCCCGTTTTAGGGATTGCAAGGCATTCAGATTGGTATATGTAAAAGCAGCATCCGTGCGCGTAACCACTGTATGGCTCCTTTATTTATTCAGGCAGCTGTGCTTGGATTTTACGAAAACGACGCACCCAGGGTTTAACGGCGGGGTGCTGCTGGGTCAGCTCAGCGGCGGCTTGCAACGCCACTTGCTGATCTGTGTAGTCACCGGCCACTAATACATACCAGGTTCGCCCGGTGGTTTGCAGGTAATAAGCCTGGGGCTGGGGTAATGTGACCCGTTCGGCAAAGGCTTGCAAAGCAGCGAGATCGCTAAAGCGCTCTACCTGCATGGTGTAGTGTCCAGCCGTGCGAGTTTGCAGCCATTCCGGCGTCTGTAAACTAGAATTCTGATCCATTGGCTCTTCGTTAGGCTGTGCAGAATGAGCCTCTTCTGATGCTGTTTCCTGATTCCCGCGAGGCGGATTTTGTTCACCGGATGTATCTTGTGCGGTTGCTGGAACTTCTTCAGATGCGGGAGCCGACTCCAAAGCCATGGGTATCATGACATTGGAAGCTAAACCGGTTTCCATGCGCGGCAAGTTATCGCCTGCGCCTGCTTCGGTAACCCCTTCTGCATGGCTAGTAGGCGTGGCAGCAGTACCGGCTGCAGGCATATTAGACCCTTGCCCGTCAAAACCAGTAATAGTCTCTTGTTCGGAAACAAGTAAGGTTGATGACGCCATCTGAGCGGTGACTTCTGGTTTAGCGGTGGAGGCATTGGCCATCACCCACAAGGCCGCCATTTGCAGACCTAATACCAGGGGTATAAGCACCACAAACAAGACAGCTGAATTCCGGTTCCCTGCTAACGTAGTAGTCATAATATTTTGTTTAAATCACAATGAGTTCGGCACGTAGGGCGCCCGCAGCTTTAAGGGCCTCAAGGATGGCCACCAAATCGCTGGGGGTTGCGCCCACGTTGTTGACGGCGCGCACGATATCATTCAGTGCAACGCCAGGGTTAAATAAAAACATGGGTTTTTTCTCTTCACTCACCGTAATATCCGCCTGGGGTACTACGGCGGTGGCACCCCCCGATAAAGGGGGCGGTTGACTGACGATGGGATCCGCGGCGATGGTCACAGTCAAACTACCGTGGGAGACGGCGGCGGGTTGCACCTGCACGTTTTGGCCGATGACCACGGTTCCAGTGCGCGAATTGACGATAATCTTTGCGGCGCTTTCCGCAGGCTGTACGGTCAGATTCTCTAGCACCGACACAAAACTCACCCGTTGACCACTGTGGCGGGGACTTTGCACCTGCACCGAGGCGGCATCTAGCGGCATAGCCGTGCCTACCCCCAACGTTTGATTGATGGCTTCGGCGATCCGCTGGGCAGTGGTAAAGTCTGGCTGATGGAGGTTGAGTACCAAGGGACCGTTGGTAGAAAAACTGTTAGGGACGGTTCTCTCTACAGTAGCGCCGTTGGGAATACGCCCACTGCTGGGGACATTAACGGTAATACTGGAACCCGCTGCTTCAACACCCAAACCACCCACAATTACATTACCCTGGGCGATGGCATAAACGTGACCATCAGCCCCGCGTAGGGGCGCCATGAGCAGACTGCCACCCCGCAGACTCTTGGCGTTTCCTAGCGACGATACGGTCACGTCGATGGTTTGTCCGGGTTTGACAAAAGGCGGCAAATCCGCCTGCAAGGAAACCGCAGCGATGTTTTTTGATTGTAGATTCACATTGGGCGGTAAGGTAACACCGAGACCCGCCAGCATATTGCGTAGGCTTTGCGCAGCAAAGGGGGTTTGATTAACCTTGTCACCGGTGCCATCGAGACCCACCACCAAACCATAGCCCACCAGTTGATTGCTGCGCACCCCGGCTAAACCGGCTAAATCCTTGATACGCTCCGCTTGGGCAGGTAGCCCTATCCCAAGCCCTAGCAAAAGAGCCCAACCCATAACCCACATCCAGCGCTGTTGCATCACATAAAACTCCTTATCCGATCAAAAAGGCCATAGCGGGCTCAAGAAAAAGCGTTGCAACCAACCCGTTGCATTGGCATCCGCCATGGCGCCAGTGCCGCCATAGGTGATCTTGGCGTCGGCTACCTGGGTGGACAGTATGCTGTTATCGGGGGAGATATCGTCGGGCCGTACCATACCAGCCAGCTGCACATACTCTTCCCCTTGATTTAAGGTGAGCATCTTCTCCCCGCGGATGGCTAGATTTCCATTAGGGTATACATGAGTCACCACAGCGGATATCTGGCCATTAAGACTGTTGCTCTGATTGCTTTGACCACCGCCCGAGAAATCCCGGTTACCTTCGATCTCCACCTGTAAATCCTTAGCACCCAGGGCGCCCAACTCACCGAACAAAAGCGGGTTCGGTAAACTAGTGCTGCTGCCTTTATCCACCGCGCTGTTGGCGCTTTTGCTGGCGTTGGTGTTTTCTACCAGGCGTACAGTGAGAATATCGCCAGGATGGCGGGCGGTGCGGTCTTCAAACAAACGTAGCGTGTGACCCGCTTGGTAAATCGCCCCATTGGCCGGGGGTGCAGGCACCACGGGCTGGGGCTGATCCATCACTTGGGGCGCCACGGGTTCGAATTGATGGACATTGGGCACCGTCATGCAACCACCCAGTAAAAACACAACCATCCACACAATAATCGCTTTCATCATCTCGCCTAGAGGTTATTGTTAGCGTATTGCAACATTTGATCCACTGTGGAAATGGCTTTGGAGTTCATCTCGTAGGCCCGTTGCGTTTCGATCATATTGACCAACTCTTCCACCACATTGACATTAGAACTTTCTAAACCACCTTGCACCAGCACACCCAGACCATTGGTGCCGGGAATATCCGCTTGCGGCGCCCCGCTTGCGGCTGATTCTGTATACAGGTTTTCACCGATGGGTTGGAGACCCGCTGGGTTGATAAAATCCACCAGCTCCAAGGTACCTATTTGGCTGGGTTCCGCTTCCCCAGCCAGTTTCGCGGTCACCGTGCCGTCGTTACCAATAGTGACGCTCTGGGCCGTTTGCGGAACGGTAATTTCCGGTTGCACCAAATATCCGTTGGGAGTTACCAACTGACCTTGATTGTTCATCTGAAAGGAACCTGCCCGGGTGTAGCCCATGTTACCGTCCGGTAGCAGGACTTGAAAAAAACCCCGACCGTTAACGGCCACATCCAAATCTTTACCGGTCTGCACCACGTTGCCCTGGGTAAAAAGCTTTTCCGTAGACACCGTGCGCACGCCTTTGCCCAACATTAGCCCTGAAGGCAAGCGGGTATCCTGGGATGATTGAGCGCCCACTTGGCGCACATTCTGATAGAGTAAATCTTCAAATTCAGCGCGACTGCGTTTAAATCCGGTCGTATTGACATTGGCCAAATTGTTAGAAACCACCGACATACGGGTTTGCTGTGCTTCCAAGCCGGTTTTAGAAATCCATAGGGCAGGATTCATAAGGTATTTTCTCCTAGTCCAAACTTAATAATTGTTGGGTGGCGCGGGCATTGTCTTTAGCCGCGCTCATCATCTTGATCTGCATCTCGTATTGGCGGGAAAGATCGATCATATTGACCAACGCTGCCGTGGGGTCCACATTACTGCCTTCTAAGGCGCCCGCTTTTAGACGCACACTGGCATCCGGCGGCGCTGTCTCGCCGTCCCGCAAACGCATTAGACCATCAGCGCCTTTCTCTAAGGTTTCGGGATCGGGCTTGACCAACAAAATGCGGTCTATTTCCACCAGACCCGCGGCTGGATCGCCGGGGGGGAGGATGGAGATAGTGCCATCGGCGCCAATCTCAATTTTTTCGGCTGGCGGTAGCGCCACAGGGCCACCTTCGCCCATGATGGGGTGTCCCGCGCCGTTGGTGAGAATACCCCCTGAGATGATGTGGAGATCGCCAGCGCGAGTATAGGCTTCTTCGCCATCAGGGGCCTGTACCGCAAGCCAACCGTCGCCATCCACTGCCACGTCCAGTTCCCGATCCGTAGTAATAAGCGAACCCGCACTGGTGTCGACACCCGCCCGTTCGGTCATGGCATAGACCCGACTCGGGTGACCCTCACCAAACACCGGCATACTCCGGGCTGCGGCCAAATCTTGGCGAAAGCCCGTGGTATCCGCATTGGCTAGGTTATTATTATTGACCGACTGGGCATGCAAAACTTGCCGTGCGCCCGTCATAGCCACATATAACATGCGATCCATGCACTACTCCTTCAACTATTAACGCATATTCAACAGGGTCTGACTCATCTGGTCGTTGGTGCTGATCACCTGAGCATTAGCCTGGAAATTACGCTGCGCATTGATCATGCCTACTAGCTCTTTAGTGATATCCACATTGGAACTTTCTAAAGCGGCGGCGGTTATTAAGCCCAGTTTGCCGGTGCCGGGGGCATCCACAAGGGGCGAACCCGAGGCAAAAGACTCTGCCCAACCGGTGTCACCGATGGGGGTTAAACCTTCCGTGTTGCTAAAGTTGGCGAGCACCACCTGACCCATGGCGCGGGCTTGACCGTTGCTATAACGACCAAACACGGTACCATCATCACCCACTTCAACACCGGTTAAGCTACCACTAGCGGAACCATCCTGAATTAAATCCTGGGTGCTAAATTGACCGCCAAATTGGGTGGTGTCATTAAAATCCAAGGTTAAATCCAAATCCGCAGCCGCATTACCAGGATTGACACCTGGGATATTAATGGTGGCAGTAGCGGGATCAATGGCACCGGCCTGATTAAAACTCAAGGTATTCGGGCCCGGTAATGCTGTGCCATCGAGGGTAAAATTTACGGTCCAGTCGTTGGCGGCGGCATCGGGTTTGACAAAATAAGCGCTTAGGGTATGGCTAATACCCTGGCTATCATTGACCGCGATAGACGTGGAATAATTATAGGTATCTGAATTAGTGGCATCGAAGGGAAACAATGTACTGTCGATGGCCGGAGCATCGGCGGCCAAATTCAATCCAAACTCGACCTGCGAGGTGGCCTGGGGATCTAAAGGTGTATTTTTTAATTGCAAATTTCCGATTTCGTTACCGACATTGCCATTGTTATCGGCAAGACGACCGGTTAAATTCATACCCTGGCGGTTCACGATGTAGCCTTCGCGATCCACACCAAAGGTACCTGCTCGGCTGTAGACATTAGTGCCATTGTCGTTCAACCGGAAAAAACCCTCCCCACTGACGGCCATATCTAGTGGGTTACCTGTATCTGTGAGAGAACCCTGGGAAAACTGCTGATTAACCCCCGATAGCTTAGTACCGCTGCCGACAGATGTTGCGTTGTAAAAGAGGTCGGCGAATTCCGCCCGAGATGATTTAAACCCGGTGGTATTGCTATTAGCGATGTTGTTAGAGATCACCCCAAGATCAGAGGTGGCGGCATTCAAACCGGTAACAGCTGTACGAAATGACATATCAAGTTCTCCTTGTCTACCTAAACTAAACTAATAAATTTGTAAATCCTGTAACTTAAAAAATTGCTTGAACGTCGCTTAAGTTGCGACCACCAAGACCAGCCAGATTAAGGGTCACACCCTGACCGCCTTGTCCTAAGGTGACGCTTTCCACCCGGGCCTGTAGCTGCGTTGCAAAATTGCTGGCTTGACCGTCTACGATACCTTCGGCTTTAATTTGATAAGTACCCATCGGTCTTTGCACACCCCGGGTATCTAGACCGTCCCAGCTAAAGCTCACATCGCCCATTGACCGATCGCCTAAAGCCAAACGACGCACTTCTTGGCCGCTGCTGTCGTAGATGCCAATGGTCAAATCCTTGACGTTTTCAGTCAGCTTTACGGCGCCCTGGAGAGGCTCAGCCTCACCAAGATAGCCTTCATCACTGGCAACCAACACGTTTTGGTTCACCAGGCTAGACGCCTGCAACGCACTGGTGGACTGTACATGCTGGGCTAAATCTTGAACCGCCGTATTTAGCTCTTGCAAACCCTGTACCGTACTAAACTGAGCTAACTGCCCCAGATACTCTTGGCCATCCATAGGTTTGGTAGGGTCTTGGTTTTTCAATTGCGCAATCATCAATTCCAAGAACTGTTCTTGCCCCAGCTCATCACTGGGATCTTTGGACTTAGGCTGCAAGCCCGCGTTTAATTCATTTAAAAGTTCTGTGTTTTGAATGGTGTTCATGGCTACCTGCACTGGTTCCCTGTTCTGTGTACTGTTACTCACCTAAAGACAGGGTGCGTAACAGCATCTGCTTGGAGCTGTTCATCACTTCCACATTGTTCTGGTAGGCTTGGGAGGCCGAGATCATATTAGCCATTTCCTCCACCGGGTTAACATTGGGCATTAGCACATAACCCTCTTCGTCCGCCAAGGGATGACCTGGTTGATAGTTACGCCGTAGCGGCTCTTGACTTTCTACAATACCGGCCACTTCGACACCTGCCACTGCGTCGTTGGACTCATCCATGAGAGTGGCGAAAACCGGCTGGCGAGCCCGATAGGTTTCATCGGTGCTGCTGCTGGCGCTATTGGCATTGGCTAAATTACTGGCTGTGGTATTCAAACGAACCGTTTGGGCGCCTAACGCGGAACCCGCAATATCAAAAACTTTCATTAGGGACATGGTTACTCTCCTCGAAGTGCGCTGTAAATTCCTTTTATACGTCCCGTCAGCAGACGCAAACTGGCTTGATACTCTAAGGCATTGGTGGAAAAGGCAGCCACTTCTCGCTGTTCTTCCACGGTGTTACCATCGATGGCAGGCTGAGTCGGCGTACGGTATAACACGTCACCGGAGGCGCCGCCTCCAGTCTGAAAATGGGACGCATGGGTGGTTTCCATGGGTCCATTCCCCTGGGCGCTGGCTAGTACCGCTTTAAAATCCAGATCTTTAGCCAGATAACCAGGGGTATCGGCATTGGCCAAATTGGCAGCAATGACTTCGGCCCGTTGGGCTCGCACTTTTAATGCCTGTTCGTGGATGCCTAAAACTTTATCGAAACGCATTTGCATGCTGGATAACTCCTTAATACTTAATTCCTTAACGCCGTAAACTTATGAATGACGACCTCCTCAGAAAACGTCAGAAACTCGGCGAAATAGCGTTGTATGGGTAACTTTCTGCAAAAGAAGTGCCATTTTGTAGCCTGGATGTAACGAAGTGGAATCCGGGGCAACATCGAGTTCCCCGGATTTCGTTTTACTTCATCCGGGCTACTCACCAGGGGTAGGTAGGCAACGAATTGCCCGCCTTACCGAACTTGCTGGTACACGATTTGCTTTGACTGTTGATAGTAATTCGTCATGAGGTAATTTTGACGCCTATCCACGGCAACATGGGATGAGCTAATGGGTCTTGCTCACATGATTAAAGGTTTTTGTTTCGGATTGTTGTTGATGCCTGCTGTACTGATGGCAGAAACAGTTCAATCATTAGCCGCTATTCAACAACATGTGGAGGCGTTTCTGCTGGATTTACAGAGTGATAATACCGAGGGGTTAGAGATTCATGTGAGTCCCCTAGACTCGCGTTTACGCTTGGCTAATTGCGACACACAACTTGAGGCATTTCTGGCCACGGGCTCACGCGCCATGGGTAATACTTCGGTAGGGGTACGTTGTCCGGGTTCAAAATCGTGGACCGTTTATTTACGTGCTCGGGTTCGCGCCTTTGGCGATGTATGGGTGGCTAATCGTTTCTTGCCCCGAGGCACCCTGCTAAGCCAAGGGGATTTGAGGACTGAAAGACGAGATCTCACCACATTACCCGCTGGTTATGAAACCGATGCAACTCGTTTGATTGGCAAGCGCCTACGGCGCTCCTTGCGGGAACAGGCAGCAATTCCGCCACGAGCATTGGAAGCACCAAAGCTGGTAAACCGTGGCGATCGGGTGACGATTGTGGTTAACCATGGCGGAATGCAGGTTACCGCTAGCGGTACTGCCCTACGGGACGGTGCCCAAGGAGAGTATGTGCGGGTGCGCAACGAAACCTCTGAGCGGATCATTGAAGGGGAAGTGGTGGCTACTCGGCGGGTTCAAGTTAATCCGTAAATAAATCATTAAAGTTTTTTGCTGTGCGGCCGATAACTAAAATAAGTTTAATGATATGTATATCGCACACTGAGGGTTAACGGATATGAGCATCGAATCCATTAAAAGCAAACAAACTTTGCCGCCGCAGAGCAAAACTCAAAACGCACGTTCTGTATCGTCCCATGCAGAGAATACCCGTGACGTAAGTTCCAAGAACAAGGAAGTCAACAGCGACATTAAGCTGACCAAAGAATCCCTTCGACTACGGGAGCTTGAAGCTGAAATAGGTAATGAACCTGTCATGGATAGACCACGGGTGAAAGCATTGCAGGAAGCCATCCTTAGCGGTGAGTACGAAACCAACGCCGTTAAGATTGCTGAAAAATTAATCTCGTTTGAGGACGAGCTTTTCAAAAAATAGGTAAATTATGTTGAACGCCTTGTTGCAAGAAGAGATTGCCGTTGTTAGCGAACTTTATGAGCTGTTACTACGCGAACAAGTGGCTTTAAAGGATCGTCAGTTGGTGGAACTTGAACAGGTAACCCAGCTCAAGGAGCGATGCGTGAGTCGGCTTCAAACCTTGGTTACAGAACGGCTTAAAGAATTACAACAGGCGGGTTTCAGCGGCGAAAACTTTGCTATGGAAGCTTATATCAAGGTCACTCAGCCTAACAATCCAGCACAGCTGCAAAAGCTGTGGACAGAGCTCGTTGCGATTACCCAGCAAACACATCAACAAAACGCCATCAACGGCGCCATTATCGCCACAAGCCGCAATTATTTGGACCATGCGCTCAGTATCCTCCATGGTCGTCCGCCACGGGAATGCTTGTATGGGCATGGGGCCCAGAGAACCTACCCAGGTGGTCAACGTCCCTTGGCCCAAGTCTAACCACGGGTATGGCTAAACGGGAAATGCCCTAGAGCTGTTTCTAAGGAGTTTGTAAATGGACTTGGCTACCTTAATTGGCCTATTAGGTGCGCTGCTGATTATTGCGGCATCCGTCCTGTTTGGCGGCAGTGCGCCGACGTTTTTTAATATTCCCTCAGTGCTCATCGTATTCGGCGGCACCGTGATGGCCACGTTGATTAAATTTCCCCTAGCTCACTTTCTAGGGGCATTCAAGATTGCCATGAAGGCTTTTTTTCACAAGGAAGAAGATCCCCTGGATGTCATCGGTGAATCCGTAGAACTCGCCTCCATCGCCCGTAAACAAGGTATTCTCGCTCTAGAAGACGTGGAGGTAAAAAACACTTTTTTGCAGCGGGGGATTCAACTATTGGCGGACGGTCAAGAACCCGAATTTGTAAACAAAGTGTTGAGCAAGGACACAACCCTCACCATTTCTCGTCATGAACGCAGCGAGGCCATTTTTCGGGCCATCGGCGATGTGGCGCCCGCCATGGGGATGATCGGTACCCTAATCGGCTTGATTCAAATGCTCTCCAATATGGACGACCCCCGCAAGATCGGTCCTGCTATGGCGGTCGCATTGCTGACTACCCTATACGGTGCCATTATCGCTAATGTTATTGCCATCCCTATTGCGGATAAATTAGCCCATCGCAGCGACGAAGAACGGCTTAATCGTGGTCTAGTTATCGAAGGCATCGCTTGTATTCAAGAAGGCATGAATCCCAAAGTGATGGAGGAGCTGCTGAGAACCTACTTACCTCCTAGCCAGCGGGCTAAACCCCTTGGTAAACCAGCAGCCGCTACCGGTTGATAGTAAAGCGATCTAAACATGGACGATTTTGCACCTCAAAAAAAATCTGCTAAAGCAGGTTCACCCGCCTGGATGGCCACTTTCGCGGATCTGATGGCGTTGCTCATGTGCTTTTTTGTTTTGTTGCTGTCTTTTTCCGAAATTGACTTACAAAAGTATAAGCAGGTCGCTGGTTCCATGGCGCAAGCTTTTGGGGTACAAGATGATTTCTTCGCCAGCAAAATTCCTAAAGGAACCAGCTTTGTGGCCCGGGAATACAGTCCTGGCCGGCCTGACCCAAAACCCATCAAGGTACCACCCCATGCCTCTACGGGTTTACAACAGGCTTCCTCCAGCCCTAGTATCAGCAGGGCGGTCTTGCAACATGTTAAATCTTTGGCGGAACGAATTCGCAAGAGTTTGCGCCGGGAAATCAACCAAGGCATGGTGGATGTGGAAACGGAAGGTTTAAAAATCATTATTCGCATTCGCGAGAAAAATGTTTTTCCATCGGGCAGCACAGATCTAGTAGGCGATTTCAAAGGGGTTATTAGAAAAATCGCGCGTATTTTATTGGAAACACCCGGCCAAATTGTGGTGGCGGGTCATACGGACAATGTTCCCATTCGCGGCGCCCGGTTTCGCTCAAATTGGGAATTATCGGCTTCCCGCGCGGTGACCGTGGTCCATGAACTGCTCAAAGCGGCGCCCATCAATGAAAAGCGTTTTCTCGTGGAGGGCCATGGCGAGATGCAACCTCTGGCGGCTAACGATAGCCCGGCGAACCGTGCTCTCAATAGACGAGTGGAAATCGTCTTAGAACAAGACCCCTTGGAATTGGCTAAAACCCTTAGTCCAAAGGCGCAACCACAACTCGACACATTACCTTCTAATCAGCAGCAGGACGCCCCGTGATACCGTTACCCCTACACAAGGACGACGAACGCCGTCATTTTTTTCGCTTCAAAGACGAGTTGGTTTTTACTTATCGACGTCTTTCCCCGGAGGCGGCGTCAGAATTTTTAGAAAACTTTGCAGCATCCGCCGATGATCCCTTTACCTTGGCGGCAACCCTCGCCGGCATCTCCCAAGAAACCTATACGCTCAATCGCCAGCTTCAGTCGGAAGCGCCGTTGGTGGCGCGCTATTTTTCCGCCTTGGAACGTAAGCTAGATTTGCTCGCTCAGGCTATTTTTAAAGGAACGAATAATGCCGATCAGAATACACAAGAGGTGGATTTGAGCGGCAGTGGCGTATCTTTTGATAGCACGGAACCCCTGACGCCGGGAGATCTCTTGGAATTGCGTTTGGTGCTGTTTCCTTCCTACACCGGTATTTTGGCCAGCGGAAAAGTCATCCGCTGCGAGAAAATGGGCAGCCGCGCCTGTCCGTATAAAATTGCCGTGGAATTTGTTCATATCCGCGAAACCGACCGTCAATGTATCGTCAAGCATATTATTGACAGACAAGCTACCCAGATCCGCCAGGCACGGCAGGGATTAGAGAAACCTTGAGCATTTCTCTTTGCAAATTATTGGGTCACATTAGTCTAGCAAGCAAAGAAATGTAACATCATACATAGATAGTCTGTCTATCCATGAACAGCTTGATAACGTGCCTGAATTTTGGCGAAATCCGTCGCCATGGTCTCTGGTTTGTGGGGCGGCGTGAATACCGCATGTAGCTGACCTTCGGGATTAATCAAGAGAACCGTCGAAGAATGGTCCACCAAGTAGTTGGTTTCATCTTCCTGACCTGGGGGGCGCATATAAATCACCCCAAACTGTTTTGCGAGCTTGGCTAACTCTTCCGGTGTGCCGGTGGCGGCTTCAAATTTTTCATTAAAATAAGCAGTGTATTCGCCCAATCGTTCCGGGGTATCCCGTTGCGGGTCCACCGAAATCAACATATACGCATTGTCTTCGTCCAAACCTTGTTGACTAAGCCGATTTTGCATCTGACTTAACTCTGCCAAGCTCATGGGACAAACGTCTGGACAAAAGGTGTAGCCAAAATACAAAAAGGTCCATTTACCTTGGAAGTGTTCTCGGTTCATCGGTTCACCGGTATGGTGAGTCAAGATAAAATCGTCAATTTCTTTGGGCTCATCAAATAAGATGCCACTAATCTCCAAGGGCGGTTGGGTGACTGTACCGGTCACCACTTGACCCAGCCAGATACCAATGCCAAGGGCAACCACACCGATAATAGCTATAACAATAGATTTACTGAGCTTCATCGCTTTGTCCTCATGTGCAGCGCTGAGCGGAGACGCTTTGCTCCGCTCAGCAGACTAATATTTTATTGCTTTGATGAACCGTGTTGATGGTGGTCTGACATAGGCATAGGCATGTCACCCATCTTAACTACCTCAACCTCGATATCCATCTCGCCAGCCTTTTCAAATTCTAACGTGAGGGGGAATGTCTGACCTGCTTGTAAAGGCGCTTGCAGACCAATCAGCATGATATGCAGTCCCCCCTGCTCGAGTACCGTGTGTGCTTTAGGTTCCACCTCAATGGCGTCTATTTCACGCATTTTCATCACACCGTCTTCCATAAGATGCGTATGTAATTCAATGGTTTCCGTAACATCGCCGGAAACGGAAATTAAACGGTCGGTTTCATCACCTGAGTTAAACAAAGACATATAAGCAGCGCCATTGCTGACCGTGGGAGGACTCTCATGCGCCCGAGCGTTTTCTACCTGAATAACGGTTTGTTGGGCAGTCACATCCATTGCGCTAAAAGCAAACAGGATAATCAACAAAATATTTTTCATAGCTATGTTTATAACCACTCATAAAAAAAACGACACAATACCCTGCAACCTTTGGCATTGGTCAGTCAGGGTTTGCCTAAAAATAGGGGTTGAATAAAACCAGCTAGATAGGAGGACCCCGTGGCGGAGCAACAGCGAAGGGTTGGCGGGATAGATAGCAGTCAAAAAAGCCGGGTAAGATTTCAGCAAAATAATAGGATGTCGTAGGCAGTAACAAACTTGCCATGGGCAGCGAGGTTTTGCCTAAAGCATAAAGCTGACAAACGGAACACTGCTTTGGATCTTGAGAGGTTGAACGGTTATCTTCGTGCTCGATAGGGACGGTTTTAGATCCGAAAGCACTGCATAAAAGCAGATAGGCGGGTTCTTTGGCTACACTTGGCCAAGAAACGCTAATGCCTTGGCTAAACAACAAGCCTGTGTGCAGCAATACCGCACACATACCCAACCATGCCGTGGTGCGACGGGTATGGAGGCTATGATTTAAGCGTATTGCTGGAAAAGGGCTATAACGCATGAATACATAACTAAAAAAAATCCAGGTTAGAAATTTAACATATTTAGTACCGCGGTTAAGAGGGCTTGTTTTGGACAAACCTTTCCACGCCCTTGAGAACCCAAGCAACACGCGCTTCCAAATCAACTACATCGAGGGGTAACCACCACAGGGTCTCCGGCGCCAGCCGACGCTGACAGAGTCCTTCCAAAATACTTTGAAAATGTAATTGCGCCCAGCGATTAACGTAACGTATGCCGTCTGCCTGTAAGGGTATAACACCCCAGGGTAGCATAATCACGGCATCAAAACGTTGCACGGACTGGGCGATGTGATCTAATAAGACTGCGGTTTCCTGGTCATCATCCGCCAAGCCGTAATACAACCAAAAGGCTGCAGAGTCCATGGGGGACCGATCGCAGATAAAACCACCTGCATCCTGCTCAGCGTGCTGGCAAGCCTCCAACATCTCGTTCAATAATTCCAGCGTGAGGGTTTTATGGGCGGGGCGGGATAAGCGGTACAAATCAAGACCTTTTTCTAGACGGATACGCATACGCTCAGGTATAAAAGGCAGATTGAGTTGATTCGCTAAGCGCATTCCCAAGGTTGTTTTCCCGGTGCCTGCGCTACCGGAGAGACCCAGCCGTAGTTTTACAGTAGGATTCTTTGCCATGCAGCTGTTTTTAGATATCTTGAAAAATAGGCTATGGTAATCACTATGCAAACACCCATTGAACCCACTGTGGTGACAGAATCGGATGGTCGAATCACGGAAATTTATCCTCTGCCTACCGATGAAAGTTATCTTTTTCAGTTACTCAAAGACATTTTTGAAAATCACTGGCGGCATATCGTTTTTGGCCCAATCCTTCCGGGAGCAGCGTTCGAGATCCAATGTCCCAATAAACCCACTAAAATCAGTTTGCAGGATGGTTATCTTACCGTACATTTTGGCGCTAGCCATTTTCATTTATGTATCGGAGAATTTATGGGTTCACCAGACAACCCGACACCCCCTGCGGAACGCCACCACCGGCGTACCGCACGAGCTGAGGCTTTCCGGGCTTTTGACAGGCACAATGCGCCCACTAGCTGGGGCTTGCAACTGTTTAATGGCGCCGGCGAGCAGCAGATGAGTTTATTCTTTCCTAACCCCTTTTTAGTCGATGACAAACTGCTGGATAAACCCGACTGGTCGCGGCTTGCCTTATGGGACATGTTCCGCCGACACTATCTTGGCCAAGAACCCGACGGTAAGGATAGGCTCGGAAAAGGCTTTGGACGCGGTCCCTAGGGCGGCAGGATTGTAAACTTGCCTCTTTTAGATTTAGCGGCTATTGAACAGTCTCTGCGTCAGGTGCAAGCTAACTTTGACACCATCAATGCCCAACTTGAATTACAACGGGAAGCGATGACCGATGTTTTGGTGGATAACCTGGTCAGCGCTTATGGTTATCTAAATACCCTAGTGGATCACTCAGAGGAGCTGTTCGTCTCCCAAGAACTTAAAAATATATTGGAATTGAACCATCTCGTATTATGTGGCGAGGATATCGAGATGCGCAGAGAATATCGCACCCATATTCAAGCCACCCACGATAAATTCTATAAACATATCGGCTGGGTTAAAACCTGGTATAAAAACCACAGCAAGGACCCGGTTTATAAACGAGCGGCTGGCGTCTATGTGGCTATTCTCTGTCAACCCCAATTATTTATTGAAGGCAACCACCGCACCGGCGCCCTCATCGCAAGTCTTGAACTGCTCCGGGCCGGTAAACCCCCCTTTGTGCTAACCACTGATAACGCCATAGGCTATTTTAATCCGTCGGCAGTGATCAAATTTAGCGACCGGCGTAAAGTGTGGCACAGTATGTTTAAAATACCGGGGATAAAAAAGCAGTTTGGAAAATTTCTTGAAGCCCGCGCTGATACGCATTATTTGCTAGAAGAAACATCCGAGGCCGATTTACCCGCCAAACCTATCAGTCTTTCCCAGGGCATTTGAGTAAATGGGTTGAAGCCGCGCCTTTAAGGGCCGATTAAACTTAGTTAAAATCATTCGATCTAACAGAGTTAGAGTGTACCCCTAAGTAAAACGCCCTAAGTTATCCGGTGTTATGGAAGGGTCTTCGCCGTTGGGA
>CAYRGG010000077.1:0-15344 GCA_964423745.1 uncultured Candidatus Competibacteraceae bacterium | reverse complement strand
CGCCGACGGCGCGAAAATCCAGGGATACGGAGGTGGTGGGGGTCATAAAGGCCACGTCACGGCGACAAATGTACCGCTCCACGGGGGCTTGTTCCCACCAGTTGGGAATCAGTTGATTGAGGATAGCGCTACCGTAGAAGGCAGCGCCGGAGACATTTTTTGCCCCTGGATATTCGCCCCGTTCCAAGAGCAGAACCTTGAGGCCAGCGCGGGCGGCTAGCAGTGCAGCCGCACTGCCAGCAGGTCCAGCGCCTACAACGATAACATCAAATTGTTCAGGTGCTTTGGTGGTGTGTGCATTCATAATGGTTAACCATTAATTGTTTTGATATCTGAAAAATTCAGCCATTTACCCTAAGCCGACGTTTCCGTGACCGCTGCATCGGTTACGTTTGCCTTGGCTGATCTTTGCGCCTTACGTTTGGCCAGTTTCTCCAGTAAAATCGGCACAACTTCATTGAGATCACCGACGATGCCGAGATCTGCCATATTGAGCAATGGTGAAGTGCGATCAGTATTGACAGCGACGATGTGTTCACTACCGGTAATACCGGCCAAATGTTGCGTCGCGCCGGAGATGCCAAACCCCAAATAGAGTTTTGGTGCGACAATCTTGCCGGTGGTGCCGATATAACGTTCCACGGGTAGCCAGCCGCGGTCAGAAATCACTCGAGTGCCTCCCAAGGCTGCGTTCAGCAGATCGGCCAAGCGCTCTAATTCAGTCACGCCTTCCGGTTTGCCTAAGCCTAAACCCCCCGCAACAATACGTTCCGCTTCGGCGATATCCACTGTGCGAGGATCCGCCGGTAGGGTACGTATTGTCTGGTCACGGAAGCTGCTAGGATCCAGCTGAGGTTCAATGTGTTTGACTTGGGCTTGCCGACCCAAACGCGGGGTGCTTACCCCCCGGATACCGGGAACCAGCATCACCCCAGCCAGGGTGGCCACCGGCCAGACCAAGCGCTCATGGCGCGCACCATCATGGGTAACGCGGATCATCTCAGGGTAGCCATCGGCAATGATCCGTACTTGAATACAGCGGCTTACTAGGGGTATCCGCCAGCGAATGGATAACTTCGGCAGCCACGCCCGCACATGACCGGTGTCCGGTGCCAGGGCCAATAGGGCATCCGTCTCTTTTAGCACTGGGGCAAGGGCCGCGAGCCAGGCATCGGCGCTAAATTGAGCCAGGGCCGGGTGCTCGATAAGAGTCACTTGATCGGCGCCATGGGCGGTTAAGGTGTCTACCAGACCCGCCACTTGATAACCGGGAAGCAAAACATGTACTTGAGCCTGCAAACTGTTAGCGACTTCCCGGCCCTCGCCCACGCATTCTAAAGTGGGAAGGGTCAGTTCGCCATTTTCTGTTTCCGCAATGATGATCAGCGTTTTTGTCATTTATAGGGCTCTCCCGGCTTTTTCGCCTTCAATGATGGCGGCATGGGCGCGGCGCGGCGCCACGCAATCACCAATCCGGTGTAGTTCGTTGATTTGACCCTTGAGGGCATCGTAGAGACTGTGCTCTGTTTTACGATGTACCGCCAAAACCACGGTGTCCGCCTTAGCAAAATTCACCATTTGACCACTGTAATTGTGCAACGCCGTGACTACGCCGTCTTGGATACTCAGAGGGGAATGATTAGGCGTGCAGGTAATTCCCAGCTTACGGGCGCGTCGATACCAATTTTCTAAATCTAAGGTTATGCTGAGATCTTGCCCCACATAGAGGGTAGGGGTGACCACTTCCACCTCGCAACCCTGTTCCGCCATATATTCGGCGCCGCTAGTGGCTTCGTGAAAACCAAGTTTATCCAAGATAATCACACGCTTACCGGGTTTAACTTCGCCTGACAAAATATCGGTGACATCCGCCACTTCCGGGCCGTCAGCGCCAGGAAAAGCGTGGCGGTCGGGTGTAGATCCGGTGGCTATTACGACGGCATCGGGCTTTTCCGCTAGTACCGACTCGGCGCTAGCGATGACCCCCGTTTGCACCTTTACCCCTGCCTGGGGCAGTTCATGGACCAAGTTGCGCACGATGTCACCGTATTCGGCGCGGTTAGTCACCTTTACTGCCCAAACCACTTGTCCGCCGAGATTAGGTTCTTTTTCCCACAATGTCACCCGATGGCCACGTCGGGCAGCTACGACAGCGGCTTTGAGACCCGCAGGCCCAGCACCGATGACCAGTACTTTTTTGGCCGCTGGAGCCGGTTGAAGGGTGCCCACGCCATGGGTTTTTTCCCGACCCGTGGCGGGGGTTTCAATACAACCTAGCCAGCGATTGAGTCCCATACGCCCGACACATTCTTGGTTACAGGACAAACACAAGCGAATATCATCGGCACGATTTTCCCGAGATTTGCGTGCAAATTCGGGATCAGCGATCTGCGCCCGGACGACACCCACCAGATCGGCATGGCCCTCAGCCAATATACGCTCTGCTTGTATGGGATCCTTGACCCGTCCCACACCGATTACCGGCAAGCGCACCGCTTTGCGAATCGCTGACGGAATAAACAAGGCATAATTGGGTGGAATCCGCATGGAAGCTTCAATCATATAAAGGCTTTGCGTAGCCGTGCCGATGCTGGTATTGATACAGTCGATCTGCCCATCTTGTTCCAAGATTTGCGCCACCGCTACGGCTTCATCGATGGTAATGCCATCGCGAATTAACTCGTCGCCACATAAACGTACACTCATCACATAGTTCCGGCCCACGGCGATACGAATGGCGGCAATGATTTCCCGCAGCAAACGCATACGGTTTTCCAGGCTGCCTCCGTATTGATCGGTGCGTTTGTTGGTGTTGCGGGACAAAAACTGGCGCACGATGGAGGAATGGGAACATTGCAGTTCCACCCCATCAAAGCCCCCTTGCTTGGTGTATTCCGCCACTTTGGCGTAGCCTTGAATGACTTTCTGAATGTCCTCATGCTCCACAGCTTTAGGCACTTCGCGAAACAGGGGATCGGCTATCGCGGATGGCGCCCAGGCTGCTAAGCGGGTGAACATACCGCTGCTCTGACCGCCGTTATGATTGATTTGGGCAAGGATGGGAACGCCTTCCCGGTGAACCATCTCGGTCATCTGGCGATAACCGGGTATCACCTTCGGCGTAAAGGCGTGGATCAGTTTTTCGTAGGGGTGATCCGTCGGGTGGGTAGAGTGCTCCTCGGTGATGATAAGACCGGCTCCGCCCCGGGCCCGCTCGCGGTAATAGTAAGCATGCCGCTCGCTGGGCATAAAGTCTTCTGCATAGTTGGTTAGGTGAGCCGAAAACACGATGCGGTTTTGCACCGTGATACTGCCGACTTGCAGGGGTGTAAATAACAGTTTTGCTTGACCACTCATCGTTGCTACACCTCCCGGCCCACGCGATAACCTTCTAAAATCGCCTGCTGCATATAGCGAGGCGCCACACAATCTCCTGCTCGAAACACCCGTTGACCGGCCCGTTTCAAAGCAAAATAAAGACTTTCATTGGGTAGTTCATGGGTAACATCCACCACCAGGTCCACGTCTTCGATCTGTTGCGGTTGACGATCAAAATGATCCACACCTACAACAGCCCGTTCTGCCACAGCCTGCACATCAATCTGCGGTTTAAACACGATGCCCTTAGCAGCAGCCCGCTGATTCCACGGCGTTAACTCCATGGATGCTGTTAGGCGCTGACCGACAAACATGTCGCCGGTGACCACTGTCACTTGCCAACCTCGCTCAGCTAACCATTCCGCGACACCCATACCCACCTGATCGCCAATGGTATCCAATAGTACCGCCTTACCGGTTGATTCAGGAATATCGCCCTGGTACACCTGGCGAGGGTTGACCACCCGTGCTTTGGGGTCAAAATCCACGGCGCCTTGGGTTTGAGGAATTCCCCCCGTCGTCACAATCACTGCAGCGGGCGCCTCAAGCTTCACCTGTTCGCTAGTGACTTCGCTGTTGGTTTTGATGGTAACCCCCAGTTTGCGCACCTGAGCTTCCAACCAATCCACGGCCAGGGATAATCGCTCCCGGCCTGGGGCCTGGGCGGCGAGTCGCAAAGCGCCGCCTAAGTGATCGCTTTTTTCATGGAGGGTGACCGTGTGGCCTCGCAGCGCGGCCACTCGAGCGGCTTCCAGACCTGCTGCGCCACCGCCCACCACCATGACGTCTTGCGGCACCGGCGCCCGAGCTAGGGGGGCGAATTCAGCGTCCATTTCATAACCTGCCGCGGGGTTATTGACACAACTCAGGCGGGGGTTTTGCACCTGTCCGATGATATTGTCTTGATTAGAGAGAATCCCAGGCCGTATATCCTCTAGGCGACCATCCCGTACCTTATTAGGCAATTCAGGATCGGCAATCAAGGCGCGGGTCATTTCCACCCCATCGGCCTGTTGCTCCGTGATGGCTTGAGCGGCCATGGGGGGATCGGCAATACTGCCTTGGGCAAACACCGGCAAATCCACGGCAGCTTTGATGTTGGCTGCCAAATGAAGGGCAAAGCCGGGGGGCATATACAGGCCCGGTCGGGTTTGATGGCCGCTGTAAATACTGCCACTGGTGACGCTGATAAAGTCCAGTTGTCCCTCGCTAGCAAGGACTTGGGCAATCTCTACGGCATCTTCCGGTTTTATACCAGCCCAGGGGGCATATTCATCGCCGCAAAGACGTAGTCCCAGGATACCCTGCCCGCCCACTTGACTACGTACCACTTGAATCACTTCCCGAACAAAACGCAACCGGTTATCTAGATCACCGCCGTATTCATCACCCCGTTGATTGGTGAGGGGGGACATAAATTGGCGGATCAAGCTATCTTGTCCTGCATTGATCTCCACGCCGTCTAAACCCCCTTGCATGGCGTTTTTCGCCGTGCGAGCGAATCCGTCGATCACGGTTTTAATGTCATGGGTTTCCATCTCCTTGGGCATTTCTCGACTGCTCACCTCGGGCACAGGAGAAGGCGACCATAGGGGTAATTGAGAAACATGGCTGCTACCCTGCAGACCGCTGTGGGTGAGCTGCGCCAATACCAAACTACCGTGCTGATGAATAGCGTCCGCCATCAGTTGGTAGCCCTCCACCACCCGTTCATCAAAACCAAAGATGGTGTACTCATAGGGGCGATCTGAGGGATCCACGACGCTGCCTTCCAAAACGATCAACCCAACACCACCGGCGGCCCGGGCCGCATAGTAAGCCGCATGACGTTTTTCAAAGCGGTTATGGATGGCGAAGTTGGTTTGATGGGCAGCAAACACAAAACGATTGGGTGAGGTCTTTGGACCCAGGGACAGGGGGGCCAAGAGACCTTCGTAGATAGGCGCTGTTGAATTGCTCATCTTAGCTTGCTCTGGGGGCTGGCTTTAAAAATGATAAGTTCAGGACTTACCCAGCTCGTTCCAGAGGACGCCGTAAATACATCCATGTAGGCTTGACGACGGCCTTCCGGGCCGTCGACACCTCTTTTACGAGCTACGCAAGTCCTAATCATAGGTAGATCCTATGGGTGTTTCAGCCGTTACGAGTAACGGAGAGGGTGCTTGAAAGATACAGTCTGGGTCAGGGGCATCCACAGAACGGCCAGTGAAATGCTTCACGGCGATACAACCGCCATGACATTTGTCGTAGGCATTGCAGGTGTGACAATGGCCACCCACTTGCCATTCCCGCAAGTGGTTAAATAAAGGCGAAGTGCGCCAGATATCCGTAAATCCCCCCGGTTGGCGTACATTACCGCCGGAAAAGCTATCATCCAGGAGAAATGGACAGGCATATACCTCACCGATGGGGTCTACACAACAGACGATACGTCCCGCGCCACACATATTGAGTCCTTCCAGGGATTCCCCATAAGCCGACAAATGAAAAAAGGAATCCCCGGTGAGCACATCGGGATGACTGACTAGCCATTTATAAAGCGTATGGTTTTGGGCGTGATCCGGTCGCAGATTTTCCCACACGTCGCTGCCCCGACCGGTGGGGCGCAACCGGGTAAGCCGCAATTCAGCGCGGTATTGTTGGGCCAGGTCATAGAAGGCATCCAGCTGCGTGCAATTGTCCCGGGTGACGGTGGCGTTGATCTTAAAGGGAAAGCGTTGTTTAGCAAGCCGCTCCATGGCGTGGCGGGCCTTTTCATAAGACCCTTCGCCACGAATCGGGTCATTGGTTTCCGAGGTTGCTCCATCGATACTGATCTGTACGTCTAAATAGTCCTGGGAGGCGATCCAGACGGCGGCAGTGTCGTCGATAAGGGTTCCATTGGTGCTGAACTTGACGCCGATGCCCCGCGCCAAGGTGTATTCCATGAGCTCGTAAAAGTCCCGTCGGCTCATGGGTTCACCACCACCTACATTGATATAGAAGACCTTCATAGCGGCCCATTCGTCGATGAGACCCTTGGCCTCTGCAGTATTCAGCTCTTTAGGGTGGCGTTTGCCTGATGAGGACAAACAATGCACGCAGCGCAGGTTGCAGCCATAGGTGATTTCCCAAGTGAGGCAAATGGGGGCGCTTAAACCTTGCTGAAAAATCTCGTAACTCATGAAGTCCTCTACTGTATCGCTGTATCATTTAAAGTTGCCATGCGATCCGCCACCAGCCAGCCGCCGTAGTATTCATAATAATGGCATTGAGCGCCGCCTAATGCCTGGCCCATGTCCAGTAAGCGCTGACGATTGAAAACCTGTTGGTGGCCAAAGCGGGAGTCGGGGGTTTCTTCCAAAGGCACGGCAATAATTAACCGCTGTTCGGTCAAATCCCAAAGGCGTGCTAGCACGCTAGGGGTCTGGTGGGTTTCTAAATGTTCCAGAAAATGCAAAGCCGTGACCACCTGAAAGGAGGAGGGTGTTGCTACGCTAGTTCTTACAGACGTTCCATGGGGGGTTAACATATCCTCAACGCTAAACCGGACTTGGTTTAACTGCTGACTCCGGGCATAATCGTTGGCCAGCTTGACTAAAGCGGGATTAAGATCACAACCGATAATGATCTTGGGTTTTAGGCTAGCGCTAGCCAGCAGCAGCGGAAAGAAACCGAAACAGGTGGCCACGTCCAACACTGTCGCTGTTTCTGTCGAGTCGATAGACTCGTCCACTAAAGTCATAGCACACCGGTAAATGGCTGCAAAATTAGCAATAAAGTCCGGCCCAGCGGTAGCTTCTTTGGCGGTTGTAGATGCCCCGTAAGCACCGACTAACGCTGTGTCAGTGACTGGAGCCTGTTGCAGTGCCTGCAAGGTGTTGTCATAGAAGCGCTGCCAGGCGCGTCCCTCATGGGCGTCCATGGAACGAACGATAGCCCCTACATAGCGCTCAAACAATTCTTGTTCACCGTAACTCTGGGTGCTGTTTGCTGGTTGAAGGCAACCCTTTTCTAGCAACAGGGGTAATAATTCGTTAGCTACGTAGTAGCCAATATCGTTATCAATTTGGTGAGGCGCAAAATGGTGAATGACGACCATATCTCCAGGTTCGACGAAGTTTGTATCGGCATCCGTATGTAATCGGTACAGGGTAAAATGGCGACTCTCCGCCAAGGGTGGATCCCGTTGCATTAGGCATTCCACAAGCCGTCTATGCCGATCATGGGATAGGGTAAGGGGATTCATAGCCTTTCCCTTCCTATACTAAAGCTACCGATTCAACCATAACTAGGCACCGTAAAAGAACGGCGTATCAAATCCTCGGTCACTTGACCTAATTGTTTGAGATTACGCACCACTTCAGCACGATGACAAATGGGCTCATAGAGGGGCATATCCGAGCTGCCTAGACCCCAGCTACCCCGCGGCTCTGGCGATAGCCAAATCAGTTGCTTAGCGCGGCGGCGAATCTCTTCTAATACCCAGGCATGGGGTGGATTTCGGTTGCCGCGGCCATCGCCTAAAATGATTACCGTCGTCTGATTCGTCACGGTTGCTAGGTGCTGCTGGTGGAAAATCTGTAAAGCCTGGCCGTAGTTGCTATTGGCATCCGCGTCCAATACAGCGCCACTGAAGATGGCGCCGATGGCTTCATCGATGCTCAGCTGCTCAAAATATTGGCTAACATCGGCCAAATCGCTGACAAAGACAAAACTGCGCACCTGCTCGAATAGGGACTGCAGACTGTATAACAGGTGTAGCATAAAACGGGCGGTATTGCGCACCGACAAACTGATGTCACAGATGACCACCAGGCGGGGTTTTTCGTCACGGTAGTTCATCAAGACCGGCTGAAAGGGGATGCCTTCGTACATCATATTGCGGCGCAGGGTATGAGGGATGCTGATCCGCCCCCGGGGACTGATAAAGCGGCGATAGGAACGAGCGCCCCGCATATGGCGGCCCAGACGGCGCACCAGTTCTTCCATTTCACGGCGTTCTTTTTCGGAAAAATGAAAATTATAGGCCGATGCCACCGGCGCTTCCGGTTCTTGTGGCTGACGCTGCAGCGCCATTTCCCGCTCCATATAGCGTTTCAACATTTCCGGTAAATTAGTGATAACCCCATCCAGCTGACTCGCCAGTTTATTGATCAACTCTTCGTCCACATCCATATCTCGTAAATCTTCCAAGAACGTCTCGGCGGCGTTGACCATCAGATCGGCATCCATTTGCTCTAGGGCGTCGTTAAAATTAAGTTCACCCGGTTGCGCAATGTTTTTGACGCGGCGCACATTCATTTGGTGGGTAACTTTTTTCATCACTTCATCGAGTACGCTCTTATTACGATTTAGTATCAAGCTCTGGCTAAAAGCAGATAAGCGCAGCTGATTAGGGTCCTGATGAGGGTTATAGCGGGTTACCATCTTGTCGGGATCAAAGTAGTCCCGAATGTCGGCCGGTTCTCCATGGGGATGCTCACCCTCGGGGTCGGTGACGCCTTTGTCCTCCGGTTCAAAAAAAATGCGCTCCGGTTCCTGGGTCTCATCCTCATGATGATGGTGGTGATCATGATGGGAATGTGGCCGGGAATTTGGGTTAGGTAGTTGGAAAAACAGTTCAAATAATTCTTCAAACAGCGGAATGTCGGCGGCATCTTTAATCAGGGTACTGCGTAACACAGTGCACACGGTTTGCCGCTCCGCTAGGCTGATATGGGCAAGGGCCGCCATGGCGTCGATGGACTCCGACGGCGATACCCGGATGCCATTACGTTTAAGAAGATAAATGAACCGGTTAATGGATACGTCCACGATTACGAATCCTGGATCTGACCATCGGTACGCCCGCGATAGGTGCTGAAATAACGGGCATTATGCTCCTGCTTGCGGGCTTCCATATCCTCGCGATTCTGCTCTGCCGGCTGGCGTGGGGGGCGTAGCGGTTTCTCGTCATGGCTGTGATGGTGGTGACCATGACCATGATGGTGATGATGACCGTGGCCATGGTCGTGATGATGACCCTCGTGATCATGCACATGATCGCCATGGCCACTCAACAGCCAAGTGAGTTGCTCGCTGACCCGCTGGGTATCCCGATCGTATTTCACCAGAAGCTGCAACGTTTCTTCCAGCAATTCTTGGGTAATGGATTCAGCGTTTAACAATAGCAGCGCTTGGGCCCAATCTAAGGTTTCGCTGATACTAGGCGCTTTGCGCAAATCGAGGGCGCGCATACGGCGGATGACATGCACCACCTGGGCGGCCAATGTTTCCTGAATTTCCGGCACCTTCAAACGAATAATGTCCAGTTCTCTTGCTTCATCCGGGTAGCCAATAAACAAGTGCAAACAACGTCTTTTCAAGGCATCGCTAAGATCGCGGGTATTATTGCTGGTAATCACCACATAGGGAGGGTTTTTTGCCACCACCGTGCCGATTTCCGGCACACTAACCTGAAAATCGCTTAGCACTTCCAGTAAAAACGCTTCAAATTGCTCTTCAGCCCGGTCGATCTCGTCGATCAGCAGCACGACGGGTTCTGGAGAGCTAATGGCCTGAAGGATAGGGCGGCGCACAATAAAGTGCTCGGAAAAGAATACATCTTCGTGCTGGCGAAGCTGCTCCACCGCTTCACGCAGGTCATCCACCCCTTCAAAAAACCGGCCAATTTTATCCCGGAGAATCTGGGTATACAGTAACTGCTTACCGTATTCCCACTCATACAAGGCACGAGCTTCATCTAAGCCACCATAACATTGCAGACGAATCAGCTGCCGATCCAGGGTTTTTGCAACAACCTTAGCAAGCTCGGTTTTACCGACCCCCGCAGGTCCTTCAATAAGAATGGGTTTGCGCATTTTCAGGGCAAGAAACGCCACGGTGGCCAATTTGCGATCACAAATATATTGTTGATTACGCAATGCTTCGATCGTCTGGTCGATCGACTCAAACATGGGCAGGCTCCGCCCTAGACCTGCCTGTTGACAGGTCTAGGGTTGACAAAAGAATTTAACAATACATTAAGACTTTAGGAATCAGTCTATTAATTAACTAATTAATTAATAATAAGAACCCACGAGGGCATGGCGAACCACGGGTGCAACTGCCTCGTAAGTCACTTCACGGGCATTACCCGGAGTTGAACCATCACCCAAAAGGTGTTTGGTCATACGGTCTACATCACGATCGTCGCCCTTGATCTTAGGTCCACCCCATTCGGCATATTTACCCTGACCGAGGCGAGATTTTGTATATTCTCCAACACTAGAATAATTGGGTGGGATGCCCACGTCCTTGCTCAAACGAATCGCCGCTTCTAGGGCCCGCTCAGCTGCGGTGACATCGGTGAGTCCTGTGACATTTTCACCCATGGCCACGGCAATATCCCGGAACCGTTTGTAATTAGTGGGCATATTGTATTCCCATACCCGGGGCAGAGCGATGGCGTTGTTTAACCCGTGGTGACTATCGTAATAGGCGCTAACCGCATGGGACGTGGCATGAATAATACCCAAACCACCGCTATTAAAAGCCTGTGCTGCCATATAAGAGGCATACATCATGTTATAGCGGGCTTCGTAGTTGAGAGGTTCGTAGACTGTGCGGCGTAAGTTCTGAGCGGTGACTTCAATCACTTTCAAAGCACTGCCCAAGCTGGGTAGAAAATCCAACCGGGAAACATAGGGTTCGGAAGCATGGGCAAGGACGTCAAAGCCGCAATAAGCGGTGAGGTCTTGGGGCATGGAGAAAAACAAAACGGGATCATTGATCCCTAAGGTAACGGGGCAATTGTCATCAAAACCTAACCACTTATAGGGAGCTTTTTCTGAGGTGGTGTCGGTGATCACATAAGCCCAGCTGGTCTCAGACCCGGTACCTGCCGTGGTGTTGATGGCAATATGGGGCGGATTGTCCGGGTTTTCGGACATATTAAACCCGTCGAACTCATTGATATTGCGGCCATCGTGGGCCACGACGATACGGGCGCCTTTCACCGCATCGGTGACACTACCCCCACCTACGGAAATAAAACTGTCACATTTTTCTTGGGTATAGAGATCCGCCATCTCCATGCAATTATAGTCTTTGGGGTTGGACTCGATCTTGTCGTAGAGCACGACATCGATGCCTTGATATTTGATTTTACCCACAACGTCATCGATGATGCCGGTTCCCCGTAACCCAGATGTTCCCAATAGGGATCTTTTAAAACCTAGTTTTTTAGCCTCTACGCCCACCATTTCGTAGGCGCCTGGGCCAAGTATGCCCCGTGGCATGCGATGAAATTCTTTGATTGGAAATTGCCAAAGTTTATCTGCTTCCATTAATGGCCCCCTTTGGTGTGATGGTATTTTATTCGCTATAGGTTGTGCTTTTGTTCCAAAAGCATGGAACCTCAGCACAGGTTTTGATTACACGTAACTTTGTATTAACAGTGGGTTACGCGCAAGTTGACTCGATCTCAGTCACCCTCGAGACGAGTTAATATTTGAATATAGTTAACATTTGGCTAATGTCTAGGTTTCATTCGGAAAAGAATTTTCTAGATGCCTTACAAGGTTCTTGTATAGGTGCGCTTGGTTAGGAATGGCATAACAAGCTTTTTAGTAGCTAACGAAAGCTGGCTTGAGGGGTATAATTACCAGGTCTTTACTAACCACAGACTTTGTAGAGTCGGCAATCCATTGAGTACTCGTATTGGGATTTTTTTAAGAAATTTTATGTGGATAGCGTTGCTGCTTTGGTTCTGCTGCAATACTACTGTTAAGGCCCAAGGTCTTTGGCGACTGCAGGGAGAACGTAGCTTACCGATAGAGGGTTCCGGTCTTCAGTTGGTGAGAAAATCTATAACAGGCAGCCGAGAAATCCGTCTGTATATGGTTTGGCCTGACCTTGAGAAGACACGGTTGCTGGTGCTTGACAATGCTGATAATGCCCAGCGTTTGAACCAAGTGATGGAGCAGCACCGTTGTCTTGCGGGTGTCAATGGTGGATATTTTCAACCCAATACCACCCCGTTAGGTCTAATGATCAGCAGAGGACGCAAGATGCAAGCTTTTCACCGTAGTCGGTTATTAAGTGGCGTGGTGACGGTGCAGGACAATCAGGTGACACTGCTCCGTACAGCCGAATTTTCTGCAGCAATGAACCCTTCAGAGGCACTCCAAGCCGGTCCCTTTCTCATTGATCAGGGTCAGCCAGTGTCTGGCTTACACAATAATAAACGCGCTCGGCGGACCATGATTTTGGCCGACCAATCTGGACATTATGGACTAGCGGTAGCGCAGACACCTGTCACCTTAGCGGAACTTGCTGATGTGTTAGCAACACCAGGGGTTGTGCACGAGTTTTCTTTGCACCGAGCTTTAAATTTAGACGGTGGTTCTTCGTCTGCCCTTTGGGTTCGCACCAGTGAAGGCAACCTGTATGTATCTGAATTTAAAAGAGTGCGTAATTTTCTTTGCGTGCAAGCTGTTCAGTAAACCTGTTTGTTAGAGAACTTTTGCAATAAAAATTTTCAGCTGAATTATCAGGATATTAATTCCGCTAAATTCATTTTTTGAGCACGCTATTCCATCAACTAGTTAGTGATTTGAGGCTATGAAAAAAGCAGTTTTGTTGCTGAGTGGTGGTCTGGATTCTGCTACCACGTTAGCCATTGCTAAAGCGGAAGGTTATAGTTTATATGCCTTGTCGTTTCGCTACGGTCAGCGACACAGTGTTGAATTGATATCAGCCAAACGTGTGGCGGAAGCGATGGGTGTCGTTCAGCACAATATTATGGATATGGACTTACGACAATTTGGCGGTTCCGCACTGACAGCTGATAACATCCATGTGCCAAAGAAACTCCTTGCGGACCAGAATAGTAATGGCATTCCTGTCACCTATGTGCCAGCCCGTAATACCATCTTTCTCTCCTTTGCTCTAGCTTGGGCCGAAGTGCTGGAAGCACGGGATATTTTTATCGGTGTCAACGCCTTAGACTATTCCGGTTATCCTGATTGTCGTCCAGAATATATTCAAGCCTATGAGCGTATGGCTAATTTAGCCACTAAGGCCGCTGTTGAAGGACGCCAATCCCTCAAGATTCATACCCCGCTCATCCATCTCAGTAAAGGGGAGATTATCCGTAAAGGCACCCAGCTAGGTGTCGATTATGGTCTCACCAGCAGTTGTTATGATCCAGCATCTGACGGACGCCCTTGTGGTGAGTGTGATTCTTGTCGATTACGCGCTAAGGGTTTCGCGGAGGCTGACGTGGCTGATCCCTTATTGGTGGGATTTGCGGGGAAGGGTTAGATGTCAGATTGTTTTCTTGCCGAGCATATTGACCATTAAATAAGGCAAGTATTTGCGGCGTTGTCTATGCAATAACTGAACGCGACGATGAATCGCCATGTTGTTATCGGCACCAGCGTTCTGGTCCGTTATTGGAATAAACTCACCTACCACATCGGTGGAATATTCTACCCGAGTCCATGTGAAAGAAGGGAATAGCTCTACGATTCCGCGCCAAGAAAATCTAAAGTAGTCGTCAGGATAAGGATGATAACGCCAAACCCAAGGCACTGACATATAAAGAATGCCGCCGACTGTTGTTAACTGAGTGATATGTTCGGCAAAGATCCAGGGTTTTCGGACATGTTCCAGTACTGAACAGCATATAATCAAAGCAAAGTGTGCCGAGGGTAAAGAACCGGTTCCTTCCATTAAGTCAACCACCACATCGACGCCACATCCGGCTTGCATGTCAACCCCAGTATATTCATGACCGGCATAGATATCCCTGAACGAAGAGGTGTTTCCATAGTCTTTGCTGCCTACCTCGAGGACAGGGCCATTCACATTCGGAAGGTATTTTTTTAAATAAATACGTTGATTTTGGTCACCCATGGAAAAGTCTCATCATTATCCTTGTAACGGTATAATCCTATGATCCGAAAATTACCGCCACAAACTTTCTTTCCTGTCGGGAACCGGCAATACACGAACCGTAAAGTTAGCAGAAAACTATAGGCGATCTCAGAATTTTTCCGGTATATAATTTCTTCCCACCATCGCTGCCTGGTCATCATATTTACCCTTAGTGCTCCGCTTAGGCAGCTTAACGGGTTTGTAGGGGATTTCCTCGTAGGGAATCAAGCTCAAAAGATGAGTGATGCAATTTAGTCGTGCACGCCGCTTGTCATTAGATCGAACAATGTGCCAAGGTGAATGAGGTACGTCGCTAGCATCGAGCATAGCATCCCGGGCTCGGGAATAATCATACCAACGTCTGCGGGATTCCAAATCCATAGGACTTAGCTTCCACTGTTTTGTTGGATCCTTAATGCGCTTTTGAAAACGTTTTTCCTGCTCTTCGTTGCTGACCTCAATCCAATATTTAATCAATATGATCCCGGCATCGATAAAAAAATGTTCGAATTCTGGAACTTCTCTTATAAAACGTTCATAATCCCGCTCCGTACAAAATCCCATTACCCGCTCGACGCCAGCGCGGTTGTACCAGCTACGATCAAAAATGACGATCTCGCCTGCAGCTGGAAACTGGGAAATATAGCGTTGCATGTAGAGTTGAGTTTTTTCGCGATCGCTGGGAGCGGGTAGGGCTATGGTGCGAAACACCCGGGGACTCACTGGTCCTGTAATACGATCAATAATGCCACCCTTGCCAGCGGCATCACGACCCTCAAACACGATGATGATTCTCTTTTGCTTGACCTTGACCCACTCTTGCAGCTTGCATAGTTCGATCTGGAGTCTGAGAAGCTCTTTTTCATAAGTTTTTCGATCGAGCTTGGATGTTTTTTTAAGATGATCAGGCTTGTCTACTTTGTCATTCAATCTATTTTTTTTGGCCATCGCGAGCCCTCTCAGGGTTTATGCTAGTTAAATAACATTTTTAATTATGGGCCACTCTGACTCAATAGACCACTTGAAAAAGTGGCAATGAACCCTCAACACTTCAGGTATGAGCT
>CAYRGG010000076.1:0-15513 GCA_964423745.1 uncultured Candidatus Competibacteraceae bacterium | reverse complement strand
TTGGAAACCATCGACACGCCTGCTGATTTACGCAAATTGCCTGAAGCCAAGCTGGCGGGTCTTGCCGAAGAATTACGCGAGTTCCTCATTCAATCGGTTGCCAAAACGGGGGGGCATTTCGCTGCTGGCCTTGGCACCATCGAGCTGACCGTCGCATTGCATTATATTTTTAATACTCCTGAAGATCGTCTTGTGTGGGACGTGGGTCACCAGACCTATCCCCATAAAATTCTTACAGGTCGCCGTCATCGGATGCATACGATGCGTCGCCAAGGTGGTTTATCGGGTTTCCCCAAGCGTAGCGAAAGCCCCTATGATACTTTTGGCACCGGTCACTCCAGCACTTCTATCAGTGCTGCCTTAGGTATGGCTATTGCTGCAGAGCGAGCGGGTATGGACCGCAAGGTCGTCGCCATTATCGGCGACGGAGCTATGACAGCGGGTATGGCTTTTGAGGCTATCAACCATGCCGGTGATCTTAAGGCCAATTTGTTAGTCATTCTCAACGACAATGAGATGTCTATTTCGCCCAACGTAGGGGCGCTATCTACGTATTTTACTAAAGTGCTCTCGGGACGTATTGTCACCGGCATGCGCGAGGGGGGTAAACGGGTACTCAGTCATATGCCCCCACCCATGTGGGAAATGGCGCGCCGCGCCGATGAACATGTGCGTGGTTTGGTCACCCCTGGTCCCGTGACATTGTTTGAAGAAATGGGCTTTAATTATTTTGGCCCCATCGACGGTCACGATCTTCCCACCCTATTGCAGACACTACGCAATTTGCGGGCCAATAAAGGACCTCAGCTACTACATATTATTACCCGTAAAGGCAAGGGTTATAAACTTGCTGAAGACGGTCCCGTTCAATACCACGCGGTCAGTATATTTGATCCTGCCAAGGGCATGGTGGCCTCTTCTAAAGCCGGCAGTGCGCCCACCTACACGCAAGTGTTTGGCGATTGGTTATGCGACATGGCCGAGCAGGACGAGCGGTTGATGGGCATTACGCCAGCCATGCGGGAAGGTTCAGGGTTAGTAAAATTTTCGCAACGTTTTCCTAATCGCTATTTTGATGTAGCCATTGCTGAACAACATAGCCTCACGTTAGCCGCCGGCATGGCCTGCGATGGGCTTAAACCTGTAGTAGCCATTTATTCCACCTTTATGCAACGGGCCTATGATCAATTGATTCATGATGTGGCTTTGCAAAATCTGCCCATTTTGTTCGCCATCGATCGCGCCGGTTTAGTGGGTCCAGACGGCCCTACTCACGCGGGTAGTTTTGATTATACCTACCTGCGTTGCATACCCAACATGGTGGTTATGGCCCCCGCGGATGAAAACGAGTGCCGACAAATGCTATATACCGGTTTTCAACTGGATCAGCCCAGTGCAGTACGCTATCCCCGGGGTAAGGGAGCCGGTGTTACCGTGCTTAAAGAGATGCAGGCGCTGCCCATCGGTAAAGCAGAACTGCGTCGCCAAGGAAAAGAGGTTGCTCTGTTGGCCTTTGGCAGTATGGTCAGCGTTGCTGAGGCGGCAGCGGAAAGCATTGATGCCACCGTCGTTAATATGCGTTTTGTAAAACCGTTAGATGAAGAAATGGTGCTGCGTATTGCTGCAAGTCATGACTATTTGCTGACTTTAGAGGAAAATGTGGTAGCGGGTGGGGCCGGCAGTGCTGTGATCGAATGTCTTAGTGCTCATGGGATGAACGTTTCTGTCCGTAATCTTGGCCTTCCAGACTATTTTGTAGAACACGGTGATCGAAACAAACTGCTTTCTGAATGCCAATTGGATGTGCATGGCGTCCTTGCCACTGTTCAACAGGATTTGCGCAAAACTCGCCAAACCCCTGTCTTGAAGCGCTTAGAGCGCTAAATTTAGCGGGGCGTCTGTTATATTAATTAAAGGCGCCCGAAAGGATATTAATCTGTGAAACCAATAAATCCTTCTGTCAACGATAACGCTGTCCTTGCTATTCCCGATATCCAAAACAGTGTCGACACGCGTTGTATCGCCATCAATAAGGTCGGCATTAAGGATATCCGCCACCCCATACGCGTGAGGGACCGCAGCGGTGGCGAGCAGCATACCATCGCTAGTTTTAATATGTATGTGAGTTTGCCCCACCATTTCAAAGGCACTCATATGTCCCGCTTTGTAGAAATTCTCAATGCCCAGGAGCGGGAAATCACCCTACAGTCGTTTGCAGACATGCTGTTGGAAACCACGGATCGGCTAGAAGCTGAAACCGGTCACATCGAAATGACCTTCTCGTATTTTGTCCACAAGTGTGCGCCTATATCTAAAGTACAAAGTCTAATCGATTACCAGGTGACGTTCATCGGCGAGATCCGTCAGGGTGAACCTATTTTGAACGTCAAGGTTGTAGTCCCTGTCACCAGTCTGTGTCCCTGCTCTAAGCAGATCTCCCAATATGGCGCTCATAATCAACGTTCCCATGTGACCTTGAATGTCCGCATCCGGGATCTTATTTGGGTTGAGGATATGATTGACTTAGTGGAGGCACAGGCGTCTTGCGAGCTCTATGGGCTTCTCAAACGCCCTGATGAAAAGTATGTAACAGAAAAAGCCTACGAGAATCCCAAATTTGTCGAAGATCTGGTACGCGATATCGCGGCTCAATTGGATCGCGATGAACGCATCGCTGCTTACACTGTGGAATCGGAAAACTTTGAATCCATTCACAACCATTCGGCCTATGCCATGATCGAGCGGGATAAAGATAGCAAAAAGTTTTTGCATCCGGTTGTGGTTAAAAATGTAGATTAATTTTTTTCATGTGCAGCAATTTTCCACGCGATTGTTAATCTGCTTGTTTGCTTTTTTGCTCGTTCAGCGCCCAGACGATGTGTTCGCGCACTAAATCCGAGGGATATTCCAGCCGCGCCTGCAGGGCTGTCAAAACAGTCTGAGAAGGTGGCGCATTCCCCAGCGCCACGGCGATATTTCGCAACCAACGGATAAAACCGATCCGGCGAATCGCTGTGCCTTCGGTACGCCGTAAAAATTCTGTCTCATTCCAGGAAAATAAATCTATCAGTTGCGATGCGTCGAGACCATGACGGGGTAAAAAATCTGTCTCCGGCGTGGTGCGGGCAAAGCGATTCCAGGGACAAACCAATTGGCAATCGTCACAGCCATAGATACGGTTGCCCAGGAGACGGCGAAATTCTTCAGGGATGGCCTCATGCAGTTCAATGGTGTGGTAGGACAGACAGCGCCTAGCATCCACTTGATAGGGAGCGACAATGGCTTGGGTTGGACACACGTCGATACAGGCGGTGCAACGTCCGCAGTGGTTGCTAGCGGGTTCATCGATTGGCAAAGGTACGTTTACGTACAGCTCGCCTAAAAAAAACCATGAACCCGCTTTATGATGGAGTAAATTACTGTGTTTACCGATCCAGCCTAAACCCGCTTTTTCAGCCAAGGCTTTCTCCAACACCGGGGCGCTGTCGGTAAAAACACGATAATCGAAGTCGCTGACCACGGCTTCGATACGCTTGGCCAACTGCTTGAGTCGACCCCGTAAAACTTTATGATAATCACGCCCTAGGGCATAGCGAGACACATAAGCCAAATTTGGATTGTCTAATGTCTGTTGCGGATCTGCCCCCTGGGGCGGCCAATAATCCATACGCACAGAAATGACCCGCAGCGTTCCCGGGTGTAACTCAGCAGGTCGACTACGCCGTACACCATGGCGCTCCATATAATGCATAGCGCCGTGAAAGCCTGCATCCAGCCAATTGAGCAAATGACGCTCATGGGTTTGCAGGTCTGTGTCAGCAATTCCCACTTGCTGAAACCCCAGCTCTAGTCCCCATTGCTTAATATCTGTAGCTAACTTGTTTAGATCAAGCTGTCTATTCATAACGGCAGTACTGGATTTTTACGCTAAAACCAGTTTATTGTGCTGTATTAAGCGCTGTAAGGGGAGTATTCAAGATGACAAAACTACCTAACGAACTTTACCGGGCTGCCCAAGTGCGGGAGTTGGACCGTATCGCCATACAGGACCATAACATCCCCGGCTATACCTTGATGTCGCGAGCAGGCGCCGCAACGTTTCGAATGCTACGTCAAACCTGGCCTAATGCCCAACGCATAGTGGTGGTTTGTGGTGCGGGTAACAATGCAGGCGACGGCTTTGTCATTGCTCGGTTGGCCCATGAAGCCGGATTGACGATGTCGGTATTGAACCTTGCGGCGCCAGAAAAACTCGGCGGTGATGCCTTGACCGCCTACCAGGCCGCTCACGCGGCGGGGGTTTCCATGGCGCCTTTCCAGTGGCAATCTTTGGCCGACGCTGACGTTATCGTGGATGCTATTTTAGGCACCGGTTTAGAACGTGAGGTAACGGGGGTTTGGTGGGAGGCGATTAAAGCCATCAACAAACAAAAAACTCCAGTACTGGCGGTTGATATTCCTTCTGGGCTGAATGCCGACAGTGGAACGGTGATGGGTATCGCGGTTCAGGCTGATGTCACTATGACCTTTATTGCCCTTAAGCAAGGCTTGTTTACAGGGCAGGGTCCTTCCTATTGCGGCATGATAGAGTTTGCGGATTTGCAAGTGCCTGATGAAGTTTATCGGGCAATCCATCCCGCCAGTCGGCGTTATGAGGGTGAGGACTTACCTAGACTGTTAGCGCCCCGTCCGCGGGCCGCTCACAAAGGACGTCACGGCCATGTTTTAGTGGTTGGCGGTGATTTAGGTATGGCCGGCGCCCCACGCATGGCAGGCGAGGCGGCAGCCCGTTGCGGCGCCGGTTTGATCAGTATTGCCACCCGCGCTGCCCATGCCGGATTCCAGTCGGCAGTGCGCCCAGAACTGATGTTTCGAGGTGTAGAAAACCTTTCGGAACTGGGTTTGCTGATGGCCCGTGCCTCGGTAGTGGCCATAGGTCCGGGTCTTGGACGTGGCGAATGGGGCCAATCCATGTTGGAATTCGTGTTAGCCAGCGATTGCCCTTTGGTGGTAGACGCAGATGGGTTAAATTTATTGGCTAGTAATCCAGTACGGCGCGATAATTGGATTTTGACCCCGCATCCCGGTGAAGCAGCACGCTTGCTAAAAATGACGTCGGCAGAGGTGGAAGCAGATCGTTTCACGGCGGTTTCGGATCTTGCGGTACGGTTTGGTGGCGTATGTGTGCTCAAAGGGAGTGGTTCGTTAATCGCCAGTGAAGAAGCAGGCATATTTTTGTCCACCAGCGGTAATCCCGGTATGGCCACAGGCGGTATGGGGGATCTGTTAACCGGCGTTATCGCAAGTCTGCTGGCCCAGGGGTTGACGCCCATAGAAGCCGCCCGGGCTGGCGTATATCTGCATGGCAAAGCAGGCGATAAAGCTGCTGCTAAGGGAGAGCGTGGCCTTATGGCCATGGATCTCATGGTTTTCTTGCGGGATTTAGTGAATCCTATACAGTCATGATCGAGTGTTTTTTAGAATCTACCCAGGCCACCGAAGCCTTTGGGGGCCGTTTAGCAAAGGTTCTGGCGAGGGACTGCGTGACTTATTTAAGGGGTGAATTGGGTACGGGTAAAACCACATTAGTACGGGGTTTTCTACGTGCTCATGGTTATCAGGGATCGGTGAAGAGTCCCACTTATACTTTACTTGAACCGTATTTGATCGATGATATCCCCCTTATTCATCTGGATCTCTATCGGCTAGTAGATCCCAGTGAGATAGAGTTTATTGGACTACAAGATTTACTAACGGAGCAAGCCATCTTGCTGGTGGAGTGGCCAGAGCGGGGACAGGGCCTGTTGCCCGAACCAGATTTGATGGTTGTCCTAGACTATAAAGGGAACGGTCGACAATGTCGCCTTACCGCAACCTCCAAACGCGGCGAAGCGATTTTAAAGGGTTTTTAAAATCATTAAAGTGGCGCAGGGTAAAATCTGTTATCTACCATGTATGTTGGGGAATTGATAATTTGTTGTAGATTGTCTAGTCTTGTAGTATGTGTGTGGAAGAAAGGGATATTGCAACACACTCTAAACCTGATGATCTATGCTTATTTTATTAAATCAAGACTTACGCAAAAAGGACTTTCGCAGCTTGTGAAGGAGGTGTCTTCAGGGCCTGGATGGCCGCAGTCAAGGCGGCGAAGCAGGAGGTATTTACGACGTCCTCTGGAACGAGCAGCAATAGTCCTATAAATAATATACGTATAGAGGAAAAAGTTTTAGTGAAACGGTTTATTGCGCTAGTTTTGTTGGGGTTATATCCCCTGTGGACGGTGGCCGCAGGCCAGTTGGGTAACGCTCGCCTTGCTGAGTTACCGGATGGCACCCAGATAGTTTTCGATCTCGATACGCCCATCCAATACCGTAGTTTTCTGTTGGATAACCCCCCCCGATTTGTCGTGGATCTAATGGACACCCGTTTGGACTTATCTCGTCAGCAAGTCAACTTGCGCTCGGTGGATGTACAAAGAGTACGCACGGGTATTCAACGGGGCTTTGACCTGCGTATTGTTGTAGATCTTTTGAATGCGACGAACAGTCAAGCCTATTTGCTAGATAATCCTGCCGGTGAAGGTCAGCATTTAGTTATCGATATTTTTCGTGATCGACAACCTGAACCAGGCGAGCAGCTTCCACGACCCCATCGTTTAGCCCAGGTGGAACGCACTCTTCAGGGTGTTGGCCAGTTTGTTGTGGCTATCGACCCTGGCCATGGTGGTAAAGACCCAGGGGCCATTGGTTCTCGTGGCACCCAAGAAAAAAAAGTGGTTATGCAAATTGCCCGACACCTAAAAAAGCTGATGGATGAAGAACCGGGTATTCAAGGTGTGCTAACCCGTGATAAGGATATTTACCTGCATTTGTACGATCGCATTAGAATTGCCCGTGAGCAGCAAGCCGATTTGTTCGTCTCCCTCCATGCCGATGCTTTTACTAACCGCAAAGCGCGGGGTTCTTCGGTATTTATCTTATCCACAAAGGGGGCTTCAAGTGCAGCAGCCCGTTGGTTGGCTAAGCAAGAAAATGAAGCTGATTTTGTAGGGGGTGGGCAATTAAAAGTAAAGGATAAAAATCTCAAACCTGTGGTGTTTGATATCTATCACGATGCCATTTTGGCGGAAAGTATGCGCCTAGCAGAGCAAATGCTAGGTCAATTGAAAAAGGTAGGTCCTGTCCACCAAAGCGCTGTGGAGCGCGCCGGTTTTGCCGTGCTTAAAGCCCCGGATATGCCTTCTGTACTGGTTGAAACCGCCTTTATTTCAAATCCGCAAGAAGAAGAAAAACTCACCAATGAAAGGCACCAAAAGCAGATTGCGCAAGCGATTTTAGACGGTATCAAGGGGTATTTAGAGAATCGACCACCCAAGTATATGGTCGCAGGCGCCGCTGTACTAACGCCACCTGAACGGGAAACATCTTCAAGAGAATCTCCCTTAACAGCCGAGGCGTCTCAGGTTATCATCCCAGCAGCTGGTGACACAGAACCATCATTAGCTGTTTCGCAACAGGTATCTGAATCGAATACCGCTAGTAGGCCGGTATCTGAGCAAGTCGCGTCGCCGCCGTCTACCTCGGTAGATTTAATCGCAGCGTCCCAGGCTTATCCTTCTGTGTCTTCTAGGGAGTCATTTTCTGAAGAAGTCACTGAACGTATTCATATTATTCAGCGGGGCGAGAGCCTCACCGATATTGCGACACGCTATCAAATCGATGTGTCGCAATTACGTTCTTCCAATGGATTAAGTAATAATCAACTGCGTATGCCAGCAGGCACTTTTCTGATTATACCTCTGAGCGACAGTTAGAGCGTTTTCGCTTTGCTTGTACTGAAGCGCAGCCGAGGCGCAGCGCGGAGTGTACATGCAGTACATGAGCACACTGAGACCAAAGGCTAACCATGTGTACAGTCGAATGGAAAATGCTCTAAACTGGTTTTACGACTGATGGGAGCGGTTTGATTGCCGTGGCGGTTAAGTGAGGGGGCAGCGGTTGTGCGACCGCAACCGCCAAAGTAAGGAAATCGCTCTCATTAGTCGTAATATTCATCGGCGTTTTTCAAGCAATTTTTTATACTAACTCGTATTATTAAGCACCTCTATTGAGGCGCCTATCTGGAGCGTCCGTATGTTGCGATTCCGAGGTAGTCCCGCTCGATCTTCTTTTCGCCTGGAAAAACTTCTTACTTTATTAAAGCAACATGTTTCTGAGATCGAAAACGTCTCTGCGGAATTTATCTATTTTGTGGACGTGCATGAATCCCTTTCTCAACCACAACAAAAAACCCTCGCTCAGTTGTTAGGTGCGCAATTGTTGCCACCTGGGTCATCACCCCATAGCGAACCGTTTTGGACAGTGATACCCCGTCCCGGAACCATCTCTCCTTGGTGTTCCAAAGCTACCGATATTGCCCATAATTGTGGTCTCGCAGCCATTCGTCGTATTGAACGCGGCATAATATATGGCCTAAATGTGAGCAAGCCCCTAGATACCCGTCTACAAGCTGCCATTAAAACCTTGCTTTATGATCCAATGACGGAAGCAATTCTCAATGCCGATGATGATCCCAGCCAATTGTTTATCCAAACAGAACCCATGCCCCTTGAAATCATTCCTGTACTTCAAGGTGGATGGCAATCGCTGGTAGCTGCTAATACTCGGTTTGGGCTTGCCCTTAGCGAAGAGGAAATGGACTATTTAGTTGCGCATTTTACCCGTCTCAACCGCGACCCTAGTGATGTGGAATTGATGATGTTTGCCCAGGCCAACTCGGAACATTGCCGTCATAAAATTTTTAATGCGGCTTGGGTGATCGATGGCAAACCGCAGAACGCCTCTCTGTTCGATATGATTCGTCATACCCACCAGCAGACGCCTGGCGGTGTGCTCTCAGCTTATCACGACAACGCTGCGGTCATGCAGGGGTGGCCGGCAGCGCGTTTTTTCCCTGCTGGACGAGATCAGCGCTACCGCTACCATGAAGAGGACGTGCATATTTTAATGAAGGTGGAGACCCATAACCATCCCACCGCCATTTCACCGTTTCCCGGCGCGGCTACAGGATCCGGGGGAGAAATCCGTGACGAAGGGGCAACTGGACGAGGCGCTAAACCTAAAGCGGGTTTGGCGGGGTTCTCGGTTTCCAATTTACATATTCCGGGTTTTGCCCAACCCTGGGAAATAGCCCATGGTCGTCCCTCCCATACGGGGTCAGCCCTTACCATTATGTTGGAAGGACCCATTGGCGCTGCCGCTTTTAACAATGAATTTGGGCGTCCTAACTTAGCGGGTTATTTTCGCACCTTTGAACAGAAGGCGCCTGACGGCGAAGTGCGTGGCTACCATAAACCCATCATGATTGCTGGAGGTCTCGGTAACATCCGCGGGGAGCACGTTCACAAGGCGGCTGTTCCCATGGCTACCCCTATTCTGGTTATCGGTGGTCCGGCCATGCTGATCGGTTTGGGGGGCGGCGCTGCTTCCAGCATGGCGGCGGGGTCGAGCCGCGAGGATCTGGATTTTGCCTCGGTGCAGCGGGGTAATCCAGAGATGCAACGGCGTTGCCAAGAAGTTATCGACCGTTGCTGGGCATTGGGTTCCGCTAACCCCATTCTATCCATTCACGATGTAGGGGCAGGTGGTCTCTCCAATGCTGTACCGGAATTGATTAACGATGCGGGTCGAGGTGGCCATTTTGAGTTGCGTAATGTTCCCAACGATGCACCGGGTATGTCGCCCCGAGAGATCTGGTGTAATGAAGCCCAAGAACGCTATGTGCTGGCCATAGCCCGTGAGCATCTGGCGGTTTTTCAAGCCCTGTGTGAGCGGGAGCGTTGCCCTTGGGCTGTGCTAGGTTGCACCACAGAAGAACAGCAATTACGGGTAGACGACCGCCACTTCGCTAATCGGCCCATCCATATGCCGTTAGGGGTTTTATTGGGTAAACCACCGCGTATGCAGCGTCAAGTGAATCGTATCTCGCCTGTTCGAGAACCTTTAAAGCTCGGCAAAATCGATCTTAAAGAGGCGGTGCAGCGAGTACTGCGCTTGCCCACGGTGGGGGACAAAAGTTTTTTGATCACCATTGGCGATCGCACCGTGGGAGGATTAGTGGTTCGCGATCAGATGGTGGGTCCGTGGCAGGTTCCCGTGGCCGATGTGGCGGTTACCGCCAGCGATTTCACCAGCTATCACGGCGAAGCCATGGCCATGGGAGAACGTACCCCCTTGGCTGTTCTCGACGGACCCGCTTCAGGTCGTATGGCAGTGGGGGAAGCGATTACCAATATCGCCGCCGCGGCCATAGATAATTTAAGCGCTGTGTGTTTGTCCGCCAATTGGATGGCCGCCGCTGGTCATCCTGGCGAGGATGCGGCGTTGTTCGACACCGTCCGGGCAGTCGCGTTAGAGCTTTGTCCTGCCTTGGGTATAGCCATTCCCGTGGGTAAAGATTCGTTGTCCATGCAAACGGTATGGCGACAGCAAGAAAAACAACACCGGGTTACCGCGCCTTTATCGTTGATCGTATCGGCGTTTGCCCCGGTTTACGAGGTGCAGGCCACTCTGACGCCGCAGCTACGGACTGATCAGGGTCCTAGCGAGTTGCTCTTGATAGATTTGGGGCGCAGCAAAAATCGTTTAGGGGGATCAGCGCTAGCACAAGTTTTTAACCAGTTGGGCGAGGTTCCGCCGGATTTGAATGATCCTGGTGATTTAAAAGCATTTTTTGAACTCATTCAAAGACTCAATGCGGCTGGCCAAATACTGGCCTATCATGATCGCAGCGACGGTGGATTATTGGTAACCCTCTGTGAAATGCTATTTGCCGGGGGTGTGGGTGTCACAGTGTCTCTAGATACCCTAGGCAAAGACCCCCTGGCAATATTGTTCAGTGAAGAGTTAGGAGCGGTCATACAAATTTCTGCCAGCGAGCGTGGCAACGTTTTGCAAGCCCTCAAAGTCGCAGGATTTGCAGATTGTAGTCATGTCTTAGGTAGCCTTAACACATCGAATCGTTTAATCGTCACTTATCATGATAAAACACTTCTCGATGAAAGGCGGGTAACGTTGCGGCGGCTTTGGTCGGAGACCAGCTTTCGCATGCAGTCCTTGCGGGATAACCCCGGCTGTGCTCAGGAAGCTTTTGATGCTTTGCTAGATGAGAATGATCCCGGTTTAAACGTTCAGTTAACTTTTGACCCTGAAGATGACATAGCAGCTCCCTTTATCTCCCGAGGAGAACGGCCCCAAGTGGCTATTCTGCGAGAGCAGGGGATAAACGGTCAGGTGGAAATGGCGGCTGCCTTTGAACAAGCGGGTTTTGCAGCGATTGATGTGCATATGAGTGATCTGACGGAAGGGCGTATTTCCCTGAAGACTTTTCAGGGCATAGTTGCCTGCGGTGGGTTTTCTTATGGCGACGTGTTGGGCGCCGGTCAGGGTTGGGCTAAATCGATTCTTTTTAACCAGCGAGTACGGGAGGAGTTTGCCGCCTTTTTTGCCCGGGCAAACAGTTTTGGGTTAGGCGTGTGTAACGGATGTCAGCTATTTTCAAACCTGCGCGAGCTTATTCCAGGTACGGATTTGTGGCCGCATTTTGCTACTAACCGGGTAGAACAGTTTGAGGCCCGTTTAGTTGCAGTGGAAGTGTTGCCAACGCCGTCTTTGTTTTTTGCGGATATGGCGGGTTCTCATCTACCGATACCTGTGGCTCACGGTGAAGGTCAGGTGGTTTATCATACGGATGATCGTTTTGCAGAACTGCAAGGGTCATCGTTAGTGGCGCTACGTTATGTGGATAACGCAGGTCGTCCGACAAACACTTATCCTGCTAATCCTAATGGGTCATTCCAAGGTATCACAGGACTTAGCAATCGAGACGGTCGCTTTACGATTATGATGCCCCATCCAGAGCGGGTATTTCGCACTGTACAGTTTTCTTGGTATCCTCAGAATTGGAACGAATATAGTCCTTGGTTGCGCTTATTTCGCAATGCACGGGTTTGGTTAGGGTAGAGGAATTGTGTCGCCGCTACCAGCGAAGATCTTTTAAATCGTCGCTAATATCCTCACACAATAAATCTTCTAGGCGGCTACGTAATTCTTTCATTTCTCGATAGCGTTCAATAGATCGCCAAGCTTTTGACCCTTTTGACAAAATCTTGACGGTCTCTTCAGGGGCGTCATCGATCTCTAGGAAATCGTCTTCATCGGCTAAAACATCATTATTCATTTCAAGCTCCTTCTGCGAAGCAAAACCTGTGCAGGTTTAGAGTCAGTGTTAACAAGGACGTTCCAAAATAGATCGTCCCAAAAAATTCATAATTTAATAGCAGCAATTTTTGTACCGAAGAAAGCACTAGCTAAATTTTTGTCGATAGAATTATGATGAGAAACCCTATTATTTGTTGCCGACGCTAGGCATCCGTCTTTATCAACAATCGTATTGCCTAAACCGTTGATTCTAGGGAAAGCAAAAGGTCTTTTGAAAACCACATAATTTGGAATGACGTGCAAAAAATTCATGTATTGCTTTGCTAAATTTAGTCTCTTGATCATTGTTCTGTACATGGTGTACATGGGGGGGATGGCGATTGCTCAAACCACCGGGCCTTTGGATCCTTTTCAAGCCGCCGAACAGCAAACTATGCGGCTGCAAGCCATACAACAAGATAGCGCTGAAATTACTCGTTTACGCCAGGAGTTGCGTGCCCTAGAGACAGATATGCCTGGGAAAATGGCAGCGCTACAGGTGGGACAATTGTCGCAAAGTATGGTGGAACAGGCTCGACTGGATGCCGATATTGCAAAATTGCGCCAACAAAGTTTGCAAGTAAACATCGCTAATACAGAGCGGCGTATCCCAGAACTGCAACAATCTATTCGAGATCTGGAAGCGCAAGAGCAGCTTTTGCAAAATCCAGCCAAGGGGTTTGAAGCGGGCAGCCGACAAGCTGAACAACTTGCTTTAACCCGCCAAAATCTTGCCCAGCAGCGTGGAGAACTGACCCTGGAAAAGCAAAACCTAAGTAACCTCCGTAGTTATTTGGAAATAGCCGATTTACGACAATCGTTGACAGAAAAATGGCTAGCACGGGTTGAGGAAGTTTATCGTCTTCAGCAAGCGCAAACCCGCTTAAAATCCCAAGAGGAATTGGTAACTCGTCTTGAAAAAAAACAACAGGACTATCAAAGTGATGCAGATGCCCTACGCCAACGGTTAAATGATCAACAAAACATACTATCGAAAGGGGAAAGGGGTTTACTAGAAACTCAGTTGGAGGTGGCGGAAAGTCGCGCCAAACTGGTACAACTGGAAATTCGTTTATCGCAAATCAATAATGAGCTAGCAAACCTTGCAAGCCTGGCAACTCAAACAGATGTGCGCGCTAAAACGTTACAGCGGGGGCTTGAACAAGTTCAGGAAATCCAGCAGGAACTCACCACCACTGACAGCTTATTCCGTTATGGCATACCCTTGGCTGAACGGCAAAAACAATTACTCGAACAGCGCGATGATCTCACCGGCGTCGAGCGTATTGCGGTCACCCAAGAAGCCAAACTCATTGGCGCTATGCTAGAAGAGTTACATCAAAGCAGAAACGCCTTGCAAAGCAGTTTAGAGCGGGCGAAAAAAATTCAAAATGACATAAAAAATCGCTATCAAAAGCGCCTTAGCCAAGATCTTTTAGAGCGCGAGAATCTCCCCACCAGCGTTGCGGATTGGCATGAGATATGGGCGGAAATTAAGGAGGCTCCGCGGATTTTGGCCCATCAGGTGCGCTTAAGCATAGCATCCACGGTCACCGCAATGATGGAAACTTCAGCCCTACGCTGGTTGATGTTGATTGTTGTCGAGTTGGGTCTATTGTGGCTGATGTGGGCTGCCTTGCGTAGTAGTAATGCTATGGGAGTGATTGACCAAATCAATGCTAAGGAAGAAGACAGCTTTTTTGGCGCTATTCTTTTTACCACGCTGCAGCTATTACGGCAAAATCTCGTCAGTATTTATATCGCCCTAGCCGTGGCTTTGGCGCTGTGGTTGTGTCAGGTTCCACAGCCCGGATTTGGTATTATGATGACCCTGATTTTGCTTTGGTTGGGGATCAAAATACCCGTCAATCTAGCTTGGTTTTTGCTTGCAGCGCCAGAATTGTCCAGGGAACAACGACATCCTCAGCTTTATCGACAAATTGTCGGGACATTAATACTCGGCGGTCTGCTGGCATCGGTCACTATTCTCGCCAATCTCAGTGACCTGCCAACCTCGGTAACCACCACCTTCGACCGACTCTTTATGGGTTATTGGCTGTTGGCTTTTGTGCCCGTGTTACGTATTCGCCGTCTGTTGGTGGATTTGCTTGCCAAACGCTTTGGCAACCATTTCTGGTTTATCAGTCTCCGGTTGATAACGCTGCTGTTACCTTTGTCTCTGGTGGTTGCCGCACTCTTAGGGCTGTTCGGCTATATCCAATTGGCCTGGACAGTGGCTTGGCATTGGGTAACGTTTATAGCGGTGTTAGTGGGTTGGCTGTCCTTACGCGGGTTACTCAAGGATCTAGTTATCATCACGAAAAATTATGCCATCACACACTCTACTTACGCCTTGCTATGGACCCAAGATGTCATCAATCCGTTGCATAAATTTCTTAGCGTGGTTTTGTTTTTGGGGGCTGGATTAGCCTTATTGCAGGTTTACGGGTGGGAATCGGCCCTGTTATCAACCACTCTGGGTAATTTTTTAGAGCGCCCCTTGTTTAGCCTTGCGGGTACCGAATTTAATCTCTGGCGTATCCTTGTCATCCTAGTGGTGGTGCTACTGGTCATCCGTTTTAGTCAGTGGAGTCGAACGGTTGCCTATCGATGGGTATTTTCCGGCATTATCGATTTAGGCGTTCGCCACAGTTTATCGGTTTTCACCCAATATGCGATTGTTTTGGTTGGGTTTTTGATCGCATTACAAATCGCCGGTCTGAACTTGACTACCCTTACGGTATTTGCTGGCGCAGTGGGGGTGGGTATCGGTTTTGGGATGCAGGCCATCGCCAACAATTTTGTCAGTGGGCTCTTATTGTTGATTGAACGACCGTTGCGCAGTGGTGATACCGTTCAGATCGGCAACAGTACCGGCGAAATTTCGCGGATCGGGATGCGTTCTCTTACCCTCAAGACCTGGGATAATATGGAAGTCATCATTCCCAATGCGGATGTTATCTCCAATGCGTTTGTGAATTGGACCCATACAGACACCGTTGTGCGCACGGTGTTAATGGTCCATGCTAACTATGATGCAAATCCCCATCAGGTAAGAGAAATCATCGACGATGCCTTGTTTTGTCATGAAGAGATTTTGCGGGAACCAGCCTGGGCCGTGTTGTTGTGGGAGTTTGACAATTTTGGATTTGCTTTTCGAATGCAGTACTTTACCGATTTTGCCAAATCTAATACTTTAAAGGTACGTTCAGAGGTGATGTTTGCGGTCTATGATGGGTTTAAAAAAGCCAATATA
>CAYRGG010000075.1:0-16092 GCA_964423745.1 uncultured Candidatus Competibacteraceae bacterium | reverse complement strand
ACCCCGACCGCCCGCATGAACCTGAGCTTTGACTACCCATAGCGCACCTCCCAATTCTTTGGCTGCATCGAGGGCTTCTTGCTGAGATGTTGCCTTGATGCCCCGAGGTACAGCAACGCCAAAGGCTTTAAACAATTCTTTTGCTTGATATTCATGCAAATTCATGCGCTGTTTCCCCCCATTTATCGGGTAAAATCTATATGTTAACAGAATTGCTTTGGAAAAACTTTTGCTGCTTTATGCCTTCTATGTCGACTCATTGCATAGTCGTAAGCGCTTTTTTTGTCAGACCATTGCCTAGCACTATTTTGCTAGATATAGTCTAGAATCAGACACATGCTAACAGGTAGCTAAATTTCGATGGATCAAAAATGTGCTACTGTTGTTACCAACAACGCTATCAAAATACATTTTGCGATGTGAGGCTCCATTATGGGTGTAAGCCTTCGGCAGTTTTTTGTTATTTTATTGGTAGTCGTAGGACTTTGGTTGGTGAGATACCTGCGGCATAAGTGGGTCGCGAGCCGTTCCAAAGGGAATCCTTCGCAACGGCCACCCCAAGAAATAGTGCGCTGCAGCTATTGCCGAATATATATCCCTCGTCATCAAGCTGTTGGCGATAAAAACCAGGGTTATTGCTGCGCTGATGGGCATTGTCTTGCGCAGCGAGCTAACCGTAGCCTGTCTCACTAATTTGTCGAGGATTACATCTTATCAGGGATTTTAAGAACGCTATGCCTACTTCTAATCAACTGTCTCTTCTCAATATTATCTCGCAAACCAATATGGATCGGCGCCGTATCTGGTTTGTATTCCGGGTATTCAACTTTGGCCGCTTGGTTTTAGTGACAATCCTGCTAGGCGTATTTTTTCTCAATGGTCATATTTCTATTTTTGGCAAGACAAATCCACCTTTGTTTTTGGGTACCGCCCTTGTCTATGTCATTGCAGTGCTTATTTCCATTATGGGCAGCTATTGGCGCCGACCTTCTTTGAAGGTGCAGGCCCATCTGCAAACCTTAGTAGATCTTATTGCCCTTAGTTTTATGATCCATGCCTCCGGGGGCATTGTCAGTAACCTGAGTATTTTGCTAGTCACTGTTATAGCCGCTGGTGGTATTTTGTTACCCCTCTATTCGGCTTTAGCGTCAGCAGCGCTGGCTTTTTTTATATTAGTGGCTTTTTGGTTTTATGAGGCGCTTACGGTCACGTCGGCATTGAGCGAACCCGATGGTTTTGGCCAAGTCCTTAACCATTTACAAACCCAGATAGATCATTTAGGACGGTTAGGAATTCTCGGTGCTTCCTTTTTTATCACAGCGCTACTCACCTATACGTTGGCAGAACGCAATCGACGTAGTGAAGAATTAGCCTACCAGCGCTCTAAGGAACTCTTAGAGCTCGCTGAACTCAATCAAGCCATTGTTCAACATTTGCAATCAGGTATCATCGTTGTAGATCGCTTTGCTCGCATAAAACTTATGAACGATACCGCCTACCGACTGCTTAACTATCAAGAATCTGTCCGTGATAGGGCGCTTAGTGAGGTATCAACCACACTGCAGCAGCGTTTGGCGCAATGGCTGACGACTGGTTTAGAAGAAGCCAAACCGTTTCGTCCAACGGAACACTCGCCAGAGCTCATTGTGCATTTTAATCGGTTGACGGGTAGCCCATTGGGGGATTTGTTACTTGCTTTGGAAGATTCTGCGCAAGTTGCTCAGCGTCTTCAAGAAATTAAACTGGCTGCCCTGGGACGCATGACGGCTGGTATCGCCCATGAAATCCGTAATCCTTTAACCTCTATCAGTCACGCTGCCCAGCTCCTTCAAGAATCCGAGACAGCCAGCGTCAATGACCATCGGCTAGCCCAAATCATTTACGACAATACGAAACGGGCCAATACAATTATCGCCAAGGTGCTGGATTTATCCCGACGGGATCGATTAAAACCCGAAGATTTACCGATAAAGGCTTGGTTGGATAACTTTCGTCAAGAATTTTTGCATAACCAAGGTGATAAAATCGTTCAGCTAAACACAAACGTGCAACCGGAAAATCTCATCGTTCGCTTTGATCCCACTCATTTGCATCAAGTTTTATGGAATCTTTGCAGTAATGCCTGTATTCATGGTACTCCAAGCGGTCAAATACCTAAAATAAATCTGACAGCTGGGCTGAGTTTTAGTCCAGAAACCGCTTTTATTGAAGTTCAAGATTTTGGACCCGGTATTTCTAACACTGAGACTAAAAAAATTTTTGAACCGTTTTTTACTACCAAAACCCAAGGCACTGGTCTAGGGCTCTATATTGCTAGGGAGATTTGTGAGGCTAACGGCGCTCAACTGCAATATACCCGTCCCCCGGAGGGTGGAAGTTGTTTTCGCATTACCCTAGCTAAGTCTGCGTACCAGGAAGAGGAATCCCAATGGAAACTTGCAATGCACTGATAATCGATGACGAAGCGGATATCCGCGAACTCATTGAAATGACGTTGGTTCCCATGAATGTTCAGTGCTTTCCGGCAGAGACGCTGCAAGAAGCTAAAGGGCTATTGAGACGGCGGTCCTTTCGGTTTTGCATCACCGATATGCGCTTACCGGATGGCAATGGCTTGGAGCTGGTCGCTCATATTCAAAAAGGTTACCCCGATTTGCCAGTGGCCGTCATCACTGCCCATGGCAATGTGGAAAGCGCCGTGGAGGCCCTTAAACTCGGCGCTTTTGACTTTGTATCAAAACCCTTTGAACTGTCGACGCTACGTAACTTAGTCAAACAAGCGCTAAAACTCTCTCCCCATGGAGAAGAAGAAGTCAGTGAAGGACGCCCCATCTTACTGGGTAAATCCCAGTCCATGCAGCGCGTCGTGGCCATGATTCGTAAGCTAGCCCGGAGCCAAGCGCCTATTTTAATCAGCGGAGAATCCGGCACCGGTAAGGAGTTAGCCGCTCGCCTCATCCATTCTTCAGGACCCCGGGCAGATAAGCCCTTCGTGCCGGTCAATTGCGGCGCCATACCCCAGGAATTGATGGAAAGCGAGTTTTTTGGTTACAAAAAAGGCAGTTTTACCGGAGCTACCCACGACAAGATGGGGCTGTTTCAGGCGGCTCACGGGGGTACGCTATTTCTCGATGAGGTGGCGGATTTGCCTCAACATATGCAGGTGAAACTGTTGCGCGCCATCCAAGAGCGTGCCGTGCGCCCTATCGGCGCACAAGCCGAAGTGGCTACCGATGTGCGTCTCCTGAGCGCTACCCATAAAGATCTTGCCCATTTGGTCAAGATAGGCACGTTTCGCCAAGATTTATTTTATCGTCTTAATGTGATTGAACTGCGTATGCCAAGCCTGCAGGAAAGACCGGAAGATACCCTTGAATTAGCGGATCATATTCTTGTTCGATTAGGCCGTGAGCATAATCAGCCACCACCGCAACTTGCCCCAGAAACCATAGAAGCCCTCAAAAATTATAGTTTCCCCGGCAATGTACGGGAGTTAGAAAACACCCTAGAACGCGCTTTTACCCTCTGCGAAGGCCAAACCATTGTCCCTGAAGATCTGCATCTTCCCCAGGTGACAGTGGCGCCTCCACCGTTATCTGAATCTGCTGCGGTACAGCCGTCTTCTGAACAAATAACATCTTCATCCCCAACACTTCCACCCGTAGATACAAATCTAGAGAGCTATTTGGAAGAATTAGAGAAGGAAGCCATCACTAAAGCCCTTGAGGCGACACGTTACAACAAAACGGCGGCGGCTGAAAAATTAGGGATTACCTTTCGGGCGCTTCGCTACCGGTTAAAAAAACTAGGTATTGATTAAACTACCAAGCCGATACCCTGTGTGCTTCCGGTAATAAGTGCAACTTTATCTTCTCCATAGCCTTATCTCCCCTATGGCGGTTAACGGAAACCTAAAGCTTGACTTTAGTGCTGATCATTACTATTAGATGATAGAACCCATTAAAAATAATGGTCATCCTATTGCCGTCAACGGTCTAGCTCTTAAGTTAAGCAAATCGAACGTCATCCCCTGGCCGATATCATCCGTGTCCCATCGGCGCCGCATTAAACCGCATTTCTCGCAGAGGAAAAGAGAATGAATACGCCGGTTCCCAAAACCAAGCCCGTCAAGCTCAATGTGTCATCCTTAAACAAGCTGGCATCGACTATCGAGACACCTTCCTATGATCGCCGACAAGTCACCGACGGCATCATCCATATTGGGGTCGGCGGTTTTCACCGCGCTCATCAGGCGGTCTATATGGACGATTTGCTTCAGAAAAACGCGGGCAGCGAGTGGGGTATTTGCGGCGTAGGTCTACTCGCCCACGACACCGGTATCCGGGATGCGCTGCGTTCCCAAGACTGTCTTTATACGCTGGTGGAGCGCAGTGCCGCTGGCGACCAGGCGCGGGTTATCGGTTCCATCGTCGAGTTTTTGTTCGCCCTGGACGATCCTGAGGCGGTTATCGAGAAGATGGCCTCGGCACAAACCCGAATCGTCTCGCTCACCATCACCGAAGGGGGTTATTTCATTGACCAGGGAACCGGAGAATTCCAGGAGGATCATCCCCTAATCATCCACGACTTGGCCCATCCTGATCGACCAGAGTGCGCCTTCGGCTATCTGCTGGAAGCGTTGCACCGCCGTCGGCAACGGGGCATAAAACCCTTCACTGTCCTATCCTGCGACAATGTGCAGGGCAACGGCGACGTAACTCGCAAAGTGCTGCTGAGATTCGCCGAGCTACGCGATGTGTCTCTGAAGGACTGGCTTGCTGAAAACGGGGCTTTCCCCAACTGCATGGTGGATCGAATTACCCCGGCGACCACCGACGCCGATCGCACCCTGGTCAGGGAAGCCTTCAGCATTGAAGATGCTTGGCCGGTGGTTACCGAACCCTTCCGGCAGTGGGTCATCGAGGACCGTTTCTGCAACGGCCGTCCGCCATTCGAGAAAGTCGGAATACAGATGACCCCGGACGTGCATCCCTACGAGACGATGAAGCTTCGTCTGCTCAATGCCAGCCACTCGGCAATGGGCTATCTGGGCTATCTAGCGGGTTTTGAGTATATCTACGAGATCATGGCGGATCCCCAATTCAGGAAATACATCCGGGATCTGATGAACGAGGAGGTGACGCCAATCCTCAAGCCGGTACCCGGCGTCGATCTCGACGAGTACAAGGAAACCCTGATCGAGCGCTTCGCAAACCCAACCGTCAAGGATCAGGCGTCCCGGATCTGTTTGGATGGCTCGGCGAAGATGCCGAAGTTCATTCTGCCCTCGATCCGCGAGCAGCTCGCCCGCGGCGGCTCTGTGAAAAAGCTTAGTCTCGCGGTAGCCAGCTGGTGTCGTTACGCTGCGGGTACTGACGAGCAGGGTAAACCCATTGAGATACAGGACCCCATGGCCGATGAGTTGCACCAGCATGCCAAAGCCGCCGGCAAGGACCCGCGCCCGTTCCTAAGCATACGTGAGATCTTCGGCGACGATCTGCCGCGATCGCCGATTTTCGTCGAGCAGGTCGGTGACGCCCTGCAAAGTCTCTATGACATGGGCGCTAAGGCGACTCTAGCCAAGTACATTTAACGCTAAGTGACAGGAGAATCAGATGAAACAGACGCTGCGCACCCTCCTGGGCTTGGTGATTTTTTACGCTGCGGCAAGTTCAGCCTTGGCGCAGAACGTAACGTTGACCATCGCCACGGTGGACAACGCTGACATGATTCGGATGCAGACGCTCACAGACGACTTCAAGAAGGACAACCCTGACATCGAGCTGAATTGGGTTACGCTGGAAGAGAACCTCTTGCGCCAGCGCGTTATCACCGACATCGCGACTAAAGGGGGGCGGTTCGACGTGGTGACGATCGGCAACTACGAAGTTCCCATTTGGGCCAAGCGAGGATGGCTCGTGCCACTCGAGAATTTGCCGATGGACTACGACGTCGATGATATCCTGCCATCGATCCGCGAGGCTCTATCGTTCGACGGCACACTTTACGCCGCGCCGTTCTATGGCGAGTCTTCATTCACCATGTACCGCACCGATCTCTTTGAAAAAGCCGGGCTCGAGATGCCTGAAAAGCCCACATGGGATTTCATCAAGGACGCTGTACGCAAGCTGGCCGACAAGAGCAATGAAGTCTATGGCATTTGCCTGCGTGGTAAGCCAGGTTGGGGAGAGAACATGGCGTTCCTGACGGCCATGGCCAACTCCTACGGTGCTCGCTGGTTCGATATGGACTGGGAACCCCAGTTCGATGGTGAAGCCTGGAAGGCGACGATCTCCGACTACGTTGAACTCATGGAAGAAGCCGGCCCGCCAGACCCCTCGGCCAATGGCTACAATGAAAATCTGGCTCTGTTCCAGTCGGGCAAGTGCGCGATATGGATCGACGCGACTGCAGCCGGCCAGTTCGTGACGAGTGCGGATTCTGATGTGGCCGGCCGTGTCGGCTTCGCGCTCGCGCCGGACAAGGGTTTGGGGAAGCGCGCGAACTGGCTCTGGGCCTGGGCGCTGGCGATTCCCACGGATTCCGAACATAAGGATGCGGCGAAGAAATTCGTAGCCTGGGCTACCTCGAAGAACTACTTGGAGCTAGTCGCCTCCAAGGAAGGCTGGTCCAATGTGCCTCCGGGCACCCGCACCTCGCTGTACGAAAATCCCGAGTACCAGCAGGCGCCGTTCGCGAAAATGACGCTTGCGTCGATCCAGGCAGCCGATCCCAACGATCCAGCCGTCAAAGAAGTGCCCTATAGCGGAATTCAGTTCGTCACGATCCCGGAGTTCCAGAGCATCGGCACTGCGGTCGGCGAGCGGTTTGCCAAAGCCCTGGCGGGAGAGATTCCCACCGAGGAGGCACTAGGCAACGCTCAGTGGGTGACTGAAATGGTCATAGAGCGCGTCCGCTTCCTCGAAGGAGGCCATGCCGCTCAATAACGAGGTAAAACAACAGTAGCACTGGGGGAAACAATGACTCATACCACCTTTGATCCTGAACGCCCAATAGCGGAAATAGACGACGAACAACTCCCGGTGCCCAAGCACAGGCTGCATGGGCCCGCTCACTTCCTGGGCCTCTATGGTTCCGAACACGTTGCTGCGACGGAATTCGTCATTGGCGCCGCATTCGTGGCCATGGGCGCCACCATCCAGGACATTCTGATCGGACTCCTAATCGGTAATACGCTTGCCGTGCTGAGCTTCTGGCTCATCACTGCGCCGATCGCGGTCAAAACACGGTTAAGCCTGTACACCTATCTCGATCACAATATGGGCGAGCTATTCTCGCGGCTCTATAACGGTGCCAATGTGCTCATCTTTGTGGCCATCTCGGCCGCCATGATCACAGTGTCGGCGACAGCGCTTCGGGTGCTCTTTGATATTCCTCCCCAGATCTATCCGTATCCCACCAACGTCTACTTTGTCATTATTGCTGCCTCGGCAAGCGTGATTGCCGTGCTGGTGGCCTATTATGGTTTCAATGTGGTGGCCGAGTTTGGCACCATTTGTACACCCTGGCTGATGGTGATGTTCACGTCGGGCGGTATGGTGCTGATACCGGCGTTGAACGAAGCGCTGACCGGCTACACCACTCTGGCGAGTTTCTCGGATTTCGTGAGTTTGGCGGGAACGACGGTGTTTACAGGCATCAACGCGCAAGGGGAACCCGGCATCGGATTGGTGGAAGTGATAGGCTTCGCCTGGGCGGCGAACACCTTTGCGCATTTTGGCCTCATCGACATGGCGCTCCTGCGCTACGCGAAGAAACCGATCTATGGCCTGTGTACCGCAACCGGCATGATGTTCGGCCACTACGTTGCCTGGATTTCCGCGGCGCTCATGGGGGCGGCGACGGCGGCGATCATGAAATTAAGTGTCGCTGTGGTTTCACCCGGTGATGTTGCCTATTACGCACTTGGTGCCACTGGTTTTATCATCGTAATCATCGCGGGATGGACGACGGCCAACCCCAACCTCTATCGAGCAGGTCTCGCGGCTCAAGCGGTATTCCCTAACGTCGCACGCCAAAAAATAACGCTTGTGGTCGGGGCCGTAGTGGTGATCGGAAGCTGTTTCCCGTTCATCTACCGCCAAATCCTGCCAATTCTTGCCTACGCGGGACTTGTCCTGGTAGCCATTGGTGGCATGGTATTCGCCGAGCAGCACATCTTCCCTCGGCTCGGCTACAAAAGCAATTGGCACCGCCTCAAGGGCGTTAAGAACAATAAGCCGGCGCTGATAACCTGGGGGATCTGTCTGGTGTTCGGCTTTGGATTGAATTTCATCAACATCATACCGTTCGTGTATCTGTTCCTGCCCACATGGGTTGTCTCGATCATCCTCTATACGGTTTTAGCGCGGACAGCCGGGGCTGATAAGAGCTATCCCGAGGCCGAGAAGAAGGCGCAGGAATTCAACCAGAAGGTTGCGAAGTATCATGCGCAACTGGCGGCACAGGAAGGCCATGTGCATACCAAAGACACGCGTGTTTTGACCAAGGTTATACGGGCCGTGTGGATTGTGATTGGGTTGATAGTGCCGGCTGTTTTGGCGTGGCGTGTCTTGTTCAATAGCCCAAATCTATACGACTACTACGTGAATCGTGAGTTGTTTTATGGCGTGACCATTTGGTGCACAATCATCTACTTCGTGTTTGCCTGGTGGGATCTGCAGCGTTCAAAATCGTTCCAGGAAAAAACAGAGGCACCAAGAAGCGCAGGGCAGGTAGCCTCCGTCAGTTAACGGCGCATGTGGTCGGCAATGGGGCGCGGCTGTTAGGTGGTGACGCCGAGTCGCCTCATCGTAACTCTTTGTGTCAGAATAGTTTTCGTCTTTCTGGCAGAAGATTATGGGATGACATGGAATCCCGCGAATTCGAAATGTCTGTCAAAAGAAAAAACGCGATTTATCTTTTCGCGTTTCATCAAAACAAAAGAAATGCAATCGGTAAAGCTGATTTGCTGATCTGCATATTTACTAAAAAATTGTAACGCGTTGATTTCGTCCTCCCTATCGGGTCGACATATAGCGAGCGCCCGCGAGGCGTAGATATTTTTTGCTCTTTGAACAGCAAAGCTGTATCCCGCCCGCCGGCCCAGTAACGTGAAGGTTTCATCGAGTACAAAATTGCTGGTGAGGCAATCTTCGCGGTTCGAATCCAGATTCTCCCAAACAGCCACGGCGTTGGGATGATATTGATCGTTGCGGAGGTGGCGCGCCAAAAATGCCCCCGTGTCGATGAAAATCACTTTTTATCTCCATACAAATATTCATCGTGATTAGACGCCAGATCTTCGGGGGTTGCGCCATCAAAAACGGCGTTGTCTAGAAAGAGAGAATCCTCATTCGAGGCTTGATTGTTCTCCATCTCCAGCGATTTTTTCAGAGCCTCTCGAATGTATTGTCCTAGGGATATTCTCATTTTCTTTGCCTGGTTGGTTGCCCTGGTTTTCAGTTCAGGCGGTAGCATGATTGTCGTGCGGTCCATAATTTTCTCCATCAATATGACATATGCATAATAATGCCGCCATAATTTTTTTCAAGCACAGGTGTTCTTTCAACTCGAGAATGTCAGCAAATTCCATGCTCTTTCCTGCATCTTTGCCAAAGTTAACGGCCAAGTATTCCGCTTCGATATCCGTTTTGCCTAATCATCAGCGGTTGGGGGAGCTATTGAGCGGTAAGAACGCTGTCGTCTAAAATACCTTTTGAAATCAGTTGATTCAAAATATGATTACACCTCACTTTGAAAGTATCTCTGAGTAACCGGGCAGCGGGTGTAATCGACTGTCTGCTCGGGAAGATAAGCCATAGTTCAGTAGGTGTGGGTTTAAACTCGGGCATAAGGCTTATGACCGTTCCTGATAACAAATCAGTGGACATGTCGAGGCAGGATTTAACGGCCAGACCATAACCTGCGACACACCAGCGTCTGACCAGGTCACCATCATTGGCGGCGCGGTTACCGCTCATTCTGAACGAGATGACGAGACTGGTTTAGACCCGTGTGACACGACTATTTTTACTGTAAATAAACCGGAGTGGATAACCGATGAAAGCCATGGTCATTGAACAATTTGGCGCACCTGATGTGTTTGGTTTAACTGAGATAGACCCCCCGAAACTTAAACCAGGTCATGTCATCGTGAAAGTCATGGCGAGTAGCGTCAATCAAATTGATTGCAAAATTCGCAGTGGCGCGGTTGCCGCGATTGCCCCGCCCTTTCCAGCCGTCTTACATAGCGATATCGCGGGAATCGTCACAGAAGTGGCTGATGATGTTGAACAATTTTCTGTCGGCGATGAAATATACGGTTGTTCAGGAGGCATCAGTGCGGTGAGCGGTGCCTTATGCGAAACCATGCTCGTGGATGCAGACACCATCGCAAAAAAACCATCATCGCTAACCATGGCAGAGGCTGCAGCGCTACCCCTGGTGACTATTACTGCTTGGGATGCCTTATTCAACAAGGCAAAGGCGCCTGCTGGTCGGGATGTATTGGTGCATGGTGGATTAGGCGGCGTGGGTCATATTGGTGTGCAATTAGCGGTACATGCGGGCGCAAATGTTTACACAACGGTGGGTGACGATGAGGAGTTTGCTGAAGCACAAGCCTTCGGCGCAACAGCAGCCATTAATTATAAAACCGAATCTGCGTCAGACTATGTCGCCCGGTTGACTGATAATAAAGGGTTTGATCTGATCTTTGATACCGTCGGCGGTCCCAATCTAGAAAATAGCTTCGTTGCCGCGGCATATTATGGGGAGATCGTCACAACGGCTGGGCGAGTTACATTAGACCTATCCCCCATGCATCAAAAGAGCTTAAGCTTGCATGTGGTGTTTATGTTAATTCCATTGATCACAGGACAGGGCCGCCGAGGGCTATATCACCATGTGTTGAGTGAGGCGGCGGCATTAGTGGATCAAGGCAAGTTACGCCCACTTGTGGACGCAACCCAGTTTACCTTTAGTAAGGTTGGCGACGCCCATGCTCATTTGGAATCGGGTCAAACCCAGGGGAAAGTTGTTCTCATCAACGATTTGCATGAGTGATTGAAATCACGAGGAGACGGTACATTGGATTGTACCGCTGCTCAAGGGTCTCGGCCTGTGGACATAGGACCGTTAGCGCATCGTTGAACTGGCGGGCGCGTTTGAACAGATCGAATAAAGCTGTCAGGAATCATCATTCCAGATGACGCGACAGGTACAGGCGATTACTGAGAAAGGATGACTTATGTTCCATGACAAACCTGCTTCGATCATCGTTTTCGACGTGAATGAGACGCTTCTCGATATCACCACGCTCGAACCCCTGTTTGGTCGCGTCTTTGGCGACCGATCCTCTCTGAGAGAGTGGTTTGCTCAACTAATCCTCTACTCCCAGACAATGACGTTGTCCGGCCTTTACACACCGTTCGGCGAGTTGGCCGTGGGAGCCTTGCGTATGGTCGCGTCAATCCATGGCGTAACCGTCGCCGACAACGACATCGATGAACTAAAGGAGCGGATGAATACGATGCCGGCCCATCCTGACGTGGTCCCGGCGCTTACTCAGCTGCGCGATGCAGGCTTTCGGCTTGTGACACTGACGAACTCGGCGAGCACATCTTTGCCCATGCCCCTTGAACGGGCCGGGCTTGGTGGATTCTTTGAGCGCACCTTCAGTGTCGAGGCGGTTCGAAAATTCAAGCCGGCCCCCGAAACGTACCGTCTCGTGGCAGAAGAGATGCGTTTGGAGACATCAGACCTGTGCCTCGTCGCCTGTCATTTATGGGATACCATTGGTGCCCAGGCTGCTGGTTGCAGTAGCGCACTTATTACACGTCCCCACAACGCCATCCTACCTGCCCCAGGAGTGCCCGTACCGAATTTTACTGCAGCAGACCTAACTGACCTCGCCGAGCAGATCGTGCTACGCTGGCAGCCATCCTGATGGCCCATGCAAAATGTAGGATGAACGATGATTTTTCGATGAAAGGTGAGTAGCCTTGGAAGAAATCCCCCCTAGGGCTATTCAGCCGGTGAACTGGCTATGAGTAAAAAATTACCTGAGCAAAGACTTCAAGGTTTCCACCGTGGGCACCCGCCCAGAGACTTTAACAGTGAACCGGGGAGTCAATGTTTCCGGGATGTGAGTGGTTGATAAGCTCTGTTTTGCCATAACGATTATACGCTAGTGTGATCATTTAGGGGGTAAACCGCTTTGCACCATGCCTGGGCACTCATCTGAATGGGATCCCAAGGGCTGCTCAAGGGTGGGGTATAGCTGAGGTCAAGGTCGTTTAAATCTTCGACCCGCGCATGGTTGAACAGCGCTGTGGCGAACACATCGATGCGTTTTGCCACCTCCGTGTTACGATGCCCCAAGATTTGCGCACCAAGCAGACGCTGGTCGTGACGATCACCGGTGATACGAATGCGCAATTTATGGGCGCCCGGATAATAGACTTTGTGGTCCCAGGTTTCGATTTCGACAGTCATGGGTTGAAAGCCAAACTCGATAGCCTCGCTGTCTCTCAACCCGGTGCGCGCCACGACGCAATCGAAGATCTTGACCGCCTGTGTACCCAGAGAACCGGCAAATTCCCGCTGGCCACCGGCGGCGTTCTCGCCAGCGATGCGTCCCTGCTTGTGGGCTGTAGAGCCTAGCGGAAGATAACTAGGTTGATTAAGAAGCCGGTGCCAAGTCTCGACACAGTCACCGGCGGCATAAACAGTAGGTATGTTGGTTTCCATGGCGCGGGTGACGCGAATAGCACCGCCCACGCCCGTGTTGATGCCGGCAGCCTCGGCCAGCTCGGTCATCGGTCGGGCACCGACGGCGACCAATACCATATCTGTCTGGTGGCAACTACCATCGGAACCTATGAGCGCCAAGCCCGTTGCTTCTCGCTCGATGGCGGTGACCGAGGTATTGGTTATCACTGTGACGCTGTGGCGCTGCAAGGTTTGCTGAACCACCTGGCCAAGGCTGAGATCAACCGTCTTTAGTACTGTCTCGGCGGTTTCCATCAAGGTCACTGCTAAACCCCGGTAGCAGAGTGCATCCGCCATCTCCATCCCAATATAACCGCCCCCGATGAGCACCACTGAGCGGGGTTGGTGTTCGAGCAAAAATTGATGAATTGCGAGACTATCGTTCATCCAACGGAGAAAAAAAACCCCTGGAAGATCAGCGCCCGGAATAGGAGGCGTTGTTGATACCCCGCCCGTTGCAATGATCAAGCGATCGTAGTCAAGGCGATGTGACTGCCCCGTGCGGGTATCCACCACGGTTACCTGCTGATGGGTGGTATCGATATGCTGAGCGCGATGATGGGTGAGCAGAGTGACGCCTTGATTTTCGATTTCCGCAGCGCTGCGGTGAGCCAGTTGACGCCAATCGGCGACTTCGCCGCTGAGATAGAAGGGAATGCCACAGATGCTGTAATTGGGAAAATCGTCAGCGCAGACTAGCGTCACGGACAGCTCGGGGTTAACCTCCCGCGCCCGTAACGCAGCGCTGATACCGGCATCACTGCCACCGATGATAAGAAGCCGCAGCATAGATAAACTCCAAGGTGTGTGGTGTTTCGTTAAGCAAAGATACTATGCGAAGTTCCATGGGAATACGTGGTAGATCTCAGTTGCCAATGGCATCTAAGGATTAATGAGATGTTGTAGTCAGTGCTTGCCAGTCTTTGCTGCGTAGCCCTGCGGTCGAATAGTTCAGCCTATTTAGCAGCGTCAGAGCCATGGGATGCAACTCGCCTCTGGTATGGCTACCAGCGGAATAGGCGTGAAATTTTCCGGCTCCCCAGCGATTCAGCGCACATTCTACCATGATGCTACGTACGGAATTGCCAGTGCAAATAAACAAGACATTGTAGGTTTTTGGATCCATGTATTTATCACATTCAGATTTGCTTGAATGTGGTGGTTGTGGTTGCCGCATTTGTAACCGTTTGCGTTTCGCAAGAAGGGATAGGGCACGCCTGGTGGTCGCCAGCGCAGCAATTTTCGGTCAGATAGGCCAGTAGTGAGTTCATAGCGTTGAAGTTAGCGGAATAAATAAGTGACCGGCTTTGCCGTTGACGTTCTAACAATCCAGCTCGCTGCAACGTTTTTAAGTGAAAGGACAGCGTGGGCAAGGGCAGGTTAAAGCGCTTACCAATCGTCCCTGCAGAGACTCCATCTGGCCCGACCTCCACCAGATAGCGAAAGATGTCCAGGCGGGCCTCTTGAGCCAAGGCACTAAGTGCAGTAATGATAAATTCTTTTTTTATATTTCCAATATTATAGACATATTGAAATAAATTCAATAGATCGCGACGCGCTTGATGAGCGGCTAGCCGCCCAGAGTATTCTCATGATCGCAAGGCAACCGGAAAAACCGCCTACCCAAGACGGTCGCCCACTACGCCCTCGCTGGAAGGTAGAACGGTTGTTCGCCTAGGTGCAAAAATTTTGCCATCTCGTCGTCCGTTAGAGCGTCATATCGACAATTACCGCAGTTTTGTTTATCTCGGATCCCTGCTCATCGTACTCCGAACATTTTTCGGATAGCTTCTACTTTCTGTATCCTTAGTTAGTAAAACACGTTGACCTGGCGCCCGTCCGCCCAGCGCATCCCTCAACTCACCTACCAGTTCAGCGAGCATCTGCGCCCTCTCACGGCCGATAGTATTTTCAATGATCTGATCCACTTCGCACCACGCCGCGCGTACCTTTTTTAAAACGTCTCGACCGTGATTAGTCAGACTCACGGCACAAGGATCCGCGACCGGTGCGTTTAATTTACGGTAACAACCGGCTTGATTACATGGTGCTGCAAGATGAAATCAAAATGCTGGAAAAACAAATGCCGGACTTCAAACAGCAGCTGGTTTGCAAGGAGAGCTGCGAGGGTGACAATGTTTACCAAGGTGTGGTCGATCAAACGGTTATCACGCAGGTAATGAGCTCTCATGCGATGGACGACTGGGCTGTCTATCTGTGTGGCCCGAAACCCATGATTGAGGCGGTCAAAAAAACCCTGAAAAAACTCGGGGTGCCAGGCAAAAACGTGCATTACGAGCAACTGTCGTTTTAAGTGAAAGCTTTAGGGTAAAAGAAAATGCCAATCAATGAAATTGCCGGTTGCATAGGCTGCAATACCTGCGTTGAAACCTGCCCAACTGATGTTATTCAGTTCGATCATGACAGGAAAAGAGCCTATATCGCCTACCCGGAAGATTGCCAGATCTGTCATCTGTGCCGTCTTTACTGTCCCGTCGATGCCATCAGCATTACGCCGGAAAAATCCATTCCGGTGGTGGTTTCGTGGAGGTAACAACTATGTTAGACAAAACGAAGATTTCCCGGCGAACCTTTATGGGCGTGGCCGGTACCGCAATCTGCGCAACAGCCTTCGCGGCAAACCTGCCACCCATGGGTGCGCCACCACAGCCAAACAAACCGACTATTGATGGCGACAGTTTTATCGACGATCTTCTGAAAACCGATGTGTTGGTCATCGGCAGCGGCATCGCCGGGTTATTCGCAGCGGTCAAAGCACACGATGCTGGCGCAAAAGTGATGATGGTTTCCAAAGGTCGCCTGGGCAGTTCCGGCTTAACCCCTTTTGGTAAAGGTGTTTTTGCCTACGATAAAAACAACGCAAAAATGTCCCTCGAAAAGTACCTGACTCCGCCATTGGCACCAACAACCCGGTATTTACCTGCCAGTTGTTAGAGCATTCCGCGGACCGGGTGGCTGAACTGACTGAATGGGGCTTTTTTGATTCGCCATTGTGTCACCAAAGTTTTTCCAAACCCATGAATGCCCGTAAAATTCCGTTAATCGAACGGGTCATGGTCACGCACCTGCATAAAGAGCACGGCAGAGTCGTCGGTGCATCGGGTTTTAGTTTAGACGAAAACAAAATTTTAAATTTTTCAGCCAAAACTGTGATTCTCTGTACCGGCTCTGGTGGCTTTAAGCCAAATGGTTTCCCCATGTGTGATCTCACCCACGATGGCACCATTATGGCTTACAACATTGGTAGCCGTTCACGGCTTTGGAATGGGAGCTACTTTGGTAGCAGCGAAGGATGGG
>CAYRGG010000074.1:0-16501 GCA_964423745.1 uncultured Candidatus Competibacteraceae bacterium | reverse complement strand
TACCAGTCTATCCATATTGAGCAGTATCGGATAGATTCGGAAAGATTTCAAGTTACCTGTTCAAGCCCTCCTTATATTCCTATAAATAGGGGCATTTTGTAGGGTTTTCAATAGCTCTGTGGAAAAGGTTATTTAATACGCTAGGAACTCGGCTTACTGCGTTTTTCCATATCTTCAAAAACTTGGCTAGCCACGCTTCGACCAAGCTCGATCAGATCATAGGCTTTATGAAAGTCATAAAAATTACAAGCGTCGGCGGGTATGTCAATCATCACATCGGGCCGGTAACCGGCAACCTTATAGTTGGAGAGGGATTCCTGAACCGTGTCGAGGGTACGGCTCATGAGTTCAAACCGACCCATCATGGGCGGTGTTTGCCCTTTGCGTTGGCCACCCCATCCTACGCTGTGAAGAAACCGCGCTAAACCATTGTGAAACTCATCTTGTTTGTGCTGTTCGCTTTCTGGCAGGGCTTGGGGATAATGGTGACTCTGAAGGGCATTGACATTGACGGCTACCACCAAATCGGATTGTTGCGATACCGTGGGGGCAACGGGTAGGGGATTGAGGATACCGCCATCCAATAAAATTCTGCCATTGGAAATAACTGGGGTAAATACCATGGGAATGGCGATGGAGGCACGAATAGCTTGTTTTAAACTGCCGTTTTGAAACCATACTTCCTTACGGTTAATAAGATCGGTGGCCACCGCTGTATAGGAAATCGGCAAGTTTTCAATGGCGACGTTATCGAACAAATACGCCATTCGGTCGAAAACCCGATCGCCTTTGATAAATCCGGCTTCGCTAAAGGTAAAATCCACCAGCCGCAATACGCCAAAAAAATCAAGTTTCAGAATCCATTCTTTATATTCCGGCAGGGTGCCATTGGCATAGAGACCGCCGATTAAAGCGCCCATGGAAGAGCCGACGATGGCGCGGATGTCAAAGCCAGCGTCGCAGAGCGCCTCGATAACGCCAATATGAGCGTAGCCGCGGGCGCCGCCGCTACTGAGCACCAAAGAAACCGATTTACCCATGACAATCAATTAAATTGTTTTTAACAAGCCCGCTATGGCAAAACAAAATTTTTGTACCCTGTTGTCTCATAACGTAGTTTTTAGTTTCCCGGAAGCAACCATGCACTGTTATTCCACTTACCGCTAAACAAAATTTCTTGCAGTGGTTTGCGGGGACGGCGAGCTAGATCCCGTTCTTGCATAGACTCTGGCAATGCACCCGGATCACCCGCATAACCAATGGCAAGGGCGGTTAATGGTTCATGTCCCTCGGGGATCTGGTAAAGCTCTCGGGCTTTGTCAGGGAGAATACCGATCATTTGATGAACAACCAGACTTCGCGCCGTGGCTTCAAAAACCAGATTTGCGCTAGCCAACCCCAAATCGTGTATCGCAGCGCGATTAGGTTTGCCATTACGGGTAAAGGTCAATCGGGTAACGGCGAGAGCAAGCACAGGAGCTGTTCTAGCCCAGCTCTGATTAGCCTCCACTAGACAAGACAATAAGCGCTGAAATTCTTCCGGGTGTTTATTGGTTGCGACAACATAGCTCCAGGGCTGTTCATTATAAGAGGATGCCGCCCAGCGCACTGCTTCAAATAATGAGCGTAAATCTTCATCAGTGACCGTGCGTGGATCAAAGCTATAGGGGCTCCAGCGAGTGCTAATAAGTTCATGCACAGGGTAGTCGGTAGAGGCTTTCATAAACTTTTGTGCTCCTTTATTTTGCACTATTTCGGCATAAAAATTCTCGTTACCACTATAAACCATTATTCCTTACAAAACCCAATGCTCATAAAACTGTCACTATAGTTAGTTACGTTCCGCTGCGACAGAAAAAAAGTTTCATTCTTGTAAAGGTTGAGACGACAACCCTGTCGCCAATGAAAAGGTTAAGGGTGATTAGTCATGGTTTCCATCACATTGGATGAACTTCCCATCAGTCCTGCTCTATTAGCTGAACTTCGTTCCGACCATGCAGGTGAGTATGGTGCGGTGGCTATTTATCAAGGGATTTTGGCAGTTGCTCGAAAAAAAGAATTAACACAGTTTGCTCAACATCATTTGCAAACGGAAGCCGATCATTTGGCGTTTTTGGAGAATGTGCTCGCGCCCCAGCACAGAACCCGCTTATTACCCCTCTGGAAATTAGCCGGTTGGAGTTTAGGCGCATTACCGGCCTTACTAGGACCCTGTGCTGTTTACGTGACCATCGAGGCGGTGGAGCAGTTTGTCGAGGAACACTACCAGCGCCAACTCACCATGATGAAATCTGACCCTGCGTTACGGGATCTTTATCAAATCTTGGAACAGTTTTGTGCCGATGAGGTGGAACATAAACAAGATGCGGTTCATCGTAGGCAACCTGCGTTAGGTCCCGTGGCGCGGCTATGGTCCAGCATCGTCGGTAAAGGGTCTGCATTGGCGGTTGTCATCGCTAAACGTATTTGATCATCAATATGCACTCAAAATTTTAATAAACGAGGAATAGTATGAATAAACTTGCTCTTATTACTGGCGCTAGTGGTGGTTTGGGTCAAGCCTGTGCGACCCGGCTGCAGGCCGAAGGGTGGCAGCTGGCTTTGGTCTCCCGGGACACTTCACCGTTGACAGGTTTTCCAGAAGCATTACTCATAAACGCTGATGTCTCCCAACCTGAGGCCGCGCAACAGGCCATAACCACGGTGACGGAACGTTATGGATCGCCGCCTAATGCGCTGATTCAATGTGCCGGTAATACCTTGATCGCGCCTTTGCAACGGACCCCAGCAGATAAATATCGCCAATGCTTGCAAGCTAATTTAGATACGGCTTTTTTTACTTTGCAAGCATTTACCGGATCCCTCGCTAAAGCTAAGGCACCTGGCGCGGCCGTGTTGGTGAGTTCCGTGGTAGCGCGAATGGGTGTCACCAACCATGCTGCTATTGCGGCGGCCAAAGGCGGTGTTGAAGCCTTGGTGCGCTCGGTTGCCGCTGACTATGCCTCCCAGGGCATTCGCATCAATGCCATTGCGCCGGGGCTGATGCGCTCACCCATGACGGAACATATGGTGGCTAGCGAGCGGGGTAGGGCGCAGATTGCAGCCCAGTATCCCCTGGGGCGGTTTGGTGAGATGGAAGAGGGCGCGGCGGCTATTTGCTGGTTACTGTCAGAGCAGGCGTCGTGGATCACTGGCCAGATCCTACCCCTCGACGGGGGTTTCAGCGCTATTCGCCCTATGGTCAAGAACTAAGTTTATTGAGACTTGGCAGACGCCAGTATATGTTTAGCCAAAGCCTTTCCACTCAAAAAAGCGCCTTCTACCCGGGCGCTTTGACACCAATCCCCGCAGCAACCTATATTCAGGCGTGGATCCCATAGATAACCTTCCTGCAGTGGATTTTCCACCCGTGCAAAACGCCAGCGGTGCGCTTTGGCAAAAAGTGGTTGCACAGGTGTCAAGCCGGTGCTTTGAAAAAAATTTGTAAGCAGTTGTTCGGTAGCCTGAGAGGGATCGTCTTCCATATGAAGACGCGACCAGTCAGCTGTTCCATGGAGAACCCAGCACTCAGGGTTTGGCCGCTGGGGTTTGCTGGTGTTGTGTGCCGCCCAGGTCAGCAGAGTGTCTTCAAAAAATAAGCCGTCAAAGGTCAGTGGCAGCGGTTTTGCGAAGGCCAGCATCACTGCCCAACAAGGCGCTAATCGAATGTTTTCCACAACCCGGCTCAATGCTGCTGCTGTGCCATTAAGCAAGGCGGCGGCTTGCGCAGGGGGTATAGCAATGATCACTCCGTCGTAGGTTGCGCTCTCGATGCCTGCCTCCGTGGTAATCTGCCATTGCTGGTTATTACAGATTTTGTCAATGGAGACCACTTGGGCGCCCAGCGCAACAGAAAGATCTGACACCAGGTGTTTTATCACCGTATTCATCCCTGGCGTCCCTACATAAAAAGATGAATTGGCTTCTTTGGGCGTTAACACACCGTTTTTGGCGACGGCCATAGCAGGTTGCCAGGTATTAACAAGACCAGTCTGTAACCAACTTGCCACGCTATCTTCAAAATCAGGATCTCGGACGGAGAAATACTGGGCGCCGTGATCAAATTCAAAACCAGCTTCCTGGCGTCTTGCCATACGCCCTCCGACGCCACGGGCTTTATCAAATAAGCGCACTCGACAGCCATTATCAGCCAAGGTCCGTGCCGCCACTGCACCTGCCATGCCAATTCCCACCACAGCCATAGAAGACCCTATTGTAAATTGAGTTGGTTCCGCGTTCCCTATGGCGTCCGGTTGTACCCGATTAATTGTCCTAGACATTTTTAACTATTTCTCAGATTGTATAATATTTGTTTAAAAAATTTATAAAATATATCTTGACAATGAAAATAAATAAGACCAATCTAATTATACAAGAGCTTTACAAAAAAGCTTATGTGTAGAAAAAACCATTAATGTTCCAAAGGAGAATAGTTATGAAAATGACCACTAAAGATGCTTATATTCTACGTGTAGCCATCGTGCCCGCTTTTATTCTTGCGTCCATCATCGGCGCTATCGCGATCATGTCGTTTAGCATTAGTGAGGCAGTGACTGCAGATTCTAGTGTAACCGACCGGGAGAGAGTTGCTATTCAACGGGCTATGGCAGGTAGTGAATTAACGGATAGAAACAGTCGTTTTGTGGAGTAACAATCAAAATTACCGGAATAACTTTTTGTACCAATAGTAAATTTAGACACGTCGTATCTGTATTTTTTAAGTTAAATACTTTACACGGGTGCGTTTTGCGCACCCGCTCCAATTCTGTTTTCCCTCCCCAGTCTCAAATGTCATTTTTTGATCATACGAGAACGCTCTACGCCTTAGTTTTGTCAGGTTTTTGTAATTTGTGAAAATTTTTGTTAACTGAATTAGCGCAAAACGGCAGTTAAATTCCTTTCTAAAGCAGTACGAAAAAAGCGAGTGCGGTGGTTTTAGTAGACCACGCAATCACGTTTTATGCGAGTTTCCCCTCTCTTTTTGCCTCACCTTTACCTACAAATCCGTCTAGCAATATTGTTGGCACAAAAATTGTTTTATAGCCCATCGAACCGTAACCGAAACGGTATTTTGAAGGCATTATCCGTTATCCACATATAACGACGGTTGTCGCTAGCTGGCGCTGGATCTCACTGATCTGATCTAGTGCTACTTATATTAATTTTAAAAATATACTATGGAAGGATCATATTAATGGCACTGGTAAAACCTTTAAAACGTGAAGAATCTGTTGCCGAGGCCACCGAGCAAACCGGCGGTCGGCAAGTGCAACGACAAGCCCAAGTGCATCGTCGCAAGGCGCGCACTGTCGCCAAGCAACAGCAAGCCGCCGAGCGTATCTCTGCCGCTAGCACCCAACTGTCTAGCGGTATTACTGAAGCCTCATCCGCTGTCGAGGAACTCAAGCAGGCCATGGATCAGATCGCCAGTGGCGCTCAGCAATCCTCCGGTGCTGCCCAAGAATCCCTGCGGGCCATGAATGAGAGCGCCCGTGCCGTTGCTGAAGCCGGTCGTAACGCGACCCTATCGGAAGAGAAAACCCTTGGTTTGCAAAAGCTGATTACTGACATCAGTGACAATATCAAAACGACTATCAACAGTGTGGAATTAGCCGCCGAACGGCAACGGGGCTCGGTGGTGCAAGTTAAAGAGTTAGAAAAGCAATCCGCTAACATCGGTGAGATCGTCAAAGCCGTTGCCCGCATCGCCGACCAAACCAATTTGCTTGCCCTCAACGCCGCCATCGAAGCCGCCAGCGCTGGCAAATACGGTAAAGGCTTTGCGGTGGTTGCGGACGAAGTACGCAACCTAGCGGAAACCTCTGAAAACAGCGCCCGTGAAATTCAGCAGTTGGTGGCGCAAATCCAAGAAGAAGTGGATGTGATTGCCAAAGGTATCGACACTTCAGCGGAGATTGCTAAGACGGAAGTAGAAAAAGGTCAGGGCATCACCGAACAGTTGGAAAAAGTTCTCACCAATATGTCGGACGTGGCGGAAGGCGCCAAAGTTATTTTACAGGCTGCCGAAGAAGCCGACTCCGCCATCAAAGAATCCCAACAAGGCTCCGAAGCCATCGCCGCCGCCGCCGAAGAACAATCCAGCGCCTGTGACGAAGCGTTACGCACCGTTGACGAACAAACCCGCGCATTGGCGCAAAGCGAGCAGGCCGCTCAAGAACTTTCTGAAATGTCCGAGGAGCTAAAAAACAGCGTTGATATCGGTAAAAGCGCTGAAGAGGTGGCGTCAGCGTCCGAAGAGCTTTCCTCCGCCGTGGAAGAAATCAACCGTGCCGCTGGCCAGATCATGAGCGTCATTGAACAAGTCGCCAAGGGCGCTGAGCAGCAAAGCTCTGCAGCGCAACAATCAGCGGCTGCTATCAACCAAATCGAGAAGGCGGCCCAGTCGGCTGAAGAGCGGGGCAAAAATGCGGTTGCAAGTGTGCAAACCATGAGCGAACTGCTGTTGCAAAATCAGAGCGATGTGAACGCCTTGATCGAGGGTATTAACAGCGCTATGGAAGAGAACAAAAAGAGCAGTGAGCAGATTGCTGCCCTCGGTCGCATCGCTGGCAAGATCGATAAAACCGTCGAGGCGATCACAACCGTTTCTATCCAAACCAGTATGTTGGCCGTCAGTGGCGCTATTGAAGCTGCCCGCGCCGGTGATCACGGCAAGGGTTTTGTCGTGGTTTCCACTGATATCAGTAACCTGGCCCGGGATTCCGCGGAGAATGCCGAACGGATTAAAGATCTCGTGAAAGCCGTGCAAGAACAGGTGGGTGTCGTGCAGAGCGATATCAACGAAATCGTCACGTCAGCCCTGGGTGAAGTGGAAAAAACCAAAGCTATTTCCGCCAACTTGGTGCGTGTCAACGACGGTATCGGCATCGTAAAGACGGGTAACGAAAACATTGCCAAAAACGCCACGCAGATCAATGAAATGCTCGCCGAGGTGAAGAAAGGCATTGACCAGATTTCGGAAGCCTCTTCGGAAACCGAACGCGCCACCACTGAAGCAAGCGCCGCGGCTCGCCAGCAATCCCAGGGCGCTGAAGAACTTGCCGCCGCCATTGAGGAAATCGCTTCCCTCGCCGACGAACTGCAGAACTAGGCGGGTGCGCTATGGGAAAAATAGAGAAAAACCTCGCGCCGTTGCGCGAGCTTGATCAGGAAACCGACGCCTTGGACGGTGACAGCCAACAGTTCGTCACCTTTCAAGTGGGTGACGAAACCTTTGGCGCGCCTATCGCGGCTGTGCAGGAAATCATTCGCGTACCCACGGTGGTGCGGGTGCCCATGGGGCCACCGAGTCTGTTAGGGGTGGCCAATCTGCGGGGTACCGTGCTGCCGGTGATCAACCTACGGGATGTGTTTGCCTTATCCCCCCGGGAATACGACGACGCCACCCGGGTGTTGGTCATTAACCTGGGTCAACCCCTTGGGTTTGTGGTGGATGCGGTGTCTCGCGTGGTGAGTGTGCAGGCGGGCCAAATTCAAGCCGCCGAAACCATTCAAGGAACCGTGTCCTCGGAGTTGCTGGCTGGGGTGATCAAAAACGTGGGTGATTTAGCCATGGTGTTGGCCATCGATTTCGGCCGCCTTATCAACACGCAGTTTGCTGACTTGACCATGAACGAGCATGGTTCCAGCGAGGTGGTGGAACAGGTAGCGACTACTGACGATGAAGGTAAGGAGGAAGATACGGGAGATGAGCTACAACTGGTGAGCTTTGAAGTGGCCAAGCAGGAATATGCCGTCGCCATCGAGGAAATCAAGGAGATCGTCCAGGTGCCCGAGCATGTGGTGGCGGTGCCTCATACCGAATCCCACGTATTGGGCGTGATGACCCTGCGTAACCGATTGTTGCCGTTGGTCAGCCTGCGACGCATGTTTGGCCTGCCGTTGGATCAGTTGGAAGAACAACACCGTATTGTGGTGGTATCCCTGGATGGTAAACGGGGTGAGCAAGGACAGGCCACGGTGGGCGTGGTGGTGGATGCCGTGACCGAGGTGCTGCGGGTCAATCAACGGGTGGTGGAAGATCTGCCAGCGGTGTTAGCCCAGGATAGCCAGCTTGCAGAACTCACCGCCATCTGCCGGCTCGATGACGGCAAACGCCTGGTATCGGTGTTGTCTGGGCGCAAGCTGTTCACCAATAAGGTGGTGGTGGAAGCCCTCAAGACCACGGAGCAACTGGAGAATGAAACGGTGGTGCATATGGATGCTGAAAAAGTGACGGCGACGGCAGACGAAGAAGCAGTGGATCAGCAGTTGGTGGTATTCCGCCTGGACAACGATGAATTCGGTGTGCGTATCAGCTCGGTCAAGGAAATCGTGCGGGTGCCGGAAAGTTTAACCCGGGTGCCCAACGCACCGACCTTTATCGAAGGGGTGATCAATTTGCGCGGTACCGTGCTGCCGGTGGTGGATCAACGGCGTCGTTTCGGCCTAGAGTCCATCGAGCGTAACGATCGTCAGCGGATTATCGTGCTGGCCATCAATGGCACCCGTACCGGTTTCATTGTTGACAATGTTAGCGAAGTACTGCGTATCAGTGATGATTGGGTGAAGGATGCTCCGCAATTGAGTGCGGAACAAAACCGACTGATAAAACAGGTGGTCAATCTGGAACTGCAAAAGCGGATGATTCTGTTGCTGGATGTGGGGCAGTTGTTGACCCAGGGTGAAGTGGATGCTCTAGAGGAGGTCGCTGCTTAGAAGCTGTCTCAAAAACGGCTCATATCCGCTGACTCGGTGTTACAGCATCTTCTCCGCTGCTCATTTACTGTCTGTAAACTGCGCTGCTCGAAGGTGCTGCGCCTTGAGTTCGCGAACATCGCGAGCTTTTAAAACAGCTTCTCCAACCTACGGCGAAATAGAAGTCGATGATTAAGTTATTAATTGTTGATGACTCAGCGCTTATGCGTAAACACTTAACGGGAGTCTTTAGCGAAGAGGGCGGTTTCGAGCTGCACACCGCACGTAACGGTGAAGAAGCACTCATAGCGGCAGCCGAATTCCGCCCCCATGTGGTGACCTTGGATATCAATATGCCAGTGATGGATGGCCTAAGTTGTCTTAGCCGGTTGATGGTGGAATACCCCTGTCCGGTGGTGATGCTGTCTTCTCTCACCGATAAAGGTGCGTTAGCCACCCTGGAAGCCCTCGCTATGGGGGCAGTGGATTATATCGCTAAACCGGGCGGGACCATCTCGCTGAGTATCGAGCAGATCGAACGGGAATTGGTCAACAAGGTGCGTAGCGCAGCCCGAGCGCGGTTGCGTAAGACCCAAGGTCTGGTAAACCGAGTGCGGCGTGAGCATAACAAGCTGGCAGCTCGCCCCAGGCCGCAAAAACACGGTGTGGTGGAAGGCGTCGTTTTGATCGGCGTCTCCACCGGGGGGCCAGCCACGCTGGAAGAGGTGTTACCCGTGTTACCGGCAGATTTTCCCTGGCCGGTGGTGATCGCGCAACATATGCCGGCAAACTTTACCGGCGCGCTTGCCCAGCGCATGAACACCCGATGTGATTTAGACGTGGTGGAAGCCAGTACCCCGCTGCCCTTGGAAGTGGGTAAGGTATATATCGGCAAGGGCGATGCCGATGTGGTGTTGGCTCGGCGTGGCCGTAAGTTAGTGGTCACGCCTCGCCCAGCCAATAGCCAGGCTCTTTGGCATCCCTGTGTGGATGATCTGGTAGATAGTGCGTTGCAATTCTTCGCTCCAGAACAGATCGTCGGCGTTCAACTGACCGGCATGGGTTATGACGGGGCGCGGGCCTTTGCTGAACTGCACCGCCGCGGCGGACGCACCATCGCCGAGTCACAAGACAGCGCGGTGGTGTTTGGGATGCCAGAACAGCTGATCGAGCGGGGTGGTGCAAGCATGGTGTTACCCGCGGGGCAAGTGGTGCGGCAGTTAAAACGTTGGGTTAACTAACATATAAGGAAATGAATCATGGGTTTAGTAAAACCATCTCAGGAACGACCTGAAGCCGTCGTGGACCGGCGCGAGCAAAAACGCGATTACGATGGGTTGCTGACACAGCTACGGGGAGATACTGACGCCGAACGGCGTTGGGCGGCCCGGGACTTGGCAATCTATCCGCAAGCCAGCAAAGCGCTTTGTGAACAATTAGCCGTTGAAACCTGTGCCAGTGTGCGGGATGTGTTATTGACCAGCCTGGCTCAACATAATACAGCGGCAGCGGTGAGCGGTTTGTTGCCGTTATTGCGTAGCGCCGATGCCGCACTGCGCAATGGGGTGATTCAAGCCCTCCATGAGATGCCTGCCGTGGTGGCGCCTCATATGCAAACCCTGCTCGCCGATTCTGACCCGGATGTGCGTATCTTTGTTGTGAATGTGTTGGAATCCCTGCGCCATCCGGATACACTCCAATGGCTACGTAGTGTTATCGAACAGGACGATCATATCAATGTCTGCGCCAGCGCCGTGGATGTGTTGGCGGAAATCGGCGATCGCGAGGATATCCCTGCTTTAAACCGGTTGTTGGGACGATTCCCACAACAACCCTTTATCGCTTTCGCTGTGCAGTTAGCGGTGCGCCGCATTGAAGCCACGGATTAACCTACCATGACGTATGCAGCCCAACCTATTTTAACGCCGCCCCCGGAACCCGTGAGTATTTCCCAGGAGGAATATCTTAAGTTTCGCGAGTTTTTTTATCGTAAAACGGGTATTTATTTTGAGGAAAGCAAGCGTTACTTCGTGGATCGGCGTTTACAAGATCGCATGGTGGCCACCGGCAGTGAGAGTTTTAGAGACTACTTTATGACCCTGCGTTTTCAAGTCTCCGGTGAGGAAATACAAGCGTTGATCAACGCCATGACGGTTAACGAAACCTATTTCTACCGGGAAGACTATCAATTTCGCTGCCTGGTCAATTCCCTGCTCAATGAAATTGCCCATTATAAACAGGCGGGTGATGTTATTAAAATTTGGTCGATGCCTTGTTCCACCGGTGAAGAACCTTATTCCATCGCCTTGCATATCCTGGAGCAATGGCCCCTTATCGAGCGCTTCGATGTGGAAATTTGGGCCTCGGATATCGATAGTAAAGTGTTAGAGCGAGCTCGCGGCGGTGTATTTAACAAACGCTCCGTGCAAGGCTTGCCCACTTCCATATTGAACAAATATTTCACCCAACAGGGTGCTAACTATCAAATTTGTCAGATGTTACGGGATTCAGTGCGGTTTGAGTTGGTAAATCTTAACGATTCCTTGCAGACTCGAAAATACCGGGGATTTGACGTGATTTTCTGCCGCAATTTATTGATTTATTTTGATGATGTCTCACGGCGTCAGGCAGCGGCAACCTTTTATGATGCGCTGAACCCGGGCGGTTTTCTCGGTCTTGGACACTCTGAGTCCATGAGCCGGATTTCATCGTTGTTTGGCGTGCGGCGATTTGCCGAAGGTATTTTTTATCAGAAGGAGCGAGATGCGTGAAACGGATATTGATGATTGATGATGCGGCCACAGTGCGCATGTACTATCGGCAGATTCTGGAAGACCTGGGGTTTGCCGTGGATGAAGCGGTCAACGGCGGTGAAGGGCTGGAGAAAGCCTTGGGTCAAACCTATGACCTGCTAATTGTGGATATCAATATGCCGGTGATGGACGGCTACACCCTAGTACGCACCGTGCGTCAAGAACAGACGCTGCAGAATATCCCGGTGATTATGATCAGTACCGAGGCCGAACTAGAGGATCGCACCCAGGCGTATCGCATGGGCGCCAATCTGTATGAAATCAAACCTGTGCTACCTGAAGTCTTAAGCTTGGATGCACAACTGTTGACAGGAATGCGCGTGTCATGAATCCGCTGCTCAGTCAATTTATTCAAGAAACCCGGGAAATGCTGGAGCGGGCCGCCAGTGGCTTATTGGCTTTGGAGCAAAACCCCACCGATCAAGATTTGCTGAACCAGGTATTTCGTGCTGTCCATACGGTGAAAGGCGCGGCAGGCTTATTTGAGTTTGCGCCCCTTATTGAGCTGTTGCACACAGCCGAAGACGTTTTAGACGCCGCCCGAGCCGGTTCAATCAGTCTTGATAATACCCTGGCTGATCAATTTCTAGATGGGTTGGACCAGGTGGGGATGTGGGTTGACGAGATTGAAACCCATGAAGCGTTACCCGCCGATGCGCCTGAAATTGCCGCCAGCAGTGTGGCCCAATTCCGAGCTTATTTGCCGGATAGTCCGGTGGCTGATGCATCGGTGTCCGGCGACCCAGAGCAGGTGTTGCCCCTGGACTGGTTAGCCCAATTACCGGAAACCCTGCGGCGTGAGATCGTTGCTTCAGTCAACACCACTGGCGCGACCTTGCAGGGGCTGGTTTATACACCGGAAGCTGCCTGTTTCTTCAGTGGCGAAGACCCGTTGCATTTGGTCAGCCAAATACCGGATCTGCAAGGTTTGCTGATCATTAACCCCGAGCCTTGGCCTGACCTGAGTGAATTGGACCCCTACCAATGTGTTGTCCAATTCTGCGCACTCAGTACAGCCTCTCAAGATACCTTGGTAGAGCTATTTCGTTATGCCGTAGACAACGTGGTGATCGGTCCCGTGGATAGCGGGTTTTTGGGGGATACCGACACTGCGCCAGCCACGACGGTGGTGGCCGGTACAAGCGGAGCGCCCACCGAGATAGGAATCGACATGGGCGGTATGGATGACCAATTCCAGCAAGGATTGCGACGCATTTTAAGCGAGCAGATGCAGGTGCTGGATATTGCCGCCGAGGCGGCCCATTGGGCGCAACAGACGGGTTCTGTGATGCAGGTCGCCAAGAATGCGCTCCGTTGTGTCGGCTACGATGCCATGATGCCGGTTCTTGATCAGGCGTTAGTGGAGACCGAGGCGCAACAGAGTCCCATTCCCTTGCGCAATATATTAGCCACCATCGATGCTGATGTGGCCGAAAACGACGCCTATCCGAATACCCTATCAGCGGTGGATGAAAACGATGCCTGTGGCAAAACGGCTGAGTGTCCACCTGTTCAGCAAGCAGCAGCGTCTACTCAGCAAACGCCGGTAGCGAGTCAGGAGGCAAAACCGGTAGACCGGCCCGTCAGCAAAACCCTCAAGATCGATCAAGAACGTATCGATCAGTTGATGGATCTGGTGGGCGAATTGGTGGTGGCCAAAAACGGACTTCCCTATTTGGCCATGCGTGCCCAGCAGCACTATAGCAATCGTGACCTGGCCCGCGAGATCAAAGACCAGTATGCGGTGATTCATCGCATTACCCAGAGTCTCCAGGAGTCGGTGATGCAGGTGCGCATGTTGCCGGTGGCCAATGTGTTTCAACGCTTTCCGCGGTTGGTGCGGGACACTGCCCGCAAGCTGGAAAAGCAAATCGAGTTGGTCATAGAAGGTGAGGACACCGAAGCCGATAAAAACATTATCGAGGTGCTGTCTGAACCCCTCATTCATCTGGTTCGCAATAGTATGGACCACGGTATTGAATCCCCCGCTGAACGCCAACAGGCGGGTAAAACCGCGGCGGGCACCCTACGCATCAAAGCCTCGCAAGACAACGACAGCGTGGTTATTGAAATCATCGATGACGGTAAAGGCATCGACCCTGAGGTGGTGAAAATGAAAGCCTATGAAAAGGGGCTTTTAGATGAACAACGCTTGGCCACCATCAGCGATCAAGAAGCCATTCAATTGATCTTTGCCTCCGGTTTATCCACCGCCACCGCGGTGTCTGATCTGTCCGGCCGCGGCGTCGGTATGGATGCGGTACGAACCTCCATCGAGCGGGTGGGAGGAACTGTCCGTCTGTCCAGTGAAATGGGTCGTGGTACTACTGTTAAGGTGAGCCTGCCGTTAACCATGGCCGTGACCCAGGTGATGGTGATTGAAAGCGCCGATCAGCTATGGGGCATTCCTATGAATGGGGTGGTGGAGACGGTGCGCATCCCCAGTTCCCAGTGCTTTCACATAAAGGATAAAGAGGTCTTTAATCTGCGGGATCGTATTGTGCCTTTGGCTCGTTTACGGCAAGTATTAAACTTACCCGATAAAGATCAAGAACCTGAAGAACTGCCGGTATTAGTGGTTCGGATGGGGGGTGCAGAAGTGGGCCTGGTAGTGGACCGGTTTCGGGAAGGTATGGAAACCATTTTGCGACCCCTGGAAGGTGTTTTAACTCAACTTAAATTGTATTCGGGCAGTGCCTTGCTAGGTGATGGCACCGTATTACTGGTACTCAATGTAAAGGAGCTACTCAATGCCTATCGAATGTAAAAAGAAGGTAGCCTATTTGAAGGGTGTTTGTACTGTTGAAGAGGCGGAAACCCTCTTGATGTGGCTGAACGATACCCCCGGCGGGCGTATCAATATGAAGGATTGTCAGTATCTCCATACCGCGGTGTTGCAGGTCTTGTTGGCTGCCCGACCGTTGCTCAGCGCACAACCGCAAAATGAATTCTTATCCCGTTGGGTGAGCACGACCTTAGAACGGGAAAATCTTTAACTATTTATTATTAATACAGGAAGTGTGATTAATGAAAACCATTGCCGTCATAGATGACTCGACCACGATTCAAATGAGTCTTAAGGGAATCCTCGATAAAGGGGGGTTTACAGTACAAACGGCCAGTGACGGTCAGGATGCCTTGGATAAGTTTAAAGGTGGTCTCAAGCCCGATTTGATTATCACCGATATTAACATGCCACGGATGAACGGTATCGAGCTTATCGGTGCTGCGCGCAAACTGCCCGGATTTCGTTTTTTACCGATTTTGGTGCTGACCACGGTCTCTCAACAAACCATGCGTGATCAGGCGAAGGCAGAAGGTGCGACCGGTTGGTTGGTGAAACCGGTGGCCAGCCAAGACCTGCTGAATGTCATCAAGCAGGTACTGCCGGGTGCATAATGATCATGGACGACTTTACTGCATTATCAGACATAACCCCTGTGGCGCAACTTGAATTGGATCAGCAAGCCATTTTAGAAGACTGGCTTGCAATAGCTCCAGACTCGTTGAAGGTTGCCGATGAGGAACTGCAACGGTTATCAGAAGGGTTGCTGACCTCGTTATTCACGCAGCTTGCAGCCACTACGGAAAACGGCGCCTTATCCCAGATTGTTGATGTGAGTGAAACTGATCAAATGGCGCTTCGCCAACTAGCAACGCTTGCTATCCAAATCGGCAGTGGTCAGAGTGATTTGTTCCACCACCTGGCAAGTCTGAACCAGGTGGTAGTCCGTTATGCCAGCGATAGTTTTGACAGTGCAATTCCCGAATTTGCGGCACTCTGTGAAGACGTTCAATGGGTCATTGAAGGTTGGCGACAGACGCTGTTGACCACAGCACAGGGGTCAACACCTAACCATTCAGCATTGCGCGATGTTATTCAACAGCTATTGAACGCTAGTCAGACCTTACATGAGCATATTTCTCATGCTCTGCAACAGGTGATTATTGATACCGAGTCAGCTGTTAGTCAGCTTTTTTCTCAGCAACAGGTGATCAGTGATTCCGGCAGCAAGCTAAACGCTGATTTGCAGCAGTTTAATGAGCGTAGCGAAAGTCTGCAAAATGATGTGGATGCCAACCTAGAGATTATTACCAAAGCGAATCAAGCAGCGGCGCAATTACCTCAGCAGTTGCGCCAAGAACGCAGTCAAGTCGAGCAATTACTGGCCAGTGTGCTAGATTTAGCGAATCGCGCTACGATGATTAAACGGATTAGTTCCGAGACACGGCTGCTATCCCTCAATGCTAAAATCGAGGCAGTACGGGCTGGTGAATATGGCAAAGGTTTTTCCGTGGTTGCCGATGAGGTGAGATCTCTTTCAAGAAATTCCCTAGAAGCCTCGGAACAGATTCAGGACAAGCTCAAAATCCTTAACGAAATAACCACCGATAGTTTTGCTCAGGATTTTGAAGCAGGTTTGCACGAGAAAGAGCATGTGCTCAATGATATGGGGCAGGCTACCCAGCAACTAGCCCAGGTTTTGCAACATATGCGGGGATTTTACCGTGACGAGTTGAGCGAGACCATGGTCAACAATATCAACTTGGCTGATGATATGGTGGCAACCCTCAGCAGCATCCAGTTTCAGGATATCGTGCGTCAGAAAATCGAGCGTTTGACGGATTTGCTGAATCAGCAAAACGACACCTTCAATCAACTGCAGCTTCACTTGGAACAGAACGAAGCACCCTGTGGGCTGGATGTGCAGGCCATTCTCTCTGTGATGGAAACGAATCTTGAAAATTATTTAGCCGAGGAGCAAGATCATAATGCGTTTGATCTGAGTGATGGCGCTGGTGCTAATAAAATCGAACTTTTCTAACCGTCAAAACAGCTTGCCAATTACTAGGTTTTTAGTTGCGTTTTATGGTATTGACAGTAAAGACTTCGAACGACTCCATGGACGGAGGAAGACCCGCCAGCCGAGCTGCGAAGCGTAAGCGGCGCA
>CAYRGG010000073.1:0-16691 GCA_964423745.1 uncultured Candidatus Competibacteraceae bacterium | reverse complement strand
GCAGCGCTTTGGCCCCCATCACATCCGCTTCTCGCTCTAAGCCCGCATCGTCATTGACCCCTGCCTTGCCTTTCATTTGCAGCGTCGGTTTTACCCGCCCCTGCTTCTGCTGCACCGCATGCCAGGCTTCATGGGGCAGGTGTTGTTCCTGCCCCGGCGCCACATGAATAGCCTTACCCTGGGTGTAAGCATGGGCTTGCTGCTGAGCTGGCTTATGGGAGTTGTAGTGCACGGTGACATCGTCCATGGGGTAGCCGGAGAGCTGTTCGATACCGTTTTTTAGCTTGTCGGGCAGGCCGTTGCCGTGAGCTTTGCGCTGAATCAGGGGGCCTTGTGCTGGCTGCGGTTCTGCCTGGTTGGATAAGCCTTTACACTGCATGACCAACTGGCCCTGGCCGTTCGATGGTAGGGCTTGATTGGCCAAAGCATTACTACGCGGTGCGTCTTTTTCCCCCGCGCCTTGAATAGGTTGATCGGCATGGGCAGTAGGTTTTTGTAAGACGATGTCGTCGCTTTTCAATGTTGTATACATCAGTTCGGCCTATCTAAACGTTAATTCCCACTCATTTCAGAAAATCCTTCACTGCTTGAAAGACGTCACCTTCCTCACGCCAGGTTTCCTCTTTGGGCAGCCGCCACCGCAGACCGTAAAATTGACTGAGCATGACGATGAGACGCTCGTCGGATTGGGTCAGCGGCTCATCAGTTTTTCGAGACGTATTCACGAGGGGCAGAATACTGTCAAGCTCGGCGAAAAGCTGATTCATCCCGTTGACCGATTGCGCCTTGTCCATGTAGGCACCGCCCCAACCGATTTGCACGAACAGCGCTAAGGGACCATACACCAGGTAATAGTGCATGGCGTAGGAGTTGATGCCGTGACCGTCGTGGCCCATCAGCAGGTAGTCATCCACGGGTGATTCGGCTGCCTCTTCGACGAAGGTATGAATGTCGTAAAGCGAGGCGGGCAGGGTCGGGCGGGTGCCATAGGTCCATGGCGCGATGCAGCGAAACTCCGCTTCGAAAACAGTGGGCACCGGGGGAAAGGGCATCCCTTCGTCGGCAAATCGCGCTCTCGCCTCTTGCAGGGGGTTCGTCGGATCGCTCACGATGGTCATTCTCCTTCATTCCTAACGTTGTCATAGAGAGCAATTCGCTTCAAAAGATAGGCTGCAAGCCCTTGAAGCCGTTCAATCGTCTTGGCAATCTCCTCATCGTCAATAAGGCCAAGCAGCGCTTCTTCTACCCACTGGGGGTGGCGAGCGAGATTGATGATTTTGATGGCAAACGCCTTATCTATTGCCAAATCTTTCGGTTGGCGTCCAGGTCCAGGTAACTTGGCTACAACTGCGCCTGTTTTCTGATCAAAACTGACGTTTTTCCCGAAAGCCATGTCGTTATCGATGGCCCACACTTTCGAACCTTTAATAAGTATGTTCCCAAAGTGTCGATCGACCTGACCAGTAATCACGTCCATCAGATAGAGGTTATTCCTCTCTCTATGGTGTTCTGGTTTGAAGTTGCCGAAAAACTCCTGGCCTGGGATGCGAGCGTCCTCTGCACCTTCGATAAACGCCATCACTGACCCAGTGTTATCTCCCTTCTTCGCCCGGTAGGTCGCTGGAATAATTCCAGCGCCCAAAAGTTGGTCGATCCGATAAGCAGCGACGCTACGTCCGGTCTGGTTGGGATTCATTTCAGGAATACCTGCGGGGGCTCCCCTAGTCTCCCCATAGTGCTCATCTTTATCTATTTCGGGCTTAAACACTCCGTGATCTTCATTTTCATTCATAATAACTCTTTCTGTATTGGCGTTTATACCGACTTTTAACCCAGCTTTACTATTCTCAACAGCGGGGAATCTGTCGAGATTAAAAGGCAGATCCACGGATTCCAACCGCGGCGGTCTGTCTTGTGGATATTTTTCTTGATATTCGGCTTGGACACTCGCCAACACGGTTTCAATATTTTCTTTGACCGTTAAGAAAAAATTGCTTTTAGTCTTTGTACGCTGCAAAAAGTCCTTAGTAGTCTTCAGTAGCCTCTCAAGAAAATAAAGTTTAACGACCGGATCTTCGTTCTTTACCGTGAGGCGCCATGGATAATAGCGACGCTCAACGGCCTCGTAAGTTTTTTCGAAGCGTAGACGGTTATCCGGTGACTCATTCGACTTTAAATTATTCAGCTCAGCATTCGACATCAGGTCTGGCCGGTTTGAGTCTACGCTTGGTGGCGCGTTCCGAGGTTGATTGACCGGGCGGTGATGTGGTAGTTGTGGCTGTGGCTGTGGCTGTGGTTGTAGTTGTGGCTGTGGTTGCGGCTGTACGTTATCAAGTCTCAAAACGTCAGCAGGTCTAATAGGCTGGTGGCGGCGATCTTGTGGTCGTGGTCGTGGTTGTAGTTGTGGGCGACGATTACCCTGGTAACGAGGATTATCAGCTCCAGCAAATCTAAGATTGACGTGACCCCCAGGGGGGCGAGTCTGGTGACGCCGCCGACGAAATGGCCGCCACCAGTCAAATTTCTGAATCGTCCCCTGGTCAGAAGCAGCCGTATGGCAAGGCGCCTGCAGCGCACCACCCTCGGCAACCGGACGATGGCCTGCGGAGGAAGGGATCTGCAGCGCTTTGGCCCCCATCACATCCGCTTCTCGCTCTAAGCCCGCATCGTCATTAATCGTACCCATTCCTTTCATTTGCAGTGTCGGCTTTACCCGCCCCTGCTTCTGCTGCACCGCGTGCCAGGCTTCATGGGGTAGATGTTGTTCCTGCCCGGGTGCTACATGGATAGCCGTACCCTGGGTGTAAGCATGGGCTTGCTGCTGAGCTGGCTTATGGGAGTTGTAGTGCACGGTGACATCGTCCATGGGGTAGCCGGAAAGCTGTTCGATACCGGTTTTTAGCTTGTCGGGCAGGCCCGTGCCGTGGGCTTTGCGCTGAATCAGGGGGCCTTGTACTGGCTTCGGTTCTGCCTGGTTGGATAAGCCTTTACACTGCATGACCAACTGGCCTTGGCCTGGGGACGGCAAGGCATGACTCGGCGACCTGGTAAAACCTTCAGTGATTTCCCCGGACAGCAGATCTGAAGTCCGATCAACGTTAGAGCTGCTTTCTCGATGCCTATCGCTGGACTTTTTTTGCAATGAGGCATCGTCTTTTTTCAGTTCCGCGTACATAGGATTACCTTTTTAAACAGTGGATAAAGGTTTTGCTATCGAGCCTCATGGGTCTAGTAGGGGTGCTAGATACCTCGACAGCGTCATCTCATACCAGCAGCCTAAACCCTGCAAACCTGCGCTACAGCACACTGACCCTGATGTAACCGTTCACCCGTCCCAGCCGGCAGGGATTGCCGGAACCCAGTTGCCATGGAGAGTAATAGGCAGGTTGTCACCCGCGTTTGCCGTCCATGCTACTTGATTCTCGCAAGTCCATGGCGAGAATGACGGAAGGGTGAATAGTTACCCGCGACGTACACTCGCCTTTGCCGATGCTGGAAATACGCGGTGTTTGTTAGGCTAAGACTCGCCAATCGTTAGGAACACTACCATCGGTAAGTTGTATCAAAAAAAGGATAGGGGCTTATCCCACCTATTATTGATAAAAACGGCAAAAAGGAAGACCCGACCCTCGTCCTACTTCATACCCTCCATTCTTATCCTTTTGTCGTCTACTTAGAGCGCTTCTTCCCTGTTACCCTTATAAAATGAGCCACTGATTTATGTAGCACAACAGTACCATCGTGAAATGCTTCATCAGGAATATCATCAACTTTTTGTGTATTTTTTCCATCGAATCTCAAAATTTCACCGTAGTGTTCAATTAAAAATACGGTTCTACTTGTCATTAATGAAAAAGCCCTGATTTCTTCCCGTCCTCCCCAGGAACCTGGCTTTCTAATAAAATTGTAATAATCTTCGGCTGTTTTCTTCGTTCTTTGTTGGCCAACGGTATTTGGCAACTGGTTATTTAAAAAGAGATCTGCAGCATTGTCACGAATTAAACCATTATCCTTCTGATAATTAGCTATTTCATTACGTAGTACATTTGCTTCACGCTGCTTTTTGGAGGCCAGAAGTGAAAAAAACAAACAATCGCCCCCGGCACCATAGTCGCCGGTTACCCAATTTTTTTTGTCTGCATATTCCTTTTGTTCGGGAGTATATGACTCGCCTTCGTCCCGCAAAGCTTTTTTAATCGCTATCCGGTCTTCAGTTGAAGTTTCAGCACTCGTCTTTTCAGCATCTTCTGGAGGAATAGTTTTGTGATTGGGATGCGCTTGTTCGGTAAGGCTGGAAATGAAATGACCTCCTCCTTTTATTTCCTTAATCTGAAAATTTTCCAGAATGTCGTTGTCCTTTTTGCTAAGTGCCAATGCTATTTTTTTTATCATTGTAGAGTCGCTAAACGATAAATAATTTTTATCCTTTTCTAGCTCCTCCAACAGATATTTTCGTAATTCTTCACTTATTTCGGATAGCTTAAGGGGTTTTTCAGGTTCGTTAACGGATTTTTCAGGTTCATTAACAAGGGCAGGAAGTATTGTATATGAATTGTTTGTCCTGTTTATCGTAAATTTCGAAAGAACATTCCAATTATTCTTTGATAACGCCTCTCTAATCTCTAATCGATGATTAGGAGCTATAAAAATGTTTTGGCCTTTATCCAAATCGAGCATGTTAGATAATTGCCCTATTTGGTACTGACTCAAGATATCCAAAGGTATGGGCGCAAACTCCCGGATATTTTTAATTTCCCTCAAACCTATCTGTTTTAATTCTTTTATTCTCTCATCTACAAGTTTAAAATCTTTGTCAGAATAAATCCTATTACCTGTTGCGAGATCTTCCTTAAAAATTTGCATTAGGGCAACAAGGCAAAAGGCATATTCATCGATGGTTTCCGTACTTTCTAAGCCAAGCGTAATACGATACCTTCCTCCAATGTCTATAAAGTTGGTCGTAGGAAAACCAAAACTTGCCCTGTTTGTTATTGGTTTTCCTTGGTGTTTTGCCCAAGCTATAAATGTTTTGATAATATAATCTATAGAATTTCCCTTAAAGGCTAGGAAAACCTTAATGGGGTCGTCACTTTTTGAAATGTATGCTTGTTTGGGATCTTGACCAGTTAGTCCGGCTTCATCGAGTTTATCATATAGCCTCTGTGTATTTTTTATAATGGCTTCGCGATAATTGTCTTGATGCTTTGAAGCATGTTTAACCAAATGGGTAAGACCTTGATGTGCCAATCCCGGTACATGGTCGTCCTGTTCCGAAATTCGCTTATTGAATAGATTATAGGATTGTTTATTATTAATGGTGATGGTATAGCCTCCATAATAATTGTCGAGGCCCAACATGTCGAACTTTTGTGCACTGCGGTACAAAACAACATTCAGTTGTCCGGAGGTGATACGTTGCTCGTTAGCTTCTAAAAATAGTTGTATATCTTTCGATCGCAGATAATCAATCGTACAATCTATGGCCACAGTAAATTCGTTTGCAACTCTATTCTCACGATAAAGCATATCCACCTGTTCTATAAGGTTTTCGGCATGGTATTCATCAAGCGTTAAGGAGATATTATGATGGAAATCACAGATGAATATATCGAATTTCCTTTGGGGATCAACCGCTTTTTTCTCACCATCCAAGTCGAAGAATCCCTCATTCATTTGGTTGCCGTCTATTACCGATATGTCGTATGCTTTGGATTTATGTACTAAATTGCCTTTACCAGCCGCCTCGTAATAGTTATCTTTTAAAACCAAAACATTGAGTCGCCCATGTCCCTTTTGTTTTTCTACACCAGCAAGTGTACTGCTTAGCGCATGCATGGCAGATGCCTGATGATGGACTAAGGTGTGCAAGGCTTCTGGTACAGTTGGTCTTGGGGGCTTTGTTTTCTGCTTTCGGGTTTTAGTGGGTTGCTTTATTGTTGGAACTTCTAATGCTTTGGCTGGTTTAGCTTTTTTAGAACCGTTTCTTTGGAATGCGTTATAAATTTTCTTGACAACAACCTTCCCCCTTTTAACTAGGTTTTGCTTTGGCTTTGTTTCGGTAGCTTCGGCAGGTCTATCAGTAGAGGAGGTCTTTATATTTTCTTCCTCGACCCAGTAGTGTTCTGTAATATCGTTTTTAGGTGGTTCGTTAACCGCCTCTTTGATTGCGTCGGAAAATACTGTACCCTGTCTATATGGCTTGGTAATTGCCAGTATTATTTGTATATAATTATGTAATTTATCAATTTGGTTTAAAAACAAGGTCATATTATTTGCAACAAAAATCGCAGAATGCATGGTAACGGTCATTAATGTATAAAGAATTTGCAAAAGGTTAGATATTCCTTTTTCTTCAAAAACCTTATCTATCCCCCCTTTTTTTTCTAACGACAGTTGAAGCCCATTAAGCAAATCTACTGTTGCTTCTGAATATATTTTCACATAGGGAGGTGCGTTTTCTTGCTCGGCTAATTTTCGAAAATTTTCAAAAACCGGCTCCCCTTTAAAATCTTCGAAACTACCGTGAGATTTTATTTCTATTGGAGATTTTTCATTCAATAAATTTTTAGATTCTAATCTATCTTTTATTTGTTCACCGATATTTTTAGGGTCGCTTAAAGAATCATTTTCGTTTTCTTTGTTCTCGCCACTTTTCTTTGCAATGGTAACAGGTATCAGGTTTTTTATTTTAAGTATTTCTTCAATGCCACCAATTCTTATCATGGCTTCCTTGGCACTTATCGGATCTATTTTTGTGCCGGATAGTTTCATTGCGTCAGAAATTTTTTCGCGATTCTTGGTAAGCGATTGAGAAGGATTATTTATTGTATTCGATTGCCTTGCAAACCTTATTAATTTATTAGACTTACCATGTTTTTTTCCTGCATTATTTAAATCCAGCATTATCAATATGTTAACTTTTTCATATTTAGTTAAAACCAGCAACTGGATTTTACGGAATAAATTCTCGATGAGTAATTTTTTGTCCTCCTTGTCCCCTTTAGATTCCCTCTGGATGGTTTCGACTATAATTCTTCTAAAGGAATTCTCAATGTTGGATATGAGAGTTTTGGAATGCGGTTTGGTCATCGACTCCCCCTCTCCGTCTTTACCTTTTCTTTCGTTTTCGTAGTATTGACTTACATCAAAAACAAAATCTACATTTGGAGAATGGCCCTTCTTGATATTAGCGCACAGTCGTTGTATGGAATCTTGAAAAGTATCCAGGCTATCTATGTTCGTTTTAACCTCAGCTATATCGTTGGTTTCAGTTTCTCCTTCCAGTTCTGCATACTGTAAGGGGAAAAACCTTTTCATTACATCTAGGACAAAAGGATCGCTCACCGACTTAATTTTTTCTTTCTCTACGCCTAGCTTATCGGCTATTAACGTATTAAGATCAGCCAATAGCCGAGCGTCACCGCTCCGATAGTATCCATAAGAACTGTCATAAATAGGTGCTGTCTGAAAACCCATGTATTGACTATGCCTGGCCCCCTCGAACGACTCAGCTGGCTTTTTCTCCTTAAAATCCAGTATTTTTCCGTGTGTTTTAGGGGATACTATACTAGCTACCTTAACAAAACTTTGCATGGCTGCGAGAGCTAAATCATTGCGTGTCTCTTTATTTTTATCGTTTGCTTCGAGTGAGTGATAAGCGTCCATTAGAATAGCTAAATTTAGGTACCACTCAAAATTAGATTCATTGTATTTTTTGGGTTTGTAAGATGCCCAATCTCCACGAGGGGCAATAATGTTATACGGATCTACATGAAAAGGAGGTACACGATCGGTAATCCGCAGGTCCTTTAGGTTCTTTTTACGCACAAATCCGCTTTTTCGAATGGGTATTCCTTTCTCATCCTTTGCTTCAACCTCGATTAAGAGCATTTTATTATTCCGATCTACTTCTTTGGCTGAAAGGATTTCTGTACCTTTTGGGATCGTTTCGTTCAATTTTGCAAATTTATGCTTCTCTTTATTCCAAGCGTACCAATGGATTACATTGGAAGATAACCTTTTCCAAGGGATTGTTCTTTTTTTTACGTGTCCTACACTTGTTGAAACCCCGCTCTTACCGGGTTCTCGTTTTGTCTGCAAGATTTCAGGATTTTTTTTCTCAGTATTAACTTTCTGCTGTGGTTCATTTTCCAGGCCTCTTCTTGCCGCTAAAGCGTCTGTCCCCTTTACATCCGCCTCTCTTTCCAGAGCTTTATCATCGTTGACCTTCATATTTCCCTTCATCTGAAGGGTAGGCTTTACACGCCCCTGCTTTTGCTGTACCACATGCCAGGCTTCATGGGGAAGGTGTTTATCTTGACCTGGTCCCAAGTGAATATCCGTACCCAGAGCATAAGCATGGGCTCCAAGTTGGGCCGGCTTGCTGGAGTTATAGTGCACTCTGACATCATCCATGGAATAGCCAGAGAGATTCTCAATGCCGTTTTTTAGCTTGTCGGGCAGACCCGTGTTATTGACTCTGCGCTGGATCAGTGGGCCGCTTATCTTTGTCGGTTCGGGGCCTTCTGATAAACCCTTACACTGCATGACCAACTGGCCCTGACCCGGAGGTGGCAAGGCGTAACTCGGCGAACTGGTAAAACCTTCAGTGCTTTCCCCGGACAGCAGATCCGAATTCCGATCAGCGTGAGATCTGCTTTCTCCATGCCTATGGCTAGACTTTTTTTGCAGTGAGGCATCGTCTTTTTTTAGTTCCGCGTACATGGGATTGCCTTTCCTCAATACATGGTTAATCGCCGAGGTATTAACCGCATGGCTGATGCTTCGGTTATCGGTTTACGACTACCGCATTACACCGACAGCAACGGTCGAAAATCCCCGTCGCCCTGGCGTACCTGGGGATCACTCGGTACCGGGACATCGGTGGTGGCAAAATCGTTTTTACCCAACCGCAGGCGTTGTTCCCAGGTGATGGCCCATAAGGCCAGGTTGCTAATGGGGTCTTGTCCGCCATAGAGGTCTGCCGCCCGGGCCAGGACGGCGGTGCCCAAGCGCCAATCTTTGGTATGGGGGATAAAGTCGTTGGTCAGTCCATGAACGTCCGCGCTCTCGATGGCCGTGGCTGGATGCGCCTCGGGCAACCCCCAGCGCTGCGCGGTGGAACTCATGTGACTGAGCAACTTGCTCAGGAGGATTTGGGCGATCTGCTCTCGCTCGGTGGCGTTACTAATGCCATCCTCTTCCCCCGGCTGATCCACCACCAATAAGTAGAGCACCAGTTGTAGGGTAATATCGCTCTCGCCGGTTTCCACATGGGTAATTTCGCCATTCCCCACCGGCGCAACAAACACGCCGGGGGTATTTTTATGGACTTCTTGAAGCTCTGTGGTTTCAAGAAAGCCCGGTAAAACGACGCAGGTTTTTAGTTCAGGAAAATTTTCCTTAAGATTACCGACGATGCTTTCCAAAAAATCTTTAATCGTAGCCATAATAAATGATTGATCATGTTCGGTTGATAAAAATGGATTTACCAGTCCTTCACCAGGTTTGCATCCAGGGTTTTTTCCGCCTTGATATATTCTTGCCGAACGGCTTCATATAAACACTGCATGGTGATCGGCTGTTCAGCCTCGGCGGCCATAAAGGCGGCCTGTAAAACAATATTGCGTATCGCCCCGCCGGCCAGCACTAAACGGGCGAGCTTTTTGAAATCAATCTGCTCGGTGGGGGCAGTGGCGGGTATCATGCAGCGCCAAATCTTTTCTCGCTCTTGCTCAGAGGGAAAGGGAAATTGCACGATAAACCGAAGGCGACGGGTAAAGGCCGCGTCCAGGGCGCTGCGCATATTGGTGGTCAAAATAGAAAGCCCGGCGTAACGCTCCATACGCTGCAGTAAAAAACTCACGCCCGTGTTGGCGTATCGATCCCGAGCGTCCTGTACTTTGGCACGCTTGCCGAACAGGGCGTCGGCCTCGTCGAACAACAAGACAGCGCCGCTGTTTTCCGCCGCTTGAAAAAGCGTGTCCAGTTTTTTTTCCGTTTCACCGATGTATTTATCCACGACGCTGCTGATATCCACATGGTACAGGTCTAAATTCAGCAAACTGGCAATAAGCCGGGCCGCCATGGTTTTACCGGTGCCGCTACCGCCCGCAAACAGGGCGCAAATACCCAGACCATAGGGCACTTGCTTGGCAAAACCCCATTGCTGGTATACCCGTTTGCGCTGCCTGGCTTGGGACACGATGGACTGGAGCCTATTTTTTTCATTCTCCGGCAGGATTAAATCATTCCAATCGAGTTGTTGCGGAGGAATCACTTGGGCTAGACCGTGCAAATTTTGGCGTGATTGTTCGCGACTGTGTTGCCATAATGTTTTTTGCAAGTTCTCTGGACTGGTGTCGCCCGCCGTGGTTGTACTATGGTCAATCGTGGCGCTACGGGCGATGGATCTCACCTGGGCGCTGGTGAGATTATATTGGGTGGTTAACTCCAACAGGGTTGGCTGCACGGCATCGGTATTATTGTCCTGCAAGCAGTGTTGCCAGAGCTGAAGCTGTTCGTCGTTCGGTAAGGCCGGTAAACGTTGGTAATGTATTTTTGTTTGCGGCAAGTGGATTTGTTCAGACGCACACAGGAGAAATGCAGTAGGCAAACCGCGCAACAAACAATCTAACCAGTTACGCAGCACATAACTATCCGCTTTGGATTCGCCGCTGGCCACCAACCGCTGGCAATCGATCAGTATTAAACATTGCCGAGAAATCACTTCCCGGGCGATGCGTCGCATCAAAGTAGATTGTTCATCGGCACGCAGGGGTACTTGGTATAAGCTGAATTCATAGATTTCCCTGCCCTCGCGGTTTGCTAGCAGCGCGGCAACCTGGCGTTGATCATCGTGGGTTGTTGCAATGAGTTGCACCACTGCTTGACTGTCGTCCAGGTAGTGCCGCGCTTGACCGAGCAATTCCGCGTTTTTCAGTGGCGTGGGCAACGTCGGTTCAAGCGGTTTTATGGGATGCATAACCGTCGCTAGCAAGGGGTCTAGAACCGGTGCGCCGGTTAAAAAAAAGAGCGCCCAATCACCAATGGCTAGACTGCGCCGAGCAAAGCTATGATTGTCCCGCTTAAGCTCAATGAGCTGAAAATAAGCGAGTGGCGCATCTTCCGCCATGGCTGAACAGTGGCCATCAAAACACATTAACGCCAACGCCATGCTGGGACTGGGTTGTTGGGATAATTCCATACAAAGGGCAGGCATGTCTGGGTCCAGTTCCATGGCTATACAGAGCACCACTAGCTGGCGTTCAAACGCTGACAAGCTGAACAGTGCGCAAAGATTATTCAACATGACCGACGTTTGCTTGCGACCATCCACCGATTCACGCTGGGTACTACTGGTTACGCTGATAGTAGCCTGGGAGTCAACAACGCCCTGCGCGTCCTTCGCAGTCAGCTGACGCATTAACACGGTCGGTTCCTCCTCCGCAGTCAGCTGACGCATTAACACGGTCGGTTCCTCTTCATTGGCCGCGTTGCGTACTTGATCCGGCAACCGATGGCGAAGCGACGTTTTAAGCCTATCGATTTCAGCCAGCAAACCCTTGTAATTCTGTTGTTGCCAGCTCGTCTCTGTATTCAATGTGGATTCATAAGTCATAGCTTTGTGGTCTTAAATAGGGTCATAGGGTTTATCGGTTTAGTGTTGGGTGAGTCCTAACTGCATCACTTACGGTTCCACATAAGCACTAAGACTGGTCTGATAGCCACCCCGACTAAAACTGTGGGTTGCGCTCTTGACGATATAGTTTCCATCCACGCCAGTGCGAAAATTGTTCAGTACTATTTTGCCTTCTGCCGTAATATCTGGATTGCCAATCATGGTTAAGCTCAAGCTTTCATCTTCGCGATTGGTTTCATCAAATTTGGCTTTAGCGGCGGCTTTTGCTTCGCGTTCATTGTTAAAGAGATGGGGTAAACGGAGCACATTTTCACCCGCCTTGGGCGGAGGACCATCCGGCACGTAAACCTCTCGATCTGTGGCAAGCTTATGGTCAAACCAATACGCGCAGACCTTCTTGAAATCCAACTGCTCGTTTATACTTTTACTCCACTGAATCACATCGTGGGGTGGAATATTGACAGGCAGCATGGGCAAGCCTGAGGCCGATGTGCCCTCCCCTTTGGCCATAAACAATAAGTTATCGGCCATGGGTTTGAAGACGGCGTTGTAACGGGCGGCAAGACGAGCAAGAAACGCCGAGTTGGATTCATTTAATTGGTTAATAACATCGATGGTTTCAGATTTTAATGTCGAACTCACCTTAGCCGTGAGGTTATGCTCCCGCGCAATAGCGTCGACAATATCGCCGATCGTACCGCTCCAGGTGCGCGTGTAATCCGCATTAAGCAGCGCTGGGGTTGCTGAAACGCTCAGGGTTCTGCCACCGCTGGAACCACTGGAGCTGAGGCGGTTTACGATAAATTTTCCCATTTCTGCGGTGTAGACTTCATAACCGAGAGACACCGAAATGGGGACACCCTGCCTCGGCAAGCTGATTCCGCCAAAAAACACGGTGTCACGGTCATCAAATTCCAGTGATAACTGGTCACTCACTTCACCGTTGTTAAGGGTTACGCTGATGGAGACAAGCCGGTCATTGAGCACTGAGCTGGACGGTAACCCGCCGACGCTCATTTTAAATGCGGGGGCCGTGAGTCTGCTTAATCGTGATAAGGTCGGTATCGCCATAATTTATACTTGCGAAGTTAAGTTGAAACAGAACAGTTTCGGACTATTGCTGCTTGTGAGTAAGTGCGGCGACAGAAAACGGTTCATTAATCCCATAATTTAACCGACGCATTATCCGCCGAAACAGCATCCAGATCGGGTAACAGAATGTTTAAGCCCGCTGGTAGGATAAGTGGATAAGCGGCTAAGCCGGGATTGGCTTGCAATACCTTTTCCACCCTTCCTTTGGCGATCTCGTCGGATTCAGGCCCTAACAAGAAGCCACTGTCGAGCACACCCGTATTAGCCAAGAGGCTCGGGTCGACGGCCATGGCCGCCGAACCCAAACTAATTTCTTTAACGTAGTACTGCCAGCATATCCAATCGAGGGTATCGCCCGCTTTAGTCCGATAATAATTTGCCATAGCAGTCTCCAAGGACTTTCACATTAAGCTTTCCGCGTGGGCAACAAGTTGCCCACCCTACACACTGCACAAATTAGAAAACTATTAAGCTTTCCGCGTGGGCAACAAGTTGCCCACCCTACACACTGCACAAGTTAAAAAATCATTAAGTCTTCGTTGTACCTTTTTAAACTCAGGCTAAAGTCGATTTTGCGCGGATTACCGTCAGAGAAGAAAACGCTTTTGGTTTCTTGTATGCTTTCGATAAGCCAACGTCCGTAAATAAAACCATTGCCATCGATTAAAGGTAAAGCAACGCCTAAGCCCGCCGACAACCGCATTAACGATATGTGTCCAGGCGCACCTTTATATTGGGGAAATAGGGTGCCGTTGAGGTTGATGCTTTCTTCACCAGGCCCCACGTACTGATAGGCGGGTCCACCGATGCCCAGGCGCTTTAATACCGGGTGCCCTAAACGACCTTGCGATGCCCATTGGTATTGGGTATTGCGCTGCAACTGTTCGTAGGCTGATGTTTCAACCGAAAAAAATAAAGGCCCCAATATCATCATCATCGCTTATTCCTCACTTTTCTGTTTCGTTAGGACTATTTAAGCCGCCCATAGAACGAAGGTGGCCTCGGAGAAGAAAATGAAGCCGGCTGTTGCCGCGCACTTAATATATGCTTGAGCTCCTGCACTGACTGCTGCAGGCGGCGCATATCCTGACTAGTGAGTTGCTCGACCCCCTTCAACTGTTGTTGAAGCAGTTCGAATTGTGCTTTGTGTTCACTTTGCTCTTCGGTGTTTTTTGTCGCCAATGTCTTTATGGTTCGTTGAATCGATGTCTGTTGCAGAACATTACTTAGGTGTGTTTGATCGATTGCTCTGGTATTGGCGTGTACGGTGTCGGTGTAAAGCGTATTCGCACCTATCGGATCGGATGTTGTTGCTGCAGCGGTGTTGCCGAGCAATTTGCGATGGAGCTGAACAGCGCCCTTGGACTGGTTAACACGCACTTTACTAAATAGCCCGTTCACAAAGCCTGAAGTCATTGGCTTATCCACTTTTTTCTTTGGATCAAAGGTAATAAGCCCATTGACGTAACTCATGGATGCTTTATCTGAATCGCTCATTACAGCATCAGGATTGACCAGATCATTAATGCTTGCCCATTCTTTATCAGCACTTTCTGGTGTTGACGGGTCATTTGAGAATCGATCAGACACGTTCCAAACACGCTTATCGACTAACAGGCGGTAGAGTACACTGGGTCCAAAGATACGTATCGTATTGTGCTGGTTGTACTGAAAAACAGAGGTGCTTTGACTGTTTCTTGCTTGCCCTTCGTCAGCGTCCCCATCCGGCGTCTTGTCATCCCTTAACCACTCGTAGGGAACAGGATAGAAACTGAATTGATCCACAAGCCCAAAGCGGGGCAGCGGCACCGTACCGAGTAAGCCTGGTAGGCGACCCAATAGGCTTGCTTTTCCCCCGCACACCCCACTGTTGACGGCAAACAGTCCGCAGCCTGAAAAAACCACTTTCTTCAAATAGAGCTTGCTCTGTATGTGTTCTTTATTCACGTTTGTTCCGCTTGCGCCAGCACCCGCCGCCCGGTTTCTAACCACATGAGCAGGTCATCTTCGTCTAAATCGAGCAACTCGTTTAATCCCCAACCGCTGCGCTGCCCTAATACAAACACGGCGTCGCGCAATCGGTCGGGCGCTAGGATAAAAAACCTGCTAGGCACTCCTGCAGTTTTGCATAATCCGCCAGGTCTAACAGCTCGATATGCTGAGGCGCCATTTCACAGAGGTTGGCAATTAAACGGATTTCCTTTTCCACCTCACTGCCGCTGGCTTTTTCAGCCACCAAACGATCCCGCACCAGTGGGCGGCGCATGGTCAAACTTTCTATCACCATACCGTCCACCGAGATGGGATACTGCAATTGAATTGTCCCGCCCGTAGTCGATGAATCGGATCGAAGTTGATTATGGTTAATGTTTTTCAATTCTGGTGTATTCATAAAATCGCTCCTCAGTAATCACGACCTATTAAATCGAGCTTCGTAAGTCCTGACCCTGTCCATCACAGTACGCGGGACGTACTGATCTGATCATTGCCAGCCACCTTACGAACTCGATTATCCACATCGATCTCAATAAGATTTTCGTTATCCACCGTTAAGCGGTAATAACGCAATGCTAAGCGAATCTTTAAAGTAGCCTTTTCCCCCGCTCGCCATTGACCAAGATCGAGTTCAATAATGCTCCCCTCCACATAGATCACCACGGGCACCACTCTGTCGTTCACCTCGTCGCTTAAACCACCGCGCAGGGTGAAAGGTATTTGCCCCCTGGGGGCAAAACCAGTCAGGGTATTGACCACAGGGTCTAAGCCGATACCCCGCAAAGCGGTGGGCAACAAAGACTCGTCTTCGATACCAAACATCTTAATTACATGGGCGTCGTATTCGCTCAGGGTAAGATCGCATTCGAGCTTTTCCATGCCCATATCCACTTGCACGGGGGTGTCCAGACCACCAAGTCGATACTCCTCGGTGCGGTGCACCAGTTTCGGCAAGGTCACTTCTTCAACACGCCCAGCGTAACCGCGACCGTCAATAAACAAATTAAAATTCTTAAGGACCTTTGGCAGCATCATCTCACCCTAGAAGCAGTGATTTAAAAGGGAAAAGACACACTTCCCATTAACAGGCTGTTGACTATCAACAGCCTGCTGTGAGGCGCTTAAAGACCAATAGCTGCCCGCATGTCCGCTAGTTGATCGGTACCGTCGATGATTCGGACCATGTTGATCACGTCCACCTCGATCAGCTCTTGTCCACCCATGGCTAACTTGTAGTAACGCAGAGTCACACTTACGTTTAACGGCGCTTTTTCACCCGCTTTCCAGCTGCCGGTGTCCAGTTCCTTCCAGGCACCGGTTAGGTTGACAACCACGGGTACGACACCGGCTTCTGCGTCCAAACCACCGCGCATACTCAATGACACCTGGGCACCGTTACGCAAACCGAATTGACGAATCACAGCCTCATTGTATTCAGACAGGGTAAAGCTACACTCGAGCTTTTCCATGCCCATCTCCAGATCGATGGGCGCGTCCATCCCGCCATTGTAAAGATCGGCCATTTTCAACGTCAGTTTGGGGAGTGTGAGCTCTTCCACCAATCCAGCAAAGCCGTTACCGTCAACAAATAAATTAAAATTCTTAAGGACCTTAGGTATGATCATGCGAAAATCTCCACTAGATAATCGTTAACTAAACTGCTACGGAAGGTAATATGCTCGGCGGGATACGGCGGCGTGAAATCGAAATCAAAGAAGACTTTGCCTTGGGCGATTTGATCGGGGGTATTTAAGTCCGGATCGGCGAAACAATTACCGTTGATGATCGCGCCAATGCTCTTTAAGAAGCGTAAATAGTTGTTCACGCTTTCGGTCACTTCTTCAATGTAGGTTTTGGTGATATTTCTATCCACCGCGTATAAATGCGCACGCAACAGGGAATCGTTAATCAAGTCCGCCGTGCGCCGCACGCTGATAAAGGCGAATTTGGGATCAAAAGAACA
>CAYRGG010000072.1:0-16867 GCA_964423745.1 uncultured Candidatus Competibacteraceae bacterium | reverse complement strand
CCATTCATAACTTTGAAATTGACCTAGCAAAGTGACTTTTTCAAGAGGTCTATTTAATAAGCATTATAGATTTTTTGACAGGCTTCATATTTCTCACATTTGCTTTCTGGTCACTCAGTGGTATTTTTAAAGCTATAGATAATTTTAAAAAAGAACCAGAAGATTTAATAATCCTGCTGGTAATTTTTAGTCTGTCCTTATTAGTAGGTATTGTTTCTTTATTAATAAGTTTAATCCTTTTCCGGCAGAAATATTTCTTTATAGTCTCTGTAAAAAAAATCGTCGGATTGAATATTTTTGCAACATCAATATTGATTCTGCTATCCACAATTGGATATTGGTCGAATACGCCAAGTTCAAAAGAACTTGTGTTTTTAGTTTTTCCTGCTTTAGTTTTGATCAGCTCTTTTTTCTTCTTAAAAAAACAAATGAGATAAGTTGAAGAAAGCAATTGAGATGGAAGTTTATCCTAATAGTTTTACTTTCAGACAATCCTAAATGGACAGAAAGCAGAAAGGGTAAAGGGATCAAATCGCTTTCTTAGCTAATAAAAGAAAAAAGGAGGATATACCCTTGCTCGCACAATCGATGCTGTCATAGAGTATTATAAAAAAAGCGAACCGACCCTTAATTGTCCCCTAATTTTGAACCCTAATTGGTCAGACCCCTAATTATAAAAAAGCGAACTGACTCCCAATTCTAATTTTGGGATTACAATCCGGCGACGAGACGGTGGAGTTGATAAACCTATTCACCTGCAGTTTGTAAGAGTTTTTGATACTGTTCTTCCTGAATTCCTTCACCGTTTGTAATCATCCTGTCAAGCACGGTTTTGGCCGAAGGGATAATTCCTTTCTGTTTAGCGAGGAGAACCACGCGCAACGATTTGATGGGAGTTAATCCCTGCTCTAACGCCCGCTTAAATGCTTTTTCGTCATCAAGGAGAATCACCGGGATCTGTTGCTCGACGGCTAGGCTGATCGCCTCTCGTTCTCCCTGATGCACTCCAGAGAGGGGTAGGATCCGTTCCACCGGTTGCACGTTAATTCCTGAATCTAATAATGCCTTACGTGTTGAGGGACGGCGACATTCCGCTTCCACCGCCGGCGGAACCAAGACACCTGTAAAAAGCTGCCCCAAGCAATCGATAATCTCACCTCGGTGGAGTGTGATGATCACGGATGTGTCGCAAACGACCTTCATCCGTCCTGTTGCGCAGAGAGTCCGAGTTTTGTGGTGATATTACGGTAATGCTTTTCTTCGGTCGCTTCAAGTTCAGGATCAGTAAAAACCCGGCTCGTGGCGACGCCATGACGATGAAGCCAGTCTCGTGCTTCTTCGTATTCAAGCTGCATCAACTCGGCGAATTTTCCGATGCTGATTTCAGCATTCAAGTAGTCGCGAATCAGCACTCCTTCACGGACAGCTTGCTCCATTTCGGTTTGTTGACGACCATGGGCTAAGTCATCAGATATAACGATATGTACACTCATCTCTTGTTGGTCGGTGTAAAGTCGTTTGACTTTGTTCATTAATAAAGAAGTTGCAAAGGTAGTACAAGACTATACTATGAAAAAATTTTTCGTTCGCCATCACCGTAAATATCCTCTCTGCCCAAGCTTAACTCTTCCGTCCAAGGATCGAGATCGGCCACCGGAAAATCCAGAGGTTATTTCCCTATTACCCTTCGTAATCCTGCGATAGCGCGTCGTGAAGAAAAAGGCGTTGGTCAATGCGCTCTGGAATGTGAGAAAGCATTGAAATAGATGAAACGTTCATATCCACAGAATAACATGTATGCTTAATTACGGGGTAGCGCTTCAAAGCATACGAAAAAGGTAATTGCTTACCTGTCATTCCAGCAGGGATTGCCGGAATCGAGATGCTATGGAGCGGTAGCAAGCGGTTGTCACCGGCGCTTGCCGTCCATGGGACTGGATTCTCGCCAATCCATGGCGAGGGAGAAAGAAAGGGGTCAGAAAGGGGTCAGAAAGGGGTCAAGTCGCTTTCTTAGCTAATAAAAGAAAAAAGGAGGATATACCCTTGCTGGCACAATCGATGCTGTCATAGAGTATTATAAAAAAAGCGAACTGAGCTCTAATCAGACCCCAATTTTGCCAGCAACGTTGGATGGGATAGCGGCCTCTTTGAGTGTAGACTATAGAGTCAGCGAAAAAAGACTTTGGTAACCCTTGAGAAATCATATGATTTCTCAAAGCACGAGCTGCAATTGGTTGACTGAGTCGGCAATGAAGGGCTAATTCGATAGATGTGGCATTTTATTTTCAATGCGAGTCTTCCAACTTTGGTCGGCACATTGAAAAAATGGGTACCCAAGCAAAATATTACGTTACAGAATAGACTCAATAGATATATCAATACAGTAACGCGAGTTTGACCCTTTTTTCTTTTCCTCTTTCAGCCCTGACTTTTTTTACTTCTATGTGATATTTCAATATGAATTTAGACAGCAAAAACGTTACCCAACAACTTTACGCTGAGATCGACCAAACGCCAGAGCGCTATCGAGCACTTTTGCTACGCCTAGTGCATTCCTTCCGTAAAGGAATCGAAGAAGACGAGCCCTGGCCCGATGCGGCGGATGCTTTTCGTGAAGGATGGCGCGATGTCAAGGCAGGCCGGACTCATCCAGTTGACACTCTTTGGGACAGTATTGACGCAGATAAAGCGTGATCATCAGATACTCTGACGCCTTCAAACGGCAACTGCGGCGTTTAAGCCGAAAATACCGCCATATTCGCTTTGATGTGCAACCGCTTATCGAGCAGCTCGAATTAGGCAAAACCCCTGGCGATCAAATCCCAGGAATAGATCATACTGTTTATAAAGTTCGAGTCAAAAATAGTGATGCCAAACGCGGCAAAAGCGGTGGTTATCGAATCATCTACTACCTCTATACTACTGATTACCATCTACTCAAAAACCGAGCAGTCAGACATTAAGGCGACAGAACTGGCAGGCATCGTTCGTCAGGAAGAAGTCAGTTAGTGTAAAGAGGTCAAGTCGCTTTCTTAGCTAATAAGATAAGGAAAAGAAAAAAGGAGGATATACCCTTGCTGGCACAATCGATGCTGTCATAAAGTATTATAAAAAAAGCGAACTGACCCTTAATTGGCTACTTAATTGGTCTTAACCTTATTGCGCACTCAAGATTACGCAATCACGCAGTTCAACTTGACCATTTTCAAGGGTGTCAAAGCCCTCCTCGCAGACCTCAAACACCTTATTAGCTTCGGCGGTGTTGCCAAACTCATCGGTGGAACGTACTTTTAGCACATGTACCCCAGGCTCCAGATCAGCGGGAACGGTAGCTGCCCAAAGATGACCTGAGGGGTCCGGGGTTGGGGTGGTGAAGCGCTCGGCTTGGGGGGTTTCCGTGTTCGCCTCAATGTCAGCCAGAAAATCCATAATACGTTGATTAAAACGAACCATAAACGGATCGAGGCACCAGGCTGTGCCCTGAGGTCTCAGGATACCATCGGGCAGTGTCTCCACATCGTCCTGACGCACCAAATGTTCCATGGGCTCAAACGGTCCATCATTCAACGACATAGAGACTTCATGCAATTCATTGCCGTCAAAGACATTGGCCACGATGTAGTTAGGATCTCCCACCGGCTCGAAGTCAGGGGCTGGGCAAGTCACATCAAGATCGTCGATGGCATCGCGGTTTAAGCTCACGCCAACGCTGATACGCATTTGGAATTGGTTTTTTCTAGCCTTGCCTGGCCGCTTTGTGGGTGTGTTGATGCTGGACGCCGCTGCCTCAAAACGGGTTTCAATCTCGTGGTCACTAAACGACATAAAATAGTAGCCTTCGGGATTGCCGTCTTCCAGGTTGGAGACACGCACACCACGATCATCAAAGGGACCCGGTAATGAGGTTCTAACTTCCGCTAGGGTCTTATGGGGAATCGGGGGGAGATCCGCAGAGCGCCCTTCCTCATCCCCCAAAAGCACTAACCAACTGTTGCTGGTATCGTGTCCAGAGAATGAATAGACATGTTCGCGGCCGTCTAACACCTTTAGCAGTTCATCGAGATTCAGGGTATTGATGTTAGCCGCACCCACTGTTCCTGCGCTGCTGATAGCCAACGTTTTTAATGGAATATGGGTATAAAGTACTACTAGCTTATCTTCGGGAACGAAGCGCAAATCGTTGGCAAGCCATTGTAGTTGTTTTCTAGTGAACTCACCGCGATAGAGGGTTCCGCCGTCGGGCAGACCCGGTTCAAAGGCTTCCGGCGTGCCAAGTCCTTCGGCAAACGGATCGCTGTTACCTTTAAAATATACATTATCCATAGCGATAAAATGCACATCGCCATAATCAAAAGAATAATCGGTCGGACCAAAGGTGCGGATAAAGGTCTGATTGGAATATTTGTCGTTGGGCGATTTAAAATTTATATCGTGGTTACCGAGGGCATTCCACACCGGGATGCCTAGAACCGACATGATACGATTGTGTCTTGGGTACAGATCTAGATTATCGTTCACGATATCGCCTGCCACCATGACAAATCTGGCGGGCGTTCCAACAAGTCCTTGAATAAATTCATCCCGTAGATCGCTAAGTTGGCGGTTGCCAAAATCATCGGGTAGCAAAGGGTCTAAACGTTGCGAAAAGTTACCAGCCTGCGGATCTGCGAAGGCTAAAGCCTGGAAATGCGACTCGCTGGGTTCGTAGTCTGGGACATGGTTTTTTGGCTCATCGCTAAACAGGGGAAAATCTACCGATTCGGGCAATGGGCCGGTCGGTTCAATAACGGGAAAGAGGAAATCGGCGACTGGGGGCGTGCCGTTGGGATAGTGGATGTAATAAAACTGAGGCAACTGGACATCATTAACCGGCACATGGAAGCCTCGGGGCTTGGTGATAAAAATTACCGTTTCGTCGTCAACGGGCAGTCGATAACGGCCTTGTTCGTCGGTTTGCACCACGTCCAGCCCATTGGAGACCGAAACACCTTCAATGCCGTGCTCATTGGAATCCCGTACCAGATTACGATTCAAGTCATTATAGACGACACCCTTGGCAATATTCTGAGCCATGACGGGCACGGTGAAAAGCAAAGATATCAGAACAACTTTTAGAAAAGATTTTAGAATGGTCATTGTTGTTTTCCTTTTGAAAAAGACAAAGACAGATCAACGGAACTGACTTTTGCGACAACATGACAACGCTAAACTACCGTTTTTGCATTAGCTTTAAGATGCAATGATGTTTCTATGACAGCGGGGTTCTGTCATATTTATTCAGCGTAAATAAATCAGGAAAAAGTTTTCAAGGAAGTTTCTACTGATGGCTTTCCTGCCAAGCAGTGCTGCAAATGGTGAATACATGGACAGCACTGCATCGACGACATGGGGATCAAATTTTTCTTATGGGAGATGACAGTAAATCAGTTGTATAAGGCTTGCAGCATGGTCTCGAGACCCGCTTGCCAATTTCCTGGATCAATGTCAAAACGTTCTTTAAGTAGACTGCCATCAAGCATTGAATTGGCGGGACGGACGGCAGGTGTTGGAAAATCCTCTGTGGTGATAGGAACTACATCATTGACGGACAGCGTTTCATAAGCACGCGCTTTAGCGATAATAGCCTCAGCAAAACCATGCCAGGTGGTGGCGGGAGCGCCACTATAATGATAAGTACCCCAGTGCGCTCGAACCGGTTCCGTCTGCTGCCCGGAGCGTCGCTTGCGAGGTGCGCTTTGCTCTGCCAGGTTGAGCAAAACAGCAGCGATTTGACCCGCGTAAGTGGGGCAACCGTGTTGATCGGCAACCACACGCAACTGCTCCCGTTCCCGGGCTAAACGCAGCATGGTTTTGACGAAATTGTGGCCGTGATCGCCAAACACCCAACTTACCCGCAGAATAATGTGAATGGGTAGGTTTTGACGCACGACTTCTTCTCCCTCCCATTTACTACGCCCGTAAACACCCAACGGCGCTATAGGATCATCCTCTCGGTAGGGGTCAGTTTTGCGACCGTCGAATACGTAGTCCGTGGAAATATGCACTAGAGGGATCTGCACATGTGCGCATGCGGTGGCTAGATGGCGAGGACCGTCCCGGTTAACGGCAAACGCTAGCTCTGGCTCCTGTTCCGCTTTATCCACTGCTGTGTAGGCTGCGGCATTGATGACGACATCCGGTTTATTATTTTCGACGGTTTTTTGCACAGCTATGGGATCAGTAATATCCAAACCATTGTGATCCAGCGCTAAAATCTCATGCTGAGAAGAACCTTGCTGAGTTAAAGCCCAACCCACCTGACCGTTAGCCCCTGTTACCAAGATTTTCATGATTTGGTTTCTCGATATACCGGCAACTTTTCAGGATCCTGTTCAGCCAAACGCGGATTTTGGCTGTCTTTACTGGATAAAACCACCTCTAAATCGGGCCATTGGATACCTATATCGGGATCATCCCAGGCAATGCCCTGTTCGGACTGGGGATGATAATAATCGGTGCATTTGTAAACAAAGTCCACCTCATCGGATAACACCACAAAGCCATGGGCAAATCCAGGTGGCACATAGAGCTGACGACGGCTAGTGTCATTTAAAACAGCCCCTGCCCATTGACCAAAAGTGGGAGAACCACGACGGATATCCACCGCCACATCGAATACCTCACCCCGCATGACCCAGACGAGTTTACCTTGGGGCTGCTCAAGCTGATAATGAAGTCCGCGGAGAACGCCGCGCCGGGAATAGGAGTGGTTATCCTGTACAAACGTAGCTGAGACGCCAGCTTCCTTATAACGAATTTCGTGGTAAGTTTCTAAAAAGAAGCCGCGATGGTCACCGAAAACTTTAGGTTCAATGAGTAACACATCGGGCAATTGCGTTTCGATAATTTGCATTACGCCTCTCGCTTGAGCAAGTCTAATAGATATTCGCCATAACCATTCTTTGCTAGGGGTTTGGCGAGACAGACTAATTGTTCAGCGTCGATATAGCCCATCCGAAAAGCGATTTCCTCAGGACAAGATATTTTTTGCCCCTGCCGCTGTTCCACCACCTGCATAAAATTAGCCGCTGCCAGTAACGAGTCATGGGTTCCAGTATCTAACCAAGCCTGACCGCGACCCATCAATTCTACAGTTAGCGTACCTTGTTCTAGATAAGCCTTATTGACATCGGTAATTTCAAGCTCACCCCGTGGTGAAGGTTTAATGGCTTTTGCGATGTCCACCACCTGGTTATCGTAAAAATACAAACCGGTTACCGCATAATGGGATTTTGGCTGTTGAGGTTTTTCTTCAATATCGGTGACTTTACCTTGTTTATCAAAACTCACCACCCCATAGCGCTCTGGATCACGCACATAGTAGCCAAATATCGTAGCACCTTCGTCTCGACTGGCAGCTCGTCGCAACATATCGGAAAGACCTTGACCATAGTAAATATTATCCCCAAGGGTTAGACAAACGGGAGCTTGGCCGATAAAATCTTCGCCGATAAGAAAGGCCTGAGCCAGTCCATCGGGGCTCGGTTGTACTGCATAGTTGAACGATATTCCCCATTGTTGTCCGTTTCCCAACAGAGTCCGAAACATCTTCACATCGTGGGGTGTTGTGATAATCAAAATATCTCGCACATTGGCCAACATCAACGTGGTGATGGGATAGTAGATCATCGGCTTATCGTAGACGGGCATAAGCTGTTTGCTGACGGAAATAGTTAGGGGATGCAGGCGTGTGCCGGAACCACCGGCAAGAATAATTCCTTTGTTAATCATTCTTTAAATCCAATTTTTTGTGTTTTTAAAGACATACTGTATTTAAAGTGCCTACCTTACATTTAGTAGAAAACACATTACGGTTGTAATACATAGCTTCCTGGAGCATTCTCCAAGACCCCATAGCCCTTTTCAGGATTTCCTAGGGGAGGGGCAGGTATTTTGGCGCTAGAATGCTTTGTCAACCAGGTTTGCCACTCTGGCCACCACGAACCTTCTTTTATTGAAGTTCGCTCTAACCACGCCTCTGGGTCCACGTAGGCACTGCCATCCTTGGTTGTTGCCACCCGATAGTGGCGATGGGCGTGACCAGGCTCACTGACAACACCGGCATTATGACCCCCGTTAGTGAGCAAAAAAGTGATCTCTGTATCGGCCTGCAGATGAATCTTATAGACCGATTGCCAGGGCGCCACATGATCTTTTTCGGTGGCGACGGCGAAAATGGGCGCCTTGATGTTACTAACGGCTATGGGTTCGTCGTCCACAACGTATTGCCCCTGGGCTAAAGCGTTATTTAGAAAAAGACGCCGCAGATATTCCTTATGCATTTTGTAAGGCATGCGGGTGGCGTCGGTATTCCAAGCCATAAGATCGTTCATGGGGGTCCGTTCACCCAATAGGTAATCCCGCACTATGCGGGACCAAATGAGATCGTTGGAGCGTAATAGTTGGAACGCACCTACCATCTGGTGAGTATCCAAATAACCTTTGTCCCACATGATATCTTCTAGGAAGGTTAACTGGCTTTCACCGATAAAAAGTAGCAATTCACCTGCATGACGGAAGTCGGTTTGAGCCGCCAATAAAGTGATGGTTTTTAGTCGCGTATCGCCGTCTCGACTCATTGCCGCCGCAGCAATGGCAAGCAGAGTGCCGCCCAGACAATAGCCGACCGTGTGCATTTTACTGTTTGGCATAATAGCTGATACGGTATCCACCGCTGCACCGATACCCAAACGAAGATATTCATCCATGCCTAAGTCGTGATCTTCCGCTGAAGGATTTTTCCAGGAAATCATAAAGACGGTATGACCCTGCTCCACCAGGTATCTCACCAAAGAGTTATAGGAAGAAAGATCCAAGATGTAGTATTTCATAATCCACGCCGGCACAATCAAAATAGGCTCGGCGTTAACTTCTTGTGTTGTAGCTTCGTATTGAATAACTTCAATCAAGCGATTGCGATAGACGATTTTGCCGGGTGTCACAGCAACATTTTTGCCCACTTGAAAATGCTGGACACCAGCCGGTTTATCGCCTGCCATTAAGCGAGTTATATCCTCTAGCCAATTTTGCCCGCCCTGAACAAGATTCAACCCACCACGTTCTAGCGTTTTTTTGAGAATGACCGGATTGGTCCAGGGATAATTAGAAGGAGAAGCTATATCCAATAGCTGTTTAGCCACAAACCAAGTTATATCTTTATGACGTTCCGTAGGACCTCGCAATCCCATGGTAGCGCCATACCACCATTGCTGACTTAATAAAAAGGATTGGTAATAAAAATTGAATGGCCACTGGCGCCACTCCGGTTCATGAAAACGGGTGTCCCCTGGCAGCGGCTTGACATAGGGTTCCACGTCAGCCTCAGAGGCGACGCCTTGGGCATAAACCGCAAGCTGCATCCATTTTCTGACGGTTTTTTCCGCTAATCCCACCTGAGACCCCGGTGACATCATGAGATGAAGTACCCAATCCTGATAAGCCTGGGCCAGTTCCACAGGTGATATGCCTAATGTCAATCGCCCAATGGCTGCGCGAATCACCCGATCGAGGGCATTTTGATAAGTATTTTTAGCATCGAAGTCACGCATGGTTGTTTCTCCGTCAGCGCGATCCGTCATTTATATTGGAAGCCATAATGATGGGTTATCTACCACTGACCCCAGGTTGTTCATCGCATCAGTATAAAGTGAGAGCAGGTAGGATAATCTGAAAAACCGTTGAACATGAAAAGTTAGCGGTGGCACGTAGTATTTAAACGCCCTGCCTTTTGCACCAGGGCGTGATCAATATAATAACAATTTAATTTACAATATGAGCTTCAGCAAAGCGGTCTGTAAGGGACTGCAAATAGTGGCGAAATTCATCCCCCAACTCGTGATGCTGTAAGCCATATTCAATGGTGGCCTTCAAGTAACCCAGTTTACTGCCACAATCATAGCGCTGTCCGTCAAACTCATAGGCCAGAACCTGCTCTTCCTTCAGCAGAGCTGCAATAGCGTCAGTAAGCTGAATTTCGTTACCGGTGCCGCGGGAGGTTTTCTCTAAAAGCTCAAAGATGCGCGGTGTTAATATGTAACGGCCTACCACAGCAAGATTGGATGGCGCATCCTCGGGCTTGGGCTTCTCAACGATACCGTCTACGTTGCTCAAATGATTGGCAAACGGCAGGGGATGCACGATACCGTAATTATAGGTCTCTGTTTCTGGTACTTTTTCCACACCTACCATAGAGCACTGATAACGGTGAAAGTGAGCAACCATTTGCGCTAGCGCTCCCCCTTTAGGCGCATCGATCAAATCGTCAGCCAGGAGTACGGAAAAGGCTTCCTCACCCACTACCGATTTGGCACACAGCACCGCATGGCCTAACCCTAACGCCTCTGCTTGACGAATATAAACACATTCTACGTGGGATGGAACAATGCCCTGCACGACCTCTAGTAGGGCAGTTTTTTTCCGGGCTTCTAACTCCGCCTCTAATTCGTAGGCTTTATCAAAATGATCAGCAATAGCGTTTTTAGTACGTCCAATAATAAAAATGAGGGTGTCGACACCCGCTGCTACAGCTTCTTCTACAGCGTATTGAATTAAGGGTTTATCGACAATGGGGAGCATTTCTTTAGGACTGGCTTTTGTAGCAGGCAAAAAGCGTGTGCCCAAACCAGCGACGGGAAAGACTGCTTTACGAATCTTCCTTTTCACGTGATGAATACCTCATAACTATACTATAGGTTGGTTACGTTAAAAAAATAAGTTGATATAAGCTAGCTAGTAACTGTTAATTGATGTGAGAATCCGTTAGTGAAAACATCTTCTAATCCCACTAAACCGTTTGCAGACAACATTATCAATAAATTATTGCAAGAAAAATATTATCACAACCTAATAATACGCGACTTTACTAAGCTACCGTTAATGTTTCTTAAAAAACCCCGCCTAGGCGGGGTTTAACTGATGTGGCAAACACTGCTATTTTTTAGGCGGCTACTGGCTGTCCCTGATGGAATGTAAAGTGTGCGCCGTCAACCTCCACCTCAACCGTATCACCGGCGCTGAACTTACCACTTAAAATCTGTTGCGCCAGTGGGTTTTCCAGTTGCTGTTGGATAGCCCGTTTGAGGGGACGCGCCCCGTAAACTGGATCAAAGCCTGCCTGCCCTAATCGATCTAAGGCAGCATCGCTGACTACCAAACTCATATCCCGTTCCGCCAACCGGCGCCGCAGGTAATCCACTTGGATTTGGGTAATGGCACGGATCTGTTCGCGACCCAAAGGATGAAACACCACCACCTCATCGACCCGGTTGATAAACTCGGGACGAAAATGACTGCCGACAATTTCCATGACAGCGGTTTTCATCTGGTCGTAATTTTCTTCCCCTGCCAATTCCTGAATCACCTGAGAGCCTAAATTGGAGGTCATCACGATAACCGCGTTGCGGAAATCCACCGTGCGGCCATGACCGTCGGTAAGCCGACCATCGTCTAATACCTGCAGCAACACGTTGAAAACATCGGGGTGCGCCTTTTCCACTTCGTCCAGAAGTATCACCGAGTAAGGTTTACGGCGTACTGCCTCGGTGAGATAGCCACCTTCCTCATAGCCCACATAACCCGGCGGCGCCCCGATGAGCCGGGCCACGGAATGCTTCTCCATAAACTCGGACATATCGATACGCACCATGGCCTCTTGGGTATCAAACAAGAATTCCGCCAGCGCTTTACAAAGCTCAGTTTTACCGACACCGGTAGGTCCCAAAAACAAAAACGAACCGCTGGGTTGGTTAGGATCGGACAACCCTGCCCGAGCGCGGCGAATGGCGTTGCTGACCGCTTCGATGGCTTCGTCTTGACCAACGACCCGACGATGAATCATCTCTTCCATGCGTAACAGTTTATCTCGCTCGCCTTCTAGCATCTTGGACACGGGAATACCGGTCCACTTGGATACTACCTCGGCGATTTCTTCGTCGGTGACTTTGTTACGCAGCAGACGAAAATCCGTCTTCTCGGCCTGAGCCGCTTGAGCAAGCTGTTTCTCTAGGGCGGGAATACGACCGTATTGCAACTCCGACATGCGTGCTAGATCACCAGCACGACGAGCGGTTTCCAACTCCAAACGAGCCCGCTCCAATTCCTCTTTCACATGGGCGGCACCCTCAAGGGAGAGTTTTTCGCCTTTCCAAATTTCTTCCAGATCCGCATATTCCCGTTCAAGCTTGTCGATTTCCTGTTGCAAGTTTTCCAACCGCTTCAAAGACGCTTCGTCGGTTTCCTTTTTCACCGCTTCCCGCTCAATTTTGAGCTGTACCAAACGCCGTTCTAGACGATCCATCGCCTCCGGTTTAGAGTCAATTTCCATACGGATACGACTGGCGGCTTCGTCTACCAAGTCGATGGCTTTATCGGGTAACTGGCGATCCGTAATGTAGCGATGGGATAACGTCGTGGCCGCCACAATGGCGGGGTCGGTAATATCCACCCCATGATGGACCTCATAACGCTGCTTGAGCCCACGAAGAATCGCGATGGTATCTTCCACGTCGGGCTCATCCACCAAAATTTTTTGGAAACGCCGCTCCAGGGCGGCATCTTTTTCCACATAACGGCGGTATTCGTCTAAAGTGGTCGCACCGATACAATGTAACTCACCCCGGGCGAGAGCCGGTTTTAACATGTTGCCCGCATCCATGGCGCCTTCGGCTTTACCCGCCCCCACCATGGTGTGCAGTTCGTCCATAAACAGAATAATTTGCCCCTCTTGTTTAGCCAAATCATTCAGCACCGCCTTGAGACGCTCTTCAAATTCACCGCGGAATTTGGACCCAGCGATCAAAGCACCCATATCCAAGGACAATAAGCGCTTTTCTTTGAGCCCTTCCGGCACTTCGCCATTGACGATACGCTGGGCCAAACCTTCCACAATGGCTGTTTTACCCACGCCAGCTTCGCCGATGAGCACCGGATTGTTTTTGGTGCGCCGCTGCAGCACTTGAATGGTGCGCCGTATCTCGTCATCACGGCCGATAACCGGGTCGAGCTTACCCTGCTCCGCCCGCTCGGTGAGATCGATGGTGTATTTCTCAAGAGCCTGGCGTTGTTCTTCCGCATTGGGATCATCCACCCGCTGCCCACCACGCATGGTCTCGATGGATTTTTCGATGCTCTCTTTAGTGGCGCCCGCTTTGCTCAACAAATTACCCAGCTCACCCTTATCTTCCAGGGCCGCTAATACGAAAAGCTCTGAGGAGATATAGGCGTCTTTACGCTGCTGAGCTAGCTTGTCGGTGAGATTCAAAAGCCGCCCTAAGCCGTTGGAAATCTGTACATCACCACCGACGCCTTGAACTTGGGGCATTCTGTCTAAGACTTCCCCCAATTGCGAACGCAGCAAATTGACGTTGACGCCGCTCTGGGCCAATAAAGGTCGCACCGTACCCCCTTGTTGGTCCAACAACGCCACCAACACATGGGCTGGTTCAATAAACTGATGGTCGCGACCCACCGCCAAGCTTTGCGCATCGGCCAGGGCCATTTGAAATTTACTGGTTAGTTTATCCATTCGCATGGAAGCATTCCTCTCGTAAAAAATCTCGTTATCCTTTACATAGAGGTGGTTTCCAGCAATTCAAGGTGTTAATAAGAAATAACCCTTCGGTCTATGTCTGTTTAGAACATTCTAAATTTGAAAGTGATTTATAAAAACCTAAAAGGAAATTTATAGGGCAGTTTACTAAAAAAATCCCAACGACAGACATAGCTTAATGGATGCAGCACTGCGCCAGTGGGTACGTGACCGCGCAGGTGATTATTGTGAATAAAGCGATTCTTAAAACAATCCTAAGCTGGCCAGAAGCCGTCATTTAAAACATCTTGTAAAGAATACTGACAGCTTTCAGGAAATTGTTTTTTTTCTCTATCGGTTTCTTTGGCGGCTTGCCGCCTAGCTGAGCGGTAGGCATATTTAGAAATTTCATCTAATTTAGGCTTCAAGCCTGGATTTTGACCTAGAATTTTATGCACCTGATCGCGTTGCTCTTCAATGGTGTATTCCCAGCTTCGACCCCGCCGCTCTGGCTGATACTGCCACTTAAGCAAGTGCGCTAATAGCACTGCCAAGCGGCTCTCAAGCTCACGATATTCACTACGCCCCACGCTTTCAATTTCCTCAGCAACATTCTCTAAATCGACCTCTGTAAATCGCCCCTGACGAATCAGTTCAGCATTGCGTAGCGCCCAGGTATAGACGTCAGTCTCATAAAGATCTTGAAGGTTCAAAATGGAGTCTGGTTTTCTGAGAGTAGTCATGATTTTTATCCCGTCTCAGGGGATCTGTGCATTAGAGAGAAAAACATTAGCGAAAAAAGCAGCTTTATCAACGCAATAAACATCTACTATACAACTCCTTATAAGCAATTTACAAAGTCCGATTTTAGCGATCTCTGACACAACGCAACGCGGTGATATAGACCCCCTATTCGGGTGATCATCAAAACCTCGATACCCGTCAAGCTATCCATGTCAACAGGCTTGGCAGCCCTATTCCTGTAACCAAATCAGCGTCGCCATACGCCCCGTCCTACCACCATCGCGGCGGTGGGAAAAAAACCGCCTTTGGTCTGTGAAGGTACAGAAGGTTCCGCCATACACGGCATTCACTCCCCGGGCATGAAGTTGACAACGGGCAAGAGCATAGATATCCGCCCACCAACGACCCCTGGGGGTTGGACGAAAACAATTAATGGTGTTGCGATCTTGCTTAACAAAAGCTGTGCGCACCTCCTCACCCACTTCGAAACGATGTGGTCCAATGGCAGGCCCTAGCCAAGCCAGGATTTGACTCGGCGCTCGATTGATAGCCATAAGGGTAGTGGTCACAATGCCTGCCGCGAGACCCCGCCAACCCGCATGAACTGCAGCCACCCAAGTACCAGCACGGTCGCAGAGCAGTATGGGTAAACAATCAGCGGTTTGGACGGCACAGACAAACCCGGATTTAAAAGTATAAACGGCATCTGCGTCCACCGGCGCCTGGGTTTCTTCTGCGAATACCGCCCGTGTGCTGTGTACCTGACGCAACCAAAAAATGCCATTGGATAACCCTAGTCCATGCTCCAGCCGCTGCCGGTTGCGACCCACATGAAGCGCGTGGTCGCCCACATGATCTCCCAGATTAAAGCTATTAAAAGGTTTTTGACTAACTCCACCTAGACGTGTTGTGGAAACAGCGCGAACCTGTGAAGCGGCTGGCCAGTCAGGGTAAATTAATGGGAGAGACGAGACATTTGCTTTACTCATGGTTGGTCCGAAGAAGCGTAAGAAGCTCGCTCATATCAGCAGGCACAGGGCTATGCCATTCCATGGGTTCCCCTGTCTCTGGATGCTGCACGGAAAGACGCACAGCATGGAGGGCCTGACGCGGAAACTGACTGAGGGCTTCGCGACAACGATGCAGTAAATGGTTGAGGTGACGGGAACGGCCTCCGTACACCGGATCTCCCACTATAGGATAGCGAATATGCGCCATATGTACGCGAATTTGATGGGTACGCCCGGTTTCTAAACGAACTTGGATATGGGTATGATAGGCAAAACGCTCTTTAACCCGATAATGTGTTAATGCGGGTTTGCCCGCCGTGACCACAGCCATACGTTTTCGATCCACCGGATGGCGGCCAAGGGGTGCATTGACAGAACCACCTCCTGTCATAACACCGGTAACCACCGCCTGATATTCCCGCTCCACCGTGCGCTCCTTGAGTTGTGCAACTAGAGATCGGTGAGCATGTAAGGTACGCGCCACCACTAACAGGCCCGAGGTATCTTTATCAAGCCGATGAATGAGACCCGCCCTAGGTAAACCAGCCAGTTCTGGCGCATAATGCAACAAGCCATTGAGCAGGGTGCCATCGGGATTACCGGCAGCTGGATGAACCACTAAGCCTGCCGGTTTGTCGATAACGATAAGGTGTGCGTCTTGATAACAAATGGTTAAAGACAACCGTTGTGGTTCAGCATCGACGGATTGTACTTGGGGTAACTGGGCCTGGATTCTTTCGCCACCTAACACAGCGTCACGGGGCCGCGCGGCGTGGCCATCCATTTGAATATAACCGGCTTTAATCCAATCTTTAACACGACTTCGAGAATAAGCAGGCCACAGCAAAGCGAGCGCCTGATCCAAACGCATACCCGCATAGTGGGGCGGAATAAAGCAATCAATAGATTCGCAGTTAGTCATAGCTCGGGCAATGTCTACACGCTATACTGAAGGTTGTTTCACGGGTAAAGATGGCGTCATGGGAAAAAGTTATTTTTTAAGATCATTATTAATAGTTAGTGCTTTATGTGTCTTCGGGCTACTAAATGGTTGTGGCATTTTGCCGGATCAAATTGACGAAACCGAGGATTGGTCAGCCAATCGACTCTATACGGAAGCCAAAGAAGCCACCCGCAGCGGTAATTACCAAACGGCTATCGATTATTTGGAAAAGTTGCAAACCCGTTATCCTTTCGGTCGTTATGCGCAACAAGCGCAATTGGAATTGATCTATGCCTATTACAAAGACACCCAACCAGAAGCTGCCATTGCCGCTGCGGACCGCTTTATTAGAACCTATCCTCGCAACCCCTTTGTAGATTACGCCTACTACCTCAAAGGATTAGTGAACTATAATCGCCGTGGTGAAAGTTTGGTTAACCGGGTATTACCCGATAGCCCTACTAAAACGGATACCGAAGTAACCCAGCAAGCCCTTAATGACTTCGCTGAATTACTACAGCGTTTTCCCAACAGCCGCTATGCCGAGGATGCCCGGCAACGTATGCTGTTTTTGCACCAAAGTTTAGCCGCTTACGAGATCAATGT
>CAYRGG010000071.1:0-16868 GCA_964423745.1 uncultured Candidatus Competibacteraceae bacterium | reverse complement strand
GCACCAAGGGGGCATGAGTTATGAAGCTGCGCGAAATTTTAGAACACAAGGGTAAGGTCGCCGTAACCGTGGCGGAATCAACCAACCTGGCGTCGACTATAGAAGTTATGCACCAGCACCGCGTGGGTGCAGTCATCATACCCTCCACCAGCGGAGAACCCATTGGCATTTTGTCAGAGCGAGACATCGTCCGCTATTACGCTCAAGGCAAACGGGATTTTGAAACCATGTCAGTGAAGGATTATATGACCACCGATGTCATCATGGGCAATCCAAACGACACCGTAGATGACGTCATGGCCGTAATGACCCAGAAGCGTTTTCGACATATGCCAGTCGTGCAGGACGGCAAGATTGTCGGTGTAGTCTCCATGGGAGATCTGGTTAAGAGTAAGCTTGCAGAAACCACTCAAGAGGCCCAAGCTTTGCGGGAATATATTAACTCATAGGACCTTGAAAACACATTCAAACAGCCTATTTTCTCATTTGTACAACCTACGCTTTCAAGGCACAGGACGCCCCCAGTAAGCAGAATGAGATTAAACTAATGAGATAACTCGTAACAAAGTATCAAGGCTAACTAATACGCATGCCCGGCTCAGCCCCTGGATCGGGGCTCAACAGAAAGATGCCTTCACCGTTACTAGCCGCTAACACCATCCCTTCGGAGACGCCAAAACGCATCTTGCGAGGCGCTAGATTGGCTACCATTACGGTAAGTCGGCCTTTGAGATCTTCAGGGCGATAAGATGACTTAATACCGGCAAACACGGTGCGCGTCTTACCGTTTAGATCTAGGGTGAGTTTGAGCAATTTATCTGCCCCCTCCACGGCTGTCGCATCGACGATGCGGGCTAGCCGTAAATCCACCTTCTTAAAATCATCTATCGTTATCTCTGCGGCAATGGGCTGAACCGTCTGGGCGTTTGGGGACTTTATGGGAGGCTGAGCGTCACCCTTCGGCGCCAACGTTTTTTTCGCAGCATCCACCATGGCGGCGATTTGGGCGCCTTCAACACGTTGCAGTAATGGTTGATAGGGGGCAATCTGATGACTGATAAGAGGCTGCTGCAAGGCGTTCCAGTCTGTGGGGGGCGTCTGTAAAAACGCTTCTGCTTCCTGGGCGACATTCGGCAACACCGGCTTTAAATAGCCCATCAGCACTCGAAACAAGTTAAGACCGAGACTGCAGATGGCTTGAATCTTTGCCTCTTGGCCTGACTCCTTCGCCAACATCCAGGGTTTTTGCTCATCGATAAACTGGTTGGCTCGGTCGGCCAGCGCCATGATCTCCCGCATAGCGCGACTAAAATCCCGCTGTTCATAAGCCTCGGCGATGGTTTCTCCAGCTATGATAAAGTCCTCATAAAGATCGGGTTGCATCAGTTTATCCGCCAAACGACCAGCATACCCCTTGGAGACAAAGCGTGCGCAACGGCTGGCGATATTGACCACTTTGCCCACCAGGTCGCTGTTTACCCGCTGTTGAAAATCATCCAGATTAAGATCCAAGTCGTCGATGCGACCATTCAGTTTGGTGGCGAAGTAATAACGCAAATATTCCGGACGTAAATGATCCAAATAGGTACGCGCTTTAATAAAGGTACCCCGGGACTTCGACATCTTCTCACCATTGACGGTGAGAAAACCGTGGCAAAATACAGCGTTGGGTTTACGAAAACCAGCCCCATCCAACATAGCGGGCCAGAACAGGGTGTGAAAATAGGCGATGTCCTTACCGATAAAATGATACAGTTCTGCCCGGCTGTCGTAGCGCCAGAAGGCGTCGAAATCGATGCCTTCCCGGGTACAATAATTTTTGAAGCTCGCCATGTAACCGATGGGAGCATCCAACCAGACGTAGAAATATTTATCGGGCACCCCAGGAATTTCAAAACCCCAATAAGGGGCGTCCCGAGAGATTTCCCAATCCTGTAAGCCATCGTTGAACCACTCCATCAGCTTATGGGTCATCTGTTCTTGCACATGGCCACCTGCCTTTAGCCAGCTTTGCAGCATGTCTTCGAAGTTACTAAGCTTGAAGAAAAACTGTAAGGTTTCCTTTTCCACAGGCGCCGCGCCGGACAAGATAGAGCGAGGATTTTTTAAATCGGTGGGGGAATAGGTCGCACCGCACACCTCGCAGCTATCACCGTATTGATCCGCTGCACCGCAACGCGGGCATTCCCCTTTGATAAACCGGTCTGCCAAAAACATGCGTTTTTCTGGATCAAAGGGACGCTGAATAGGCCGTTGGGTAATATGCCCACCTTCTTGCAAGCGCTTAAAAATAAGCTCTGCAAAATGCCGGTTTTCGTCGGAGTGGGTGGAGTAATAATTATCAAAATCCACCAAGAAATCCGCAAAATCAGCTCGATGCTCGATAGCGATGCGTTGGATAAGCTGCTCTGGGGAGATGCCATCTTGCTGAGCGCGGAGCATAATGGGGGTACCGTGGGCATCATCGGCGCACACATAGATACAGCGGTGGCCGCGGAGCTTTTGAAAACGGACCCAGATGTCAGTTTGTACATATTCCACCATATGCCCCAAGTGTAGGGGGCCATTGGCGTAAGGCAGGGCGCTGGTGACCAAAATATCGCGAGGGGAAGTGGTCATGGAATCAATCACTGGTTTTAATCATTCAATTAAAAGGTTTTATGGGACATAATTTAATAATAAGCACAGGAATTAGCGCGTGGGCAACAAGTTGCTCACCCTACAGGGCTTAATAATAAGCGTAACCGTCCAGCGAGGCTACCAGCATGTTCACACTGGACCAACAAAAATAACAGTGAACAAATACGTGTTGCAGGAGAAGCAAAATCTATTGAGCGGGCAGAACGGGGCTACCTAGCCCCGATAGTATCCTTGACTGAGCTTACCTAACTACGCCATAACAGCTTTGCTTCGGCGACCCATCGCTAACCGGTAAAGCACCGGAATTACAAATAAGGTCAACACACTGGAAAAGCCTAACCCCCAGACAATGGCGGACGCCACTGGACCCCACAGGAGTGATTTCCCTCCCAAACCGACAGCTAAGGAAAAAAGACCGGCCATAGTCGTTAAAGTGGTGATCAGAATAGGGACCAATCGGCGGCGGGCTGCGTATACAGTAGCGTGTGTAACACTCATGCCCCGTTTTAAGCGGTCGTTGGCGGCCACGATTAGGACGATGGCCGCGTTGACCGCAATGCCCGTCAGGGCCACGACACCATACAACGTGTATAAACTAAGAGGATGTTGGCTAATCAGTAACCCAAAGATGACACCACTAAAAGCCATGGGCACTGACGCAAGAATCATCAAAGGCTGCCAATAGCTACCAAACTGAGTGGCCAAAATAAGATAAATAACGGCAATCCCCAGTACAAATAGCGTAGCCAATGCCTGTAATCCTTCCTGAATATCTTCAAAAACGCCGGAAAAATCCAAGTCCACATTGGGAAAGTGGCTACGCAATGTCTCCCATTCCTGTTGGATACGCTGATTTACAGCCACTGCGCTGGTTTGGGCTTTATCGATATCAGCTTCTACGGTGATACTACGGCGAAATTTGTAATGTTGGATAGCAACTGCACCAAACCCTTTCTCTAAATTGACCAACTGGCGCAAAGCGACTTCACCCCCGTCGGGCAGGGCAATGGGTTGATCGACGATAGCATTGATGGCGTTGGCCTCAGGCAATTGGGCCTGTACTCGCACATCCACCTTTTCACCTTGATCCTGAAAGCTTGCCACCACTTCACCGTCTAATAGTAAACGAATAGTACGCACCACGATCAAGGGATCTAAACCGGCTCGCTGAATGGCCGCGCCATCCAAGCGTAGGTTAAGTTGTAGGGTACCGGGTACATCGTCGTTACTGATATCTTTAACCCCTGGCATGACTTGTAAACGACCTTCCAGGGCCGCCACTGCTCGGCGCAGTTCGGAAAAATCATCGCCCCTGACCTTGACGTTGATGGGTTTGCTGGCTGGCGGTCCAGCGGCTCGCCGTACAAAAAACACTCGTACCGGTCCCGGTATGCTGAGGAGATCATCCCGTAAACTGTCAATCATGGCGTCCACGCTACGTAAGTCTGGCCTACGGGGATGCAGACTCACAGCCAGTTGGCCGTATTGATCGCCAGATACTAAACCATTCTCGGTAAACATAAGCCCCGCATAGCCAACCGTTTCCCGCAATTCTCCAGGCTGTGTTTGGCGTTTGATGTTAGCCTCTAGAATTTGTACCAACTGCAGGGTTTCTTGCAACGAGGTGCTAGGGGGCATTTCTACGTTGACATAAAACAACCGAATAGGGTCGGTGGCAAAGAAATCAGTACGCACCAAACCGCTACCCAGCACACCAATGGCCATGGTAAATAGCACCACAACCGCCACCAAAGCAATGACCGGTCGCCGCAATACTCGTAACAGCAGCTGCGTATAGTTGATGCGTAACCAACGCAGAGTTCCTCGCCGATAACGCTGAACGGTGGATAAGGCGTGATTTTTTACGGACACACCGTAGGTTATATGGGCGGGCAACATCCATAAGGCTTCGATTAGACTAATCGCCAGGGCCACTGTGACCACTGAAGGAATCATAAACATGAATTTGCCCAACAACCCAGGTGTTAACAATAACGGCAGAAACGCCGCCATGGTGGTCATTACCGCAGTCACCACCGGCGTAGCTACTTCTGCAAGCCCGGCTGACACCGCCGCCAGGGACGCCATGCCTTGCTGCAACCGGTAGTGGATGGCCTCCATCACCACTACGGCATCATCCACCAACATACCTAAGGCGATGACAATGCCTAGAAACACCGCGATATTAAGACTCTGATCTAGCAAAAAAAGTACGCCAAACGTGCCTGCCAGAGTGAATGGGATACCGATACCGATAAAGAAAGCCAGCCGTCCACCGAGAAAAATCCAGGTTGTCAGGATCACCAAAGCCAGTCCTAACAGAGCGTTATTTTCCATAATACGCAATGCTCTGCGGGTACGGGGAGTTTGGTCGTCCACTAACACTAATTCTACACCAGTAGCACGACTTAGATTTTGTTGCCGCTGGAGATAGGCTTTTAACTGTTCCAACAAAGCTAGTGCGCTAACTTTCGCTTTTTTACTGACTACTAATAGTACGGCGGGTTTACCGTTGTAACGTACCAATTGGACAGGTTTTTCCCGGGCGCGGCTGAGGGTTGCAACACGTTCCAAAGGTATGGGACCTGAGGTTGTATTTAACGGCACTTGCGCTAAAACATCCAACTGTTGGCCCATGCCAATGACACGCACTAACCACTGTTGCTCGCCCTGGCGTAGACTACCAGCAGCCATGTCCCGTAAATAAGCAGACACCGTATTAGCTAACGCGACAGGTGTAACACCCACGTTGGCAAGCTCTTCAGGGGAAAAAATAATCTGTAATTCTGGATCATGGAGCCCCCCCGCCTCAACGCTTTCCACCTGAGCCAGACGTTCCAGATCCTCCTGTACCTGCCTTGCATTGCGTCGCAGAATTTCATCGTCGGCGGCGCCGCTCACCACAATCAACGCAGCGGGAAACATATTGGCGCTGGTCAACTCGAAAAATTGCGGCTCTTCCGCCGCTAAGGGTAATTCTCGATCCGCTTCGGTCTGCACCTCGCGACGCAGATCATTCATACGCTTATCGTAATCCCCCTCGCTCAAATCTTGGAAACGCACCAATAAGGTGGACATGCCAGGTCGACTGGTGCTGGAGGCAAAACGAATATCTTGCACGGCGCGAACGGCTTCTTCCAAGGGTTCGGTGATGAGTTTTTCCACATCTTCCGCCGACGCTCCAGGCCATGCCGTGGTAATCTGCACCCAATTAAAGGTTATGGAAGGGTCTTGTTCTCGAGGCAACAACACGTAGGCCAATATGCCTGCGCCTAAAATCAACACGAAAGTCAGGTTGGCAAGTACATGATTTTGCAATAATCGAACGAGCATAACGTGACACTTCCCTTTGTTTTATCAACCTCGTACCCTGTGGCTTCGAATACTTGGTGTGTTGTTTCGATACTGATGGGTGCTGAGAATTAGCTTTCTAGTTGGAGGTTAAAGAGTTTAACTAATTGCCGCAAATAAGAAATGCCCTTAAGGGAACACACCCGTGATTAAGGCAGTCCATAAAAAACAACATAAACAACTGGATTAGGACTATAGCTAAACGAGCTGATGGAGTTCTCGTGATATGAAAACCTCGCCGCTGGATTACCTACTGAGCACCCTGGTATTGACGTTACTGATCGTTCTTGACGTGGGTTTATTAGCCTTTTTTTTGGTACCCCTCTCAAAACATGGGTTCGGCGATTATCATGTGTTGGTAGATGGTCTATCGTTTCTTTTGTTGTTCGGCTTATTAGCTGCCCTTTGTTACCGCATAGCACTGCGGATACATCCCCTTGCCGAGGGCCTCTATGCTATAGAGAAGGCTCCTTTTACCTATTGGAAATTGTTAAGTGTCATTGAGGAATTTGGACGCTATGCCCTGTCGCCTTTCACCACTGTGTTTGCCCGCCCTGCAGTCGCTAAATTATTCGGCGCACAAGTAGGGCGGGATGTGGCCATTGCCGGTATTCTTCGGGAACCATGTCTGATTCACCTGGGAGACTACGCCATCATCGGCCAAAATTCTATTATTTCAGGCCATATGATGGTAAGCGGACGTATTATAATACGCCCGGTGCGCATTGGCGCTAACGTCACCATTGGCGCTAATGCCATTATCTCGCCAGGGGTTGAAATTGGCGCCGGATCAGTGGTTTACGCAGGCGCTTTAGTGACACCCCTTACAAAGATTCCGCCGGGGGAAGAGTGGGGCGGTAATCCAGCCTGCAAAATCCGTAATGTTCGTCCAGCGGATTTACGCCTTTGAAAGCCGTCAGTCAGGATTTTGTCATGAAGGATAACAAGGATCTCGAAAAAACCCACTGGGATACGATTATCGTGGGTACCGGAATGGGTGGCGCCACCTTAGGTTATGCGTTAGCCAAAGCGGGTAAACGGGTTTTATTTTGCGAACGCGGGCGCTCCCACCTCAATGATCCCCAAGCACTCATGGGTCACTACGCCGAGCATTTTTTTCATCGACCGGCAGTTGCCCAACGCCAACATGAGAATATTCTCGCCCAGGCGGGTCGTTATACGGACCTCATCGAAGATCTTAGCGGTTTACAGACACGTTCCCATATTCCTTTTATAGGTCAGGGTACCGGCGGCAGCAGCGCCCTCTACGGCATGGCCATGGAGCGCTTTTTTCCAGAAGACTTTCGTCCACGGGCCCAATTCCCTCAAGTAACTGACACCAGTTTGCCGACAGCTTGGCCGATCAGTTATGAAGATCTGGATCCTTATTACACAATAGCGGAACAGCTTTATGGGGTGCGTGGCAGCTTAGACCCCTTGCGGCAACCAGAAACCGCTGTCTCGCTGTTGCCACCCCCGCCTTTAAGTGAAGCTAACCAGTGTCTCTACGAACAATTACAAAGTAAAGGACTACATCCTTATCAACTCCCACTTGCCTGTGAATGGGTACCCGATTGCCAGGGTTGCCAAGGCTATCTATGCCCCAAGCCATGCAAAAATGATAGTAGCCGCGCTTGTTTAGCCCCCGCCCTGAACCAATACGGCGCTCACTTGCTAGATGAATGTCAGGCGCTACGCTTGGAAACCCAAGGCGATCGAGTAAGCACGGTAGTATGCGCTTGGCGGGGTAAAACGTTACGACTCCAGGGGGAGCAGGTGGTGCTGGCGGCTGGCGCCCTGCAAACACCGGTGCTGCTACTGAATTCTGCTTGTCCGGCATGGCCCCAAGGTTTGGCCAATGAGTCAGGACTGGTGGGCCGCAATGTCATGCGTCATTGCATCGACCTTTATGCGGTATTCGTGGGCATCCACCCCACTTTCCACCGCAATGTCAAAGAAATCGCCTGTAACGATTTCTATGTTGGCCAAGACATTAAACTGGGTTCGCTACAATCCTTCGGCAGCTTGCCACCGGCGCCTATTCTGGTGGAGCAAATGCAGCAAGATCTGCGCGAAAGCCGCTACCCCCACATGGCCCATGTGTTTGGCCTAGCAAAACCACTTCTCAAAGCAGTTTTTAACCGACTGTTCTCTCGCAGTCTTATTCTGGCCTCCATCATGGAGGACTTACCTCATCCAGAGAATCGTGTACAACCTGGTCCTTCTCCGGATCGCATCCGATTGCAGTATCGGTTACACCCCTACGATAAACAGCGCATTCGGCTATTTCGTCAAGTACTGAGTGAGGCGCTAAAACCGCAGCGGTTTATGCTCCTCAAACAAGCCGAAAACAATGATCGGATTGCCCATGTCTGTGGCACCTGCCGGTTTGGCACGAACCCCCATGAAAGCGTATTAAATCCTTTCAATCGCGCCCATGACGTAGCTAATTTGTATGTGGTGGACAGTTCTTTTTTTCCTTCTAGCGCTGGTACAAACCCTTCTTTAACCATTGCGGCCAATGGGTTACGGGTCGCGGATCATATGCTGGGTCAATCGCCACAAGGACCCCAAGATTTGTAAAATTTACAATAAAGCTTGAAAAAATTGCCACCTTTAAAAATGATTTTTAGAATTTATGATGATTTTTCCATTAAATTAATTTGTACCAAAGGCATAAATTTTTGCTCGTGTAGTGCGTCTTCAATAGCTTTTGTCAACTGTTGGCGAATCTCGGTATTTGTCAATGTCGAATCTGCTGTCCGACGTTGGGCATAAACCACCGTCAGTAAAGTCTTTTGCTCAGCATCGGGGGACGAGGACGTAAAACGGGCATTCACCTCCAGAGGCCACGCCAAACCACTTTCTTCAACGGTTTGGCGGATCTCCGCAATAGCCCGCTGGGCTAAACTTGTACGTTGGAGATAAGGCCCCTCCCAAAACTGCCATACCAATAAACCGGCTAACACAACCGTAGCCAAGCCAGCGCTCAATAAAGAAACGCCTGGACGTCCCCGCTCATAACGGGCGCCAGTGGAGGTGAGACCAAAACTGCGAAATACCAAAGCGCCTGCTATATTGATCCCCACCAACTGGAGGATTAATAAAAATAAGCCGTTGCTCACCATATCCCAGCGTTCCATGACCGCCGCCATACCTACCAAACCCGTGGGCGGCGCTAGTGACGCCGCTACTAACATGCCTGTGGCCGCCCCTGACACAAGACTGGAGCGCTCAGACTGAACCAAGTTTAAGGCCCCAGCAGCACCCGCTACGATAGGCAGCAATACTGCAATGGATGATATCTGACTGGTGGCATCCATTAACGAGGTTACCACTTCCTGTTGAAATACGAAGCTGAGTAAAGCAGCCGTCGAAACGCACACCGCTAGTGCTACGAAATAGCGCCGCAGGCTGCGCCATAACAGTTGAAAGTCACCCCTGGCTGTGGCTAATGCCGTGTTCATGGCAGGGCCTGCAAAAGGTGCGATAAGCATGGCAGCCACCAGCAAATAGCTGGTATTGGTGAATAAACCGATCCATACCACAACACCTGCCGCTGCTGCATAACCGAGAAAACCAATCCATGAACCCACGCTTTGTAAACCACCGAGAAAAACTTCTATGGGGCTGCGTAGAGCTACATCGGTGACTTGGTCGGGCGCTTGCGAGGTGGGCGGACGCAACGGGATGACCCCGACGGGCAATAAAGTGAACTTCGTGCGCGGTAACCTTTCAAGTTCCGCTAACAATTCTTCAACCTGACTATTAGAAACATGAACGAGCACTATATCTAGGGCTTCCTCACCATCTACACCTGTCCAGCAAGCGAGGTTAATACCCCCGTGGCGGCGTGCAATGACCAATGCCACTTCACCGTGGCCTTGACTGACCTGAATAATGAGTTGACGCATAAGAATTGATTAATTGAAAGGTTTTTTTGTAGCGAAGCCGCTTCCTATTGTTTAAACAGCGTCTTCGTTAAAGGGGTTTGTTAAAGTCAGCAGAAGTCATGCCATCATGCTATGTGACAGAATACTTAAGATAGTCATCATCATCCATGAACCGATAGCGTTGGTCACGGGCTTATCTCGGCCGAATCACCCGCTCGGTAGTCAAATCGCGAATTTCCGTGGGTCCCCTGGCGCCTTGGGTCTGACCCGAAAGGATAGCGTCTATCTGCTGGCCTAGCTGTCGGCGTACCGCTAAACCAGTACGGGCTGGGGGACGAGTGCTAATATTGGCGCTGGTGGACACCAAAGGTCTACCCCAAGCGCGGCAAAGCGCCGCCGCTAGAGGGTGCGCGGTAATCCGCACGGCCAATGTGGTATGGTTACCCCGCAGCCAAGTAGGCGCATCCCGTGTTGGCAGCACCCAGGTCACCGGACCTGGCCAGGTTGCGTTCAAGCGGGCACAAGCTGATTCAGACAATGGCTCAATCAGTGAATGTAGGTGCTCAAGGGTAGCGGCGATAACAATCAATCCCTTGGACTGAGGACGTTTTTTAATCGCCAGTAACCGGTTGACAGCGCTTTGATTCCAGGGATCGCACCCTAACCCAAACACCCCTTCGGTGGGATAGGCGATGATCCCGCCCTGGTCTAACAAACGAACTATTTGGCGCATTTTATAAGGATGCATAACAAACGTTGTCCTCCATACGGCCTGTGCGCTCATGAAACATCAATGGTTCCCAGATAGATCTTCAGCAATGCTTAACTTACGCAACAGTGCCTGTTTCTTTTCGTGGTGATCTTGCATACGCTGCAGCACGTCCTCTAAAAACTCTACGGTTTCCACAATATGACGGCCTTTGTTGAGCATCACACATTCAGCCTGCACAGCCATGGCCGCGTCGGTCACTTCGCCCCGCGCAGGCAGCCCTTTTTTAGCTAAATTTTCTAACACCTGAGTCGCCCAAATCACTGGAACATGAGCGGCCTCACACAACCACAAAATTTCTTCTTGAATCTCTGCCAGCCGGGTGAAACCCAGCTCCACGCCGAGATCCCCGCGGGCAATCATGACACCTACCGGGGGGCTGCGTAAAGCGGTCAACAATAACTTTGGCAGGTCTGCAACGGCGCGTTGGGTTTCAATCTTGAGCACTACCCCCAAGTGAGTGGCGTTGCGACGATCTAACTGGGCAATCAACTGTTCCACATCTTCGCTACAACGTACAAAGGACAGGGAGACCATATCCGCATGTTGTGCAACGAAGTCTAGGTCATTTAAATCCTTTTCCGTCAAGGACGGTAGATCCAGTTGCGTATCTGGAAAATTGATGCCTTTAGATCCCTTAAGTTTTGCCACACCCTTACGGGCGCTAACGATCTCTACGGTCAGCTGCTCCCTGTCAGCTTCGTTGATCACGCCTTCTAGTTTACCGTCGTCAAAAAAGATTCGTTCGCCAACCTTGGCGTCCCGGATCGCTTCCGGCAGTGTACAGCCAATTTGAGCCGGTTCTGCCCCATCCGACGCTGGGACAAAGGTGGGTTGGTAGGGTTGATTACGGGCCGTGATGATGAGTTTATCCCCTACTGCCAGCTTGTACGCTTGCTCAACCGGGGGCACTTCACCCACCTTACCGCTGGCGATGGGCCGGCCGTCTCGAAAAAGCTGCACGGGTGTATGGGAAGCGACATAGGCACTTTTGCGAGTTTCGGCCCAGCAGCCTTGATCTTGCACAGTGGTGACAACCAGCACATGAGGCTCGTCACGGGTATCATTGAAATGAATCTCATCGCCTTCGCGTACCGTCTCTAATAGCGTCCCAGGGACGGGCAGTAGGCCATCGGCAACCGTGCTGGGCTTTGCTTTTTTGCTGCTAAGCCAAACCTGTGCCGGACGAATCACTTGATCGGCGTTGTTACGTTGGGGTTGCCAATGCACCACCGGCGGTCCCGGCTTAAGCGGGCTTGTACGTGGATTGGGACCTGCCAGATCGCACAATACTCGACACTGGCGACCGGTCTCCACTTCGGCCTGGCGCAGGTACTCGATCATTTTTTTCCATAGATTGGCATTATCCTTTGAGCAATTAATACGCATAACATTCATACCAGCCGCCAGCAAATCCCGGACTAGCGTATACTCTCTAGCGGTATTGCTATCCATGGTCACCATCACATAAACTGAACGATGAGCAGGCGCTGGTCCTAGCAGGGCTTCTTTATGCACCATCAAGTGGTTAGGTCCACTGTCAAAATCAGGTTGTGGTAATAGTTCCATTTCAGCATCAGTCTCGCGGCCATTTAACCGATATAAAGTCAGTAGCACCCGGCTTAACGTGGCCAACACATAAGCTTCCATTCTACCCAAGGAACTGAGTCCTAAACTATGCAGTTCTCGCTGTAGCCCACGAATATCTTGTCCTCGCACCGCCAAATAATGAAGAAAATTTCTGGCGCTATCCCGATAATCAGGCTGTATCTGCTGCAATGTGTCAGAGAAAACTTGCTCTAGGGTCACGGCATTATCGCGCAGATGACTCACCTGATGGATCAACCGATCGAGTCTTGAATCAGAGTAGGGTGACTTCATGGGACTATTTTTTCCAGCGTGAGACTAAAAAGAAAAGGGGTGATATGTTTGCCAGCCATACTGCTAGTGCAGTTTACAAAATCAAGCGCTTTTAAGGGATATGCTAGACAGTCAATGGAGTTGCCGAGGCGACACAAACAAACAGTGTAAATTTAAATTTTGAAAGTTTTTTGACATACGGTTGGATAGCGAAGACAGGAGCAAAGCAAATATGCAATTGCGCGATGCAAAAACCCACTGGGCCCTAGTTACCGGCGCCTCTGAAGGCATCGGCCGGGAGTTTTGCGAGCAGCTAGCCGCTGCGGGTCTGAATTTGGTGTTAGTGGCGCGGAGTGAAGATGGGTTGAACAAAGTCGCTCAGCATGTCATTCAGAAACATGCCATCAAAACCCTCGTCGTGGCCATGGATTTGAGTCATTCACAAGCAGCGAGTCAACTTAAAACACGTCTTCATACAGCAGCCATTAAAGTGCGTTTATTGGTGAACAATGCCGCCGTTGGCCGTTGGGGGCACTTTGAACAGGCGCCCCTGGCCCATTATCAAGAGATGCTTGCATTAAACACAACCGCCATGGTGTCCCTGTGCCATGAGTTTGTTGCTGATCTCAGTAGCTGGCCCAGCAGTGCCGTGATCAATGTGGGCTCCGCGGCAGCTCTGCAGCCTATCCCCTACATGGCGGTTTATGCTGCCAGTAAGGCGTTCGTGCATAGCTTTAGCCAAGCCCTCTACGGTGAATGGCGGGAACGGGGTATCCTGGTGCAAACCTTGGTGCCGGGACCCACAGCGACTCAGTTTGATGAAAAAGCGCAAGCCTATGGAAGTTCTCTGACCCAAAAAAAGGAGTCGCCTGCACATGTGGTAGAAACGGCACTAGCCCATCTCTCGAAAGATTCGCCCCTGGCGTGTGCCGCAAAAGGAACTTATAAACAGCGTTTGTTAGCCGGTTTTATGCCTGCAAAACTCCTGATCCGAGAGGTAGGACGCCGCTTTAAACCGCCTGTATAGAGTAGCTATTTTTTATAACACTGACGGTTTGTCTAATTGCGCTGTAATCCGTTTCGCAAACGTGCCATGGGTATCGTGTTGCTGAATACGCCGCTGGAGATAATGTGCGTTCTCGGTATAACGTGAATCCTGCAAAAGCTCTTTTACTGCTTTCTGCAAACGGTCTGAAGTAAGCTGCCCAGCGCGGAGGCGCAGCCCTACCCCCGCTGCTTCCAGACATAACATATTCAGGTGTTGATCCATATTGCTGACAACGCCGATAACCGGCACACCCGCGGCCAAGGCTTGTTGGGTGGTGGGACTACCGCCGTTACATATCACCAGACGGGAACGGGCTGCTGCTTCAATGCCGGGTAAAAAAGGCGCAACTCGGGCGTTGTTGGGCAGATCTTTAGGAATGGTGGCGCCCGCCGTAGCGGCGATGACAACCACCGGTAAATGAGCAAGGGCTTGCAAGATAGTAGGCAACAGATGGTTTTCCCCAGAACTACCCAGGGTAACATAAATAATGGTCTGTTCCTCCGATAAATGTGTCCACCAGTCGGGCAACTGGACTTGAGGCGACCAAAGCACAGGCCCTAACCAGTGATGATGTGTTGGCAAAGAAACCGTGGGTACCAGTTGCGGGATATCCGCGTATAGGGTTTGGTCGGCTTCAGTGTAGATTTTCCCCAGGTTATAACTGAGGCTAGGCAAACCAAATTCACGGCGGACTTTATTAAAGGCAACGCTATGATAGGCAAACACGCTAGGCCGAACCAGTCGAAACAGAACTTGGGCTAGGGTTACACCTAAGACCTGGGTGAGAGGATGTTCCGGTAATGGGTAGGAGAGCTTGGCATAGGGACTCCAATAGGCGTTGCTGATGGTGACATAAGGCACACCAGCCAGCCGCGCACTTATGGCTAACGACAAACGAAAATCCCCCACCACCAAATCCGGTTGCAGCTTATCCATAAGGGCTAAATCATCCTGCACATAGGTGCGCAGGGTTGCGGTATCGTAAACTGGGTTGCCTTGTGCCAAAGCGCCATTGAACTGAGCGCTGGAAATGGTCCGCAATGGACAAATCGCCATCTCAAGGTTAGGAAAAAGATGCTGGTAACGGTTATCACAGGCTAATGCAACCCGAAAACTCGTTGCATCAAGAGATTGCGCAAGGGTTACAGGACGCACCACATGGGCCAAAGTGACCGCTTCAGCAAAAAATAAAATTTTAGGTCGTTGCTGTATAGACGGTTGCGGCGCTTTAGCTTGCTGCATATTGGATTTTAAGTTAAATAAACAAGTTTTATTAAGGGTTAACCACCGTTACCGGATCCCCGTCCGCTAACAAAAAACGACCATCGACAATCACAGCAGTATCGTCGGGCAAATCCACTGGCGCCGGTTGACCTTCTTGGGCCTTATCCAAAGCAACAAATTTAGCGTGCTTGTCAGCAACGATAAAAATTCCTAAATCCCTGCCACGCCGGACCAGCAAATCAGCCGGTAAATGCGGCCCAGGTCGACGCCATAGCAAATAGCCAGTACTACCTACTAAGGGTACCCCTTCCGTGAAGTGAAAACGCACTTCTTGGCTACGTTCTCGCTGATCCACAGCGGGTGTTACAGTGTGCAGGATGACAGGATAAGTGCGGTCCTGAGAAACAAATTTTATGTTTTTCGCCGACTTTAGCGAACTGATATGTTGAGGTTGCAGATTTGCTGAAAGCTGAATCTCTTCTATATCTATCATACGAATCAATGGCGTTCCAGGCATTGCGAGCTCGCCCCGATGGCTTAAACGTTCCATGACAATACCTTTAAAGGGGGCACGTAGTACTGTTTTAGTGAGGTTGCGTTGGGTTTGCGCAATGGCGGCTTGTTGGGCGGCGATTTCCGCTTCGCTAATCTGCATGGTGGTCTCACGCCGATGCAGTTCTTCCTCCGACAATGAGCTTTGTTGTGCTAGGGTCTGGGCACGCTGTAGTTGACGTTGGGCTTGCCGTTGCCGTGCTTTGAGGGAGTTTAAAATAGCCTTGTTTCGCTTTATGGCAAGGTTGATATCGGCTCTATCCAGTTCCACTAGCGGTGTACCGGCCTTTACGACTTGCCCCACCTGCACTGGAATATCAGTAATGACTGCGGTTATTTCAGAACTCAAACGACTGTCATTGAGACTAATGACTGTTGCAGGTTCTCGACGCGGTGGAAATTCCGCTACTTTAGCCAACGGTTTAACCGTCACAGGAATGGCTTCAAGGGCCCTTAGGTCAAGACTAACGAATAAGATAGCAGTACTTAGAAAACAAGCGATCTGTCTTACCCTGACGTTCACCTGCATAAACTGTCTTCCATAATTGATAATGCACTACTGGCGTTATCTTATCTTTACCATAAATCCTGCAAAATCAGCACTCACACCTATAATACATTAGGTAACCCGTTTATTGGGCAGGATCAAGACCTGATTTTGCAATTTCATCCGCCAGACTTTGGTGGACCATATCGTAAATCTCTTTAAGTTCACCCCTCATTCCCTGCAGCATTTGCTCTGCAGTGAGATGATAGGGGGCTCGAGGTCCGTGATAATCTATAAACTCGCCGATTTGATTGAACTGTAAACCTAATCGCCGCAGCAATCGAGAAAGCCATTTTTCAATCATGACAAAAAGGTGACTACGTTCTGATAACACCATAAACGCCGTGGATGCCGCTATTAAGGCAATACTAATCAATGGGAAGGTGCGCCGTTCCAAAGCAGAGGTTTCAGCATTTAATAAAGCAGGACCTGAACCCAAGGGGGATTCGGATTCACCTGAACGCCTACGAAATGCAGTATGAACGGCTAAACGAGATATCTCACAGAGGTTTGTGCGGGAGGATTGCTTAGGATAGCTAGGACTCCTACGCAGGCTATCACCACAGACAACCTCCAACGGTAAGGTAACGTCGAGATTATTGCGTGGCACTTTGATCAACCGCACACAACCTGCTGGCAGGTTGCTTGCTCTGTGAACCACCAGACAATGTAACGAGAAGGCATCATAAATATCTTGTTCCAATTGGTTAGGGTACTTTTCTTCATGCTCATAATGGAATTCGCGGCAATAAACATCGTAGCGCACTCGATAGACGTCTTCCAAACGTTCTGGTGTATGGGCAAAGACAATACGGAAGTAGTTGGCAAAGTGCATGCTTAAAGACGATTCGTTCATTATATTTCGACCCTCACCGAGTCAATTTAAAATAAAGATATTATTTTCAAATACTTAAAAAAATTGTCTGATAATTAGACCAAAACTTGTAAGTTAGTGTGATTGTTCTAATTTTACTTGTTAGGATG
>CAYRGG010000070.1:0-17185 GCA_964423745.1 uncultured Candidatus Competibacteraceae bacterium | reverse complement strand
CCGCCGCCGCGGCATTGACGACTTCTAGCAGGGCGTCGACTTTGTGTTGTAGTTCAGCCGCCTGTGCGCGTTCGCGCTCGGCGGATGCTTGTGCTTCTTGACGCAGTTTTTGTTCGGTTTGACGTTTTTGTTCCTCTTGAAGGTGTTGCTCATTTATGGCTTGCTCACGCTCCAGCGCCAGCTGTTGTTGCTCTTTCTGAAGACGCTCATTCTCTAATGCATTTTGTTTAAAAACTTCTACTGCGCGGGCCATATCGCCGAGCTCATCACGCTTAGCAAGTCCCGGCACGGATATCCCTTTATCACCGGCTGCTAATCGTTTCATAACATTGGTCATGTTCATTAACGGACGTACAATGACGCTACGGGCAAAAAAGAACGACGCGATTAACACTAAGGTTAATGTGAAACCTAACGACATCAGCCCATTTCGTTCAGCGTTACGCAAGGAAGCAAAAGCTTCTTCATGGTCTTGCTGGATCACTAAAGTCCACCCCAAATTTATTTTTTGAGGATAGGCTACTACTTTTTTACCCGCTTCCATAAAGACAACCTGCTGTTCATCTTTACCCACTTTTAAGGCAGGATGATCGTTTAGGTCTTGCAGCGCCCCACTTACTTTTTCTGGCCGACCATGCGCAATGACCTTACCCGTCTCATTGACAAGAAAGGCAAAACCTGTTTCGCCAAGCTGTATATCGCTAATAATTTCAGAGACATCTGTAAGCTGCATAGCCATAGCCAAGGCGCCTACTCTCCGCCCACTGGCATCTTGAACCGCTCGGGAAAGCACTAAAGCGGGTTTACCTGTGCTACGGCCTACCACCACCTGCCAGCCTATGGCTTTGCCTTCCCCTAAAACCTGCTTGACATAGTGACGATCAGCGTAGGATTTAAGCGGTTTAGCATCGCTACGGGCTGTGTTTTCTCCATCGGCATCCACTACAAAAGCAAGATAAGTCCAGCCATAAGCATCAACGACACCTTCAAGAACGGATTTTTGTTGTTTTGGCTTCATAGAAGCAATATTCTCAAGAGCAGCCGTCTGCTTTAATGTTCTTATATTTGCGTCAATCCAGGTATCGATAACATTGACTGACGCATCAGAAATTCTTGTCAAGCTCCTATCAAAATTAGCTTGCCAGTCTTGCTTTGCTATATGACTGTTTACAACCCATAAACCGACTACAGGCACCATGCCTATGAGCATCATAGCGAGCAGCAGCTTTGGAAAAAGGGTAAACGCGGGTCGATTCATTCTCATTATTTTCATCCTTAAAACCAATTTTTATAGTTAAACTCACTAGGCACTTGCGCGATCTAGCAATAAAAGCGAGCGATGCTGTCCTCGACAAGAGGACAGAAACAATCTTTGGGCAATTAAAGTTTCTTTTGGGCAGCCGCTAAAAACTGTTTACGCATGGCAGGATCAGGAATTTCTTGAGCCAACGCCGCTGTTGCTGTCTGCGTATCGCTCACCGAGGAGAAAACGTTACCGCAAATAATCTGCGCCATGGGACCGATTTGATCGGCCAGCAAGTCCTCTAATAACGTTTTATGACCCGCCGTCAAAGGTTTACCAGCGCCAGCACCTTCACTCGTGGGGACTGACCCACTACCCTGACCAAGAAGACATTGAAAAATTGCCTCGTTAGAAAGTAACGGCGCTGAGCTGACGTCCTGCAGAGAACCTTCCATAAATTTGACTACACCATTCTGTATGGTGACGATCTTCTCTAATGCCTGTTCACCCTCATGGTTACTGCATTGCACTGCTACAATCCGACCACTGTCTAACAAAAATGCCGCCGAGACGCCTTTGTCAGCCAAAACTCGCAACGTACCCGTATGCTTTGCCTGACAGTGTTGTTCTAAAGCGGCGATAATCTTTGGAAATGAAACTTTTTGTGCCATGATAAATCTTTCCGAAATAGGTAAAAGACTATGAGATAAGGCGCACCGTGACACGTCGAGCGTCACGGTGCTATTTATGCCGTTTATAAAAAGTGAGTGTTAAGCGGCTCGGGAGTGGATTTTCTTGATTTGCTCAAAAGCCATTTGCATACTGACACCCATCCGCTTCACGGCGCGGGCTAATTCACCCACTTCGTCACCACGATCGACGCCAGGGATTTCATCGGCGGGTTTACCGCGGCTAAACACATCAACCACATTAGTCAATCTGCGGATCGGCCGAACTAGATTGCGGGTGAACATCAATGCCACTATCAACACCAAACCAATGGTTAGACCCATGACGATATACGCATTACGCTTTGCTACATAAAGCGGGGCAAAGGCATCGTCATAGTCTTGTTCAACCACTAATGTCCAGCCTAGATCAAGATTTTGCGGATAAGCAACGATCTGCTTACCTCTTTCTTCAAAGACAACATTTTCTTTTTCCACGCCGGCGGTTAAGGCGGGATGATTGGAAACATCCTGCAAGTATGCCGCCATCCTATCTGTATCGCTATGGGCCACCAAACGACCTGAGCTATCCACCAAAAAGGCTTGTCCAGTATTGCCAATATTGACATCCGCCACCGCTGCGGAAATATCGCCAAGCTCCGAACAGCCGGTCAAAACGCCGGCAAGGTTAGTTGCTTGACGACCTACAGGCACCGAAAGACACAAAGTAGGTTTCTTGTTAGTACGGCCAATCAAAACCTGCTGCCCCACATCGGCGCCATCACTAACTTGTTTGAAATACTCACGATCCCCATAGAATTTAAGGGATTTGCCATCGCTCCGGGCAACGTTGTTACCTTCAACATTGGTGGTATGTACAAGATAGGTCCAGGGATAGGTACTTGCATTGGCTTTTAACCCAGATGTCTGCTGCAACGGATCCATAGAGGCTATGCCTTGCAACGCAGCGGTCTGCTGGAGAGCCTTTACGTTCATGTCGATCCATCCATTCACATCGGCGGCAACCGCGTCTGCGACTCGACTTAAACTGGTATCCAAATTGTCTTTAAGAATTTTTTGCCCTGTAAAAGCGCTGAGATACCATAATCCGGCTAACGGAATGGCAGAGATCAATAGCATGGTCAACAGTAGTTTTGGGAAAATTTTAACGCCCGATTTCTTTTCGCTCACGACTAGTTCCTTTGTCAGTGTCTAAAAAAATTTGTAACCACTGTGTCTTAGCAACTAGTGTGCCAAACCTTATTTAGCCGTCTGATACTGACCCCTTGTCAGTTCATGACTGCAAACGAGCCTTTTTGAATCAACTATAGGTACGATTTTTGTCAAAAGTTGACATTGTTAGTAATACTCATATCGGTCATCTTTTATGACCAAACCCATTACCCATAATCGGTAAATCCCATGGAACGGTTGAAAAACCCTAAGTCACCCCCATAACCGAACTATATCTTTTTCTTATGGCTAGCATCCCGATCCTTAACTTTCAGCCTAATTCCCATAAATGTGGGAATGGGTGGTCTAGAGCGGGTCGGATAATGCGGCAACCTATAGGTCAGGTGATTACTTTATGACTAACTTAGATCACTTCCAGCTAAACCCAGGAACTTCGCAAGACCTTTCTTCGGCAGCCACCGCCCAGGGAGCCCGTTCAGAATCCTCCCTAGCCGAAGATGTGCTGATTATCGTACCGGTACGCAATGTGGTGTTGTTTCCAGGTAGCATTATCTCGGTATCGGTGGGCCGTGAGGGATCCTTAGCCGCCATCCAAGAGGCGGCCCGCAGCAACCGAAAGCTGGGTTTATTGCTACAGCGGGAGGCTGACCAAGAAAACCCCGGACCGGCTGATTTATACCGCATCGGCACCATCGCCAATGTCTTGCACTATGCTAAAAGTCAAGACGGTAGCCGACATATCATCTGCCAAGGGGAACAACGCTTTCGGGCCGTGGATTTCATCACCGGATTTCCCTTTTTGGTAGCCCGTATCGAGACCATTCGCGAGTCCACCAGCGAAGATAAAGAAATCCAGGCACGGCTTTACTACCTGCAGCAGCAGGCCATCGAAGCCCTACGCTTGCTGCCGCAAGCGCCTGCGGAACTCATCAACGCCATTCAAAGTAGCAGCGAGGCGAGCACCTTAGCCGATGTCATCGCCGGTTTTATCGATCTCAAAGCCACCGAGAAACAGGCATTGTTAGAAACCTTCGACGTGCGGGAACGGCTTGACAAGGTGGTCGCGGCATTAAACCACCGCATCGAAGTGTTAAAGCTGACCAAGCAGATCGATCAGCAAACCAAGCAGTCCATGGACGACCGGCAACGGGAGTTTATGTTACGGGAACAGCTCAAAACCATTCAGAAAGAATTGGGTGAAGACGTCGCTGAGGACGATCTAGAACAGGTGGACCAAGCCATTCAAGATGCCCAGATGCCCACCGAGGTGGAACAGCAGGCCCGCAAAGAACTGGCGCGGCTGCGCCGTATGCCCGAGGCTGCTGGGGAACATGCCATGGTACGCAGTTATTTGGATTGGCTCACCGCATTGCCCTGGGCAAAATTGGACGAAGAAAGCATCGACATCGCCAAGGCGCGGGACATTTTAGATCAAGACCACTACGGACTGAGCAAAATCAAGCAGCGTATTTTGGAATATTTAGCGGTGCGCAAGCTTAATCCCGAAGGACGCAGCCCCATACTGTGTTTTGTAGGACCACCGGGAGTAGGTAAAACCTCTTTGGGACAAAGTATCGCCCGGGCTTTGGGTTTACAGTTCGTCCGCGCCAGCCTCGGTGGTGTCCACGACGAAGCCGAAATTCGCGGCCACCGGCGCACTTATATCGGTTCTTTACCGGGCACTATTATTCAGTCTATCCACAAGGCGGGCACCCGCAACCCCGTGTTTATGTTGGATGAGATGGACAAGCTGGGGGCTAGTTTCCACGGAGATCCGGCTTCGGCCCTGTTAGAGGTGTTGGACCCGGAACAAAACAGCACTTTTCGGGATAATTATTTAGGTGTTCCCTTTGATTTGAGTAAAGTATTGTTTATCGGCACCGCTAATGTGCTGGACAACATTCCTGGACCGTTACGGGACCGTATGGAAGTGATTCAGCTACCGGGGTATAGCGAAGAAGAGAAAGTGCAGATCGCCCGGCGTTATTTAGTGCAACGACAACTCAAGGCGAATGGATTAACGGCTGACCAGGCAACAATTAGCGATGGGGCCCTCTCCACCCTTGTTCGGGACTATACCCGAGAAGCCGGATGTCGCACCTTGGAACGGGAAATTGGCGCCGTGCTGCGGCGGGCCGCCATGCAGATCTCGGAGGGCACCGCTCAGGGTGTGGCGGTGGTTAGTGAGGATCTGGGCGCTATCTTAGGGCCCCGCAAGTTCGAAAGCGAGGTGGCGTTACGGGCGGGCATACCGGGGGTCGCCACCGGACTGGCTTGGACGCCCGTGGGGGGTGATATTTTATTTATCGAAACCAGTCGCGTCCCCGGTTCTGGGCGACTGATCCTAACCGGACAGTTGGGGGATGTGATGAAGGAAAGCGCCCAAGCGGCCCTCAGTCTGGTCAAGGGGCGTGCTGAAGGGTTGGGTATCGACACCGCCGTATTTGAACACCGGGATATTCACCTCCATGTACCCGCCGGCGCTATCCCAAAAGACGGCCCCAGCGCTGGGGTGGCCATGTTTATATCCTTAGTGTCACTGTTGATGGACGAAGCGGTGGCCCATACGGTGGCCATGACCGGTGAGATCAGTTTACGGGGCTTAGTGCTACCCGTAGGCGGTATCAAGGAAAAAGCCTTGGCGGCGCACCGGGCGGGCATCAAGACCGTGCTGTTACCCGCCCGTAATCGCAAGGATTTGGAGGAGATTCCAGCCAGTGCTCGGGAGCAGTTGAATTTTATCTGGCTCGACACGGTGGATGATGCGTTGCAAGCAGCGCTACCGGGGCTTGCCACGGCTAGCGCTTTGGCTTAAGAGGGAACAGGCGGTTCCAGCAGGTTGATGGTTGCTGGAACCGCCATGAGTTAAAGATCCGCAGGCGTATCGATGTCCCGCAGAACACCCCTGTCATCGGTATCGATTGATACTAACTGTCGTTGATGGGCGCGTATTACATGTTGGGCGCCCCTATCACCAGACAGACTAACCAGTTCTTCACCTAACGCCTTAGCAAATCCCACTGGATGGCCACGCCGCCCTTGGTAGACAGGTGCCGCTAGCAAAGCATCCTGTTGTAATGCTTCACTTACGCGCTGCACCGTAGCGGGCCGAATAAAGGGCATATCCGCCAAGGCTACCAGCCAACCGCTGGCTTGGGGCGTCTGGTTAACACCCCAAGCCAGGCTAGCGCCCATACCTTGATGGGCATTAAAACAGGTCATTACCCTGACACCCTCGGCTGCCAGTAATCGTCTTAAATGTTCAGCACCGGGCCTCACTACGGCGATGACCTGCTCTACAGCGGGCAAGAGATGACGTGCCGCCGCTACACTGATGGGCACACCCTGGGGCAAAGGATGGAGTAACTTATCAGCGCCAAAACGGCTGCTTATGCCGGCGGCCAGGAGAATGCCGTAAAGCACGACCTTGATAAAAAAATTTTAGGGTTTCGTGCGGTAAGGACAACTTTGATTAGAACAGTGCGCATAAAGAATGAGGCTATGCTCAGCCAGGGAAAAGCTCAGTTTTTTGGCGATGGAGCGCTGGCGTTTTTCAATGGTTTCATCGACAAATTCTTCGATGCGGCCACAATCTAAGCACACGATATGGTCGTGATGATCACCTTCATTGAGTTCAAAAACCGATTGGCCACCTTCAAAATTGTGCCTTTTTACTAATCCAGCGGCTTCAAATTGGGTAAGCACCCGATACACGGTGGCCAAACTGATGGCTTCACCAGTATCCATTAATTGCCGATAAATATCTTCTGCCTTTAAATGAAGCTCGGGATGGTCGTGTAATATATCCAAAATCTTCATGCGGGGTAAGGTAACTTTTAAGCCAACTTCTTTTAACGCTTGAGTATCCATGAGCTTTTGCATATCAGTACTGGAGAAAAGAGAGAACTTTATCCGCTAGTATACGCAGGTAGCACGCTTTTGTATTTTTTTAATCGATAGTTCGTGGTCTAATCTTATGGTGATGGCATCCCAGCTTAAAAAGGCCGATCTATGTGGCTAAAGCACCACCTCAAAACCTTCGAACACCGGGTGATCTAGGTAAGTACCTTTAGGCGCCTTGGCTTGAGCATGGGCCTTGCTAAAATGCTCAGAGTTTCGCCACGCCTCAAAAGCAGAAGCGGATTCCCAAATGCTATGGGATGCATATAATGTGCATTCGTCATCACTGGGTCCTTTGAGCAAATGAAATTCCCGAAATCCTGGCACCTCATCCAGATAGGATTCGCGTTCCCGCCATACCTGCTCGAAACCTGCTTCAAAACCCAAGGCAATACGAAAGCGATTCATGGCAATAAACACGATGACATCCTCTATTTGTTGCAGCGCCAAAAATGGCTTGGACCGCAATGATGGATACTTTATCCTAAGATTACAATCCGTATTGCAAATACTATAGCGAATTGTTAGCACTTTTGGTGAACAAAAAGCGTATTTTTTTCTCCAAACCATAGACTTTATTTGCAAACAAAAATTATTCGTATTAGCTAACGTCAAAACTTTTTTAACTTTTGGATCATTTATCACCTTATATCTTTTTCTTATGCCTACTATTGCACCTGAGCACGTCATCGACGTCCATCACTGGAACGAAAACCTCTTCAGCTTTACCACTACCCGAGATCCTGGCTTGCGATTTCGCAACGGTGAATTTGTGATGATTGGTTTGACGGTGAATAAAAAACCCCTCATGCGCGCTTATAGCATCGCCAGCGCCAATTACGCGGAGCATCTAGAGTTTTTGAGCATTAAAGTATCCAGTGGGGCGCTGACCTCAAAGCTACAACACCTTAAACCCGGTGACGAAATTTTAGTCAGCCGCAAACCTACCGGTACCCTGGTTATCGACGATTTGTTACCGGGCAAACACCTATATATGTTCGCCACCGGCACAGGACTCGCGCCGTTTTTGAGTATCATCCAGGATCCCGAGACCTACGAGCGCTTTGAGAAGGTTGTGTTGTTACATGGGGTACGGGTGGTCAGTGAATTGGCTTACCAACAAATGATTAAGGAACATTTACCCAGCAATAGGTTCTTTGGGGATTTAGTGCGGGAAAAACTGATTTATTACCCGGCCGTTACCCGTGAACCCTACCCTAATCGGGGACGCTTGACCGATTTACTGGCCTCGGGAAAGCTGTTCAGCGACATCGGACTACCACCCCTGGATCCGGCGATAGATCGAGCCATGGTCTGTGGTAGTGCGGCAATGCTCAAAGACACCCAAAAACTCCTTGAAGCCCGGGGCCTGGAAATCAGTCCCCATCGGGGAGAACCCGGCGATTATGTGATTGAGCGGGCCTTCGTGGAAAAATAGATTATTACATTAGTTTGCCCTTGACGATGGGTATTATTTGCGTACACTTATCGTGTACTCATTTTACAGTAGGCTGCAAAAATTATGGAAATCAATGCACGCGAAGCTCGACGACGGTTTAGCGAGCTATTAAAGCTAGCCGAGTGTGGCGAAACGGTAATTGTTACCCGGCGTGGCAAAGCGTCCGTCCGTCTGGTAGCCGAACAAAACCTCAGAGCAAAACAGCCTTTACCTGATCTGACAGAATTTAGAGCGTCTATCAACCCATGCGATTCGTTAACCGCCACCTTATTGGAAGAGCGAGAAAGCGCTCGTTACTAGGTGATGGTGGCTGTTTATGCTGATACCAGCCTATTGACCGCCTATTACTGTCCGGAGCGCGGTTCAGATAAGGCACAAGCTTATTTAACCGCTCAAAACAGCATCGCAATTAGCTGGCTTAGCGAGACGGAAATGATCTCGGCGCTTTCAAAAAAAGTCAGGCAGCAGGCAATATCACCGGACGATGCACAGAAAATCATCAGGGTTTTTCGATCGCATAGCGATGCAGGCCATTATGAAATTTTATCGATTGGAATAAACGACTATCGGGACGCCAATCGGTTTATTGGCGGTTTTAACACCGGCCTGCGCACTTTAGATGCGTTGCACATGGCCGTGACACTACGCACAAATAAAATCTTAGCGACCGCTGACATTAAACTGGCGGAAGCGGCCGAGGGCCTCGGTGGCAGCGTAGATTTTATCGATTACAGCACGCCTAGCTGCTAGCAGCCCTGGCTAGTTTAAGCAAAGGTCGCCACGATCCCACCAAACCAACCCTGTGCTTATTTCACAGATTTCATGGGTATTACATCCCTAAATAAAATCCTTTCTCCCTAGCATAATGCCAGTGTTGGACCTACAAACCCAGCGCTGTTTCTTCGGTGTCGGCGCGTTATCCCGTGACTCCGACAGATCAAGTATAGAACAATTTGCGCCTTATATCCTCGCACCTTGTGGGCAAGATTTTACGGCGCTATGGATAAAAATCCACTTGAATTACTCATAAGAAACCGCTACAAGATAAATCACTGTGATGGTTCCCCGTAAGGGGATCAAAAGGGAACAGGGTGCAAAACCCTGACTGCCCCCGCAACTGTAAGCGGTGAGTTCACGCTCCCTTGAGGCCACTGGGAAACTGGGAAGGCTGAGCGTTGAGTGATGACCCGCAAGCCAGGAGACCTGCCGTCGTAGGCGTCGCCCTCCGCTGGACGGGGTTCTTTCAGCGGGACGGTTGTTTCATCCGTATTGGCGGCGCGGGAAACTGCGTTGTCAACCTGCCGGACAACTCGTGGAGTAGCTTCGCGGGTACGCCTTCTATCCCATGGCACAGGGATTTTTCCAGGTCTATACCCGTCCTGGGCAACAACGTTGTTTCCATCGTTTTGCGCTGCAATGCGCTTGCTTTTTAAAATTCACAATAAATTGAGAGCACAACGATGGTAAATCTGAGCATGTCTTACCGACCTAAATGCATCATCCGCGTCGGTTTATACACAATATTATGCCTACCGGGGCTTATTTTAGCCCAAGAGCAAACCCTACCCCCCATAATGGTAACAGCCACCCGCATCCCGACGCCTATGGAACAAGTAGGCAGCGCCATTAGCGTCATCACCGCTGAGGAGCTAGCAAGACGTCAGGTGCGGTTTGTCGCCGATGCCTTACGGGATATCCCAGGTGTGGCCGTGAGCCGTAGCGGCGGATTGGGGGGTCAGACCGAGGTGCGCTTGCGGGGTAGCGAAAGCAATCAAACCTTAGTGCTCATCGATGGGGTTGAGGTTAACGATCCCGATGGGGATTTTTTTAATTTTAATAGCTTACTCGCCCTCCAAGTAGAACGCATTGAAGTGCTGCGTGGGCCGCAAAGCGTACTCTATGGCAGTTCCGCCATCGGTGGCGTTATTAACATTATCACCGAGCAAGCTGAGCAACCTCTCCAGGGGAGTGTTTTTGCCGAAACGGGGAGTTTTTCCACGCAGCAGTATGCCGCCAGCGTCGGCAGTCGTGGACAACGCTACGACATACTCCTGAGCGCTAGCCATTTGGAAACCGAAGGCATTTCCGCGGGTAGCGAGGAGCGAGGTAATGATGAAAACGATGGTGCCCGCAATACCACGTTGATGCTTAAGGGGGGTATTCAACCTCTGGATAATTTGGAGTTCAACATCGTGGGCCGTTACGTGGATGAACAAAATGAGTTTGATGATTTTTTCGGCGGTTTTGAACGTCCTGTGGTAGATGCCGATAAAGATCTCGACGGCGAGCAATATTTTGTGCGGGGTGAGGCAAAACTAACGTTACTGGAGGGGGATTGGGAGCATCTGTTAAGCAGTTCCTTTTATAATCTCGACAATGACACCTTGAGCAACGGCGTCACCGACTTCTCTTCGGAGGCGGAAAGCATCGAACTGACCTATCAGTCCAACTATTTCCTCAGTACCCCCCAATGGGGCATCGATGAGCATACCTTTACAGTCTTGGTGGAACACAAGATCGACGAGGCCCAAAGCGGTTTTTTCGCCAAAAATGAGATTGAAAACACCGGCCTCAGCGGTATTTATAGCATTACCGTAGGCGGGGGTTTGTTTCTCTCCGCCGGTGGCCGTTATGACTACAACGATGAATTTGAAAACACCACCACCTACCGCTTCACCGGGGCCTATGTGCTGGAACCTTGGGGAACACGCTTGCATGGTAGTTTTGGTAAAGCCGTCAAAAATCCTACTTTGACCGAATTATTCGGGTTTACGGGAGATTTTCGCGGCAACCCAAATTTAGAGCCGGAACAATCCAAGGGTTGGGATCTTGGCGTGGAGCAGGCTTTTTGGAACGGTCGGTTAACTGCGGACGTTACCTATTTTAGCAACCGTGTTGAAGATATCATCCTCGGCAGCGGACGTTCCGTGGAAAACCTCAACGGTGAAAGCGAGCTGGACGGTATCGAGGTGACCCTCACAGCCCGGCCCCTAGACAATCTAGATATCGTTGGTGCCTACACCTATACCGATGCCGAAGATCCCGACGGTAATGAGCTGGTGCGTCGTGCTGACCATATGGCGAGTCTCACGGTGAATTATCGCTTTCTCGAAAACCGGGCGAATATTAATCTGGGGGTTCGCTTTAATGGCGATCGCGTGGATGATGCTTTTGATCCCGTTACCTTTGCCCGCACGCCGGTGGATCTGGACAGTTTTACCTTAGTGGATATCAATGGCGCTTACCAAATCAACGACCATCTGGAACTGTTTGGCCGTATCGAGAACCTCTTTGCTGAAAATTATGAAGAAGTTTTAGGCTATGGCGGTATTGAGCGAGGATTTTATGGGGGTCTTAAAGGAACTTTTTAACTACGCTGACCTACAGTAAAAAAGCGTTAACAGCTAAACAACACTCCGCTTGCTTAGTAAAGAATATTTTCGACGTTTCACAGGGGCAAACGTTCCTAAGCATTACTGGCATCAAAATCGACTAAAGCCGCTTTTCGTGAATATTTCACCTTTCTTTTGTGATTTTTTTCACTGAATAACCATTCCCCCCTTCGCATAATGCCAAATGTTGGGCAAACACACTCAACATCATTATTTGAAAACCAACTAGGGGTTAGGAAACCATGAAGATACGAATTAATGGAGTCACTATTACATCGAGTCACTGTCGCTACAACGGTGGTCAGCGTGTTGATCGGGGTAGGACTGCCCGCCAGCAATGCCTTCGCGGTGGATAGTAAAATAACTGCAGGCAATATGTGCCACGGACAGAGCGAATTTGATGAACGCAATATCTTTCATTATTGGGATTTTCTCGCAGTATACAATGATTTAGCTGATGTTGTCTGTCCAGTAATTCGCGACCGCCGATCCAATGAAAACGGCACTTCTAGTTTTTTTGTACGCGTGTACGTGCCGGATGGCGAAACCCTATTTTGCACCCTTGACGCCTGGAATCAATTTCACACCATCAGTGTTCATAAAGCGGGTAGTGCCAGCGGCCCTGGGAATAAAACCATTAATCTCGATCTGGCCAGCAGCAAACGGGGAGGTGCTTACACAGTCAGGTGTGCTGTGCCACCCCTGGGCCGTATTTATAGCATCCGCAGCGATGAGTTTAATCCCACAGATACCAACTAAAACCTATCTAGATTAATAAGGAGCTATACTATGGGTACTGTCCGTCCCTTTTACCTTGTTGCTGGCATCGTTTTATTCACCGGTTTGGCAGGTATGTTCTGGTTATTCGATAGCCAACCATTAAAACCAACGAGTCACAACGCTGACACTGTAATATCTAGTGATGAGATGACAGGGGATGGACAACCCTGGCAATTTCAGCATATGCGTGATGACATCAATCGGCTTAGGGCGGATGTAGCACACCTACAGCACCAGTTGAAAGACTGGAATAAACTGGCTAAACAGGTAAAATTACTTACTGCGCAACTGACAGAACGTGACGCGGCGCCCATGGGCGCTATGGATGAAGTAGCTCAGGCCCAGGAGGCTGCCCAACAAGAAGAATTGGCTAGCGACCCCATCACTATAGCCGAACAAACGCAAAAAACCCTTACCCATTTGGATGATGTTTTTGCCGCTGAACCCGTGGATCAAAGTTGGGCCCAGGATACCTCTTATCGTATTGAAGAAATAATCGCTGGTGAAAAATTGCAAGAGCTGGTTGAGGTTTACTCTCAAGAATGTCGTTCGTCATTGTGCCGGGTAGTGGTGGAACACGATAAGCCTGAAAAACTGCGGGAATTTATGAGCGCATTTAATTTCTCGATAGCGGATACATTACCCGCCGCAACCTCGGTGAGAGAAGACCTGGATGACGGCTGGAGCCGCATCACCATGTACATGGCGCGGGAAGGGGTTGACCCACCGGCACCCACTACGGAATAATCTTACCCTAGCCTGGCAAGGGTTCAAAGTTTAACGCAAATAAACTCCATCCATGCCAATTTTACCAGGCCCATTAAGCACATAGATACCCGCCGAGTTAGCCGGCACGGAAAAACTCAGACGACCGTCGTTGACTTGGATTTCTTGGCCACTCACGGCATCCCGGTAGTGGCCATTACGCACCCCATCCACAGTCATTGTTTGATCAGCGCCGATGGCCAGTCCCACCACCGCGTAGCTTTCCCCGTGATTATAATCCCGCACAAAACTCAACCCACTACCCCACTCGTTGATCTGGCTCATGGGGGCTTTTTGCAAGGCGGGAATGGCAGCGCGAATCTGATTCAAGCGCTGAATATGTTTATAGAGGGGATGATTTTGGGTTTCATCAAGTCGTTCATCCCTCAGATGATCGCCGAAATAAGCCCGACCCGTCTGATCTAAGGTATCCCGTTCTTCCACCACATCTTGCGGGGCGCCCTTCATAAACTCGATCTCTTCGCCGTAGTACAAACAGGGAATACCCCGCGCTGTCCAGAGCAGGTTATAGGCGGCGGCGGCCATCCACTGCTCACCCTTGAAGCGAAAGCGAAAATCGTTGTCCGGTCCCACATCATGATTTTGTAGAAACGTGACAAGCTGGGTGACATCTCCATAAATCCAATCCATGGACAACACTTGACCGATGCCCTGATAGGTGCCACGGCTGAGGTTATCCCGAAACGTGGAAAACAAGCCAAAATCCAGCACTGAAAAGCCCGAGTCACCGCCGGAATTAGGATCTTGCGGGTCATGACCTAACCGGGTATACCACCAGGGGCGAATAAAGGATGGACCGTTATCACCGCCGCCCAGATCCCCCCACCCATAGCCTTTCACCAGGTTTTCGCCAAAGACAAATAAACCCGGTTTATAGGCTTTCCAAGCGTTGACATATTCCAACAAATTATCCCTTTCCACATGCTTAACTGTATCGATGCGTATTGCATCCACGCCCATATCCAGATAGCGATTAACAGCCTCGATAAGGTAGTTCTTGACATTTTCTCGCTGGGTGGCTAAGGAGATACAATCCCCCGCGATATGTTTACGTTGCACGGCAGCGCTTTCCCAATCGCCGCCACTGATAAACCCTTCCTGGAGATACCATTGCGGATCCAGCGTGTTGGCGTCGATGCCAAAAAAACGCCCTGGTTCATAACCCGACTGGGGGACTGTAACGCTGGTTTTGGGGTCCATTAAGGGTTCTAAACCCTCCGGGTCACGGTTGTGCCGTTCGCGATACCAGTCTGGGGCTAACGGATTATCTATATCGTCCCGAAATGGCCAAGCATAATTACCCAGATTTCCCTGATAGGGACCATGGTTTACTTCACCTTGTTGGTTACCCTGGGGCACATAGTATTTGATGGGTAAATGATCGATCCACACTTGATCACGAATCCCAAACTGGCAGGAATGGTTTACCACCACATCTTGAATGATCTTGATACCCCGGGCATGGGCCTCATGGATAAAATCTTGATAAGTAGCGTCGGAGGATTCTAGCCGGGGGTCGATACGGGTCCAGTCATAAGCATGATAGCCGTGATAGTCCAGACCGCTGCGGTTTTCCACCGGCGGCGTGATCCAAATGGCAGTGAAACCTAAGTCACGCAGGTAATCGAGGCGGGCGATCAACCCTTTGAAATCGCCGCGCCAATGGGGGTCTTCCGCCTCACCCGTAATAGAATTGAATTTAATGCGGTCGCGACAAAAAAAACTGGTACTGGGATCTCCCTCGTAAAACCGCGTGGTGATCAGAAAATAGATGGTCTCTTCCCGAAAGTCCGGGACACCATCTCTCGGCGCGGGGTGATTGAGCCCAGCGCTAACTTGCGAGACAAGGCTTTGCTGGGACTGAGCCGTTTTATGAGCGTTGGGTTGATTGAATTCGTCAGCAGACGATGAGACCTGCGGATTTTCATCGTACCACTGCCCCCCATAGAACCAACCCTCACGGTCACGCTGCAAATCCTGGGTTTGCTGTCGGCCATCGTTAAAAACCAGCCGCGCAGCCACGACACCGGTAAACTGAAACACAAACCAGTCATCTTCTTTGTTTGTCATGGCTATACCCGGCCAGTGGGCGCTCTGGCCCTGGGGATGGGTATCCCAAAAGTAAATATTAACCGGAGCGGTCCAGTCAACGGGCTTTTTAAAATGCACCACAAGATCAGTCATTGCAGGTTCCAATACGTGAAGGCGAACTAACGACGCCAACGGTTTTCAAAGATAAGTTCTGTGAGGGATTGGCGTTGCGCCCATTGCTGCTGTTCTAATAGGGGACGTGGATAAAAAGCCTCCACATGGCCTAAACAGAGAATGGCCACTGGTTTAGCGCCCAGCGGCATGTCCAAGAGACGCGCTAACTCCTCGGGGGCAAAAATGGATACCCAACCCATACCCAACCCCTCGGCGCGGGCGGCCAACCAGAGATTCTGGATAGCGCAGGCCACCGACGCAAGGTCCATTTCCGGTAAGGTACGGCGCCCAAAGAGGTGTTTTTCACGACCATCCATCAAAGCCACCACTAAGATTTCGCCAGCCTCAAGAATACCCTCTACTTTAAGGCGTAAAAATTCCCGGTTACGTTCGTCCAGCGCGTCAGCGGTGCGCTGGCGTTCTTCTTCTACGATAGCGTGGATGGCTTCTCGCAATTTGCGATCGATAATGCGCACGAACCGCCAAGGCTGCATAAAACCGACACTCGGCGCCAAATGGGCGGCGTAGAGCAAGCGCTTGAGTGTATCCTCGTCGATGGGATCGGGCAAAAAATGGCGCATATCGCGGCGTTCAGCGATAGCCCGATAAACAGCTCCGATTTCAGCATCACTAAAGCGATTGGAACTTTTCATAATAAAATAAGTGCGTTTACCTGAGCTTACTTAAGGGGTTTTTGTAGGTTTTCATAGTCTAAGAGGATCGTCTATTTTTGCACATCTTTCTCTATACAGTCGATAGATTCGCTGCTATCGATGGCCAACGCAGCCTGCACTAGGTGTTCCTGCACATTGCCTTGCCAATCGTGCTGGCAAAGCACCTCCATGGCCTGTTGGGTAAAACCCTGCACCTGGGTCCTAAAAAAGATGATGCCACCGGTGATGTGGTGCTGTCCAACCAGCCAGGTGCCAGGGTTTGGGACACGTTCTTCGAGCTAGTACATGCCGTCGGAGCACCTGACGAATTCATGGTCGAGCGCCTGCTAAACGACTTATCGCAAGGGCCAGGCGTCTTCGACGATGAGGCTTCCCCGCAACGTAACCAGGAGTGCTAACCCTGCTCTACATGCTTGATACCGACACGGTGAGCTATCTTATGAAAGGCAAGTCCCTCGCCATAGAAGATAGGCTGGCAGTTCTGACGCCATCGCAGGTCTGCATATCGGTGCGGTAGATAGATATAGGCACTACTACCAGTGGCAAGACCACCCCAAGCAGTTTCCAGCGAATTTTAAGATTTTTAAAAAAATTCATAAATTGACAATAAAAAACACGCCTCAGCAAAGGGCTACTGTTAGCGTAAGGCGAGGCGTCGATACCAGATTTAGCCCAAATTGAACAAAAAGCGTCAGTTTGCTCAGCACCAGCACTTTACTTTTCTAATAATTTATAAAAATAAATAATAAAAACAATATTATATAAATTTGGCATTATTACTGCATGTTATTTCTGTGTGCAGGGAAGGTTCTGATACAAGGATCATTTTTGCACATCTTCCTCTGGTGGTTGGTTGCCGAGGCAAATTCCCCCTTGCCTCGGCT
>CAYRGG010000069.1:0-17794 GCA_964423745.1 uncultured Candidatus Competibacteraceae bacterium | reverse complement strand
CATACATAATTTGAAAAACTCACGCACTACAAATTTCTACCCGTGAACGGTTACGAATTTTCTCACGCTTTGACAAACTCGATGTCGTGTTTGTGTTCTTCATCCATTTTGCACTGATCACTGATACAGTGATTAGTTTTAACAGGAACTGGTTAATCCGCCTTCAGTCGGATATGGCTTCCCGATCCAAAAGCGGCAAAACAGCTTTGAGGGAGCTTTGTCGGTCATTTTCAGTCGTAGACCGTAATGTAAAATGACCCACCTTGCGGCCAGGCCGAGGTGATTTTCCATACACATGAAGATGCGCTCCGGGGACGGCTAAGAGGTTATCGTAATCATCCGGTAGAGTACCGATACAATTCACCATAGCAGAAAAACCCGTCGCTGCGGTGGAACCCAACGGTAAGCCCAGGATAGCCCGTAAATGATTTTCAAATTGGCTCACTTCAGCTCCTTCAATGGTCCAATGACCAGAGTTGTGGACCCGTGGGGCCATCTCGTTGGCCACTAACTGGCCGTCGCATTGAAAAAACTCTACTGCCAGTATGCCTACGTAATCCAGTTGTTGCATAATCTTAGTGACATAATGATGAGCCTGGCGGGCCAGGTCGGGTGTCTGCTCGGGTGCGAAGGATAGCCGCAGAATACCGTCGCGATGACGGTTCTCCACCAGGGGATAGAAGGCGGTCTGGTGCTGAGTATTGCGCACTGCCAACAACGACACTTCCCGCTGAAATGAAACAAAGCCTTCTAAAATTAGAGGTGTATCGCCTAACGTTCGCCATGCCACCTCCACATCGCTCTTGCTGCGCAACAGACACTGTCCCTTGCCGTCGTAGCCGAAACGGCGGGTTTTTAATAGAGCGGGTAGCCCTATGTGTTGGACGGCTTTGCGTAAATCATCCAGCGTATCCACCGAGCAAAACTTCGGGGTCGGAATACCGAGTCTTTGAAACAGAGTTTTTTCATGAAGACGGTCTTGGGCGGTGGCGAGTGCGGCAGGGGGCGGAAAAAAAGGACGCTGTTGTTCTAAGGACCGCGCTGTGTCAACGGGTACGTTTTCAAAGTCGAAGGTAATGACATCAGCCTGTTGAGCGAGGAGATCAAGTTTGACCGGATCGTCATATTCACCTTGGATTAATTCAGCAACCTGACCTGCGCAAGCCTGGGGATCAGGATCTAAAACCACAAAACGTAATCCCAAGGGATAACCCGCTAAAGCCAGCATGCGGGCCAATTGACCGCCACCGACGATGCCAACGATCATGGTTGTGACCGAGGATCTGGCTGATCCAAGACATCGGACGTTTGTTGGTGACGGAAAGCTTGCAGGGCGGTATGTATCTCAGGATAACGAGCGCCCAGTATGCTCGCCGCCAGGAGCGCCGCATTCACTGCACCGGCTTTGCCAATGGCAAGGGTGGCGACGGGTACGCCGGCGGGCATTTGCACGATGGAAAGCAAGGAGTCGAGTCCATTCAGCGCCTTGGACTGAATCGGCACGCCTAGCACTGGTAAACAGGTTTTCGCAGCCACCATGCCGGGCAGATGAGCGGCCCCGCCGGCTCCAGCGATGATAACCTCCAAACCCCGTGTTTCCGCGTTGGCGGCGTATTCGAACAAAAGATCCGGGGTGCGATGGGCTGAAACCACCCGGACTTCATGAGCTACGCTGAGTGTGTTCAACATCTCCGCCGCATGTTGCAGCGTGTCCCAATCGGATTTTGAACCCATAATAAGGCCAACCAATGCTGTCATAAGTGAACTCGCAAAAAGATTCGTATTGTAAGACTTATCTCAAAAAATAAAATGCTCTAGCAGCGCCAAATCAGTTTAACCACCCACCCATGTAACGCCGTGTTGTAAAAAAGCATTTTCAAGGACCTTAGGCTGTGGTTCAATGGGTGTGCTGAAGCGGGGGTGCTCCTGTAAATAGGAGCTGAGAGAGTCCCTTAGAACCTGACCTGGGTAATACCAGCGTAGGGAAGCTATCCTCTTTGTTAAGGTGCGCTCTCGTTTCACTCAATTAGAGCTTAGGCACAAAGGGACTTGCGGAGCTCGTGAACGAGGTGTTGGCGGCCTGGATGGCCGTCGTCAAGCCCATAGGGAGGTGTTCACGGCGTCCTCTGGAACGAGCTTCGTAAGTCCTGTTAATAAATCGCCTTAAGAACCCCCTTGACCATGAGGATTAACCGTCTGTGAATGCCATTCCCGAAGCGTTTGTAAAAACCACCACCGAGCTGAGTGAAAGCGTTACTCAACCCTTTCCTCGGGCGAAAAAAATCTATGTAACGGGTAGCCGTCCCGATATGCAAGTTCCCATGCGGGAAATTGCCCAGACCGATACTCCCGCCAGTTTTGGCGCTCAGAAGAACCCGCCCATCACTGTTTATGATACCTCGGGTCCCTATACCGCGCCGGATGTGGAAATCGATCTTATGGCGGGTTTAGCGCCGCTGCGGGCCGCCTGGATCGACGAACGCGCCGACACTGAACGATTAATGGGGGCGAGTTCCGCTTACGGGAGACAACGCGCTCAAGATGCCGCCCTAGATTATTTACGCTTTCCTGCTGTGTCGCCACCGCGCCGAGCCCGGCGTGGCGCTAATGTGTCACAAATGCACTATGCACGGCAGGGCATTATTACGCCAGAGATGGAATATGTGGCGTTGCGGGAAAACCTTCGCTTGGAAGAATTCAAGGATATTTCGCTACGCCGTCAGCATCCGGGTATGTCCTTTGGCGCTGCCATTCCAGAACGCATTACCCCAGAATTTGTCCGGGATGAAATCGCCCGGGGTCGCGCCATCATTCCAGCCAATATCAATCATCCTGAGCTGGAGCCCATGATTATCGGTCGTAACTTCCTGGTTAAGATCAACGCCAATATCGGTAATTCGGCGGTGACTTCTAGCATTGCCGAAGAGGTGGAAAAGATGGTGTGGGGTATCCGCTGGGGAGCAGATACGGTGATGGATCTCTCTACGGGTAAGAATATCCATGAAACCCGCGAATGGATCTTACGCAACTCGCCGGTGCCCATCGGCACGGTGCCCATTTATCAGGCGCTGGAAAAGGTCAATGGTAAAGCTGAAGAACTTACCTGGGAGATGTTTCGGGACACCCTGATTGAACAGGCCGAGCAGGGGGTCGACTACTTCACCATTCACGCGGGGGTAAGATTGGCTCACATACCCCTCACGGCGGATCGAGTCACCGGGATCGTTTCCCGAGGTGGCTCTATTATGGCGAAATGGTGTTTAGCTCATCATCAAGAGAGTTTTCTCTATACCCATTTTGAGGACATCTGCGAAATCATGAAAGCCTACGACGTGTCCTTCTCGTTAGGCGATGGATTACGTCCCGGTTCTCTCGCCGACGCCAACGATGCGGCGCAATTTGCCGAATTAAAAACTTTAGGCGAGCTGACTGAAATTGCCTGGCGGCACGATGTGCAGGTGATGATTGAAGGACCGGGTCATGTGCCTATGCAGTTGATTAAAGAAAACATGGACAAGGAATTACAGGATTGCTATGAAGCGCCTTTTTATACCTTAGGCCCCCTGACCACCGACATCGCCCCTGGTTATGACCATATCACCTCGGCCATCGGCGCGGCCCAAATCGGTTGGTATGGCACCGCCATGTTGTGTTATGTCACCCCTAAAGAACATCTCGGTTTACCCAATAAGGACGATGTGCGAGAAGGTATTATCACCTATAAGATCGCAGCTCATGCGGCGGATCTAGCAAAGGGCCATCCGGGTGCCCAGATTCGTGACAATGCGGTGAGCAAAGCGCGTTTTGAATTTCGCTGGGAGGATCAATTCAATCTAGGTCTCGATCCTGAAAAGGCACGGGAATTTCACGACGAGACACTGCCAAAAGAGTCCGCTAAGATTGCGCATTTTTGCTCCATGTGTGGTCCCCATTTCTGTTCCATGAAAATTACCCAGGATGTACGGGATTATGCCCGGTCCAAAGGCATTCAAGATGTGGATTCAGCTATGACCCAAGGCATGCAAGAAAAAGCAGCGGAATTTAAACAACACGGCGCGGAAATCTATCGTAAAGCTTAATGCTTGGGAGCCTTGTCGGATTTTTTTACGGAGTTCGCTTCGCTCATAGGCTCTTTTCATTGGGGGCTGTCTGCCCCCAAACCTCTGGAGAAAAAGACTGTAGTCATGCAGGTTTTAGCTGTACATCGGTGCTTTTTTGGTGCAATAATGAATCATTAAAGCACCAGTATGGAGGTTTCATAATGACACGGCAGAGTATTTCCTTTACGGAGCCAAACGATGATTGGTTAAAAGCTCAGGTTGAGAGTCGAGAGTACACCAGCAAAAGCGATGTGGTGAATGACTTGATACGCAAGGCCCGCACCGAGGAGCAGGAGAGGGAACTGGCCATCATTCGCGCTAAACTCATTCAGGCCGAAAAGAGCGGTTTTACAGATAAAACCGCCCATGAAATCCGGGCAGAGGCAAAGGAAGAGTTAAAGCTCAATGGGGATCTATAGGCTCAGCGAGGACGCAAAAGAAGATCTTAAAAGGATTTACAGGCGGGGGGTTCGGGAATACGGCGAAGAGCAGGCAGATCGGTATTTTGAAGCCTTCTTTGATCGTTTTGAGGAGTTGGCCTAACAACCCTATCTGTATCAGTCTGTAGACCATATCCGCCTCGGCTATAGACGCAGCGTATGCGGTGTTGACAGCATCTATTACCGTGTTGAAGGTGAAACGGTCGAAATTATGAGTATTTTGGGAAAACAAGATACCGATAGAGCCTTCTAGTTAGGGTACAGATAGTTAGGGTACAGACGTGTTTGCTTCTATCTCGGGCTAATCGTCCCAAGTTCATTTGATACTATGATTTGTATCTTTGGACGAAGTGGACGTCTCAATATCAGGGTCAGGGGAACTGCCAGAATGCCGTAGCCAACGCCGTAAGCTAAAGGATGCCAATGCACCCACGCCAATAATAACCGCGACCCAAAGGAGATTTTGAGGTTGTGGGTTTTGAAAAGCCTTGGTAATACCATCCGCAAAGATGGTCAAACCTAGGGTTACCGGTAACATACCCAATAGGGTGCCTAGCATATAATCCCAAAAACGAATATGAGAAGCGCCCGCCACCATATTGACCACGGTGAACGGCGCCGCAACCGGTATCCAACGGATCATCGCGGATGTCAGAATACCCCGTTTGGCCAACATGACATCTAAACGATTGACGTGTGAGCCCGCATAATGGCGAAGGGTGTGGTGGCCCAACAGATAACCAGCGCCGTAGGTGGAGGCAGCGCCCACCCCTGTGCCCACGATGGCGTAAACAAAACCTAGCAGGGGACCAAATAGCAAGGCGCTGGTGACAATGAGAAATAGAATGGGCAATGCCAGTACGCAACCGATGGCATAAATCAATAAAATGAGCGGAAAACCCAGCGGCGTTTTACCTAACTGGTTAATTTGATCAGTTAAATCCTGGACGGATAACCAACTCTGTAAAGGAAGCCACTGCCAAGCAAAACCCAGCAGTATAAAAGGTCCAAGGGTAAGCAGCGCCTTAAACCAGAAGGTGTTAAAGACCCTATTGGCTAGCTTGGTCATGGCTATTAGTGCTCCATTAATAATCCGTTAGGGAACGTCCGCTGATACTTTGCTGCCGCCATAACCATGTACTGAGTCGTGGGCTTGGACTGTGACGGTTTGTACCTCTGGCGGGATTGTTACGTCATCCAGGCTGCGGGTGAAGGGTTGTTCATCCACATGGGGATGGAGTAATTTTCGGGTACCGAAAACTTGCCCATCGGGTCCTACCACATCCCACTTATCTGCATAATGATCCCAGCCAGCATCGTCGTGGCGAACGGTTGCTGTGACACGATAGGTATCCGTACCGGTTTCTACAATGTGCGCCTCTAACACGTCTGCTTTGCCCGCCCAGGCCAAACATGGAACAAGCAAAGTGGCACCAAATACACGTTTTACAAGTTGAGTTGTTGTAGCAATGTACATCTTAAATGACCTATAAATTGCGAATCCAGGTTTTACCCACATTAGTTGTATGTTATGTAAGTCCAGCGTTAGCTACCGAGTCGCTAGGTGCTTCAGGTAACACTCTTTAAAGACCATATCTGAGGTAAAAAGGTTTGCAAGTTTTTTTATTTTATCGTCAAACCTGGGAAGTCGCGGAAGGTATAGGGCAAGTCAATCAATGCCAGTTCTGGCGCTGGTGTGCCATCACCTTGTACCCAGCAATACTCGCGATTGAGCAAGTAAAGCTCACCGTCTTTGCGCATCAGCCGAGGGATATCGTCGTAAATGAACTGCAGCGCATCACCGGGATAGGCTTTGAGTAGCAGCATGGAAATCTTGACGCAGTTTCTCTCCCATTGATTTACCAGGTCAAAGTCGAGTTTATCCCGGCAGGTGATGCCGATGATGAGTTTAGGGTCAATGCCGACCTCCTGACAGGTGGGGTCAGGAAATGGTAGTTTTAGCCGTTGAACACTAATACAACTACTAGCATCCACCAGCCCCAGAAGATCCCTGAAGTCATGGTCGTCAAAGGGTAGTGCCTGTTTGATGAGTGCTTTGACCTCCTCAGGTGTAGCAGTAGTATCAAGTTCAAAATAACTATTAAATGCCATTGAGTTTGTTCCTCTTAGTTTGAAAAAATTATTTAGGAAACGCATGGCCAACGCCATATTCTGTGACGGTGATGACCTCTTTCAGTCCTTCGATGGGATAGGTTTTGAGTTCTGCTTCCAATTCTGCCCGAGTCGTCTGCGTGTGGCGCAAATCCACCACCACTCGATCGGTTTGCCCGTCATTGATTTTTTTTGCAATACCTAAATACACTTGGCTGGCCGTCGTCACGATGGGAGTATAGAGATCAAATACCCGTCCCTCGATGATGAAGTCAGGGTTCTTTTCAGAATCTAGCCCTTGCTCCGTCATTTGCTCAGGCGGGATGCGCGGGTTTTGAATGACCCGGTAGCCTTCCCTCGCTAACTGATCGGCCATGGAGTTCTCGTTGCGAACGCTGGTTTTTTGGTCGGATTTGACATGGGATTGATTAACTGAGCGTGGCCCCATAGGCTCACCCCCCACCTCACCTGAGGCGGGGGTGATGCTAGGTAGTCCCTCAGCCGGGCGCAGGGGGCCTAAGTCAACCTCGATGCGGGGCTGCTTTGTCATTGTAGACCAGCGTGGGTCCCAGCGGCTCAGGGATGGGGAAGCCGTCGGTTTGGTGGGGGAAACAGCGGTCGCGTCACGCCCTGGCAGGTGAGTAGGTTGTGCCTGGGTAGCCGGGGTCATCAGGATAACAGGACTTGGGATGGTAAGGGGTGTGGTGTAGGGTCCTGGTGCGGGATCGGCTTGGGGTTCTGACGGCGGGGTAGACTCTAGCGGTTTGCTAGCAAGGTAGGGGTAGCGCTGTTCCATGGTGCGCCAGTAGAGCGCATCGGCCTCACGCTGGGCGGCCAGGGTAGCGGCCTCGTGGGGCGCAAAGGCACGGCGCCAGTCCGCCTTCTCCTGGGCTTCTTCAGGGACGGGTTGTGCTGAGGATGGCTCAGCCTCACTCGGGTCATCGGGGCAGTGCATGTGCTCTAGACACAGTAGCTGCTGGAAGCGCTCGGCAACGGCCGCATCAACCGCTTCGCTGATCCAGGGGGTGGTGTCGATGGGTTGTTGAGAGCTTGTTGCTGTGGGGGGTGGTTTGATCGGTGTGGTGATTGAAAAAGGGCCTGGCATGGATTGCGCCTCATATGATGAACAAGGCGTTTACCTTAGAGCAAAGCCCCTTTGCCAGACAATCCAACGGATGGCTTAAGACGCAACGAATGGCTTAAGATGAAAGTAGTAGATGATGATGTGTATGGTTGTCGCTGATAGGGGGTTTTTATAGGATCGTCTGTATTATCTGGTACGTTATCTTTTGGCTCTTTATGACTCTATCTCGGTATCAAGCACAGCTCGAACATCGACAATGTCCGCTCCTTTAGCATGAGCGATCACGGGATTGAGATCCAGTTCAAGGATATTGGGTCGCTTAAGGGCTAAATCGCCGAGGGCGACGATAAGCTCAGCAAGGGCCTCTTTATCAATGGACGCCGAACCGCGTATGCCATTGAGCAATTTTTGTCCCCGTAATGTATTCAGCATAGTCAATGCCTCTGCTTGGTCGATGGGTGGCGCTCGGAAAACGACATCTTGTAAAAGCTCGACAAAGATTCCCCCAAAACCCACCATGATAACAGGTCCATAGGTGGCATCACGTAGCAAACCTAAAATCATCTCAACACCAGCAATCGCCATGGGCGCTACCAATACGCCTTGCACGTCAGCTGTCCCATCGTAAGTTTTCGCATTGGTGACGATTTGTCGCCAAGCGTCCCGTAGTTCATTTTCTCCAGCGACATGCAATACAACACCGCCAGCCTCAGATTTATGCAAAATAGTCCGGGAAACTAATTTAACGGCTACTGGGGTGTCACTAAAACGCTGTGCGGCAGTCGCGGTGTCTGCTTCAGACGTACAAAACAGCCAGTCTTTTAGGGAAAAACCGTGTGCCTCAAGTAGCCTACGGGCTTCAGGTTCGGTGAGTGCCATAGGCGCACTGGGGGCAATCGGTGTAGATTGTTCAAAAAAGGTATTGGTTGTTTCATTACTCACTTTCATTTGGGTGCGGTGTGCCAATTGTGCTAAGGCTTCAGCCGCTAACTCGATGGATGACTGCACAGGAATCTTAGATTTAATAAGAGTCAATAGCGGCGCCGTGCTGGCCGAGGCATAGAGAGAGTGAACCATAATTGGCTTACCCGTGGTGCGTTGGATGGTTGCCAACGCCGTTGCCGCTGTCACCTCAGTCTTCTCAAGGGAGGCATCAAAGCGTAATCCATAACCGCCAAATAATCCGGTGATTAATACCATGTCGATGTCTGGATCGGTTGCCAGTACATGGGCACAAGTGGCGAAAACATAGGGATTCGAGTCGCTGGCACCCACCATGTCTACCGGGTTACTCAGGGTTGCAAAAGGTCCGAGTGTTGCTCGTAAACTGATTTTAGTTTGCTGAGATAACATAGCTAGCGATAGACCGGCTTCCACGACAGCGTCGGTGGCAATAACCCCATGACCGCCACCATCCGTCAAGATAGCTACTCGGTTGCCTTTTGTGGCAGGGCAGAAGCTCAAACCTTGGGCGACAGGGACTAATGTGTCCGAACGACGCAGCACTAAAGCCCCTGCTTGTTGAAAGAGCTGCTCCGCCAGGGCAAAATGACCAGCAAGGACGCCCGTATGGGATTGGGCGGAACGGGCTCCCGCTTCGGTACGGCCAGTTTTATAGAGAATCACCGGTTTTTTTGCGGCAACCCCACGGATCGCCGACAACACCGCGGGACCTTTTTTGATGCCTTCTATATAGAGAATCACTGCGGTCGTGTTCGGGTCTTCCGCAGCAAAGGCCAGATACTCGTCGAATCCCACATCCGTTTGATTGCCAACCCCCACATAAAAACTAAAACCCAGACCTGCCTGTTGTCCTTGCGTAAAGATCGACAGGGCCACATTGCCGGACTGAGAGATGACCGCAACTCCGCCGGGTGTCAACCCATCGATGCCGTGCAAGTTTAAAAGTTCATGCAAATTGAAAAGACCCGAAGTGTTCGGTCCAATGAGTCGCACGTCCGCCGCCTTTGCCGCCGTAGCAGCTTGATCTTCCAAAAGGCGACCCTCAGGGCCGCTTTCCGCAAAACCAACCGCAAGAACCACGACACCGGCCAAGCCCTTACGACCGCAGGCAGCGATAAGATCCGGTACGGTGGCGGCGGGGGTGCAAATAAGCGCTAAATCCACAGCCTCTGGTGTGACTTCGATGGTAGGGTAAGCAGGCAGACCAAGAATCGTTTTAGCCGTAGGATGGATGGGCAGGACAGCGCCTTGATAGCCATCTTTAAGAAGACGCTCGATGGCCAAGCGACCGCGTTTGCCGGGTTTCTCAGAAGCACCGATCACCGCCACAGAACGCGGCTTAAAGATACGCGCAAGCCCAGATGTTGTCATGACTTAAATCCTCAGCGGCCCTGAAAGCGGGGTTTGCGCTTTTCGGCAAAAGCCTTGATGCCCTCAGCCCAATCCTCCGTCATCATACAGGCGAGGATGCCTTCAAGCTCTGCGCAAAGCACATCTGTATAACGTTTTTCAGCGCCTTCGTTTAACTGATTTTTGGCCAACGCCATAGATAAGGGCGCTTTTTCAGCAAGACCTTCAGCAAATGTGGCTACCTCTGTGGCAAATTGCGCCTCGGGAATGGCGCGGGTGGCAAGACCCATGCGCACCGCTTCCCGCGCCTCAAGTCTCTCGCCTAGGAATAATAGTTCTCGGGCCTTTGCCAGTCCCACTAGGCGAGGTAGGATTTGACTGATGCCGCCACCCACGAAGGTGCCCAAAGAAACTTCCGGGAATCCGATTTGTGCGCCTTCTTTCATCAACATGAAATCGCAACTCAAGGCCATCTCAGCCCCAGCGCCTAAAGCATAACCGTTGACTGCTGCTATCACCGGCTTTTTCAAATTTCTTAAAGCGGTGCAGACCTCGTTGGCCAGTTGCAGATAGTGGCCTTTTTGTAACGGCGTTCGCGTAGCGGCTTGATGGGCTTTAAGATCAGCGCCCACGCAAAACGCACGGCCTGCCCCTGTTAAAACCACCACCCTAATCTGCGAATTCCGACGGGCTTGCACCAGGGCATCGAGAAGGGCTGTGTACAATTCTTCCGTGACAGCATTTAACCGCTCTGGGCGGTTAATGCATAGTTGCAAAACCGAGCCAACAAGATTGATAAGCACTGAGTCCGTCACGCCAAAACCTCTTATAAAAAACTTTATCTCACACAAAAACAGGAGTTGCGTAGATCCTCTATATCAACCTAATGCCGTATCTAATACGATCATCAAACAAAAACCTATCAATAAGCCGAAGGTGGCTTGGGTTTCATAGCCTTTACGATGGGTTTCTGGAATCATTTCGCCGCCCACCACAAACAGCATCGCGCCAGCGGCAAACGCCAGCGCCCAGGGCAACAAAGGCTTGACATAGGCCACGGCCCCGGCGCCCACTAAGCCCCCCACCGGTTCCACCAGCCCAGTGAACAGTGCCACTAAAAACGCTAGGCCGCGGCTGTAACCCAATGAAATTAACGCTAAGGCCACGATAAAACCTTCCGGCATATTTTGTATGGCGATACCGGTGGTTAAAGCCCAACCGCTTTGCGGATCGGGTCCACCAAAACCGACGCCAACCGCCAGACCTTCGGGGAAGTTATGCAGGGTAATGGCAATGATTAAAAGCCAAAGGCGCTTATAAAAGAGACTATCTTTGTGAGTTTCCGGACAGCTTTCAAGACCTTTCGTGAAATGCTCGTGGGGTACGTAACGGTGCACCAACCAGAATGCAGTACCCCCAAGCAGCGTACCTGTGGCCACCAGTAAACCCGCCAAACCTGGGTTTCCGTTGGCGGCAATAGCTACTTCTAAGCCGGGTATTAACAAAGAAAAAGCCGACGCCGCCAGCATAATGCCCCCGGCTAGGGCAAGTAGTGTGGTTTCTACAGAGGTGCTCAGGCGTTGTATAGCAAAGATGGGTAATGCCCCCAGGCCCGTACCCAATCCAGCAATCAGGCTGGCTAGAAATCCCAGTAGAAATATATCGTGATCTGTCATCAAATAATGGACTTCACTACGCCGCCATCCACCCGCAGGGCCGCGCCATTGATAGCAGAGGCTAGGGGACTACAGACATAAACGATGAGATTACTGACCTCGTCTGGCGTAATAAAACGCTGTAATAACGATGTGGGACGGACGTTTTGAAAAAAGTCTTTCTCCATTTCCGCCACACTAATATGGCGTTCCTCAGCCATTTGTTCCACGAAGGTAGCCACACCTTCAGAACCGGTGGGACCCGGTAGTACGCAATTCACCGTAATCTGGGTGCCCTTGGTCAATTGCGCCAGCCCTTGGGAGACTGCCAACTGGGCCGACTTGGTCATGCCATAGTGAATCATTTCTGCGGGGATATTGATGCCGGATTCGCTGGAGACAAACACGATGCGGCCCCAGTTTCGTTGCTGCATCCGTGGAAAATAATGGCGTGCTAGGCGGACGCCACTCATAACATTGGTCTCAAAAAACTGCAACCAGTCGGCATCGCTGATATCTTCGAAGGCTTTTGGTTCAAAGATACCTAAGTTATTCACTAGAATATCCACTTCCGGGAACTGTTTTAGCAACGTTGCGTTGCCTTCAGGTGTTGCAAGATCTGCAGCACAGCCAGAAACCTTGGCCTCGGGAACTTGTCCTCTAACTTGAGCCATAGCCTGTTCGACACTCTCTTGGGAGCGGCCATTGATGATGACATGGGCCCCTTGGTTAGCGAATCCAGTGGCAGCGGCAAAACCAATACCGCGGGTAGATCCAGTAACAAGGGCATTTTTTCCACTGAGCTTAAAATCCATAGTCGTCTCCTACCTTGAATGGTTGCAGCTATACTCATGCTAATGCGTTTAGACAACTGAAAACAATTACCATGATAAGTTTTTATGCCTACTGCACTGCAAATGGGTTTGGCTCGATTGGTGGACGCAAAATCAATCGCCTTGATATCCCGTTCTTTTATCGAATCTGGTTTAACCTGGTCCTGGACGCCGGAGCGGGTGGCAAAACACATCCGCTGTCCCGATACCGTGGTGTTAACAGCCCGGGAACAGAATCGCTTAGTGGGTTTTGCCATTATGTACTTTGGTGACGACAATGCCCATTTAAATCTTTTAGGGGTGCGGCCTAATTATCAACGCAGGGGAATTGGTCGAAACCTAGTAACCTGGCTTGAACAATCGGCGCGGGTGGCGGGTATCACTGCGGTGCATTTGGAAGTGCGGGTCAGCAATAAAGCCGCCCGCCGCTTTTATAGATCTTTAAGTTATTGGGAAGTGGTAGCTATTCCCAACTATTACCAAAGAAAGGAATCTGCAGTGCTGATGATGCATAATTTGTGAGAAAGACAGGATCATAGATAACCCCGCCTTTTTGTTAATGGCCAGGACGACCGGTAAATTCATCCATGCTTTTGCTAACCCCTAGGATGCTCATCACGGTATCGAAAATTGGCACGGGCAACACGCGCACCAAATAAGAGGTCAATACAAAGCGGGGCATGACGATGCGCTGATGATTTTTCAAAATGGCATTGACAATCTTGTCGGCGACATATTCCGGTTCAAGAATAGGCAACAACCACGAGAAACGGGTTTTCGCCCCTTCAAACATGCCCGTATTGATGTAATAAGGACAAACCATCGTGGTGCGAATGTTGAGCTTCTGGCGTTTTAACTCCATACGCATGGATTCCGCATAGCCCACCGCGCCAAACTTACTGGCACAATAGTCCGTGAGCCGCGCTGTGCCTACCAATCCAGCGGCGGAAGCGATGGTGACGAGATGGCCGCTGTTTCTTTGTACCATATCTGGAAGAAACGCCCGGGTGGTCCAAAATAAAGCCAGCGTATTGACATCAAAGGTGCGGATAATTTCCTCATCGGATGTCTCAATGAGGGGTTTACCGGAAACAATACCAGCGTTGTTCACCAGTATATCGATAGTGCCGAAGTCCTGCTTCACCTGTTCGGCTGTGGCGTAGATAGCCTCCCGATCGGCCAGATTACACACATAAGTTGAGACTTTGACGTTTTTTTGTTTGAGTTCTTCTGCAAGGTTCGTTAACCCTTCTTGATTGACGTCCCAGAGAATCATCTGTCCGCCCTGGGCGGCGATCTTCTCAGTCATCAGCCGTCCGATACCGCTCGCCGCACCTGTAATAAGTACTTTTTTTCCTCTGAAATCAGTCATATTGCTTGAACCTTACCGTGTTTGTTGTGAATTTTAGGGAAATTAACAATCAATAATAGCCTGTGGTTGCCCCGGTGAACTTGTAGAAAAAAGCTAACTCCTACAACCTGCGTCTTTGGTAAGACCCATCTCTAGAACCCTCTACAGAATTGTCATCAAGTGGTTGATATAGACTTATTAAAAATTTGTTTCATTGACTCGGTGTGATAATTACTTTTACACTATCGGACTAGCTTGCTACACAAATTTCAACTGTCATTCGGGGGGAAACTCGATGGGTAAATTGGATAGCAAGGTTGCGCTAGTGACGGGTGGTTCCCGAGGCATTGGCAAAACCATCGCCTTAATGCTAGCCACAGAGGGAGCAAAAGTTGCTTTAAATTATCGCAGTGGGGCTGATGAAGCTAAAGCCGTCGCCGAAGAAATAAAATCCATGGGCGGCGAAGCATTTGTTGCCCAAGCCGATGTGGGGGAAGCTGCTTCAGCGCGAAGCTTGGTCGAGCAGACCATCCAGCACTTTGGAACACTGGATATTTTGGTTAATAATGCGGGCATCACCCGCGATATGTTTTTTAAAAAACTGACGGATGAGGCGTGGCACGAGGTTATCAAGACAAACTTGGACAGCGTCTATTATGTGACCAGCGCTGCGTTGCCTACACTATTGGAAAAGAAATACGGGCGCATCATCAGCATCAGCTCGTTTGTGGGACAAAAAGGCAATTTGGCGCAGACAAATTATGCGGCCAGTAAAGCAGGACTTATTGGTTTCACCAAGTCAGCGGCTTTAGAGCTCGCTCGTAGCAATATCACTGTTAATGTTGTTGCGCCTGGTTTTATTGCCACAGAGATGGTCACGAGCATTCGTGAAGAAGTACAGCAAAAATTAATTTCGCAGATTCCTCAAGGGCGTTTTGGAACCGCGGAAGAGGTTGCTAAGGCCGTGCTATTTTTGGCTGCCGACGGCGATTACATTACCGGACAGCAAATCAATGTCAACGGTGGTATTTATATGTAAGTTTTATGACGATCATAATACTGCTATAATAAAACCAAGCATTGTTAACATATGATTTAGAATCCCAGTAAGAAGACCGGCTTGAACCGGTCCTATGGGATGGTGGTTTGGGGCGACATAGGTCGCCCTTTTTTTATTGCATTTTTCTAGAAAAATTAGATTTAACCTCCTTATTAGAGTTCCCTAAATTTTTAAAAGTGAAATTTTTTTATGGGCATCGTAAGGTTGAATAGAAAACGCTCTAGCGCTGGCAGTGGGAACAATAATAAGTACTGCGCTGACCCACGCGACGAGATTGAATAATGTGGCCACAATTTAGACAGGGTTGATGGTTTCGTCCATAAACACGCAGCGATTGCTGGAAATAGCCAGTTTTCCCCTCACTGTTCACGAAATCCCGTAGCGTCGTTCCACCTTGGGTAATGGCTGCTTTTAAAACTTGTCGAACAGCTGTTACTAAGCCGCCATAACGGCGTAAAGAAACACGACCTGCTCCCCGGAAGGGATGAATGCCAGCTGTGAATAACGCCTCATTGGCGTAAATATTACCCACGCCCACCACTGTCCGGCTATCCATAATAAAGGATTTGACGGAAACCTTACGTTGTCGAGCTGACGCATAGAGATAATCGGCCGTAAAATCAGCTTCTAGAGGTTCTGGACCTAAGTCACATAACAAGGGATGGCGTTCCGGTGGAGCCGATGTCCACAACAGGGCGCCGAAGCGGCGTGGGTCCGTAAACCGCAGACAAAAACCGTTGCCGAGCCAGATATCCACATGATCATGTTTTTGGGTAGGTATCTTTTGACGCAAAACCCGTAGACTACCTGACATTCCCAAATGCATAAGCAGGGTCCCTTGGCCAGTGCGAAACAAAAGATACTTGCCACGCCGTTGCACGTCGAAAATGACTTGACCGCTAAAATTGGTTTCCAGTTCTAAAGGTATGGGCCAGCGCAGACGCCGTTCCCGCACCAACACCTGGGTTATCTTTTGTCCGGTGACATAGGGGGCAATGCCTTGGCGGGTGGTTTCTACTTCAGGTAGTTCGGGCATAAACAAATCGATGTAAGGGTAAGCGCCACAGTTAAAGGTTGTTTGTTTACAGGGATTTCATAGACGGGTGATGGATTGTACCGTATAGTTTGTATAACGTTTTTAAGATCAGTAAAGTGATCCACAATAAGAGTGTGTGATATCAATGTTTGATGGTTTATTAAACTTGTCCTTTTGGGGTGTCGTCCTCGCCACCTTATTACTTACCCACATTACCATTATTTCGGTCACTGTCTTTTTACACCGAGCACAAGCACACCGTGCCTTGACCTTGCATCCCATCGCCAGTCATTTTTTCCGTTTTTGGTTATGGCTGACTACCGGTATGGTCACTAAGGAATGGGTTGCCATTCATCGTAAGCACCATGCCAAATGTGAAACCTCCGATGACCCCCATAGCCCGCAAATTTTAGGTATTTATAAGGTGCTTTGGGAGGGTGCGGAATTATATAAAGCGGAATCAAACAATACTGATACGTTGACCCGCTATGGTCATGGTACCCCTGATGACTGGTTAGAGCGCAATGTCTATGCACGTTTTTCTATCCTTGGCGTGACGCTTATGCTGTTCATAGACTTGGCTTTGTTTGGACTGGCGGGCATTAGTGTATGGGGTATCCAAATGCTTTGGATACCCTTCTGGGCTGCTGGGGTTATCAACGGTTTGAGCCACTACTGGGGATACCGTAACTACGAAACTAAAGATGCCTCGGCCAATATTTTCCCATGGGCAATTTTGATTGGCGGTGAAGAATTGCACAACAATCATCATGCCTTTCCCAGCTCAGCCAAGCTCTCTAGTAAATGGTGGGAATTTGATGCAGGTTGGTTTTATATCCGAGCACTACGTATGATGGGTTTGGCAAAGATTAAGAAAATAGCGCCAAAACCCCAGCGGTTACCTGATAAGCAAGTAATTGATCTGGATACTTTACGGGCTGTGGTGCGCAACCGTCTTTATGTGATGGCAGATTTTGGCCGCCATGTGGTTATACCGGTGTTGAAGGAAGAACTGCAAAAAGCCGACAGCTCGGGGCGGCAATTTTTAAAGCGCGCTCGCGCTCTGCTCATGCGCGAAGATACCCGTCTTAATCAGCAGGACCGAGTCTGCTTGCAAGATGCCTTAAGCGTGAGCCAAACTTTGCGCACAGTCTATGAACACCGTATGAGTCTGCAAGCGATCTGGGGACGCACCAGCGCTAACCATGAAAGATTGCTGGAATCCCTCCGGGAGTGGTGCGCCCAAGCCGAAGCCAGCGGTATCACTTATCTCAAAGATTTTGCCCAGATATTACGCAGCTATTCTTTGCATTCAGCCTAGTTAAAAATTTTAATAGCAAAATAAAACCCGCTAGCAAAGCAAAGCTAGCGGGTTTTATTTTGTCCCTGTGCAGTGTCGGAAGTTTATTTAATCTTACCTTCCTTATAGATCACATGCTTACGTATCACGGGGTCATATTTCTTCATTTCAAGTTTTTGCGGCGTGGTGCGCTTATTTTTATTAGTGGTATAAAAATGACCCGTACCCGCTGTAGAAATAAGTTTGATTTTGTCACGCATGGTAATTACTCCTATACTTTCTCACCACGGGCCCGTATTTCGGTTAACACATGGTCGATTCCCTTTTTATCGATAAGTCGCAGACCCTTGGTGGATATCTTTAGGCGTACAAACCGATTTTCACTTTCAACCCAAAACCGATGGGTATGAAGGTTGGGAAGAAATCGACGGCGTGTTTTGTTGTGAGCATGAGAAACGTTGTTTCCGCTAATAGGGCGCTTGCCCGTTATTTGACAAACTTTAGCCATCG
>CAYRGG010000068.1:0-17832 GCA_964423745.1 uncultured Candidatus Competibacteraceae bacterium | reverse complement strand
CCCATCCTTCGCTGCTACCAAAGTAGCTCCCATTCCAAAGCCGTGAACGGCTACCCCAAAATTTCCTGGTCATTGCACCCAATATCATTGTGCTCGACCGTATCTATAAGGACTTTCAGGGACTGCGTATCTTCTTTAATGATCCGGTGATTCCTGACAATGGTTTTGGTGGCCGCAATTGGCGGGATGATTTTCAGCTCAACTTGCATCTACAAGACGAGGTGCGGGTGACACAACCTACCGGCAATATCTTTCTTACTAATATCCATCGTGTCTATGCCGGGAAGGATATTCCGCCTTCGCCGGATGATGACAACACTATGGATTACTTTCTCGGCAAGCGCCCCACCGGCAGCACTACTGATTCCAAGGTGGACTTAGGCATGATTGTGCGGGACATCGACGAACTAATGGTGCTTAACGATGAAGCGCACCATATCCACGATTCCCGGCTAGCGTGGTTTCAATCTATACAGGATATTCACAACCGACTTTTACAGAAAGGCGATGCCTTAAGTTTACAACTAGATGTAACAGCGACGCCAAAACACAACAATGGTGCAATCTTCGTTCAGACGGTGGCCGATTATCCTTTGGTGGAGGCGATTTCGCAGAATGTGGTCAAGCATCCGGTACTCCCGGATGCCGCCAGCCGCGGTAAGCTCTCTGAACGTCAGAGTTCTAAGTACACCGAAAAATATGCCGACTATATCGACTTGGGTGTAATCGAGTGGCGCAAAGCCTATGAGGAGCATCAGAAGTTGAGTAAGAAAGCCATCCTCTTCGTGATGACCGACGACACCAAAAACTGCGATGACGTAGCGGAGTATCTTGAGGGCCGTTACCCGGAGTTGAAGGATGGGGTATTAGTCATTCATACCAAGAATAATGGTGAGATTTCCGAGGCGCAGTCGGGAAAAGCCAAAGAAGAGTTAAAAAAGCTGAGGTTGCAATCTAACCAGATTGATGAACCGGATAGTCCCTACAAGGCGATTGTGTCGGTACTAATGCTCAAGGAAGGTTGGGATGCGCGCAATGTAACTACGATTGTTGGCCTGCGTGCGTATTCGGCCAAAAGCAATATTCTGCCTGAGCAGACCTTGGGAAGAGGCTTGCGTAAAATGTATCCCGAGGGTATCGAAGAATATGTAAGCGTCGTAGGCACCGACGCCTTTATGGATTTTGTGGAGTCGATCCAGGCCGAGGGCGTGGAGCTGGAGCGGAAAGCCATGGGTGAAGGCACCAAGCCCAAGACGCCCCTGGTGATCGAAGTTGATAGCGGCAACGAGAAAAAAAACATCGACAAGTTGGATATTGAAATCCCGGTGCTCACGCCGCGTGTTTATCGGGAGTATAAGAACCTGACGGCACTGAATGTCGGGGCAATGCCTTTTCAGCCCCTGGTGTATCAGCAGTTCAGCGAGGAAGAACAGCGGAAGATTGTGTTCAAGGACATTACTACGGGCGAGGTGACGCACACCACGATCCTGGATACCACTGGGGAGGCGGACTATCGCAGCGTAATCAGTTACTTTGCCCAGACTGTAATGAAAGAGTTGCGTCTGGTCAGTGGTTATGACGTGCTGTACGGAAAGCTCAAGGCGTTCATCCAGGATACGCTGTTCAGTCAGGTCGTCGATCTGGAATCTCCAAATACACTGCGCAATCTGTCGGAACTTGAGGCTACGAAAACAGTAATCGAGACTTTCAAGAGGACAATCAATGACCTTACCGTGCGCGACAGAGGCGATGCCAAAATCCGTGACACCATCAAACTGCGACAGACCCGGCCCTTCGTCGTGAAGGACCAGGGTTACTTGACGCCGAAGAAGAGCGTGTTCAACCGAGTGATCGGTGACAGCCGCTTTGAGTTACAGTTCGCCAGTTTCCTAGAGGATTGCAATGATGTGGTGTCCTACGCCAAAAACTATCTGGCCGTGCATTTTAAACTGGACTATGTGAACGCGGATGGTGACATTTCTAACTACTATCCCGATTTCTTCGTCAAATTAACCGATGGCCGGATTATAGTTGTTGAGACCAAAGGGCAAGAAGATCTGGACGTGCCTGAGAAACTCCAGAGATTGTACCAGTGGATAGAGGATATCAACGCGATGCACACGAATGTGAGTTATGACTTCGTGTACGTGGATCAGGAAAAATTCGAGAAGTACGCGCCAAAGTCATTTGCAAGCCTGCTGTCCGGATTTCGTGACTATAAAAAAGATGTATTAGTTAGCACGGGCTATTGAAAAAGCCTTTTTAATTTTATGTATTTAAAAGTATCCAAACCATAGAAATTACAGCGTTAACTTTCTCGCCACTACTAAATCACCGTCTCGTTCGGCACGCAAAACAAAGTCAAACAAGTCTCGCTGGATGCAAATCGCCGCATCTTCTGAAGGCAGAAAAACCTTATCTCCCCGCAAGAACTTTTGTCCTGTCTCGTGGGCCAAAATTTCTTTGATAGCCGCCACATGGTCATAGGGCTTACCCGTTAATAAGCTTTCGATATAGTCGCCGCAGCGTTCGTCTTCCGGGGCCGGTTGGCTGGACAGAATACCCATGGCCACAATACTCACATGGCTTGGCTTGGTGTGACGGATATAGCGTGCAGTAGCTTGAGCATTGACAAAAGAAGCGAGCAAAACCTCATCGGCTTGCTTTAAAGCATTAACGGCGCCTGTAACCCCGGACGTACTGCGGTGGATGACGCTTTTACCTTGGAAAAAAGCATGTCCCTTGGCCATAATCAGGTGTGGTGAATTAATCATGTCAAAGCCTTCAATGGGTTTTTCATTTTTTTCACCCACCAACAGGCATTGGCCTTGGTGCTGTAAACACCTATCAATGTCAGCCTCCAGCATAACCTTGGTAGCCCCGAAGTGATACATCAGGGGTTCACAGGTAAAAGCCCTAAAAACATCGATAATAACGGTGACGCCCTGGGCGTTTTGGGCCCCTTCTCGCAAGGAAAGTCTCTCAATATGCATTAGATGATCTCGCTGTATAATCTTTATGCCTTACTCAAAAATAGGACTGTTGCTGCTCGTGAAAGAAGTGTCTGCGGCCTGGATGGCCGCAGTCAAGTCTACATGGAGGTATTTACGGCGTCTTCTGGAACGAGCAGCGATAGTCCTGATCCATTTTAAAAATGTTAGCTGGCTGGGCGAGGAAAGGGTGGTCGACTGTCACCCTTGTTCAACAGGTTATTTGGTGACTGACTGGCGTTATAGTGTACATCACGGATATGGAGATCTCGTTGCGGGAAGGGAATTTCAATACCGTGTTTAGCCAGGGTTCGATGGATACTGTCATGGAGTTCATGGGTCGACGGCAGTCGATCAGCCACTTGTCGGACAAACACGCGTACTTCAAAATTTAAAGAACTCTCGCCAAACTCGAGAAATAGCACAGTGGGTCCTGGTTCGTCCAGTACCATGGAGTTTGACTCGGCTACTTCTAAAAGCACCTTATGGACCAGCGTGGTGTCAGATCCATAAGCCACACGTACGGGAATTACGATCCGGGTGATGGGGTCGCTTAGGGACCAGTTGATGAGGGATCCTGTGATAAAGGTTTTATTGGGAACGACGATTTCTTTCCGATCCCAATCGGTGATGGTGGTGGCGCGGATCCGGATCCGGGTCACTGTACCGCTAAAATTTTCCAAGGTAACAGCATCGCCGACGCGAACAGGACGTTCCAGCAAAATGATAATGCCAGAAACAAAATTGGCGAATATTTCTTGTAAACCAAAGCCTAGGCCGACACTCAAGGCCGCCACTAGCCACTGAGCTTTTTCCCAACCAAACCCGATGATATTTAACGCTACCAGCACACCGATGATGGTAATGGCATAACGGGTGATGGCAGTCACCGCATAACGATTACCCGCATCCATGGCAAACCGCTGCAGTACCGCAATTTCTAATAGCCCTGGCAAGTTACGGGCGATGAATATAATTAAACCCAGTAACGCTAGTGCAGTCCCTAAATTGCCTAGGCTAATGGACATGATGTCGTCACCGCTTTCGGTTTTTACCGTCTGCTGCCAGAGGATGACATCGTTCAATACTGTGAGCGCAGGTAGCAGATCCTGCCATGTAAACCACAGTCCTACCCCTAACGCGAGGGTTGCCAAGAGACGTAGTAGATCAAGGCTTTGATCACTGATGGTTTCTAAATCAATCAGCTCGCTTTCCAGAACTTCTGGGACGCTTTCTCCGCTACTGCTTTGATCCTCCTTGGCTCGGGCCGCTAACATGGCTTCTCGTTTGGCCCGGGCTCGGGTCCAAGCAAGCCGACGCTGTTCCACTTGTAGCCAGCGCAATATGAGGCTAATCCCAATGACGGCTCCTACCAGCAGCCAACCGCTGGCAAAAAAACGACCTTGTAGCTGCAAGGCCGTATAGTAGTATCCCAATAAGGCTAAAAACACCATGACAATGGGGATGACTACCACAAATCTGTACCAAAGATGACGTAACCGCCAGGCCAAGTTACGCGATGTCGTCAAGTAATCTTTGAGCACGCCTTTACTAGGATGTAGCACATGGCCCAGCAGGACGGCTAGGGCAATAGAGCCAATGGTAAAGGCAAAGCGTCCTAGCGTATGCCGATAGAGTTCATCGCCATAGTGTTCTGTCATGGCGACGAGAAAAACACAGGGCAGAGCGATGATAAAATAACGGTTCAGATAGCGTCTAAGTTGCTGGCAAGCGGGTTCTGGCCAACGGAAATGTGACCGCGCTAACCCTTGAGTTCGGCAAAGTTGGCGCAGTCCACTGATGGTAAATATAAAAACCGCGCTTATAGTAAGGCCGTAACCGACCGATCCAACAAAGGCTGAATCCCCATTTTGAACCAGCAGCAACCAACCGGCGAGTCCCATTAACAATGCCCAAGGCAGACTCAATAAAACCGTAATAACTAGTGCTTCATGGGTGAATAAAACCCGGTCGCGGGTGACCTTGCCCAGGTGGCTAGCCATGCCTTCAAGCCGTCTGCGCAAAGGTTGTCCGTAGCGAAACAAGCCAAAGGTTAGCAATAAAATCAGCATAGTGAGACCAGGCTTAGTAACAACGCCCTGGAGAAGATCTTTGCTTACCCGATGCCAAGGCGCTATAAAAAAGAAGCGGTACAAGGCAGTCTGGAAATCTGCAAACCAGCGTAGGTTGATGCGTTGATTGTTGGCGATCCAAAACAGTTTTTCATCGAGCAGGGCATCGTATTGGTGGGTCTCTTCTATCAGTCGGCGGCGAAATTCATGCAAATTGTTTAGCTGTTCGATATAGCTGCCATAACTGCCATGGATCTGCTCTAACAATTGTCCTTGTTCGAGAAGTAGCTTACGTAATTCCTCCCTTAAGCGCTTTTTTTGGACAGCTGTTTCGACAGCGTTTACGCTATGCATTAATTGACCCAGCTTATTATCAACACTGACTGCGTTACGGCGTCGTTCATCCACATGAAACTGTTGTAAGCGAGCGTCTGCAATGCGCCTTTCCAATTCATCAACGCCTCTTAAGTAACCGCGTACATCCGGTAAATTACGGCTTTCCCGCAGTAAAACCGGCCCTAAAGCATTGCTTACCCCAGCGGTAATTTCCAGCTGCCGCTGGATGCTTTGACGGCGCTGCTGCAGGGTTTTTAGCTGCTGAATCAAATCGACTTGTTGTTTATTAACCTCATCGATATAGTCGATGATGCCCGCTAAACGTCGGCTTAAAGCGGCGTTGGCGTCAGCCACCTCGCGCACAATGTTGGGTTGATCGGCTGCCCTTTGAGCGCTTTTTCTAATCTGCTCTACGGTTGCTTGAGCTTTGTTACGGCGCTTGGCATTAGTTAGATTTTGTAGCTCCGTCAGCCGGGTTTCTGCATTGACTAACCGCCGGGTCGTTAGCGTTTGTTGCAGGTTAAGCAGCGCCAAACGAGTATCGTAACTAGATAGCTCTTGCTCAAGCATGGTAATTTGCTGATCAAGAGCCTGTCGGCCAGCCGCTAATGTTACCTGTTTCGCCTTAGCCAACGGTTGACTATCGTCTGCCATGACAAAGTTTTGTAGTGCTTGTTCTGTTTCCCGTAACATACGTTGCGCACTGGCTAGCTCGCTACGGGCTTTATCAGGTCGTGCCTGCTGTTGACTGACCAGTTGCTCCAACCCAGTTGCACGATTTTGCAGTTCCATGAGACGAATCCGCGCCTCGGTGAGTTGCCCTTCAAGGGATGCAAGGGGAGCGTCGGTATTTATCGTGACGGAGGGGGTTTGGGCTCGACTCAGTAATTCCTGAAGTCGTCGCGTCTCAGCCCCAGCGTTGGTCTGGGCTTGTCGGTAGTTTGTCGCAGAAGCTGCATAGGTCTCGGCGCTGCGTAATTGCTTCAGTGCGTCACGATACAACTCCAGGATTTGGTCACTGTCCTTCGCAGACAGGCCAGTATCCTCAATCAGAGCATCGATTTGGGATTGTATTTGTTCCTGCGTAGGTGAGGGAACATGGTTGGAATCAATGGGCGTCGCCGAGGGTGAGAGTGATTGCGCGAAAACTGCAGCGCTTAGGATAGTTATAAAAAATATCCCAAGCAGCAAAAAGCAAAACCGTAACCCAGGCCAAAAGTTACCTAAGCAGTTAAGCGGTTTAATCCGGATACAAGTTGTTCTTGATATAAGCAAACACCGTAACATGATTGTTTCAATTAGCAGGCAAGGGCTTGCAGTTGGCAGGTATCTTCTAACGCAATCTCTAATTCTGCCAATTGTATTTCAGTCAGACCTAGACTGTGGGCTTCAGGAGTCATGGCCGGGATGATCGTTGAGTCAGGGTTTATGCCGAGACCGATTTTCCGACAGGCTTGATCCACGAGGCGAACGATGACTAGCAAATTATTATTGCTATCCCAATGGGTGTTATGGTGGTCCCGCGCTATCACGCAATAGGGTTGTGGTAAATTCCATTGGGTCATCAGTCGATACCCCTGTTCTGTATGCAAAGGACTTTCTAAAACCTCAAACATCACGGTATCCGAGAGCGCGGTAATTTTTTTTTGTGCGCATAATTCTTCAAAAATCTTTACGATGGCCAGTTTACCGATGTTGTGGAGTAATCCTGCTAAAAAAGCGCTGTCGGCCTCATGGGGGAAGCCGCATCGTTCGGCTATCCAGCGACTCCCCATAGCGGATGCAAAGGCGTGTTGCCAGAGTTTTTCTAAATAGTCGTGAAGTAGGGTATTATCTGTGGAATAGGCACTGCGTTGCGAAGCAGCCATGGCTAAATTGGCAACCTGTTGCAGCCCAAGCCGGATAATGGCTTTGCGGATGGTGGTGATGGTGTGTAGACCTTTAAAAAAAGCAGAGTTTGCCATACGTAGTACTTGGCTCGCTAAAGCTTGGTCTTCCATCAAAATAGCTTCGATGTCGGCAACGCTTATATTTTCGTCACTTGCGATATACTGAAGTTTCAAAGCCACCGGATGAAATACAGGTAGCTCTACGCGATTGGAGGTTACTTCTTCAATAATGAGGTCTTGTAGGGATTGCTCTTGGATCATGGTCAAAGTCCTAAATGACGCTTAATTTCACTTAACGGGCGGGGTTTGCTGAGGCGTGGCAGATGACGGAGTACTTCGGATACCGTGGTCGCGCCCCTAGCAGCTTTGGCGATGCCATCTTCCAATAACGTGACCATACCAGTACTTTCCAAACAGATGCGTCGAATTTCATAGGACGTTTTCTTTTGTAAGATAGCGTCTTTTACCAGTTCATCGAGTATCAAGAGTTCAAACACGCCAATGCGTCCTTTATAACCCATGTAGCGGCACTGGCGGCATCCCACGCTATTTTTAAACTCAGCGTTACCTAAATCAGTTGGCATATAACCAAGGCGCTGCAAATCCCCAGGCGTAGGACGATAAGGTTCAGCGCAATGGGGGCACAGTTTTCGCACTAAGCGTTGAGAAACCACAGCCACCACCGTCGAGGCGATAAGAAATGTCTCGATGTCCATATTCATCAACCGCAGTAAGCTACCCACCGTGTCTTCCGTATGGAACGTAGTAAGTACTTTATGGCCAGTTAAAGCGGCTTGAATAGCGGCGTCTGCCGAGAAATTATCCCGTATTTCACCTATTACAATCACATCTGGGTCCTGGCGGATTATATAGGGCAGGGTGGTTTCGAAGGTCACATCGATTTTTGGATTCATAGAACACTGAGTGACGCCATCGATCATATATTCCACCGGATCTTCGGCGGTAATGATGCTACGGTCGATGTTGTTTAGATAATTCACGCAGCCATATAAAGTGGTGGTTTTACCGGTACCCGTCGGTCCAGTGATTAAAATAACACCAGAGGGTATATCCAGCCCATCGTGATAAAATCGTTTTAACATCCGTGGAAAAAAACCAATGCCATCGAGAGAAAGCAATTGGTTTTTACGCAGCAGGCGCAACACAATTTTCTCGCCGTGCAGGGTGACGTAAAAAGAGGCCCGCAGATCGATAAGCTGGCCTGTCTTAGTGTGTTCAAAGACTATTCTACCGTCTTGATGACGGCGTTTTTCGGCGATATCTGCTCTTGCTAAGACCTTAAGACGGCTGGCCACGGCTAACCCTAATCGTTTATCAAAATTCTTATGTAGGGTCAGTACGCCATCCCGGCGAAAACGGACCCGTAACTGCTCCTGCATGGGTTCTATATGAATATCGCTGGCTTCCGCTTCCAGGGCATCCATAATAATGCTGTTGACTAAATCGATAACCCCCGTTTCAACCACATCCTTTTGCGAAGATGACAGTTTAAATTGCCGTTCAAAAGCAGCAATCGCTTCATGGATGGAGCGGCGCGAGGCAATATAGGGGATTATGTTAGCAGCAAAGATTTGGGTGGCTTCTTGACGGGCTTTGCGGTCTAGCGGGTCAGCAAAAGCGATGAGTACATTGTCATCTTCCATCCGTAAAGGAATTAAATTGTACTGTCGACACCAACGAGGCGTGATACGTTGGAGCAATTGCTTATCAAGCATAGCGAATTCGGGTTCGATATTGGCGAAACCCAGTTGGTCGGAAAGTACCTGGATAAGACGAGACTCTTCGATAAAGCCGTGTTCCAGCAGTATCTCGCCGAGCTTTTTGCCGTTACCGGTTTCCTTCTGTAATGCCAGGGCTGCCCGCAAATCCCCTTGCTGCAGATAGCCTAGCTCCACCAACAGAGCCCCCAGACGAATCGAAACCTGGTGTTTCCGTAACGTAGCCCGTTGCTGCTCTTCGCTCACATAGCCTAGTTCTTTAAGAATGGCCAAAACAGAGCGCTGGGACGCGAGCTTTTCCCTTACTCGTTTGGCGTAATGCAGTTTCTCCCAGCTCAATATGCCTTCATGAATCAGAATTTGCGCGATTTCCGAGCCCGTCTCGGCGGCTGCTCGGGTGCCCGAGGAAGGTTCCCTATCTGGATCTGCTGTGTGTGTCGCGTGGTGGGTTTGCCCAGCCTTTCTTCCAATGGCCATGCTTGTTGAGTCCTCTTTGGCGTTACAAAATACACCCTACAAAGTCATTTTTTTGTCGCTCACGATGTTTTTGGTAAGGGTGAATGACCGTCATGCTAGGATAAAATTGCCTTCTCGCTAGACAACAAGGGATTTCGAGGTGTTTTCATCCTAGAGTTTAAGCATATATCATGCCGATCTAGAAGTATCCTGGGTGTTGATGGGATTGCTGTAAGGTACCTCCTGAGGTGCCACAGCGCCGCCAGAGATAATAAAGCTCATGGCCTCATCGATGGTCCAATCGGTAGGAATGAGTCGGTCTACGGGTACTATTTCTAAATACCCAGAGGTTGGATTAGGCGTCGTAGGCACATAAACAGCGGCCAATTCTATACCATTATCCTTGTCCACTAAGGTGCGGGTCACAAAGCCTACCACCTTCATCTCCGGTGATGGGAAGGCAATCAAGACAACTCGCTGAACATTATCCGGTTTTTGCTGTAATGCTGAAATGAGTTTTTTTGTCGAGCCATACACGATTTGTACTAAGGGTAAACGATTGAGGGCAGACTCAATGGCGCCAATGATACGTCTGCCCACCACACGACTCACCATCCAGCCCAGTACATATAAGCAGATTAAGGTAATCAGCACAGCCACGAGATCTTGCAATAACGGATTTAACAACAATCTGGCCAAATAAGGTGAATCGTCTCGAATTTGCCCGGAAAATGCACGTACCCAAGGCATGCCAAACTTAGACAATTGACTGAAGACGAAGTCAAATATGAGCCAAGTTATCCATAAAGGTATGATGGTTAAAATGCCCGTCACAAGGTAACGTTGCGCATGGGGTACCTTCGGTGTCTTCCTAACCATTTCTACCACAAACGAAGCGAGGATAAATTAAAAATTGTTGCTAGCGGCTATTTACTTTGACCGCCTTTAGCTTTTTATACGAATTTGTTTTTCAAAAATAGTGTTAGGACTTATACCATGCAACGGCTATGGCTGCGTTACATTATGATGAAAAACGCCTTCGCTTTATATTAGTCCTCGTTTATGCCATAGACGATGAGAGCGTCGAGAAAAAAACCGCCCTTTTTAGAGGGCGGTTTGAGCTTAAGCTATATATTTTTTTCTGAAGTGAAAGTGCTGTCTGTAGCTTTTTTATCAAATAATCAGTGAGTCACCTCGCTCAACTGACCACGAATTTCGCCATCGGGAAACTGCTCAGTATGAATGTTGATATAGACATTACCTGCCAAGATTTCCTTCACCAACTCGTCCAATAAGGCACCTTCTAAAGGACCCGTAAGATCTTGTGTGGTCAATTCACCCTTTAGCCGTGAACGGAAGCGGTTAGTCTTTAGACTGGTCAGACGTTCATCCCGATTGCTATCGTCAAATAAGAAGGCAACAACCGGTCCATTCTCGCCGGCTTTACCCAAGTGTAAATGGGCCGCCACGATTTTCTCCTCGTCGAGGGTCAAACGATGGTGAAAGGCTAATTGCGTACCTTCATCCTTCAACTCGTAACGGGCTCTGCCAGTGGCGTCGCTATCGATCGGCGGCACTTCTTGGTCACCAGACAGACGGCTGGCAAGTTTGATATCATCCACAATGGCAGGCGCAGTGGCAAAACTGATCTTCACCACTGGATAGCCGGGGACTGTAAAATCACTCATTGCAAAACGTGGATCCGCTAAGATATTGCCGCCGTCTTCTGGCTGAATAAAGCCCTGAAAATTCTCCAGTTCTTCCACATCACCGATATTGCCATTCTCGTCGACGCCGGTATCGCCTTGTTGTTGACCAAAAAAGGCTGTGTTTTCAGGAATTTCGTCATTGACCTCAGTGCCAGCGTCGAGCACTTCCGCACCCGTCACAAAGAAGTCTTCGGCTACCACATTACCATGCTCGTCAAAGATGGGGTGGGCCAGGGGATTGCCATTGGATACACAAAAATCGTTGCTGGGGATGATCATGGAGGCATAACTAAAATAACGGGTGTCGGGATCCAAGGGATCTACCAAAAAACTCTCCATAGTGGTTTCGCCGGGAGCGATGGGACCACTGGGTCCGAGGAGGGTGGCATCCACGCCATTGGATAGCATAGCGAAGTCTTCGGTAATGGCCATGGTATCCCCGTCCTCGCAGATACGCTCCATGGCCACGGAACCCGGTTGTGGGTCTGAATTTGCTGGGGTATTACCATCGTAGGTGTCAAACTCGCCGTTGTGCAAACCAACCCAAAATGGTGTTAAAAAAGTGCCTCGGTTCGGCGCTAGGTTTTCAATGGTTACTTTAACCCGAACGATATCCGAGGGTGCATCAACATCGGTGGCGTTGGCGCCTGAGCTGGCTAAAAATGCTGTCATCATAGCGGTGGTCAAAGCGGTTTTTTTCATCAGTAAACTCCCAATAGTGATAAATGTTCTCTTCGTGATGGTAAATGCGAAGATCATCACTATGATTGACGGAATGGCTTTTTGGCACATGCATCAAAAGTTCCCTTGTGGCCACGACTAAAGTCGTGTTAGCGACATGTTTAAAAGGCAGGCTGTCAATGCTTTCACGAGCTCTATAAGTCCTTGTGCCTAAGGCCAGATTAATTTACTTTCTTCTGCTGCTAAGCGGCGGTGTTAGTTTACGGCGGAGAACATCGTTATCGTTTGGCTTGAAGAGGGTCTTTGTGATTGTATCGATTTAATAACGGCCGTGGAGGATAAAAAATAATGGCAGCACCCATCAAACGCTCGTCACGACAATGGATCGGATTGATTCTAGGCCCCCTGTTATTCTTCGTCGTGCTGTCCCTAGATCTCGATCCCGCTAATCCTATTGTTAGTCACATGGCCGCCGTCGCAGTCCTCATGGCCGTCTGGTGGATCACCGAAGCGATTCCCTTGGCTGCCACTGCCATACTACCCATGGTGCTGTTTCCATTGCTGGGTATTATGACCGGCGAAGCCACGGCGCCTTTGTATTTTAACAGCACCATCTTTTTGTTTATTGGTGGGTTTATGATTGCCTTGGCCATGGAGCGTTGGCAACTGCACCGTCGTATCGCTTTGTTGATCATTAGGCTGATTGGGGGTGGTCCATCTCGAATTGTGCTAGGTTTTATGGGGGCCTCCGCCTTTTTGTCCATGTGGATATCGAACACAGCTACGGCCATTATGATGCTTCCCATTGGTTTTTCTATCATTTTGCAACTGGAATCGGTATTCGGCAAAGCGGACCCCCGCAACTTCTCCACAGCCCTCATGTTGGGTATTGCCTATGGGGCTTCCATGGGCGGCACCGCTACCCTAGTGGGAACACCGCCTAACCTAGCGTTTCAGCGAGTATTCGAACTCACTTTTCCCGCTGGACCAGGCATTTCATTCGGCTTGTGGTTTATCATGGCGTTGCCCCTGACCCTTATCATGATAGGGATTATTTGGATCCTATTGACCAAGGTTTTTTTCCGGCCTGCCGCGCATCTGAAAGTGGACCGAACAATCATAGCCAAGGAATACCATGCTCTGGGTCCCATGAGTTTTGAAGAAAAATGCGTTCTGGCGGTTTTTGCCACCACAGCGTTTTTATGGATTTTTCGTAACAATATCAATTTGGGTTTCGTGGATATACCGGGTTGGTCAACCCTGCTGACCGATCCCAAAGTGGTGGATGATGGTACCGTGGCCATTTTTATGGCAATGCTCCTGTTTTTGATACCAACCCGAGGTCATCTAGCGCAAACTAAGAGCGCAACCCTACTAGACAGAGAAGTTTTTCAACGTCTGCCCTGGGGTATTGTGTTACTGTTTGGCGGCGGCTTTGCCCTTGCTAAGGGATTTCAAGTTACCGGGCTTGCTGAATTTATGGGCAGCCAATTGGGGCAATTGGAGGATTTCCCGCCGCTGTTGATGATTGGACTGATTTGTTTTTCATTGACTTTTTTAACCGAGGTCACCTCTAATACAGCCACCACGCAAATGATCTTGCCGATCTTGGCGTCCCTGGGTGTCGCCATGGGCGAGAATCCTCTGCTGCTTATGGTTCCCGCTACGTTGTCGGCGTCCTGCGCCTTTATGATGCCGGTTGCCACGCCTCCCAACGCCATTGTCTTTAGTAGCGGCCGAGTCGGGATAGGTGATATGGTTAAAGCAGGCTTTTTTATCAATATTATAGGGGTCATTATCATCAGTCTGCTGTTCTATTTCCTAGGCACGGCTGTGCTTTCCGTTGAACCCGGCGTGCAGCCGTCTTGGGCCGAGTTTACCGTGGCGCCGTAACCTCGGCTGTATCGCAGCAGACAAATTTGGACGAGTAAAAATCCTACTCTTCAAAGGTTTTTAGCAAGTAGCCCGGATGAAGTGCAACGAAATCCGAGGATGTCCCGGATTCCACTTCGTTTCATCCGGGCTACCCACGCTACAGGAGTTAACATACAAGGGTGGGCAACTTGTTGCCCACGCGGAAAGTTTTGCGCTAAACCATAATGCTTTGTTTACGATCTAGCAAATTTCCCCTTTGACTTATCCACGGTTTCTAACTATAAGGCGTTGTCCCAAGCACCATGTCCCATTGGGCAGCAACCTCGGCTCCTGCACCCGAAATCGGTTTAAATGGGGTAACAACAAGATGGCGTTGGTCCGGTGGTATCCTTTGAAATAAAAAATCATCAGGATTACGGGATTCACCGGCTATATAAAGCTGGGTGACAAAAGGCTTTGTTCCTTCTGGAAAAACCGCCACATGAATATGGGGCGTACGACCTGGATAGGGTACCGGGCGGATAGTTCGAAAGCGGTAGCGGCCCTGGTTATCGGTGAGTACATGACCATGGCCTTGAAAATTGGCATCCAGAGGCCGACTACCGGAATCCCGAGGATGATGGTAGCGGCCATTGGCGTCGCACTGCCAAATCTCAACACGTATGTTCGACAGAGGGTCGCCGTTTACATCGAGGACCCTACCGGTGAGATCGGCAATGGTTCCCTGGGCTGAACCCGCTTGTCCCTTTATATGGGTAAGGTCATTGTCATCATCCAGGGGTAGTTCGACAGGGTAGAACGGGCCTGCAGTCTGGGCAGGTGTTGGCGCTAATGTTTTAGCTAAAACAGCCAGGGAAGGCATAGCCATCAGCCCCGCTGTGCCTAACATGAAACGCCTGCGTATAAAGCTAAAGCTTTGCATACTTTTTTCTCTAAAGAAAATTTTACTCTCTATTAAGAGGGCTTAACCGGCTGCGGTGGTTCCCATTCCAATGCTGACCGATCCCAAGCGCCTGAATCAGCCGCTGCTTCGTAAGTACTTTGCAGAAACTCAAGCAACAACTCATCGGGAGATTCGGCTTGCCGCACCGCTTCATAGGGCAACATAAACTCCCCCATCTCTGTACTGAAAGAGGCTTTATCGGGACGTACTGTCGCCGTTGCAAATCCTTCTGGCTGCGGATAGGCGTAGGCATAAAATATCGGGTAAGGTAACGCTTCGCCCCCTGGCCAGAAGCCGCAACTGCAGACCTCGTGGGAATAGGCTTCCCGCGCTACCCAGTCCGGGAAATTAGGGACGCCACCGGGGTGCGGGGGCGCTGGTCGTCCAGAAAATCGCGTGACGGCAAGGTCAAAACTTCCCCAAAAAAAGTGAACTGGGCTGCACTTGCCTATAAAACGCGCCCGAAAGGTTTTAAATACCCGATCGATCTGGCTTAGAGCTTGCCAAAATCGATGAGCGTACTCGGCGTCATAAGCGTTATGCTCATGGTCTTTTTCAAAGGGAATAGCGTCCGCGATTTCGTTGGGCGTGGTCCAAATTTTTAGAGGAAAACCCAGTTCTGTCAGGTGTGTGATAAGTTCTTGATAAAAATTAGCCACCGAACCGGGTTGCAGGAGCATGGTTCTGATGGCGCCTTCATTAGTTCGGATCAACAATTGGTGATCGATAAAATCAAAATCAATCTGAAAGGTGCGTGGGCCATAGGGAATGGGTGAGGTTGTTAAACCTCGCGAGGTGACATACAAGGCGACATGCCAAGAATGGTTAATCCAAGGTGTTTGAATAAGCCGAATTTTACCGACGATCTGGGTCCACCTATGCAGGGTTGCACAGGTGTCTTTCCACTCCCGAAAATCTAGGTTTGGCCATGGGTTGGAGCCGGAAGTGCTATTGGAACTGTCTGAAAACGCCATAGTAACTCCTGCAAATAAATAGCAAAGGGGTTTGCGGGCAAATTCAGTTGCAAGTAGTAACCAACTCGCTAAAGTGGTTACTTTCTTGGCCTTGGTACTGGTTCGCCTGGCGGATCTATAAAAGGTTGAACTGGCATAGCTTTCCGTTTGGTGTGAACCCTTTCCAGCTCGGCATCCAATTCCATCAACCATTCTTCATGCAAACCTTTTCTTAGACTAAAGCACATAAAAAACAGCACGATAGTGAAAGGCAACCCCGTCAGTATCGCCCCTGCCTGGAGAGCACTTAACCCTCCTGCTAGTAACAATGATGCCGCCACGACACCTTCCATGGTTGCCCAGAAAACCTTCTGCGCCACGGGTGGATTGGGATGGCCGCCAGAGGTGATGGTATCGATAACCAAAGACCCTGAATCCGATGAGGTCACAAAAAAAGTTGTTACGACAACGATAGCGATCACCGACGTCAAGCCCGACAATGGGAAACTATCTAAAAGTACATACAGGGCTGTGGCTACATCTGCGTTGACGGCCTCAGCAATAGCTCCATTGCCATTCAATTCTGCGTGAAGCGCCGTGCCGCCAAAAACCGTCATCCAAACCATAGCAAGAATGGTCGGAACAAATAACACGCCCATCACAAATTCCCGTATCGTGCGGCCTTTAGAGATGCGAGCGATAAACATACCGACGAAGGGGCTCCAGGCGATCCACCAAGCCCAGTAAAAGATAGTCCAACCGTGTTGCCACTCTGTTTGATCGTAGGATTCTGTCCAAGTACTCAATTGGGCGAGATGCTGTAAGTAACTGCCAAAATTCTGTACCACGGAATCCAAAATGAATAAGGTAGGTCCCACTGCAAACACAAAAAGCATCAGTAAGGCAGCCAGCCCCATGTTCAATTCCGACAGTAAGCGCACTCCCTTATTAAGCCCAGAAACCACGGAGCCAATAGCGATAAGGGTGATGACGGCAATCAAAATGATTTGCACGGTGACTGAGGAGGAAACGCCAAAGAGCGTCGTTAGACCGGCATTGACTTGTTGTACCCCTAAACCTAACGACGTGGCCAGTCCAAACATGGTTGCTAGTACGGCGATGATATCGATGGTGTGGCCAATGGGTCCATATATTTTATCGCCAAGTAGAGGATAGAAGGCAGCCCGAATGGTGAGGGGTTGTCCTTTATTGAAGGCCGCAAAGGCAAGGGCTAATGCAATCACTGCATAAACCCCCCAGGCGTGAAAACCCCAATGGAAAAACGTGATGGTCATGGCCATACTAGCTGCTTCAGCCGTGCCAGCGTCTACGTTCATGGGCGGTGAAGAAAAATGATAAATAGGTTCCGCTACACTCCAAAAAACCAGGCCGATGCCCATGCCGGCGCTAAACAACATGGCAAGCCAGCTTTTCGTGCTGAACTCCGGTCTAGCGCCTTTACCGCCGAGGCGAATATCGCCGTATTTACTGAATAATAACCAAAGGGTAAAGATCAGAAAGGAATTAACACCGAGTATATAAATCCACCCAGCATAGGTAGAAAATAAGCCTTGAGCGTTCTCAAAGGCATCACCCATTTGTTGGGTATATGCAAAACTCAAAAACACAAAAAAAACAATGAGAACAACCGAACTCCAAAAAACAATAGGCTCTATCGTTTTGCGCATAAGTTAGCCTCTTTAAATAAATAAAAATTCCTGCTATTTAACCGTAAATGGCGCTCTCTTCGCAAAAACTAATTGCGGAAAAGCGTATCAAAAAAACCTTACAGCAGGAAAAAGCCCATTAAAAAACAAAATACTAAGTCTTTTTATGAAGTTTTTTTTAATGATGCTTTTAATAGGGTTATATAAGTAAATCTAGACAGACTTGGGAAAGAATAGTGCCTTGACCCGAGTGATAGCCTGTGATAAGTCCTTCAGGGGTGGCAGAGATTGCCAAGCGATCTCTTGATTCAGCCAAACAGCTCGACCAGAGGTTATCAAAAATTCATGAACTAAGCGAATATCTCGGGTTAAGCGGCGTGGCCCAAAGCGCATCAATTGGCCATAGAGGAACGCCTTGAGTTGTCCGCTATTGCTCGGCACCGGGCAGGAGGCCAAAGATTGACGGATTTCTATTGATCCCATCGCCCACCGACCATAGCCAAAGGGGAAGATATAGACGGG
>CAYRGG010000067.1:0-18283 GCA_964423745.1 uncultured Candidatus Competibacteraceae bacterium | reverse complement strand
CTGTGCGTGAGGGCGGGCGTACCGTCGGCGCCGGTGTCGTCGCTAAGATTATTGAGTAAGGGGCATGGCTAAGCAACGAATTCGTATTCGACTCAAAGCGTTTGATCATCGTTTGATAGATCAATCAGCGCGCGAAATTGTGGAGACCGCAAAACGTACGGGCGCCCAAGTGCGGGGTCCTATTCCCTTGCCGACCAAAAATGAGCGGTTTACAGTGCTTATATCACCGCATGTTAATAAGGATGCACGGGATCAGTATGAGATTCGCACCCATAAACGGCTCATGGATATTGTGGACCCGACCGACAAAACAGTCGATGCATTAATGAAATTAGATCTTGCAGCGGGTGTTGATGTACAGATCAAGTTAAATTAGCTCGCCCGCTTTATATTTTTTGCGCTGCTGTCAAGCGATTTACCTTTCATCGTCAACAATCAAGTGTTGAGACGAGTTAGATCAAGCTGAAGAAGGGTTGCCACCCTTCCTCTCGCCGATTACTAAAATTTAAAAAAGTTAGAGGTTTCTCCAAAAATGGCAATCGGATTAATTGGCCGTAAAATCGGTATGACCCGCATCTTTACAGACGAAGGTGTATCCATACCGGTAACTGTCATTGAAGTTGAGTCCAATCGCGTTACCCAAATTAAATCGTTGGCAAACGACGGTTATCGTGCTTTTCAGGTGACGACGGGTAGACGCCGTCCAAATCGTGTTAATAAACCGTTGGCTGGTCACTTTACGAAAGCAAACGTAGAGGCTGGGCGAGGTTTATGGGAATTTCGCCTTGCAGAGGGAGAAGGCGAGGAAATTGTAGTTGGCGCCGAGCTAAATGTAGATCTTTTTTCAGAGGGTCAAAAAGTTGATGTGACCGGTACTACGATTGGTAAGGGTTTTGCCGGTACTATTAAGCGACAGAATTTTCGTGGGCAACGGAATAGCCACGGTAACTCCCTTTCCCACCGTGTACCAGGCTCCATTGGTCAAAATCAAACACCGGGCCGCGTGTTTAAAGGTAAGAAAATGGCCGGTCATATGGGTGCAGTGCGCCGTAGCATACAAAACCTCGAGGTAGTCAGAGTCGATACAACTCGCAATTTGCTATTAGTAAAAGGTGCGGTTCCAGGCTCCAAAAATGGCAATCTTATTATTCGTCCTGCTGTGAAAGCGCAGGGTTGAGGAGGACGAGATGGAACTGAAAGTAACCAGTGGAGAAAATCAAAGTGGAACCCAAACGCTATCAGTTCCAGATAAAGCTTTTGGGCAAGATTTTAACGAGGCTTTAGTGCACCAAGTTGTGACTGCCTATCTAGCCGGCGCTCGAAGTGGAACGCGAGCTCAAAAGAATCGGACTGCGGTCAGAGGTGGAGGTGCTAAACCTTGGCGACAGAAGGGAACTGGGCGTGCTCGAGCTGGCACTATTCGCAGTCCTTTGTGGCGCGGTGGGGGGGTGACGTTCGCTGCGAGTCCTCAAAATTACGGGCAAAAAGTTAATAAGAAAATGTACCGTGCCGCCATGCGCTCAATATTTTCTGAGCTGGTACGGCAGGATCGTTTGCTGATCGTCAGTGAATTAGTTTTAAGCGAACCAAAAACCAAACTTATTTTGGCACAGCTTGCAGAACTGGGACTTCAGGGTAACGCTTTTGTATTGCTAGTAACAGAGGCGTTGGATCGAAATGTTGAGTTATCGGTTCGCAATTTGCCAAAAGTTGATATTTGTAATGTCTCTACATTAAATCCGGTTAGCTTGATTAGATACGAGAAAATCGTAATCACAAAAAACGCTGCGGAGCGCATTGGGGAGTGGCTAGCGTGAATCAGGAGCGTTTGTTAAAAGTTTTATTAGCACCCCATGTTTCAGAGAAGAGTACAACGCTAGCCGATGACCATAATCAGGTGGTTTTCAAAGTCGCTTTAGATGCTACCAAACCCGAAATCAAGAAGGCGGTCGAGCTTTTCTTTGAGGTTAAAGTGAAATCTGTCACTGTGGCCAATATGAAGGGTAAACGTAAGCGATTTGGCGCTATTCGCGGGCAGCGTTCCGACTGGAAGAAGGCTTATGTGAGCCTTGAGGCTGGCCAAGAGATCGACTTTATGGGAGGGGAATAGTCCCTTTCTTGTAATCTTCTAGGTTTTTATTATGGCAGTTATTAAACAGAAACCCACCTCGCCAGGTCGTCGGTTTGTCATCAAAGTAAAGACGCCAGATCTTCATAAGGGGGAACCTTACAGACCCTTGTTGGAGAAAAAGAGCAAGACCGGTGGGCGTAACAATGCAGGCCGTATTACAACTCGGCATCGAGGCGGAGGACATAAGCACCATTATCGCGTCATCGATTTTAAGCGCAACAAAGACGATATTCCTGCGCAGGTTGAGCGACTTGAATACGATCCGAACCGCAGTGCTCACATTGCTTTACTGCTCTATGCAGACGGTGAACGTCGCTACATTATTGCCCCCCGTGGTTTGCACACAGGGGCAACCGTGATGTCAGGGATTGTAGCACCTATTAAAGTAGGCAATGCGTTGCCGCTACGAACGATTCCGGTGGGCAGTACCGTGCATTGTGTTGAAATGAAGCCGGGTAAGGGAGCGCAACTAGTGCGTAGCGCTGGGGCTTCGGCTCAGCTCGTATCTCGGGAAGCTGCATATGCGGCCCTACGGTTACGCTCTGGTGAGGTTCGTAGAGTCCATGTGGACTGTAAAGCAACCATTGGCGAAGTGGGAAATTCCGAACATGCCCTGCGTGCCCTTGGCAAAGCAGGCGCAAAACGTTGGCGAGGTATGCGTCCGACTGTGCGTGGTGTGGCTATGAATCCGGTGGATCATCCTCATGGTGGTGGTGAAGGCAGAACTTCCGGAGGTCGACATCCGGTCACTCCATGGGGGGTGCCCACAAAAGGCTACAAAACCCGTAACAATAAACGTACTGATAAAATGATTGTACGCAGCAGACGAAAAGCTTAAAAACGAGGAAATGCAGGTGCCACGATCCATCAAAAAAGGCCCCTTTATCGATCTTCATCTCAGCAAGAAGGTTGAGCAGGCCATCGCCACTAATAGTAAGCGTCCTATCAAGACATGGTCGCGGCGCTCAATGGTGATACCCAATATGGTGGGTTTAACCATTGCTGTTCACAATGGGCGTCAACATGTACCAGTCCTTATTAGTGAAAATATGGTGGGCCACAAACTGGGGGAATTTGCCGTTACGCGTACCTTTCGCGGTCATGCTGGGGATAAAAAGTCAAGGTAAATGAAACATGCATGCAATGGCTAGATTAAAGTATGCGCGTATTTCTGCTCAGAAAGCGCGGCTAGTGGCAGCACAAGTACGTAACCAACCTGTGGGTCGGGCTCTCGAAGTGCTTACTTTTAGTAACAAGAAGGCGGCACGCTTCATTAAAAAAGTTTTGGATTCAGCGATAGCTAATGCAGAACATAACGAAGGCGCTGATATTGATGAACTGAAAGTGGCTACTATTCAGGTCGATGAAGGACCTACATTAAAGCGTGTTCATGCGCGAGCCAAGGGTCGCGCCAATCGTGTTTTTAAACGCACCAGTCATATTTCCGTGATGGTAGCGGAAGACTAAAAGAGGTACGCTGATGGGGCAAAAAGTTCATCCGACAGGTATGCGTCTCGGTATCGCTTCTGACTGGACATCAAAGTGGTATGCGGATTCCAAAAATTTTCCGGATTTTCTCGAAACGGATTTGAAAGTTAGAAATTTTCTTAAGAAAAAACTGGCCCATGCTTCGATAAGCCGCATTAAAATCGAGCGCCCGGCGCGAACAGCTTACATTACCATTCATACGGCCCGCCCAGGTGTCGTGATTGGTAAAAAGGGGGAAGATATTGAAGCTTTGCGCAAGCAAGTGTCGGAAATGATGGAAATTCCAGTCCATATCAATATCGAAGAGATTCGTAAGCCAGAGATCGATGCACAGCTTGTTGCAGAGGGTGTAGCTCAGCAACTAGAAAGGCGCATTATGTTTCGACGAGCCATGAAACGTGCCGTGACTAATGCAATGCGGTTAGGGGCCCAAGGTATTAGAATAAATGTCGCGGGTCGTCTGAATGGGGCGGAAATTGCTCGTAGTGAATGGTATCGAGAAGGTCGAGTACCTCTTCATACATTGCGTGCTGATATCGACTATGGTTTTGCTGAAGCAAACACTACCTATGGGATTATTGGCGTTAAAGTTTGGATTTTTAAAGGCGAAGTATTCGGTTTGCCTAAGCAAGGCGAAACAAAATCTGAAAAAACAGCAAGTTAAAGAATTTATAGGATTGCCTTAAGATTTCGCATATGAAGCTATTGCGGATTCGTTTTTTTGGGGCAATGGGAGATAAGCATGTTACAACCAAAGCGCACGAAATTTCGCAAACAACACAAAGGACGTAACCGTGGCATTGCAACCACAGGTAATAAAGTAAATTTTGGCGAATATGGTTTAAAGTGCACTACTCGAGGCCGGATTACCGCACGTCAGATTGAAGCAGCGCGTCGCGCTATCAATCGTTACATCAAACGAGGTGGTAAGATTTGGATTCGAATTTTTCCTGATGTTCCTGTTACTAAAAAACCATTAGAAGTGCGCCAGGGTAAAGGTAAAGGAAATGTGGAGTACTGGGTTGCTAAAGTTCAGCCTGGGCGAGTGCTGTATGAAATGGAGGGTGTTCCAGAGCCTGTTGCGCGTGAGGCTTTCCGTTTGGCGGCTGCTAAGTTGCCAGTGCAAACTGTATTTGCAAGTCGGACGGTGATGTAATGAGAGCCAATGATCTACGTCAAAAAAGCTTGGAAGATCTAAATCAGGAATTGTTAGCTTTACTGCGTGAACAATTTAACCTGCGTATGCAACGAGCCACGAATCAATTGAATAAACCTCATCTGTTCCGTCAAGTACGTCGCGACATTGCCCGAGTTAAAACCGTGTTGCAAGAAAAGATAGGTGATAAAAAATGACGGCGGAGAATAAGCCATCACGCACAGTAACAGGACGCGTGACGAGTAACAAAATGCACAAGACCATCACACTTGTCACTGAGCGACTCGTGCGTCATCCGATTTACGGTAAATATGTACGGCGATCTACAAAACTTCATGCTCATGATGAAGAAAATACTTGTCGAGAAGGCGATTGGGTCATGGTTGAGCAGTGTCGGCCCCTTTCAAAGACAAAGTTTTGGAGAGTCATCAAAGTTGTTGAAAAGGCTGAATAGGTTTGTTTAGCTCAACTTATTTATTGAAAATAGCCAAACCATAATTAACGCTTCATTGGAATACCACCATGATTCAAATGCAAAGTGTTCTCGATGTCGCCGATAACAGTGGTGCACGGCGTTTGATGTGTATCAAAGTGTTAGGAGGATCGCATCGACGATACGCTAACATCGGTGACATTATAAAAGTCAGTGTCAAAGAAGCGATTCCCCGGGGTAGGGTGAAAAAGGGCGAAGTTTACAATGCTATTGTTGTGCGTACTCGTAAAGGTGTTCGTCGAAATGATGGTTCTTTAATTCGTTTTGACGGAAACGCAGCAGTTTTGTTGAACACCAAACTAGAGCCGATAGGTACGCGCATATTTGGACCAGTCACTCGCGAACTTCGCACTGAGCGATTTATGAAAATTATTTCCCTAGCACCTGAAGTGCTCTAAGGTTGAGATTCATGCAAAGAATTAAGAACGGTGACGATGTTATCGTCACGGCAGGTAAAAATAGGGGTCTTCGCGGTCAAGTGTTGCGCGTACTAAAAAACGACCGTGTCATTGTCGAAGGCGTCAATCTAGTTAAACGGCATACTAAAGCGAATCCCATGCGTGGCACCGCAGGGGGAATTGTGGAGCGCGAAGCACCAATCCATACATCAAATGTCATGATATTCAATCCCACCACTAACAAAGGGGATCGGATAGGATTTCGCTTTCTAGATGATGGACGCAAAGTCCGTTATTTTAAATCTAATGATGAAGTAGTCGATGTTTAATGAGGTGCTGCAAAGATGGTGAGGCTTCATGCTTACTACATGGATCAAGTGGTCGCTAAACTGCAAGAGGAGTTTGGTTACCGCAATATTATGCAGGTGCCTCGACTCAGTAAAATTACGCTTAATATGGGCGTTGGTGAGGCCGTCAACGATAAAAAAATTCTCGATCATGCGCAGAATGATATGACATTGATTGCGGGGCAAAAACCGATTGTGACATTTGCTCGTAAATCCATAGCCGGTTTCAAGATTCGTGAAGGTTGGCCCATTGGTTGCAAAGTAACCCTGCGTCGTGAGCGAATGTATGAGTTTCTGGATCGCTTGGTAAATATCGCTATACCACGTATTCGCGATTTTCGTGGGCTTAGCCCAAAGGCATTTGACGGTCGCGGTAATTACAGCTTAGGGGTGCGTGAGCAAATTATTTTTCCTGAAGTTGATTATGACAAAATCGACGCCATACGTGGTCTGGATATTACCATCACAACAACGGCTCGCACCGACAAAGAAGGTCTCGCTTTGTTGAGAGCATTCGATTTTCCCATTCGGAGTTGAGTATGGCTAAGAAATCCATGATTAATCGAGAGATCAAACGAATTCGTTTAACCAAAAAATACGCTGCTAAGCGAGCTGAATTAAAAGAGACGATTCGTAACCCCGCAAGTTCCGATGAACAACGGCGCGACGCCCAGAAAAATCTACAGGCATTGCCTCGTGATTCGAGTCCTGTGCGCATCCATAACCGCTGTCGTCTAACAGGAAGACCGCACGGTTACTATCGTAAATTTGCTTTGGGACGAAATATGTTACGCGAGGCAGCTATGCGCGGAGATATCCCTGGCTTGCGTAAGGCGAGTTGGTAGTCATGATAATTCTAACAAAATGTAATCGAGATCGAGCTGGGGAGGTCAGGGCAAAATGAGCATGACAGATCCAGTCGCTGATATGCTAACGCGTATTCGCAATGCACAAAACGCAACAAAAACACAAGTCAGTATGCCGTCTTCAAAACTTAAAATTGCCATTTGTAATGTCTTAAAGGAAGAGGGTTACATTGCTGACTTTGCGGTGGCGGAAACAGCGGGAAAAGCGCAACTGAAAATTGCCCTTAAGTATTTCGAAGGCAAGCCAGTTATCGAAAAAATACAACGTGTTAGTCGGCCAGGACTTAGAGTGTTTAGAGGTAAAGATGAATTGCCTCGCGTACTAGGTGGCCTTGGTGTGGCTATTGTTTCCACCTCGCAGGGAGTTATGACTGACCGTGCTGCTCGTAGTGCAGGGCATGGCGGTGAAGTGTTATGTATAGTAGCCTAACAGGCTGGGAAGGAAATTGATATGTCGCGAATCGCTAAAAAACCGATTCCCATTCCAACGGGGGTAGATGTAAATATCGACGGTCAGATGGTATCGGTAAAAGGAAACAAAGGTACTATGCAACTCATATTGCATCCAACTGTTTCCCTCGCTCACGAAGGCAATCAGCTCAATACTGTACCACATTCTGAAGCAGCCCAGCATCGAGCTATGGCCGGCACTATGAGGTCTTTGGTCAACAATATGGTCATTGGTGTTAGCGATGGGTTTGAACGCAAGTTGCAATTAGTGGGTGTTGGTTATCGGGCCCAAGCACAGGGCAATGTATTGAACCTGACCCTTGGATTTTCGCACCCCGTCGCCTTTAAAATTCCAGAAGGTATAGCCGTGGAAACACCAACTCAGACAGATGTGTTAGTAAAAGGTGTCGACAAACAGCAAGTGGGTCAGGTTGCAGCTAAAATACGTAGTTACCGACCTCCAGAACCTTATAAAGGTAAAGGGATACGGTATGCAGACGAGAAAATTAGCCTTAAAGAAGCGAAGAAGAAGTAAAAGTTATGCATAGGAAAAAAGCAGCACGCCAGCGACGTGGTTTGCGAACACGAATGAAAATTCGCGAACTAGGTACTCATCGATTATGTATTCACCGTACAGCACAGCATATTTATGCGCAAATCATTGCCCCTTCTAGTTCAGAGGTTTTGGCTGCAACCTCTACATTGGATAAAACATTGCGTGAAAGCTTGCCAAAAACAGGTAATGTGGAAGCTGCTAAGACGGTAGGCAAAGCGATTGCAGAAAAAGCAAAAACGCTAGGTGTTACACGGGTTGCCTTTGATCGTTCAGGGTTTAAGTATCACGGTCGTGTTAAGGCATTAGCTGATGCTGCCCGTGAAAACGGTTTGCAGATTTAATAGGTTTAAAAAGATGGCAGCAAATGTTGAAGGGTCACAAAGCGCTGATGGTCTACAAGAAAAATTGATCGCCGTAAACCGCGTTGCAAAAGTGGTAAAAGGAGGTCGTCAGTTCGGTTTTACTGCCTTGACAGTTGTGGGTGATGGCCAAGGTCGAGTTGGATTTGGTTACGGTAAAGCCCGCGAAGTGCCTATTGCTATTCAAAAAGCAATGGATAAAGCACGCAAGAACATGTGCAAAGTATCGCTGAACGGTAGCACGTTACAGTATCCAGTAACAGCGCGTCATGGCGCTGCTCGTGTGTATATGCAGCCAGCTTCTGGAGGTACTGGAATTATTGCCGGAGGAGCAATGCGAGCTGTTTTTGAAGTGGTGGGTATCAAAGATGTGCTAGCAAAATGTATTGGCTCGCGTAATCCTCTTAATATGGTTCATGCTACCATTCGGGGTCTTACGGAAATGGCGTCGCCCGAGTATATCGCCATGAAACGCGGCAAATCTATTGAACAGATTAAAGGTTAATAGATTATGTCTGACAAAGTAAAAGTGACTTTAGTGAAAAGTCTTAATGGGCGTCTTACCAAACACAAAGCTTGTGTGCGAGGACTAGGGTTACGCCGTATGCATCATAGCGTAACTATACAAGACACTGTTGAAAACCGAGGCATGATCAATAAAGTGGCCTATCTTTTAAAAGTCGAGGACGCTTAAGATGTATTTAAACAATCTCAAACCCGGAGAAGGAAGTAAACCGCAGGGCAAGAGGGTAGGCCGTGGTATTGGTTCTGGATTAGGGAAAACCTGCGGGCGTGGCCATAAAGGGCAACATTCTCGCGCTGGTGGTTTTCACAAGGTTGGTTTTGAAGGCGGGCAAATGCCCCTTCAGCGACGTCTGCCCAAGCGGGGATTTCGTTCTAGGACAGCTCATGACACTGCGGAAGTGCGGTTACATGAATTAGCTTTAGCGGCACTTCACGGGGAAATAGTCGACGTAAAAGTCCTCAAAATAGCAAATATTATTCCCGAACATATTAAAAACGTCAGAGTGATTGCTTCTGGAAAAATAGACAAGCCTGTAACAGTCCGTGGTATTCACCTTACCAAAGGTGCTCGGGCCGCTATCGAAGCAGTCGGCGGTAGTGTGGAAGAGTAATAACAAATGCCACCTCCCACTCTGCCTAATTTTGGAAAGATGACAGAATTGCGACAACGCTTGCTATTTTTGCTGGGCGCTTTAGTTGTTTTTCGAATTGGTACTCATATTCCAGTGCCTGGAATTGATCCCCAAGCTATGGCTCAGTTGTTCGACCAGCAGCGCGGCACTATCCTCGATATGTTCAATATGTTTTCGGGAGGTGCGCTTGAGCGATTGAGCATATTTGCGTTAGGCATCATGCCTTATATTTCAGCTTCAATTATTATGCAGTTGATGTCGGTCGTAGTGCCGACATTAGAGCAATTAAAAAAAGAAGGTAATGCAGGGAGGCGGAAAATAAATCAATATACCCGTTACCTTACCGTTGCACTCGCGACGTTTCAATCCATAGGAGTAAGTATTGCTTTGCAGAACCAGATGGTCGGCGGTTCTTCTGTCGTTATTGCTCCAGGTACCCCTTTCATTTTTACTTCGGCAGTGACGCTCGTGACAGGCACAGTATTTTTAATGTGGCTTGGCGAACAGGTGACTGAGCGAGGTATTGGCAACGGAATCTCTATGATTATCTTTGCGGGTATCGTTGCTGGATTGCCAAACGCAGTAGGAGGGACGTTAGAACTGGCGCGTACGGGTGAGCTACATTCTATATTGGTTTTGCTATTGCTAGCCATTGCTTTGGCGGTCACTGCATTTGTGGTTTTTGTAGAGCGTGGTCAGCGTCGAATCACGGTTAATTATGCTAAACGTCAGCAGGGGCGTAAGCTTTATGCAGCGCAAAGCAGTCATTTGCCTCTTAAGCTCAATATGTCAGGGGTCATTCCTCCCATTTTTGCCTCTAGTTTGATTTTGTTCCCGGCTACATTAGGTCAATGGTTAGGCAATTCACCGGGTTTAGGTTGGTTACAGGATATCAGCTCTACGTTGTCTCCTGGTCAGCCTTTGTATGTGGCTTGCTATGCGGGATTAATTATATTTTTCTGTTTTTTTTATACTGCGTTAGTGTTTAATTCAAAAGAAACGGCTGATCAATTAAAGCGTTCTGGCGCCTTTATTCCAGGTATTCGTCCGGGTGTGCAAACCGCAAATTATATCGATAAAGTATTAACCCGCTTAACGATGGTGGGTGCCATATATATCACCAGTGTTTGTCTATTACCTGAATTTCTCATTTTGTACTGGAATGTTCCCTTTTATTTCGGTGGCACCTCTCTCCTGATTATCGTTGTAGTGGTCATGGACTTTATGGCACAGGTGCAGGCCCATCTTATGTCTCACCAATATGAGAGTTTAATGAAAAAAGCGAATTTTAAAGGTCAAGGTCGGCAGGGCTTATTGCGTTAGCAGCAGCAATCGCTTGGTGTAATCGGAGAATCTTTATGAAAGTGCGTGCTTCGGTAAAAAGAATTTGCCGTAACTGTAAAATTATTCGTCGTCATGGCGTAGTACGTGTCATCTGCACAGATGCACGCCATAAGCAGCGGCAAGGTTAAATGTTGCCTTGATTTCAACCACTGAAATCATTATCATAACCCCCTTTTTCCGCTAATTTATAAATTTTAAAAGAACTTAGGTTATGGCCCGTATAGCAGGTATAAACGTCCCGGTTAATAAACATACAGTCATTGCACTTCAGGCTATTTATGGTATTGGTTCAACCCGCGCTCAGCAAATTTGTATGGCAGCAAATATTGCTCCAGAAACAAAAATTAGGGAACTCGAAGAATCGCAAGTAGATGCTCTTCGTGCTGAGGTAGCCAAACACCCTGTAGAGGGCGATCTGCGTCGAGAAGTCTCTATGAACATCAAACGTTTGATGGACTTAGGATGTTATCGTGGTTTACGTCATCGACGCGGTCTTCCAGTGCGTGGTCAGCGAAGTCGTACCAATGCGCGTACCCGCAAGGGACCACGCCGCGCTGTTCGGAGATAGAATTATTTTTAAGTACCACCGAGGTTAATTGATGGCAAAGCCGGTAAGTAAAACGCGTAAGCGTGTAAAACGAAATGTATTAGACGGTGTTGCCCATATTCATGCATCTTTCAATAATACGATTATTACCATAACCGATCGCCAAGGCAATGCATTGGCTTGGGCTACGGCAGGTGGGTCTGGCTTTCGAGGCTCCCGTAAGAGTACGCCTTTTGCAGCTCAGGTGGCTGCTGAACGAGTGGGTAATACCGTGAAAGAGTTTGGGATGAAAAATCTTGAAGTGAATGTGAAGGGACCCGGACCGGGTCGCGAATCAGCTGTTCGTGCTTTAAACGCATCCGGTTTTAAGATTATTAGCATAGTGGATGTAACGCCAATCCCACATAATGGTTGTCGTCCTCCAAAACGGCGACGTGTCTAGTTCACAGGAATTCTATTGTGGCAAGATATATTGGTCCAAAATGTAAATTAAGTCGGCGGGAGGGAATGGATCTTAGTCTAAAATCCTCTGCTCGCCCCCTCGAGTCCAAGTGTAATCTTGAAAAACCACCGGGACAACATGGGGCACGTCGCCCTCGCTTGTCTGACTATGGCATGCAGCTGCGAGAAAAGCAAAAGCTACGTCGGATTTATGGCGTCTTGGAGCGGCAATTTGCCAATTATTATAGAGAAGCTGCTCGCCGCAAAGGTTCTACAGGTGAAAATTTACTGAAACTACTGGAAAGTCGGTTAGACAATGTTGCTTATCGCATGGGGTTTGGTGTAACTCGTGCCGAAGCCCGGCAGCTGGTGTCGCATCGTGCTATTTTAGTGAATGGCAAGCGCACTAATATTCCTTCTTATCATGTTCTTCCTGAGGATGTGATTTCAATCCACGATAAAAGCCGCAACCAAACCCGTGTGCAATATTCTCTGCAGCTTGCTCAGAGCCGAGGATTTGTCGATTGGGTGGACGTGGATGCTGATAAGATGGCAGGAATTTTCAAGCGAGTTCCAGACCGTAGCGACTTACCGGCAGATATTAACGAGTCCCTCGTTGTGGAGTTGTACTCCAAGTGATCTGTAAGGGGAAATAGTACTAATGTCGGGTTTTTTTGAATTATTAAAGCCGCGAATTGTTGATGTCGATATCATTACAAATAAACAGGCTCGGGTAACCTTAGAACCCCTTGAGCGAGGTTTTGGCCATACTCTAGGCAATGCTTTACGCCGTATTCTACTGTCGTCTATCCCAGGCGCAGCTATCGTCGAGTGCGAGATTGAAGGAGTTTTACATGAATATTCCTCTATCGAGGGCGTGCAAGAAGATGTCATCGATATCCTATTAAATCTAAAAGGAGTTGCGATTGTTTTGCACGGTGTGGATGAAGCAAATTTAACTCTTTCGAAGAAAGGGCCTGGACAGGTTGTGGCGGGTGATATAGAAACCACACACACTGTCGAAATTGTCAATCCAGACCATGAAATCGCTAACTTAACGCAGCAGGGTGAACTTCGCATGCGTCTTAAGGTAGAAAGAGGGCGGGGCTATCAACCTGCCACTCAGCGACCTGGCGTGAGGGATGAAAACCGACCTATAGGTCGTCTGTTGTTGGACGCTTCTTTCAGTCCTATCGATCGAGTGAGTTATCGGGTTGAGAGTGCTCGTGTTGAACAACGTACTGATTTAGATAAACTGATAGTTAATCTTGAGACTAATGGTTCTGTAGATCCAGAGAAAGCTATTCGAAATGCTGCGCAAATTTTGCTAGATCAGCTTTCTGTATTTGTCGATCTCAAAGGCAGAGAGGAGGCTTACCCGCAGCCTGAATCTGTTGACATTGACCCTATTCTGTTGCGGTCAGTTGATGATCTGGAACTCACAGTGCGATCAGCTAATTGCTTAAAAGCAGAAAGTATTTACTACATTGGCGATTTGATTCAACGCACCGAAGTAGAATTATTAAAAACGCCTAACCTTGGTAAAAAATCGCTCACTGAAATCAAAGATGTATTGGCTTCTCATGGTCTCTCTCTCGGTATGAAATTAGAGAATTGGCCACCATTTGGCCTCGGTGGCGAAAAAAAAGAAGACAAGGTTTTAGCCTAGTGCTTTAGTGAAGCTTAACCTACGGGTTCAATAAAGGAACTTAACCATGCGTCATCGCAATTCTGGTCGGAAATTAAACCGTACCGCCAGTCACCGTAAAGCCATGTTTAACAACATGGCTGGTTCGTTGTTTACCCACGAACTTATAAAAACAACCCTACCAAAGGCTAAAGAGCTACGTCGCGTTGCTGAGCCATTAATTACTTTGGCCAAAGTAGATAGTGTAGCCCATCGGCGGTTAGCATTTGCGAGACTTGGCAACCGCCCAGTGGTTACAAAACTGTTTAACGAGTTAGGTCCTCGCTATCAGTCGCGACCAGGTGGTTATTTGCGTGTTTTGAAATGCGGTTTTCGGCCTGGAGATAACGCGCCGATGGCTTATGTGGAGTTAGTAGATCGACCAGATGCGCCTGAATGATTTAAATAGCAAGCTATCTAAAAGCCGGGTAAAGCCCGGTTTTTTTATGAGACATTTTTATGAATAACGTGGTGGTATTGTTTACGGATTTCGGCCTAAATGGTCCCTACGTCGGATTGCTCAAACTAGCATTATTACGCTATGCTCCAAAACTGCGGTTAATCGATTTATGTCATAATGTGCCGGCTTTTGATGCTCAAAGTGCTGCTTACCTGTTAGCTGCCTGTGTGGGTGATTTTCCTCAAGGCGCTGTATTTGTGGGTGTTGTTGACCCAGGTGTCGGAGGACCAAGGTCAGGTTTAATACTTTGTGCTGATGATCGTTGGTATGTTGGTCCTGATAATGGTTTGTTTGATCGTATTGGGAGCTCTGCTCAACATTTTAAGGCTTGGCGTATTACTTGGCGTCCAGAACGATTGTCAGCATCCTTTCATGGTCGAGATCTTTTTGCTCCCGTGGCGGCTAAATTAGCTTCCGGTGTCGTCAGTCCTGATGATTTAGGAAGACAAGTCCATTTTGTTCCTCGTAATTGGCCCAATGAATTGACTCGTATTATCTATATAGATGATTACGGTAATGCAATGACAGGTATCCAAGGACATTCTGTAGAAACGACAGCGGGCATCTCTATGGGTCAGCATACGTTAAAGTGGGAAAGAACGTTTTCCAGTGTTCCACCAGAACAAGGATTTTGGTATGAAAATTCGATCGGTCTTGTGGAATTGGCTGTTAATCAGGGTAGTGCAACAATCCAATATGGATTAAAAGTAGGTGACGGTGTCCAGATAACAGAAAAACCTCGAAACGATCATCACGACTCTTAATTTTTCATCTTACACCAATCCTAGTAAATATGGCTCTACCGGATCCCGTCAATTCGCTAACAAAATGCTATCTTACAAAGACAAACTTTTATCGACTCGGTATTACTAGGGCATCCTATAAACTGCTTTAAATATTCTTCTACGCTTGACGGCGGTATCTCTACCGCCGTCATCATCTCTAATTAACGTATTGTTAATGCGCTTCGTCCCAATTATTTCCTATGCCAATATCCACCTCCAAAGGGACTTGAAGTTCGGCGGCAGCAACCATATGCGCATTGATTTGAGTTTTTGCCTCATCCACACCTTCATCAGCTATTTCAAAGACGAGTTCGTCGTGGACTTGCATAATCATGCGCCCGTTTAAAGCAGTATGGGATAGATAATCATGAACGGACAACATAGCGCGCTTGATTATGTCTGCCGCAGTACCCTGCATAGGGGCATTGATGGCGGTGCGCTCTGCAGCCTGACGCCGCTGGGCATTACGAGAATTAATGTCAGGTAAATACAAGCGTCGCCCAAAACCAGTCTCCACATAACCGCATTCGGCGGCTTGTTGGCGGATCTGTTCCATAAATGTTTTAACACCAGGGTAGCGGGCGAAATAGCGATCCACATAAGCCTGTGCAGCGCTTCGCTCTATACCCAGTTGACGGGCAAGCCCAAAAGCTGACATGCCATACATCAAGCCAAAATTGATGGCTTTGGCAGCACGGCGCTGGTGCGTTTCAACCTGGTGCAAAGACACATTAAATATGTCTGCGGCTGTTGCCTGATGAATGTCTACACCGTCTGCAAAGGCGTGTAACAGACTAACATCTTGAGAAAGATGCGCCATGATGCGTAGCTCAATTTGGGAGTAGTCTGCTGCCAGGATAAGATAACCGGGAGGCGCCACAAAGGCTTGCCGAATACGTCGGCCTTCGGGTGTGCGGATCGGTATATTTTGTAAATTGGGATCGGAAGACGACAACCGACCGGTACTGGTAACCGCCTGATGATAGGAAGTATGCACACGTCCCGTACTAGGTTGAATTTGCTCTGGCAATCGATCAGTGTAGGTGGATTTTAGTTTGCTCAAGCCCCGGTGTTCAATGATCAACTTTGGCAAAGGATAATCTATCGCCAGTTCTTGCAATACATCCTCGGCGGTGGACGGTTGGCCTTTAGGTGTTTTCTTCACAACAGGTAAGCCCTGTTTTTCAAACAAAATATACTGTAACTGTTTGGTAGATCCTAAGTTAAAGGGTTGTCCAGCCAGGGCATAGGATTCTTGTTCCAGGCTTAATAAGCGTTGCGAAATTTCTTGGCTTTGTTGGCGTAGCAGTGCGCTATCGACTTGCACACCGGCATGTTCTATTTGGGTTAATACAGGGATTAGAGGAATTTCTATTTCTTTGTATAAGCGTTTTAAGGAAGGAGCACTGGCAAGTTTTGGCCACAGATACTGGTGCAGACGCAATGTGATATCAGCGTCTTCGGCGGCGTAAGCGCCTGCTTGTTCTAGAGGAATTTGGTTAAAGGCTAGCTGTTTGGCGCCTTTGCCCGCTACGTCTTCGTAATGAATAGTTGTCAGACCCAGATAGTGTTCCGCCATGCTATCCATATTGTGGCGCGTCGCGGTGGAATCTAATACATAGGACTCTAGCATGGTATCGTGGCGAATGCCGGCCAAGTGGATGTCATGATTGAGCAGTACATGGAGATCGTACTTTAGGTTTTGACCTAGTTTAGCCCGTTGAGGATCTTCCAGTAGTGGACGGAGCTTTTCTAAAACATGATCTCGATCTAGTTGTTGTGGGGCGCCTGGATAATCATGAGCTAAAGGAACATAGGCGGCTTCTTGCGGTTGAATCGCAAAAGATATACCCACAATGTGGGCCTGCATATAATCTAAATGATTGGTCTCGGTATCGAAAGCAAACAACTCTGACTGGCGCAGTTTATCTAGCCACATATCGAGTGTCGCTTCATCGTAGATAACTTGATAGTCGCCTTCTTCTCGATGATTATAACTGGATTTATCCTCGGATTGGGTGGACTGCTGTAGATCAAGTTGTTTGAGCCAGCTCTTGAATTCATAACGGTTATAGAGATCTTGTATGGATTTAAAATCTGGTTCAGCGGGTTTCAGTTGCCTCAGGGTCACAGTGAGTTCAACATCGCAGCGTAATGTCACCAATTGTCGAGATTTGGGAAGTTGGGCAAGGCTTGAGCGCAGATTTTCACCACTTTGGCCTTTAAAGGTGTTTGCCTGAGCGATAATGACATCCAACGAACCATACTCCTTAAGCCACTTAGCCGCTGTTTTAGGTCCAACGCCCAAAACACCCGGGATGTTGTCGGAGCTATCGCCTATTAAGGTGAGATAATCGACGATTTGTGTCGGCGGTACGCCATATTTGTTTATAACGCCTTGCTCATCCAAGCGGCTGTCTCGCATGGAGTCCAACAAGGTAATATGGCTATTCACCAATTGGGCAAGATCTTTATCGCCAGACAAGATGATGACCTGCATACCCTCCGTAGTGGCCTGTATGGCTAAGGTAGCGATAACGTCATCGGCTTCGACATCAGGTATCTGTACCAGTGGCAGACCCATGGCGCGAATCAGCCTATGCAGCGGCTCGATTTGAGAACTAAGTTCTTCGGACAAAGGAGGACGGTTTGCTTTGTAGTCTTGAAACAAATCGTGGCGAAAAGTTTTTCCAGGTGCATCAAAGACGACGGCTATGTAATCAGGTCGATGGTCTGTCAGTAGCTTACGCAACATGCTGACGACACCGTAAATGGCGCCAGTGGGTTCGCCGCTACGGGTGGTTAAAGATGGCAAGGCGTTGAAAGCACGATGTAAATAGTAAGTTCCATCCACCAAAAGTAGCGGTTTTTGAGTTGTCATTAGCCTTCATGCCTCTATTTTGCGTACACTAATCCCTATTTTCGGCAAAGTCACACCGATAAAGGTTAAGTTATTATGTACGATAAAAGTAAATACTCGCATCCTGGGATGGGACCTATCAACGACGCTCTGCTAACGCGAGAATCATGGAAGATATTTCAAATCATGGCAGAATTTGTGGAAGGTTTCGAGCGGTTAGCGCGCATCAAACCATCGGTGAGTATCTTTGGCTCTTCCCGTTGTGCGCCGGATCATCCTTATTATCAACTCGCAGAGGCCATCGCTCACGCCCTTTCCGAGGCTGGTTTTTCAGTGGTTAGTGGAGGGGGTCCAGGGGTTATGGAAGCCGCCAATAAAGGAGCCTATATGGGTAAATCGCCTAGTATTGGTCTAAATATTCAACTGCCCCATGAGCAAACCAATAATGGCTATCAGGACATCAGTTTAACTTTTCGACATTTTTTTTCTCGCAAAGTGATGTTTGTTAAATATGCGTCGGCTTATGTGGTGTTGCCGGGGGGATTTGGCACACTAGATGAACTTGCAGAAATACTTACCCTGATTCAAACGTTTAAAACCCGTCGCATTCCTGTCATTTTAGTACATTCTCCCTATTGGAAAGGACTAATGGATTGGTTTCGTAACACCCTAGTTGTAGAAAACACCATTGATGCCGCTGACCTAAATCTTCTGCAGATACTAGACAAACCCCAGGACGTAGTGGATGCTATCTTTAA
>CAYRGG010000066.1:0-18803 GCA_964423745.1 uncultured Candidatus Competibacteraceae bacterium | reverse complement strand
TGCACTTCCAGCTCATATAATTTTGCTTTGAGCTGTTTCATGGCGGTGGCTTTATTTTTATGTTGCGAGCGGTCGTTTTGACATTGGGTTACGACTCCTGTGGGCAAATGAGTGATGCGAACCGCCGATTCGGTGCGGTTAACATGTTGCCCACCGGCCCCCGAGGCGCGATAAACGTCGATACGCAACTCGGCGGGATTGATCTCGATAGCGATGTCATCGTCCACCTCGGGAGAAACAAACACCGCCGCAAACGAGGTATGCCGGCGATTGCCCGAATCAAAAGGGGATTTCCGCACTAAGCGATGCACCCCCGTCTCGGTGCGTAACCACCCGTAGGCATATTCACCTTCAAAACGCACCGTCGCGCTTTTAATACCGGCCACATCCCCAGGGGAAACCTCGATTAACTCGGTCTTAAAAGTGCGCCGTTCTCCCCAGCGTAAATACATTCGCAAGAGCATCTCCGCCCAGTCCTGGGCTTCGGTGCCCCCAGAACCTGCCTGAATATCGACAAAGGCATGACAGGCATCCATTTCACCCGAGAACATACGCCGAAATTCCAACGCCAAAACTTGCTGTTCGTAATCTTTAAGCTCTTCTAGCACTTCGCTGACGGCTACCTCATCGTCTTCTTCGCCTGCCAACGCTAATAGTTCCTCAGAGTCTCTCAAACCCTGACTAAGGGAGGTTAGGCTCTCCACCACCGCTTCTAGCTGGGCCCGCTCTTGGCCCAGCGCACGAGCCCGTTCGGGATCGCTCCAGACATCTGGCTCTTCCAGTTCCCGAGATACTTCCGCAAGACGCTCAGACTTTTGATCAAAGTCAAAGGTACCCCCGTAGGGATTCAGAACGGGTTTGCAGATCATGGATTTGGTTAAAATAAAGATTTAATTCCTGCATAGCATTCTACTCTGTATATTGTTGCGTGACCTGGCAGACAGGTCGATTGACATTGATTGAATAGTTTGTAATCACTCGCTGATAAGCAAATTTTTTAGCGGCAGCCGGGTAGAGCGGGCGACTGGCGCTGGACCAAAGCCTACCCGGCCCATACACACTGCTCGCTCAAGGGTTTCCTGACCCATCAAGTCTGCCAACTGCCTGGTGACAATGCGAGCATTTTCCAAACAACGGGGTTGTTTTGTAAACTCAATGCCATGCCTGACATAGGAGGCAAAAATCAACGGCGTCATCTCTGGCTGGTATTGCAATCCCAAGGCCGTAGCGGTCAACCAAATGCGTTGCATAACGCGACCGCCTGCCACATAGTCGTCGATATCGTTTAGTGGTTTGCGAGACACCACCACGAAATGAGCGGCGCAATGGAGGGCAGGCCAGACATCCAGCTGTAACCGCGGCAACAAAGTGCCCGCTAGAAAACGGTTCATAAAGGCTACCCGCCGCCAACTGACCAAGGTCCACTGCATCAATCGGCTCGTCAGTGGGTCTAACCCAATCGCTTGCTCGGGAATACGATCTGGGCTATATTGGGCATGCCATTGAATAATATCCCGATGCACCGGATAGGCTTCCGGCATGGTGAGGCGAATATGGGCGTTACGAAATAACAGCCGGGCTACTTTGCGCAATGCTGGCTGGCCTTCAAACCATATCACTTCATAGCCTTCTCCCACCGCCTGGGTAAGCCGGGTGCGTTGTTGCGGGTTGAGCTGTCGCCGACTTAAGGGACGCCGCTGGGTGCAACGAGCACGGATGACTTGCGCTAATTGCCTCTCGTGGGGCGACGGCGGCTCCTCCTGGGTAGAATGAAAATAAAGATCAAAGACTGACGTTTCTTGGGTTGTGTCCCTACGGCGCTGCACTGTACATTGCAACCCTTTTACCCGTGCGGCTATCTCTATAGTTTCTAATAGCGCCCCCATGGCGGTTTGACTGGCGCGACCTTCTAAGTCATAGACTACACTATCACGGGTGTCGAAACCCTGCACCACCACATGATCATCTGCCTTGATGATAAATCGCCAAGGTTGCGTATTATCCCCACTAGGCGCCCAGCGGGCGAGATCCAGTATCTGGTATAGCACGTCTTTATAAGCTGTTGAATCAAGCTGGAATGGCGCTTGCTTTTGAACCTTCGCAAACTGACGTCGCGCTAACCACAGCTTGACTTGTTGAAGCGGATTCGCCATGCCTCCAGGAAGCCAAGTCTGCGCTAACCGATTCCGGTAAGCATCGAACTGCAAACCTCTGGGCACCGCCACCACCTTGCCTCGTTGCAGAAGAATTTTTAGCGCTTGACCCGCCGCCACGCCAGCACACAGATCACAGGCCAGACCCATGGAGGGACCACGGTGGGTGCGGAAATTGATTGTAGAGGCATCCAGCAAATAAGCCTGCTGTAAACTCTTGGGGGCAAGACCCAAGAAAAAACGTAACAGCTGTTCTTCTAGGGTTTGCCCTTGCAAACGAAAATAATTTTCAAAGGTCATCTGACCGGGCAAAAAGTTCAGTAAAGCGACACCGATACCGAGAGGGGCCGCGGTGATGGCAGGGATTCCGCGCTCGGCGCAGGCGGCAAACACCTGTCGGCGAATAGCCATGGTGAAAAAGTCGAGTCCATCCACATATAAATCGACGCCGTCCAAAAAGCTATCCATATTCTCAGTATTGATACCTTCGGGAAATGAGCAAATCATCAATTCTGGATTGATTTCCCGAGCTAAGGTTATCATCACCTCAAGCTTTAGTTTACCCACATGAGGCAAACTCGCACCCACTTGACGATTAAAATTATGTAGCTCAAAGCGATCAAAATCCGCCAAGTTAAAAGCGCCAACCCCCAATCGCGCTAGGGTCAATAAATGGCTGCCTCCAACGCCACCGAGACCGGCAATAGCAATCCGTCTGCTGCGTAAAAAATCTTGTTCAGTCGCTGTTAGCCAACCAATATTCCTTGTAAAAGCAATATTATAATTAAACATTGCCAATGCTGGATCTTGCAGATTATTGTGCGCCGTTTCCATTAGCCTACTGTGTTTTTTTCCACCCAACGCTGGCCTGTGGTCAAGGTTTCGTTTTTCCAAAATGGCGCCCGTGATTTCAGGGCTTCGATAATAAAGCGACAGGCTTCCAACGCTGCTGCTCGGTGCGCCGACCATACCCCTATTAGAACGATGGGATCATTGGGATATATCTCGCCAACCCGGTGAATGACCAGCGCATCCAGAAATGACCAACGTTGTTGGGCTTCTTCCAAGATACGGCATAGGTGTTTCTCAGTCATACCTGGATAATGTTCCAGGTTCATGCACTGCACCTGGTCACCCTCATTAAAATCTCGCATGGTTCCGATAAAACAAGCCGTGGCCCCATACTTTCCCCGCTTTTCCAGTCGTTCCGATTGATAATGCGCCAGGGTTTGCCAAGGATCAAAAGGCGTCTCACGTATTTCGATATTCATAAATAAGCTGTTAGCCTCCCGTCACCGGCGGAAAGAATGCCACTTCATCACCATCCTGTACCCATTGGCCCAAATCCGCATAGTCTTTATTGATCGCCGCCATGGTATTAGGCGGCAGCGGCACCTTAGGCCAAAGTCGAGACCAAACCTCAGCTACGGTGACCTCCCCCTCCACGACCAATAAGTCCTCTCCATGACCCAGTTTATCTCGCAAACTAGCGAAATATTTTACATAAATGGCCATAGCTCTACCCTACTCATCCATACCATACTGCTTCAATTTTTTCCGCAGGGTACTACGATTGATGCCAAGTATCTCTGCCGCCCTGGTTTGATTCCCCCGGGCTTGATCCATAACAATCTGCAATAGCGGGCATTCAACTTCTTGCAGCACTAGCTTGTATAGATTAGTGGGCATGTCCCCTTCCAAATGAACAAAGTAATGTTGCAAAGCAGATCGTACCTGGGTACGTAGCGGAACTACCGAATAGGTCGGGGTAATAAGTTCGTGATTAGTCACCGTCATGCTGCCAAGGGTTCCTCATTATTTGCTTATCGTTCAAAAAAAACTGGGTAAAAGCTAATCGTTTTTGAGTATTTTCCATGCCATTTACCGCCCCACGAAAAGCTGTTTCACATTTACTTTTTTAGTAATGCTGATTGTTAAAAAATATATCCCTATCTCAGCAGGATGAATGGCTGAAGATCTGGCGTTGTATTTTGCTAAGCTACTGTGGGTTTCTGAGGCAATTTCTTAGATGTACGAACGGCCTGGCAAAGCGCCCATTCTTGCCTGTATATAGGCGGTTTGAAGTCAAACCAAGCTTTATAGACAGTTTCTATTTGAGCAACCTGAGAAGCCAGTAATCCTGACAATACAACGCGCCCTCCCTCTCGCACCAGGTCAGCAAAATGTGCTGCCAAGACAAGTAACGGTTCAGCAAGAATATTCGCCAGCAAAATATCCACCTTTACCATTGGCAATTGCTCTGGCGTCACCGGGAAAATACTCGCCAGTATTTTATTATCCGCTGCGTTTCGTTCAGTGGCTATGAGGGCCTGTGGATCCACGTCCACTGTCCACACTTGGCGGGCCCCCAGCTTAACCGCTGCGATAGCTAATATGCCCGAACCACACCCATAATCAATAACCTGTTTACCTTGCAAATCCGCGCTGTCCAACCATGTGAGGCAGAGTGCCGTAGTAGGGTGCGTTCCAGTACCAAAAGCCAAACCAGGATCGAGCATTAGATTAACTGCGCTAGGATCTGGAGGCGTTTGCTGGGTAGGACAAACCCATAACCGACTGCCAAAACGCATAGGGTGAAAATCGTCCAGCCAAGCACGCTCCCAGTCTCGGTTTTCCAGCTGTGTTATATGGCAATCCGCTAATTCATCCCTATCAAGTGTCTGGCTAAGTTTCTCTTTAACTTGAGTCAAACGGGTTAGAGACGAAAATAAACCCGTCACTGCACTCGATGACCAGACGGGGGTTTCCCCCGGTAAGGGCTCCAAAATCGCTTGATCACCGGCATCTTGAATAGTGACCACAGCGGCGCCCGCCTGCTGTAACGCTTGTTCTACCTGTTGTGAGCGCTCCTGAATGACTTCTACCGTTAATTGCCACCACGTCTCGTTGGCTAAATCACCCATACACTCTATTTATTCACTGAGCTAAAATTGTAAAGATAGCTGCTAAAGTCCCAACTGTCTCTCCAAATAATGAATATTCGCGCCACCAGCCATAAAATTGGGATCGTTGAGAATGCGCCGGTGCAAAGGCGCATTGGTTTTTATCCCTTCAATCACCAGCTCAGCCAAGGCATTGCGCATACGCGCCAGGGCATTGTCACGGTTGTCTCCATAGGCGATGAGCTTGCCAATTAAAGAATCATAATAGGGGGGTACGGAATAACCATTGTAAATATGCGAATCCACCCGGATGCCAGGTCCGCCGGGGGAGTGATATTGGGTGATGAGGCCGGGAGATGGCATAAAGGAGTTTGGATCTTCAGCGTTTAAACGACATTCAATGGCATGACCTTTTATCTGGATAAAATCTTGGGTGAAACTTAAGGGTTCTCCTGCAGCGATGCGCAACTGCTCCTTGACGATATCCACGCCGGTAACCATCTCAGTGATGGGATGCTCCACCTGAACCCGGGTGTTCATTTCAATAAAATAAAAAGCGCCGTCCTGATAAAGAAACTCAAAGGTCCCTGGACCCCGGTAACCAATACGGCGGCAAGCGCCAGCGCAGACTTCGCCAATCTCACTGCGCTGCTGCTCACTGATACCGGGCGCTGGCGCCTCCTCGATCACTTTTTGATGACGGCGCTGCATAGAGCAGTCCCGCTCTCCTAGAGAAACGGCGTTACCGTGGCTATCGGCAAGCACTTGAATTTCCACATGGCGGGGATGATCCAAGTATTTTTCCATGTAGACCACATCGTTACCAAACGCACTGCCCGCCTCGCTGCGGGTCAACGCGATGGCATTCAACAGCGTGGCTTCGCTATGCACAACCCGCATCCCACGACCACCGCCCCCCCCAGCCGCTTTAATGATAATGGGATAACCGATGGATTGCGCTAAACCGATATTGACCTCATCATCTTGCCCTAACGGTCCTTCAGAACCGGGCACACAAGGCACCCCAGCTGCCTGCATGGACCGAATAGCCGAGATTTTGTCACCCATAAGACGGATGGTTTCTGGGCGGGGACCTATAAAAATAAAACCACTCTTTTCCACCCGTTCGGCAAAATCGGCATTTTCCGACAAAAACCCATAACCGGGGTGAATGGCTACCGCATCCGTCACTTCAGCAGCGCTAATAAGAGCCGGCATATTCAGATAGCTTTCCGCCGCCGCCGCAGGACCAATGCATACGGTCTCGTCGGCTAGACGTACATGTTTTAAATCCCTATCCACGGTGGAATGCACAGCCACCGTTTGAATACCCAGCTCCCGGCAGGCGCGTAAAATGCGTAGCGCAATCTCCCCCCGGTTAGCAATGACAACCTTCTCTAACATTGGCTTAATCGTTATTCGACCATAAGTAACGGCTGATCGTATTCCACGGGCTGGCCGTCTTGCGCCAAAATTTGGGTAACCACCCCTGCATGATCCGCTTCTATTTGATTGAACATCTTCATGGCCTCAATGATACAGACGGCATCGCCTATCTGAATATGTTGGCCGATCTCTACAAGGGGCTTAGCGTCCGGCGAAGTGGCTCGGTAAAAGGTGCCTACCATAGGAGCCTTTAGCACATAACCCTGGGCAGGCTCTGGCTCAGTAGTATCTGGCGTCTCTCGGGCGGATCCGGTATTCGGCGGGATCAAAGAAGGATAGGCAGTCGCCGGGGATGGCATCATTACCGTGGTTGCTTGACCTGAATGGCGGCTAATCCGCAGCGACTCCTCCCCTTCCTTTATTTCTATTTCAGAAATTCCTGATTCTTCAATTAAATCAATAAGTTTCTTTATTTTACGGATATCCATAATAGTTTTCAAGCTAAGGACGATCAGAAAGATAACGATGTGCCGCCTGGACTGCTAATTGATACCCGTAAGCACCTAAACCGCTGATGACGCCTACGGCCACATCCGACAGATAGGAGTGATGACGGAAAACCTCCCGGGCAAAGACATTGCTCAAATGCACTTCGATAAACGGGATGTCAACCGCTAGCAGCGCATCTCGCAAAGCAATGCTAGTATGGGTAAAAGCGGCAGGATTAAACAGAATAAAAGCCACCTTAGTGTCATGGGCCTTATGAATATGCTCCACCAGTTCATGCTCAGCGTTGCTTTGCAAAAAAACCAATTCGTGCCCCAACCGCTCAGCCAAATCCTGGCAATCGCTAGCTATCTCGGCCAAACTCATAGAGCCGTAGACGGTAGGTTCACGGACACCCAAAAGATTAAGATTGGGACCATTGAGTATTAATAATTTAGCCATGGCTACAAATTAAACTGCAAGCAGTGGCCTCGTGATTGTCCGACGGCAGCGCATTCTCACCGATAGTCTACCTTGTTGTCTAGCGCCATAAAAAGAAATATTCCTGCCAAGTCTTTTGTGGGCAAGTCTAGTCTGCGCAAAGAAGATAACTGAATAGCTAACATTGAAGCCTTTTTTTTGCAACGACAGGGAAATAAAAGCGTCTAAAAAATCAGCAAAGTATGATTTTATCCATGAAGCCTTATTTTATTTGGGGTAGTGGTTAATTCCATTTTGCGTACAATAATCAAATTACCATCCCCGAACCACCACCCGAACGTTATTTATTCCTGAGGAGGAATCCACCACCATGACCGACACTTCCCGAAACGAGGTAGAAACGGCTATTCGGGGCTATTTAGATCCCTATTTAGAACAGGACTTGATCGCTGCCAAAGCGGTTAAAGACATCCGTATTACCGATGACCGAGTCGAAGCGGATATACAGCTCGGTTTCCCAGCCAAAGGCTATCAGGACACATTAGTCACTGAACTGCAAAGCCGTATAGAAAGCTTATCGGGGGTTAGCGCTGCCTCTGTAAAGGTGCTCGATACAAAAATCACCCCCCATGAGGTACAAAAGGGATTAAAACCACTTCCCAATGTCAAAAACATCATCGCCGTTGCCTCGGGCAAAGGGGGTGTCGGCAAATCCACCACCGCCGTGAATCTTGCTCTGGCTTTACAGGTTGAAGGGGCCACTGCGGGCATCCTGGATGCCGATATTTATGGCCCTAGCCAACCACGTATGCTAGGGGCCGATCAAAAACCCGAAACCACGGATGGCAAATCCATGGAACCGGTGATGAGCCACGGCATCCAGTCCATGTCCATCGGTTATCTGATCGAACAAGATACGCCAATGATTTGGCGCGGTCCCATGGTAACCCAAGCCCTAGAGCAGTTACTCCGGGACACCCGTTGGCGAGAACTGGATTACCTGATCATCGATCTGCCCCCAGGCACCGGCGATACGCAGCTTACCCTTTGCCAAAAAATCCCCGTGAGCGGCGCGGTTATCGTCACCACACCCCAGGACATTGCCTTATTGGACGCCCGCAAGGGTCTCAAAATGTTTGAAAAAGTGGATGTACCCGTGTTAGGTGTTGTGGAAAACATGAGCACCCATATTTGTAGCCAATGTGGTCATGAAGAGCATATCTTTGGTGAAGGGGGTGGGCAACGTATGGCGGACGAGCACAATGTACCGTTTCTTGGCGCGTTACCCTTGGATATTCGTATTCGTGAGGAAGCCGATGGCGGCACACCCACAGTGATGGCGGAACCGGATAGTCGCATCGCGCATATCTATCGGGATATTGCCCGCCGGGCCAGCGCCAAGCTAGCCCTACAAGCCAAGAGTTACAGCCAATTATTCCCTAATATTGTGATTCAAAACACCTAATATTTTTTAATAGACAAGGGTGGGCAACTTGCTTGCCCACGCGGAAAGTTGTATTGCTCTTATCTGCCATTCAAACAGAGCCAGTCGTTCCTGGGGCTGGCTCTTTAAAATTCATCTCTAACAATCTAGCTAACTCATTTTTGGCGCCAAGTCGCGCAGCATTGAGACCGATGGCGGATGGTTCAACGCCGTTTAAACGCGACCAATCTGGATTAGCCTTGGCTCTCTCCAAGGGGGCAGGTAGCTTACTGCCTGTCCAAACCTGCTTTGCTTGACGCTGGTTGGTATTAAGACGAATTTTATCTTGGCTAGCATGGCCACGATGCAACAATACCTGCACCAGTTCCACTTGACGAATGGCCAAAAGTTGTAACGTTTCGTCACTGACCCGCAGCTCGGTAAATCCGCGCATCCGGTCTGCTAACCGCCTCCCGTGGGAGCGGGAACTATTCCATAGGGCGCCTATAGCCGCGCCTATAGCAAAACCGGCGCCGAGGCTTGCCCCTAAGGTGGCCGCATCGATGGCAAGGCCGGCCATACCGCCCGCCATAGCCCCGCTGCCAGCACGCACACCGAACTGCCGCAACGACTCGGGATTGAATAAGTCCAACCCCCAACGTCCGTCCTGGATGGGAAGGGCGTCAGTGGTAAAGTCATCGAGGCGAAATCGATAAAGCTCCAACAGCGCATCGACGCAGTGCTGCTCACGGTCCCGCACGGCTTGTTTAAGGGACTCCATAGCATGAACAGTGCGCTGCTCATCCAAGGGCACACTCACCCGATAGGCGGACACGTCTATGAGTAAATCGCTGAGCAGGTCCGCCGACGCATGGTTGAGTCGAACACGCTGACGCTGGCGATCCTGAATCACAGCGTCCAAGGTAGGATGAAAACGATCCAACAGGGTTTGCATTTTTTCGAACAGGCGTCTTTCACCGTACTCATCGAAAATCACGGTATCGAATTCAACCACCGCGTGCATATTGACCCGCGCCAAGCGTTCCCGCCATTCATCGCATTTTGCCTCGCTGCTCAAAACAAAATTAAGCACCGGCATAATAGGTCGACTGCACAGCCCAAGGATTTCTAGCTCATCCTGATGTTTGCCTAAAACCCGGTCGCGGGCATCCACCACATAGAGGGCGATATGGCCTTCTAAAACCTGCCGCAGGGCCTTGGCTTCCTGATCGAAACGGCCATTGGCCGCACTACTGATGAGAAAACGGTGAATGAGATCGATGCCATCGATGCGTTCCCCATTACGCAATTCATCCAAGTAATCTAATAGACCGATGGAATCCTCTAAACCCGGCGTATCATAGAGTTCAACCAGGGGCGTCCCATCCACCAGCAGGGAAGTGCCCTCCACATGCCGGGTGGTGGCGGGCCGGTTTGAAACGGCCCCAAAGTTGGCATTTCGAGTCAGGGTACGTAACAGTGAAGTTTTTCCCGTGTTGGTATGACCCACCACGGCAACCCGGAGGATTGGCTGGCTCACGTTAGCACCCCCTCGCCCCGTACCTGATTAAAACGTTCCCGCAGCCTATCGAGCCACTGACGGGCTGCCTCGGCGTCTTGGATAGGTAGCGGTTCACTATCCCCCACGACTCGGTCAATGGTGCGGGTAATGTGGATTTCATCATTGCCCTGTAATTCCAAAAGCAGTGCAAACAGCGCTGCGCCATTTACGGCTTCAGTAAAATCTATGTTGTCTGTTTCTTCTTCCAGGTTGTGAGTCTTATTTGGCTGCTTTATCACCATAGGCAGGGCCGCGCCAAGACCTGCCCATAGGGGCAATGAAGTGATGGCGGCGGGCGCCATCAACGTGGCCGCCGCAACACACCCTAAGGCGCCGGCTACGGCGCCAGCAGCGTGCCATTTAGGGTTAATGCGTAGTCGTTCAGGCAATAAATCGATCATCTGATTAGCACTGGATTTTAACTGTCCTACCACGTTTCCACTGGTGGGAAGCTGGGTTCGTAGCAATGCCTGCCAAGTATTACGTTCGTTTCGATACAAGGCGGCAATGTCCCGATGGAGTTCTGCTTGAGCGCTCGCATCGGGATTGTCAGACCAACGTTGCACATGCTGAACGATGAGAGTAAAGGCTTGTTCTAAATGTTGCCCAGACCCGGAAACCGACTTGGCTCCTTTTTTGATGGCGGCCGTCAATTTAGCGCGACTGGCCTCGGTTAAGTTGTTGAGATCCAAATCCATGACCTGCTCTTCGCTAACCTGAGCATTTATCGCAAGCTCCCGCCAATCCCGCAGGCGTTGTTCCGCCTCTTGGGCTGAGCTCCGCTCCCTCAACCGTTGACCATCGGTTAAAATAATAAGCACCGGCGAACTGGATGCCTGTTGAATATCACTGATAAACCCTTGCGTACCACGATCCGGTGTAATGGTCACAGAGCAGACGATGGCAATGATGCGCGGTGGATTGGGCGCATAACATATGCGTTCTAGAGTGTTTTTGCGATCATTGCGGCTGTCCACGAAACCTAAATCCAGCCATTGAACCCCTTCTATAGGTGGGGGCCAATGGGAAGCTGGTTGACTGACTTCGTAACCCATAATGGCCGGTGGCCCCGTTGCCGGCGCTGTAGAACGCTGGGGCGTCGGCGAAGGCAGTTTGGGCACTGCATCACCTTTGCCATGGTCAGGATCCACTACACCCAGGGACTGAGAAGCGGGCAACAAACGGGTTTCAAGACGCGCATAACCCGGCAGCGTAATATTTAAACGAAAATTTGCCGTCGCCTGTTGGCGGGCCAAAAAACAAAAACCTAACAAAATAATCCGCGGTAAAATACCGTATACGACAAGACTACCGATTAATAATCCCGACCATGCTTCCCGCGCTTCCGCCGGCGGAGTGCCTTGTCCCCGCCAATGACTCGCGGCAATCTGTTCCGGACTAGGGGCAGAAAACCCTACCGCCTCGGGTAAGCTCGCTAAAGCGCGGGTTAAAACGATATAGGCTCGATCTGATAGGATCGTGGTTTCCCACGCGAAAGTATATTGTTTTGTGCTAAGAATCAATAACAAAGACAACAGGCAACCGAACAAAAACACCAGCCAAAGAAGATGGCTGATGGCGCTTAGAGTCCAACGTCCCACCGGCGTGCGGGCATAAACAGATCCCATGGCTTGGGCAGCTGCCACATGCATGGGTCCTTTATGCAACCATTGATTAACACGACGCATCAGTAAAAAGATAAAATCTCCACCCAGAGAATTACTGAACATCGTGCCCGGCCTTACCCATAGCAAGACTAGCCAAATCACTAAGGCGAGGGTAGGCACACCCAGCACACCGCCTAACACCGAGAAAAAATTCATGATGGGCCCATTGGGCACCGAATTTAGCGCCATGCGAGCCACGCCAATACCGCCCATCAAGGCGACAAACAAGGCAATGCCTAAAGTCAATCCAAAGGTGGTGTGTAGTTGTTGAAAGGCCGCCTGTAACGTCGGCGCACTGGTCAGCGCCCGAGCACGGGCGATAATACGGGTTTCGAAATCACCGTCCACTTGTTGGGCGTTAGCGTCCGCTTGTGGGTCATCCATGGCAAAACCCTGAGCATCCTCATGCAGCCGAACGGCTTCCGCCAGCAATTGATCTCGAAAATCGGCCTGCCCTTCCGGTTTTTTATTCCAAAACGTTATTAATTCGTAGAGACGCTGCAATTTACCCATCATACGTTTAGAAACCTATTGATAAGTCAGTTTTTCCTAGAGCATTTCCCATTTGACCCTATACGGCGTTAGATTTCGGTCTCGGCTGCCTGGTCTACAGTCAACGCGAAAACGCACTAATGTTTCTTGATCTTATAGAACCAACTCAAATGCAATCCATCAAATTAACTGATTACCACAAACCATGCCACTGTTGTAAAGCAATAACATCTAATTGGACAGGCGTACTTGCCTGAAGCCATCTTGCAGTGCTTGGAAAGGCTTGCTAAGGCTGTGGTTTGGTCTGGGCGTGCTCATGTACTGGCATGTACACTGCGCTCGCCTCGCCTCGGCTGCCTTGTCTACAGTCAAAGCGAAAAGGCTCTAGTCATCAGAATTGCTGTTCTAGTTAATATTTTATTCGCGCATAAATCGTATTTTCACAAGCTGCCCTAGCTTGACTCACCGTGTGGATATTTCGCTCCGCGAGTAACGGGATAAGGGCAACAAACACCTGGGCGGTGATAAGCGCATCCCCCAATGCCGTATGCCGTCCGCTCACGACAATACCCAAACGTTTGGCAATCTCCTCAAGACTTTGTGCTTCTTGATGGGGATTCACCACATAGGATAACAGCAATGTATCCAGAACCGGTTGCGTAAACACAAGCCCTGTGCGCACCGTACTAAGCTCTAAAAAACGCATATCAAAGGCAACATTGTGTCCAATTAGAACGGTATCTTCGACAAAACGATGAAAACGCGGCAATACCTCTTCAAGGGGGGCTTCGCCCCGTAACATGGCCGGTGAAATACCGTGTATCGCTGTGGAGGCTGACGCGATGGTGCGCCGGGGTTTTACAAAACTATCGAATATTTCCCGTTGCAAAATACGTCCCTTAACCACACGCACCGCGCCTAGAGCAATAATTTCATCGCCGCCAGCAGGGTTAAGTCCGGTGGTCTCGGTATCAATCACCGTGTAGCTTAACTCAATCAGTGGCACCGTCTCCCGGTCTGTTGTTGGAGCCGGGTAACTAAAAAGACGAAAATCATAGTCTTGGATAGGGGAGTCATCCGCGTGTTCACTAAACTGCCCCTGGGCGTCTTCCGCCACGGGTAACAAAAGTCTAAGATAGCGAGGACTCGCGACACTTTGGGTATGGGACCAGACGGCGCCTCCATGGCGTTCGATGACATCGTGTAAGGTGAGGGAGGCACCGCATTTGTCCGTCATCACTACTTGCTTTCCCCAACTCCGCAGGGTTTCCATGTCTAGCATGACACCCTCCCAACACAGTTCCATACAAGCGAAAAGTCGTTGCCTTTCTAGTTTTAAAGTTAACTTTATGGCTTGATACTGTTGTCTCAGCTCAGTGATAACAAATTTAAGGGATTGCACTACACTGTAACTGTCCACTTTGAGCCACAGGGGTTCCAAGGGTGCGCTCATTTCAACAGCAATACCGAGATCCTCATTTAAGTGATGCTCAACGGCGGCTAATAGATCACTGCCCAACATCTGTTCCAAGGGCCACTGAACATTGAGATCTTGAGCATACTCGGCTTCTAGGCGATCTAAGTGGCGACTCAGCTTAAGGGCCTCATCTCGGATCACAGATTGAAATTGTTGACGTCGTCCGTCATCCATTCCGGGATACTCTACCATGGTTTCGATGGCGGCGCGGATATTGGCTATGGAACCCCGCTGCCCTTGCGTCAAGGATTGCAAAAGAACACCGCGGCGGCTTTCCGTTTCTGTCAAGCGAGTAATATCTTCCAAGGTGAGAATATAACCCGTCAAAGCACTTTCCTTATCTAACACGGGTACTAGATGAACCCGTAGTAATTGACCATCGTAGCGGGTCGCTAAAAAGGGCACCATGAGACCAGAGCCATGCTGGTCAAGGCGATGATGAATATGGGTTAAGGCATGATGGATAAGATTTTCATCTAACAATCCGTAAACCGAACGCCCTAAGCCAATCCAGTCGGCGCTCCCTTTACCGTCACGGGAACTTTGCAATAAACGTTGGGCGTTCTGATTATAAAGAATAATCCGACCCTCGTGATTACACACCAACACACCTTGGGTTAGTTTTGCCATCAACGCCGCTAAGGTTGTCTTTTCTTCTTCAAGAGCCGCGTTGGCCTCGCGAATGCGGATTTGCACATCTTCAGTTCTAGCTTGATAGCGTTCAGCTAGTAGATTAATGCTTTTCATCAGGTCCTGCAGTTCTGACCTACCGTCGGGAACCAAGCGATGATTGGGATTAGTCATGGCGATGGTGCGTACCTGCTCAGCGACGCCGCGCAACGGCGTGATATACCAGCGAAAAACTAGGTTCACACCAAGCCCTATAGCGAGGAGCAGAAACAACACTGTCAAAATAGGCATGCCCGCGTGGCTAATCCATAAACTGGCCACAACAGCCCGTTCTTGGGGAGTTAAGTCAATCCAAATAACCCAACCCGCCAACAAAATAACGCCGAATTCCAACGTCGCTGTTGCTAAAAAAACTAACCAGGCATTGCCTTTCATGGTTACCGTCTGCTCTCGTCGGCTTTTTTAATCAAAATTACTTTCTCAAGATACCTCAGCATGACAGCTTTTAAGTCACCATCTGCAGCTTAAAATGGTGGTTGATATAGATTTTAAACTCCTTGACGATTTTTAAAGAGTTTTTTAAAAGGTTACGTTCTAAATTGTTGAACTGCCCTGGCATCACATAATTTTCGCACGCCTCGCCTCGTTCCCATTGATTTAGCTGTTCGCGCAATCTAATCATGCACATAAAGTCAAAAGCCTCGATAAGATCTGCTGTAAAACGCTCATCGAAGGGACCGCTGCCACTGAGGGTCTGGATACGAGCAATGGTATTTGTCTCTGTCAAACCATATTCCAAAGCAAGACTTCGTACCCCGTGAACAATAGGGAAAATACCGCCTTTTTTGATGTCTAGGGCTTGGGCGTGGGGATTGGCTGCTGTTTTTTTCAATTTAAAACGATTGAATACACCCAAAGGCGTGGGAAAAGTAAGCGTTGCTCTCGCGAAGTGTTGTAATGCAATACGGTGATGGCCTAACAACTTTAACAAATGCTCCTTGAGTTTTATTAGTAAAGCGGGATCCCCGGCCACCGCCACTGCGTCATAGAAAATGGCCAAGTTCATAAAAGCATTTTCGTCAGGTTTATGAACCCAACGCCTAATGTCATCCAAATAAGCGGTCAAGGATTTAGCCCAGCTCGGGTTAACCACCATAATGTTACCGGGACACCGGGGATAACCCAGTTCCACCAATGCTCTGGTAAATGTTTCGGTTTTGCGCCGCAGGGTATCGTGACAGGTGAGTTCGTCTTGCAAAATAAGGGCGTTATCTTGATCTGTGCGTAGCAATTGCTCGCCACGTCCCTCGCTACCCATCACGATAAGACAGATCTTATCAGCAACCCCATCTGTGGTCATTTGTTCAAACAACTTATGAAACACTTTGCCGTTCAAGTCGGTGACTAGCCGGGCTATATAGCGGGGTTTCACACCTCTTTGGTGCAGGGATTTAATCAGCGGCGGAATATGGTTACTCGCTCTGCGTAATTCCTCCTGGGATTTCGCCCGATCGATCTGGTTAGCGATAAGATAGGAATGATTGGAGAGATAATTTAGTAAATCTTTTTGTTCCAAAATCCCGACAATGTGACCGTTTTGAGTAATGACCACATGGCGGATCGATCGTTTTGTCATTACCACCAGGGCATTAAAAAGAAAATCATCTTTCTCTAAGGTAACGGGATCATAATTCGCCAACTGGCCGATGGGGGTGGAATTGACCATACCTTCCAATAAGGATCTTTCGCGGACATCCCGAGCGGTGAAAATACCTACTTTATCCTCATGCTCCACTAACAAAGCGGTGGTGTTTTTGGTCTTCATGGTGACCGCAGCCTCATGAAGCGTGGTGGAAGCGACGACAAAAACAGGTGGACCGACAGTGCCGTCGCCAATCCGCGCTAGCATGAAGGAACTGGCTTCCCGCTGTTGCTGTATCGCAATGAGCTCATCGAGCTTATGGGCAAGATCCGTTTGGTAGAAATTTCCAAAGGTTGGATTGATTCGGGTTAAGGTGAGAAACAAGCGGGCAGGCATGGTGTAACAACTACAGGCTCTCTGGGCAATAAAACCATGCTGGCTCCTACCTTCGATCAATGCTCTTGCATCAAAGCTATCCCGGTAGCCATAGCTCCTTATCATACCCTCCGTATCGTGTTCTTCCACGATGCCATCGAGCATAAAGTAAAAATAAGCAGGACTGTTCCAGCGTTCGATTAATGTCTGTCCGGCACCAAAATGGCGTAGCGTCAATGCATCCACCACCTGCGTGAACTCGCTAGGCGACAATTGATCAAAAGGCGAAACAGACCTCAAAAAGGCGTTTTTTTCAAGATAATTCAAAGGCGTATGAAGTAAACCCTAAACAACCACCAAGGCCATTGTTAGGGTCTTGACATAGGGAAAGAGTGCTTTAAAAAAACCCTCCCTCGTCATGAGGGAGGGCGATGGAATAGCAGTTTGACGTTAGTGACTAGCTGCACCTTCAGCGCCAATACCCGTCTGGCAACGCACATCCTGCGCTTCAAAGGCTTTTTCCTCATCCCGCGCAGTCGCGCTTCTATCGGTCACTGAGAAAAGCCAAATACTCAAGAACGCCGCTGTCACCGAGTACAAAGCAGGATACTTGGACGGAAAAATTGCTGTCTCAAACCCAAGGATATCCACCCACACAGTGGGTCCTAAGATCACCAACGCAGCAGCCGTCAACAAACCGATGCCACCACCAAACAGTGCGCCCCGGGTAGTCAATTTAGACCAGTAGATGGACATAAAGAGCACCGGGAAGTTAGCGCTGGCAGCCACCGCAAAGGTCAATCCCACCAAAAAGGCGATATTTTGTTTTTCAAAAGCGATGCCCAATAAGATGGCGATAACACCCAGACAAACAGTGGCGATTTTAGAGATCGTCACTTCCCGCTTTTCGGTAACTTGGCCACGGGCGATCACACTGGCGTAGAGGTCATGGGAGATAGCTGAAGCGCCGGCTAAGGTGAGCCCTGACACCACCGCCAGAATGGTGGCAAAGGCTACCGCCGAGATAAAGCCTAGCAACAAAGTACCACCCACCGCATTGGCCAGGTGTACCGCCGACATATTATTACCCCCGGACAGAGCGAGGGTTCCATCGGCTGCCCTGGTAAAATACTCAGGATGCTGGGCGAGTAATACGATGGCGCTAAAACCGATGATAAACGTCAGGATATAGAAAAAGCCGATAAAGCCGGTGGCGTAAAAAACCGATTTGCGGGCTTCCTTAGCGCTGGTCACCGTGAAGAAACGCATCAAAATATGGGGTAACCCGGCGGTGCCGAACATCAACGCAATACCCAAGGAAATAGCATCGACGGGATTCGTGACCAAGGCACCCGGCGCCATAATCGAGAAACCCTCAGGATGGGTTTCGACGGCTTGTCGAAACATTTCTTCAAAACTAAATCCAAAATTAGATAAAGCAAGCACCGCGATTAAGGTGGCGCCGGACAATAGCAGTGTCGCCTTAATAATCTGCACCCAAGTAGTGGCGATCATGCCGCCAAAGGTGACATACATAATGATCAACACGCCGACGATAGTCACCGCATAGGTGTAAGGTAGTCCAAACAACAGTTCAATCAGTTTGCCCGCGCCAACCATTTGACCAATTAGATAGAGAATGACCACCACCAGGGAACCAGTCGCGGCAAGTATGCGAATCGGGGTTTGCTGAAGACGGTAGGAGGCCACATCCGCATAGGTGTATTTGCCCAAATTACGCAACTGCTCAGCGATGAGAAACATGATAATGGGCCAACCCACTAACCAACCCACCGAGTAGATCAAACCGTCGAAGCCCGCTGTGTAAACCAAACCTGAGATACCTAAAAAAGACGCTGCCGACATATAGTCTCCGGCAATGGCTAAACCGTTTTGAAATCCGGTGATGCCGCCACCCGCCGTGTAAAAATCACTGGCGGTCTTAGTGCGTTGCGCCGCCCAATAGGTAATAAATAGTGTTGCTATGACAAAGGCAAGAAACATCACGATGGCGGCTATATTTAAAGGCTGTCTCTCTACCTCACCCGTGATGGTGTCAGCCCCAACTTTAGCAGCAATAAAACAGCTCAGCACAACCCAAAGGAGAAATTTCACAAAAGCTCCTCCTTGATCTCGTTATTTAAGCGGTCGAATTTGGTGTTGGCTC
>CAYRGG010000065.1:0-18861 GCA_964423745.1 uncultured Candidatus Competibacteraceae bacterium | reverse complement strand
CACCCGATCCCATTCCGAACTCGGAAGTGAAACGATTCAGCGCCGATGATAGTGTGGGGTCTCCCCATGTGAAAGTAGGTCATCGCCAGGCGTTTAATTTAGAAAGGTCTTGTTGAACACTCAACAGGACCTTTTTTTCCAATTATTATCGGGATTGTTCAAATCAAAATACTAGGCAAGCAAAATTGATTTTATCTTCTTGATTGCATTACTTTCTAGCTGTCTTATTCGTTCAGCCGAAACCGCATATTCAGAAGCTAACTCATGCAAAGTTGGTTTTTTTTCGCTTAACCAGCGGCGTTGCAAGATATTTTTACTACGAGCATCCAACTCTTCTAAAGCCTTTGCTAATCGATCGTTGGCTTGATTCTCCCAATCCCGAGTCTCCAAAAGTTCAGCAGGATCAGTTGAAGAGTCTTGAAGATAAGCTGAAGGAGAAGATGCAATATTATCTCGGTCTTCTTCGCTCTCAGACTGAGGAGCGGGATCAAAGGAAATATCTTGACCACTAAGCCGGGATTCCATTTCTAAAACCGTATCGACACTAACACCGAGGTCTTTAGCAATAGTGTCTGCTTCTTCCTTATTAAACCAACCTAATCGTTTCTTCGAACTACGTAGATTGAAAAAAAGTTTACGTTGAGCTTTAGTTGTAGCAATCTTTACAATACGCCAGTTACGCAGAATGAACTCATGAATTTCTGCTCGAATCCAATGCACTGCAAAAGACACTAAACGTACGTTATGACTTGGATCGAAGCGTTTAACCGCCTTCATCAAGCCTATATTGCCTTCTTGAATAAGATCTCCAAGCGGCAGACCATAACCTGTATAACCTCGGGCTATATGCACGACAAAACGTAAATGCGCCACTATGAGCTGGCGTGCCGCTTCTAGATCATTATGTTGACGAAGACGGATAACCAAAGATTGCTCATGGTCAGCATCTAAAACCGGAATACTACTGACAACTTGAATATATTTGTCAAGACTATCAACAGTTATTGGCAACTGCATTGATTTAGGAACCAAAGCATTGTTCATACATGTTACTCCCTGGAAATTCACCTCATTTTAGCACTCTATCAATAAGAGTGCTAATAAAGAATTAAGTTCTTAACGAGGAAACAAAATTGTCTTCACAAAACCTTGTTTGGGTATTTTGTATAGAAAGCCGTAAATAGCTGAAAAAATATAAGATTTAGATTTTGATTTGTTTGATACTGTAGTGTCTAAGCGTCTATAGGATTTTTGCTAAGTAAAGCATCTACAAAATCTTCGGCGTCAAAGCTCCTAAGATCTTCGAGATTTTCTCCAACACCAATAAAACGAATGGGAATAGCCAGTTTTTTTGCGATGGCAAAAATAATACCCCCTTTGGCGGTTCCATCCATCTTTGTCAATGTTATACCTGATAGATTAACGGCATCATGAAATTGAACGGCTTGAATCAAAGCATTTTGCCCGGTGCCGGCATCAACAACAAGCATAACTTCATGAGGTGCGCTAACGTCTATCTTGCCGATAACTCGTTTAATTTTTTTTAACTCCTCCATCAGATTAGAGCGTGTATGAAGGCGTCCAGCGGTATCGGCAATAAGCACGTCAACGGTGCGAGCGGTCGCTGCTTGAAATGCATCATAGATAACAGAAGCAGAGTCAGCGCCAATTTGCTGGGCGATGACGGGAACCTGGTTTCGCTCTCCCCAAATCTTCAACTGTTCAACTGCAGCCGCCCGAAACGTATCGCCAGCTGCTAGCATAACCGATTTGCCCTGCGCTTGAAGTCGTTTAGCTAGTTTGCCGATAGTTGTGGTTTTACCTGCGCCGTTGACACCTACCATGAGAATTACAAAAGGACGTTTTAGTGGATCAATGGTTAAAGGTTGAGTGCATGGCTCTAGGAGTTCTAGCATCTCCTCCCGTAGGGCCTGTAGCAGCGCATCCAAATCGGTAAGTTGTTTGCGGGATACCCGTTCAGTCAAATGCTTGATAATCGTTGTAGTGGCTTCAACGCCTATGTCAGCCATGAGTAAACGGGTCTCTAGTTCCTCCAATGCATCGTCATCAATAGTTTTTTTACCAAGGAAAATATCAGATAGTCCATCCATCAAACCTTGACGCGTGCGTTTAAGCCGTTGCCTAAGACGCTTAAAGGGTTCCCGTTTATTAGTTTCCATAGTTAGTTACCGTAGGTTCAATTTAAGGATTATCATATTAATTAGGTGGATTGAATGAAGGCTTGTTCAGACGGTCGAACACGGTCGATTTTTTGCTGTCTATGGACTTAGAACTAGAGCCGTTAGATGAATTAGCATTTCTGATGTCAGACATGGATTTTTGCCAAGCAAATAATTGATGTAAAAAAATCGCTGTAATTTGCTAGACATGACGACCTCGTTACAACAAATCTTATCACGCCAATGTGTATCTATTTAAACAAAGCATAAGGATTATCAAAACCCTATGGGTAAGCAATTTTTTAGCCTAATAATAGTAGGTTTATTGGTTACGTCACCAGCCTTTGCTTCTTCGCCAGTGCATGAATTTCAGCTGGCGAACGGACTAAAGATTTTGGTACGTGAAGATCATAGAGCACCGGTGGTCGTATCTCAAATTTGGTATAAAGTCGGATCGAGCTATGAACCTAGAGGAAAAACAGGTATATCTCATGCGCTTGAACATATGATGTTTAAAGGCACACCAACCATAGGTCCTGGGGAATTTGCGCGTATCATTGCCGCCAATGGTGGTAGGCAAAATGCTTTTACCAGCCGAGATTACACAGCCTACTTCCAAACGATGCAAAAAGATCGTTTAGCGGTAAGTTTTCGCTTGGAAGCTGACCGTATGCGCGGTTTATTATTAAACGAAGACGAGATCGCTAAAGAGTTGCGGGTTGTGGCTGAAGAACGTCGTCTGCGTACCGAGGATTCACCAGAGGGGCTGACTTACGAACAGTTTAATGCCATCAGCTATATGACAAGTCCCTACCGCAATCCTATCATAGGTTGGATGAGCGATATCAAGTCATTAACTGCCGCTGATCTACGTGCTTGGTATCGCCGGTGGTATGCGCCCAATAATGCAATTTTGGTGGTTGTCGGGGATGTAGACCCTAAAGAAGTATTTGAACTAGCCGAAACCCATTTCGGCTCTATACCGTCTCGAGAAATCATCGCTCCAACCCCTCAACCCGAAATTCCGCAACGAGGTGCTCGCCGTGTTACTGTTAAAGTGTCTGCTAAACTGCCTCAAGTGATGCTCGGCTATAAAGTGCCCGTTTTAAAAACCGCGCAGCACGAGGAGGAAGTTTATGCTTTGCAAGTGTTGGCAGGCGTACTGAATGCAGGAAAAAGCGCTCGATTAAGCCGCAATTTGGTGCGCGGTAAGCAGTTAGCGGCCTGGGCACAAGCGAGTTACAGTATGACATCTCGTTTAGATGAGCTCTTTATTTTAGCGGCAAATCCGACACCGGGCCACACGCATAGCGAGGTTGAGCAAGCTCTGCGCAATGAAATCCAGCAGTTGCGCGAGAAACTCATCAGTACACCAGAGCTTGAAAGGATAGTGGCGCAAGTGGTGGCCTCAGAAGTTTATGAACGAGATTCTATGTTCTATCAAGGTATGCGCATGGGTGTGCTAGAAACGGTGGGATTAGGATGGAATGCCCTGGAAGACTATGTGGAACGTATCCAAGCAGTGACGCCTGAGCAGATTCGTGACGTGGCGCGAAAATATTTACTTGATGATCATCTCACTGTGGCCATCTTAGAACCCTTGCCTGCACAAGATGCACAAGTTGGCATGTCGTCATCTTTGAAAATCTCGACAAAACAACATTACTCTAGGACCAACTAAGTAGAAAAACTATGTTTGAGACAAGGTTTTTTGTCATTGCTACAATCACTTTGCTAAGTCTTACCCCTTCTTGGGTAGGTGCTATTCCTGAGATACAGCATTGGAACACAGAAAATGGAGCGCGGGTTTATTTTTATCCGACTCGACAGTTGCCGATGGTGGATGTGCAAGTGGTGTTTGATGCTGGATCGGCTCGAGATGAAGACAATCCTGGTCTTTCCCAATTAACTAATGCTTTGTTGGATAGTGGTACGGCAGAATTGTCCGCTGACGCTGTGGCAGAGCGCCTAGATGGTTTAGGCGCCTTGCTTGATGGCGGCGCCCTTCGCGATATGGCTTGGTTTTCCCTGCGCAGCCTTTCTGAACCGCGTTATCTACAACCTGCTGTTGATATAGCGGCTCAAGTGCTGGCCAAGCCAGCTTTTCCAGAGCAAGCGCTAAATCGGGAGCGTAATCGCATGCTGGCGCAATTGCAAAGCTTGGCGCAATCGCCGGATGCCATCGCTGAGCGCACATTTTATACAACTCTTTATGAGGGTCATCCTTATGCTTCACCACCGGAAGGTACCGAGACAAGTTTAAAAACTCTGACTCGAAATCAAGTGCAAGCATTTCATACCAATTACTATGTGGCTGCTAACGCCGTAGTGGCCATTGTAGGTGATTTGGATCGTAGTGCGGCTGAGCGGCTTGCTAATACGTTAGTAGGCAGCCTAGCCTCTGGGGAACCCGCACCACCCCTACCAAAAGTCACGCCACTGACTGAATCCAAAGTAATACGCGTTCCCCATCCGTCGAGTCAAAGTCATATCTTTATGGGGCAGATTGGCATGCAGCGAGGCGACGAAGATTACTACAGCCTCTACTTAGGAAATCACATTCTAGGGGGAAATGGCCTGGTATCGAAATTGGCGCAAGAGATTCGCGGAAAACAAGGTTTGTCTTATAGCGTTTATAGCTACTTTTTACCCATGCGTCAAAAGGGACCTTTTTTAATGGGCTTGCAAACTCGGGTTGATCAAACAGAACAAGCGACTAAGTTGCTGCATACTACGTTGCAAGAGTTTGTCGGTGAAGGTCCAAATGCCACTTTATTAAAAGCCGCTCAGCAAAATATCACTGGCGGTTTTGCCTTGCGTATCGATAGCAACAGCAAGCTTGTGCAATATTTGGCTACCATTGGTTTTTACCGTTTGCCCCTAGATTATTTGCAGACCTTTAGCGCAAAGATCGAGGCTTTATCGTCAGAGCAAGTAACCGAAGCTTTACAGCGTCGTATCCAACCTACTCAGCTGCTCACAGTCATCGTCGGTGGCCCTTAGAAACATATAAAATGGTAACAAGACGGCGTAACAACCAATTACGTATTATTGGGGGTGCTTGGCGCGGACGCCATATAGATTTTCCTACTATAGGGGCCCTTCGACCAACACCAGATCGCGTGCGGGAAACGCTATTTAATTGGTTAGCGCCTTACATTGAAGGTGCACATTGTCTTGATCTATTTGCGGGTAGTGGCGCTTTAGGACTTGAAGCCCTTTCTCGAGGTGCTGGCGGGGCTGTCTTTATAGATCAACATCCCGCAGTTATCCGTCAACTACAGGAAAATTTTACTCACCTAGGTGTTGTTAACGCTTACCCAGTGCAAGCCGATACAATCTCATGGCTTGCAGGACCCTCGCAAGCTTTTGATGTGGTTTTTTTGGATCCTCCTTTTGGTCAAAATTTGATACCCCCAATTTGTCTTGCTTTAGAAGAGGGAGGTTGGTTAGCGTCGCTGGCTTGGATCTATTTGGAAGCGGAGCAAAATTTGATAGATTTAGAATTACCCGCCAACTGGGGTATTTTTCGTGAGAAAATAGCAGGTCAGATAACTTATAGACTTGCGGTTCGCAAACTGTGAATGGCGCAAACTGATTACCCTATAAAAAACGACTTTATAATTTTGAAAAAAACCTATTGAAGAGGATTTGAGCAATGGCATTGTTGATCACTGATGAATGCATCAATTGCGATGTATGTGAGCCGGAATGTCCTAACACCGCTATTTATCAAGGTGAAGAGATTTACGAAATTGACCCAAAACGCTGTACGGAGTGTGTCGGTCACTTTGATACACCGCAATGTGTAGAAGTTTGTCCTGTAGAGTGCATTATTTTGCATCCAGAACATCAAGAAAGCCAAGAATCACTATTGGGAAAATACCAACGCCTAACCCAGGAGGCGGCTAACTTCCAAGGATCCTGAGCTTTGTTGATGATTTAGCAAAGGGTATTTGCGGGTTGATTTGTCCACCTGTTTTAAGCCGCTATCAGTCTTTTCAAGTGTTTTTAATCAAAAGTGAGTGTTTATCTCGTGCCGGTCTGACATTTGGCATTTCGAAGATTATCTTTACAAGGTACAGTATTAAGTCAGCCTTTTAATACTATTACCTCTAATTCTTCCGCCAGTAGACCTGATTTAGCATGAGTGCGAATTTCTTGGATTTTGAAAAACCCATTGCAGAACTCGAGGATAAGCTCGATCAGTTGCGTCGACTTTGCAACGACACGGAACTGGACATTAGTGAGGAAATGGCCCATTTAGAGGCCAAAAGCATCGCGCTAACGGAATCTATTTTTGCATCCCTAAGCCCTTGGCAGATCGCTCAGCTGGCCCGTCATCCATTGCGCCCCTATACGTTAGATTATATCCAGCGCATCTTTACCGATTTTCAAGAACTTCATGGCGACCGGGCATTTGCCGACGACCATGCCATTGTCGCGGGTTTAGCGCGTCTAAAAGGACGCCCTGTTATGGTGATAGGCCACCAAAAGGGACGTGATACAAAGCGTAAGCTCTTCCGCAACTTTGGGATGCCGCGACCAGAAGGCTACCGTAAAGCACTGCGACTGATGAAAATGGCAGAGCGTTTTCGCCTTCCTCTGCTAACCTTTATCGATACGCCGGGGGCCTATCCGGGTATTGGTGCTGAGGAACGTGGTCAAGGCGAAGCGATTGCCAGTAATTTATTTGCTATGGTGCAACTGCGCACGCCCATTATATCCACCGTGATCGGTGAGGGGGGGTCCGGCGGCGCCTTAGCCATTGGCGTCGGTGACCGTATGCTAATGCTGGAGTACAGTACCTATTCGGTGATTTCTCCCGAAGGATGTGCTTCCATTCTTTGGAAAAGCGCGGAAAAAGCCCCTGAAGCCGCTGAAGCTTTGGGTCTTACCGCTGACCGTTTAAAACAGCTGAATTTGATTGACGAAGTGGTTGAGGAACCTCTAGGAGGCGCCCACAGAGATATGTCTACGATGGCGGAAAATCTCAAAGCGGCGCTTCTACAAAGATTACAGGAACTCGATAACTTGGCGTTGGATGAGTTACTAGAACAACGCTATCAACGCCTCTTGAGCTACGGTACTTTTAGAGAATTTCTCGACTGATCCATTATGCGAACGATCCATGGCGCTTTTTTTAGGGATCTACAACCCTTATTGACCGTCCATGCTCACATTCAACGTTTAGTGGTCGCTTACAGCGGTGGCGTCGATTCCCATGTTTTATTACATCTCTTGATAACCCACCGGCAAGCATTAGCAGACTATAGGGTAGAAGCCATTTACGTGAATCACGGCTTACACCCAGCAGCCACCCACTGGGAGCAGCATTGTAAAGCGGTTTGTCAGCAAATGGGTATTACCTTTACTGCGATTTCAGTTAGCGCTATACCAAATTCTGGAGAAAGCCCTGAAGCAGCGGCCCGGCGGGCTCGTTACCAAGCTCTGGCGGAACTAGTAGGACCGCAAGATGCAGTGCTTACGGCCCATCATCGTGATGATCAGGCGGAAACCTTGCTGCTACAGCTCCTGCGAGGTTCAGGTCCCCATGGGCTAGCGGCTATGCCAGCAGCAGCGTCCCTGGGCCGGGGGCTTTTATCGCGCCCTCTATTAAATGTCCAACGTAAAGATATCTTAGCCTATGCAAAAACCCATGATCTGCATTGGATTGAAGACACTAGCAATACGGATCTAGCCATCAATCGCAATTATCTCCGCCACACGGTGCTGCCCCTACTGACAGCGTATTGGCCAGCAGCTATCGATACTATAGCGCGTTCCGCGCGACTCTGTGCCGAGGCCAGCCAGCTCCTGGATGAGCTAGCCGATGTTGATTTAGCGCAAGTGACCGACGGTGATGCTCAGCGTCTGTCTATTGCTCGACTGGCCATGTTAACTGAAGAGCGGCAACGCAATTGTCTGCGCCGCTGGTTTCGCGTTCTCGACTTGCCGATGCCCAGCGCTACTCAATTACATCATATTCTGCAGGATGTCCTTATTGCTCCGCCAGACCGACAGCCTCATATACATTGGCCAGGTGGTGAGGTGCGGCGTTATAGAGATCATTTATTCGCCATGCGGCCGTTGCCGTTTCATGATCCTACTCAGGTTTTTTCTATTCAGCCAGGAGTGCCTCTGGTTATTCCCCCTATTGGTTATTTATGTTTATTACCCGCACGAGGACAGGGTTTAAATAAAAAGATGCTGGATAATAAATCTCTGCAGGTGGGTTTTTGGCGCGGTGGAGAACGTTTTCAACCTGTTGGGCGTACCCACAGTCAGACGCTCAAAAAGTTGTTTCAGGCCGCTGGCGTACCGGCCTGGGAGCGTGACCGGTTACCCCTACTCTATGTAAATGGCGTTTTGGCGGCAATAGGTGGACTATGGATAAGCGCCCGGTTCGCAGCCCGTTGTGATGAACAAGGCTTCATTTTTACGTGGCAAAAAGCTTTGCCTTTTGTTAACGTGTAGACCCGTCTGTAGTCACCTTTTCAGTGTATCAGCATGACGCAATTTATTTTCATTACGGGCGGTGTTGTATCGTCCCTGGGTAAAGGTATTGCAGCCGCTTCTTTAGGGGCTATTCTAGAGGCGAGGGGTCTAAAAGTTGCTTTGATAAAGCTAGATCCTTATATCAACGTGGATGCCGGCACCATGAGCCCGTTTCAACACGGTGAAGTGTTTGTTACCCACGACGGCGCAGAGACAGATCTTGATTTAGGCCACTACGAGCGCTTTGTGCGGATGACTGCTAGCCAGCGTAATAACTTCACCACAGGTCGCATCTATGCCAATGTCATCGAAAAAGAACGCAAAGGCGATTATTTGGGTGGAACCGTTCAAGTTATTCCGCATATTACCGATGAAATTAAGCATTGTATTCGGGCAGGTGCCGATGGCACCCATGTGGTGATGGTGGAAATCGGTGGTACGGTGGGCGACATTGAGTCATTGCCTTTCCTCGAAGCCATTCGCCAGCTCAACTTAGAATTGGGTCGTGGTCAGTCCCTGTTCATCCATTTGACTCTGTTGCCTTATATTCAATCCTCCGGTGAATTAAAAACCAAACCGACTCAGCATTCCGTGAAGGAGCTTCGCTCCATAGGTATTCAACCGGATATTCTACTGTGCCGTTCAGATCGAGAAATTCCCGCTGAAGAACGCCGTAAGATTGCTTTATTCACCAACGTAGAGCAACGGGCGGTTATTAGCGCCCTTGACGCCGACAGTATTTATCGGATTCCCTTGATGTTACATGCCGAGGGTCTGGACGACATTGTGGTGGAGAAGTTAGGACTCACTGTGCCAGCAGCGAATCTTGCAGAATGGCAGCAGGTCATGTTTGCCATTGAACATCCTCGGGCTCGAGTTAACGTAGCCATGGTGGGTAAATATGTGGACCTAACGGACGCTTATAAATCCCTCAATGAGGCTCTACTCCATGCCGGTATCCATACCGAGACCCAAGTCACTATTCATTATGTGGATTCCGAAAGTATTGAGCGGGATGGCGCTGGTTGCCTAGATGGTATGGACGCGATTATCGTACCTGGTGGTTTTGGAGGGCGGGGTGTGGAAGGCAAAATTGAAGCGGTCCGCTATGCCAGGGAAAACACGATTCCTTATCTGGGCATCTGCTTAGGTATGCAGGTGGCCGTCATCGAGTTTGCCCGCCATGTGGCTGGGTTGAAGGATGCCCATAGTACAGAATTTTGCGGCGGCGCCGCTGATCCGGTGATTGGATTAATTACCGAGTGGATGACTGAAACGGGTGATGTGGAACAACGTAGTGCGGACTCTGACTTGGGTGGCACCATGCGTCTGGGTGCCCAGCCATGCCGGTTAACAGAAGGTACCCGCGCTTGGTCTGCTTATAGAAAATCCGTTATTACAGAACGTCACCGGCACCGGTTTGAGTTTAACAACCGTTATTTGGATCGTTTGCAGCGTGCAGGTTTAGTGGTTTCCGGGTTCTCTTTGGATAATCGATTGGTGGAAATTGTTGAACTTCCAGATCAACCTTGGTTTTTAGGTTGCCAGTTTCACCCTGAATTTACCTCTAATCCCCGGGATGGACATCCTTTGTTTCAAAGTTTTATAAAAGCGGCATTATGTCAGCATCGTGAAAAGAAAGGCTCTGCATTATGAAACTCTGTAATTTTGAGGTCGGTCTCCAACGTCCGCTGTTTCTAATCGCCGGTCCCTGTGTTATCGAAGGGGAACAGTTGGCTTTAGAGACGGCCGGTGCCCTTAAGGAAATGACTCAGCGGCTCGGTGTGCCGTTTATTTATAAATCCTCTTTTGATAAAGCGAATCGTTCATCTCACAGTAGTTACCGGGGTCCTGGATTGGAAAAGGGGCTACAGATTTTAGAGATGGTTAAGGCAGAGTTTAACGTGCCGGTATTGACAGACGTCCATGAAGACACACCGCTGGCAGAAGTGGCTAGCGTCGTAGACGTGTTACAGACCCCTGCGTTCCTGTGTCGACAAACAAATTTTATTCAAAATGTGGCTCGGCAAGGTAAACCTGTCAACATCAAGAAAGGCCAGTTTTTGGCGCCGTGGGATATGACCCATGTTGTGGTTAAAGCAAAGACCGACACAAGTAATGACCAAATTATGGTGTGCGAACGGGGTGTTTCCTTTGGCTACAATAATTTAGTCTCTGATATGCGCGCCCTGATGGTCATGCGCGCCACGGGCTGTCCGGTGGTGTTCGACGCTACCCATTCGGTGCAATTACCGGGTGGTCAAGGTAACGCCTCAGGAGGGCAGCGGGAATTTGTTCCCGTGCTGGCACGGGCCGCAGTGGCGGCAGGTATCGCCGGGCTTTTTATGGAGACCCATCCTAATCCCGATCAGGCTTTGAGTGATGGTCCTAATGCATGGCCTTTAGGGGACCTGGAAAAGCTGCTCATGACCCTTAAAGAGCTTGATCAGGTTGTAAAGAAACAAGGACTTATAGAATCCGTGTTAGGGCAAGGATAAATACACCCGTACTAGCCATTGCCTAGTCAATTGCTTTGCGTAAAGCTTAGGCGCTGGTTTCTATTAATTACTAAACTCAGTCAGTACATGAGGAGCAATGATTTATGTCTGCAATTACCGCTATCCAAGGCCGTGAAATATTGGATTCCCGTGGCAATCCCACCGTTGAAGTGGATGTGACCTTAACCTCAGGCGCAAAGGGCAGTGCGGCGGTGCCTTCTGGGGCTTCAACAGGAACCCGCGAGGCAGTGGAACTCCGCGACGGCGACGCTAACCGCTATGGTGGCAAGGGTGTGCTCAAAGCGGTCGCTTCCGTCAATGGTGAACTGCGCGAAACCCTCATGGGTATGGAAGCCACTGATCAAGCAGCCATCGATCAAAAAATGATTGATCTAGATGGGACTGATAACAAAGGCCGCTTAGGCGCCAATGCTTTATTGGGTATTTCCCTAGCCACAGCCCGGGCAGCTGCGGCCGATGCTGGCGTACCTTTGTATAAGTATTTGAATCCCACCGCCCCTTATGCTTTGCCCGTGCCCATGATGAATATTCTCAACGGCGGCGCCCATGCTGACAACAGTGTCGATGTCCAAGAGTTTATGATTATGCCCATCGGGGCACCTAGCTTTCGTGAAGCGCTACGCTATGGGGCCGAAGTTTTTCATGCCTTAAGCAAGGTTTTAAAAAAACAAGGCATGAACACCGCTGTAGGTGATGAAGGTGGGTTTGCGCCTAATTTGCCCTCTAATGAAGCTGCCCTAGAGGTAGTGATGGAAGCCATCACTGAAGCAGGTTACCAACCTGGCAAAGACATTTATATCGCATTGGATGTGGCGAGCTCTGAATTTTACAAAGACGGTAAATACCACCTAGAGTCTGAGGGGAAGTCTTTCACTTCCGCAGAGTTTGCCGATTGGATTGTAGACCTTGCCGGTCGTTATCCCATCGTTTCCATCGAAGACGGTATGGATGAGAGCGACTGGGACGGTTGGGCAGTGCTGACCCAGAAGCTGGGTGACAAAGTGCAGTTGGTGGGGGATGATCTATTTGTGACCAATACCGCTATTTTTAAGCGGGGTATCGACGAGCATATCGCCAATTCCATCCTTATTAAGGTCAATCAAATTGGCACCCTGACAGAAACCCTTAATGCCATCAAAATGGCTGAAGAGGCAAATTTTAGTGCGGTGGTTTCCCACCGTTCTGGCGAAACTGAAGATACCACGATTGCCGATTTAGCGGTCGCTTCAACCGCTACGCAAATTAAAACCGGTTCTCTAAGCCGTTCGGACCGCGTGGCCAAATACAATCGTTTATTGGTCATTGAGGAAGAATTGGGTGATTCGGCCCATTATGGTGGTCGTTCAGCATTTAAGGTTTTTCGCGACTAGTTAATGTGACATTTATTATAGGGCAGCCATCGGCTGCCCTATAGTATATAGGGTAGGTAGCGTAAAAGACGACATCTTAGTGATACTACTATGCGCATCATGGTCGGTTTTTTAGTATTTCTTTTGGTTTTGCTGAATGTTCAATTGTGGTTGCCTAAAGACCAGGGAGTGAGGGGAATACTGAGCTTGCAGGAAGCCATAAAAGTCCAGCAATCCAAAAATTTGGCTCAAGCTGAGCGCAACCGGGTGTTGAAAGCCGAAGTTAAAAGTCTTAAAGAAGGGTTTGACGCTATTGAGGAGTTAGCCCGGGTTGAGTTGGGCATGATCCATAAGAACGAAACGTTCTTTTGGGTCTTGAATGAAGTACCGATAACGCCAGTGTCTCCTGAAACTATACCTTCTCGTGACTGAAACTGCGTATTGGGCTGTACTGACCGCCGCGGGAATAGGGCGGCGTATGGCAACCTGTGTTCCGAAGCAGTACATGGCGCTTGCGGGTTTGCAAGTCATTACCCACAGTTTGAACGCCTTGCTTCAGCACCCACGGCTTAAAGGTTTGGTGGTTGTGTTGAATCCTCAAGACACTTGGTGGAACGAAACGTCTATTACCACGGATAAGGTTTTGCTGAGTGTAGCAGGTGGTCAAGAACGTTGTCATTCAGTGTTGAATGGGCTTAAGGCCCTACAGAGACATGTACAAACCGATGATTGGATATTGGTGCATGATGCGGCCCGCCCCTGTTTACGCAGCAGCGATCTAGATGCGCTTATGGATGAACTTCAGCAAGACCCTGTGGGTGGTTTATTGGCCATACCTGTGCGAGACACCATAAAACGAGCAGATAGCAACGGTCGAGTTGCTGGCACGGTAGATCGTAGTGATCTTTGGCATGCCCTAACCCCGCAAATGTTTCGCTTTGAGGTGCTTTTTTCTGCATTGGATCAGGCCATAAATCGTCATCTGGCTATCACGGATGAAGCTTCTGCCATAGAAGCAACGGGTTTAGCGCCACGTTTAATAGAAGGACGAGCAGATAATATTAAAATTACCTATCCAGAGGATTTAGCCCTCGCTGAATTTTATTTGACTCATTCATTGCAATGACTTTTTACCGTAACGCCAGGAATCGCAATTGATGCGGATCGGTCATGGGTTTGATGTGCATGGGTTTGGTGATGGGGAAGGCATTACTCTAGGGGGTGTACGTATTCCTTATCATCGAGGTTTAGTGGCGCACTCCGATGGAGACGTGTTATTGCACGCTCTGTGCGATGCACTTTTAGGTGCGGCAGGGTTAGGGGATATTGGTCAACATTTTCCAGACGATGACCCTGCCTTCAAAACCATCGATAGCCGTATATTGTTGCGCCGGGTAGTAGGGCTGGTGCATCGACATCAGTTAACGATCAACAATGTCGATAGTACGCTCATAGCTCAGACCCCCAAATTAGCGCCTTATATTCCAACCATGGTTGCGCAAATTGCGGCTGATCTTGCGATTGCTCCTCAACAGGTTAGCGTTAAAGCGACAACTACAGAACGGTTGGGTTATATCGGCCGCGGCGAGGGTATTGCAGCCCATGCCGTCGTATTGCTCCAGCAATCGACAGATGTCAGTAAATTATAATTTTGATGGCTTAAGCTATGCCGCTGAGTCGCCCCAATCGACGGGTCGCATTCGCGTCTTTCCCGAAGATTTTGCCGTGGTGGAAGAGCTAGGATTTACACCGGAGGGTAGCGGTGAGCATGTTTTTCTTAGAGTGCGCAAGCGGCTTGCTAATACGGATTGGGTGGCCCGTCAGCTGGCTAGCTTTGCCGGCGTGCCGGCTCGTCAAGTGAGTTACGCCGGTTTAAAAGACCGCTATGCTGTAACAGAACAGTGGTTTTCGGTGCATTTGCCTGGTAAACCAAGTCCTGATTGGTCTCTTTGCAACGACGCGACGTTTAGCATAGTTGAAGCGGTGCGTCATAGCCGTAAGCTGAAGCGCGGTGCTTTACAGGGTAATCGATTTTGCATTGTGATTCGGGACTTAAAAGACCCCTCGGGAAAAATCCAGTGGCGCCTCGATAGCGTCATGAAACTAGGTGTCCCTAATTATTTTGGTCCCCAACGCTTCGGTCGGGAAGGTCGTAACTTAGCCCAGGCTGAGGCCATGTTTTCGGGCCGCTCTGTCAGAGATCGTCATCGGCGTGGCTTGTATCTGTCTGCCGCCCGGGCTTATTTATTTAACCAGGTGTTAACTCAGCGGGTAGCTGAGGGTACTTGGAATCAAGCGCTGCCTGGTGATGTCATGATGCATGACGGTAGTCGGAGTCAATTTCCTGCATTGGAGATCGATGAAGATATTTTCCGACGAACGTCCATTATGGCCCTTCATCCATCGGGTCCCCTTTGGGGCAAAGGCGAATGTCCTAGCCGCTTAGCTGTGGGCGATCTAGAGCAAAAAGTGGCTCTGCTCTATCCACTTCTATGTCAAGGTCTTGAGCAGGCAGGGCTTGTTCAAGAGCGGCGCCCCTTGCGACTCCATGTGCAGGATATAAAATGGGATCTGCTGGAAAAAGATTCACTTAAGTTGATGTTTTGGTTGTCGTCCGGCGCTTATGCCACCAGTGTGTTGCGAGAAATTATCGCATGTAATGAAGTTAATGAAACTTAGCGGCGTCGCAATAACACATAAACTGCACCGGTGCCGCCGTCCACAGGCCGGGTGGAGCAAAAAGCCAATATTTCATCACGTTGGCGCAACCATTGATTCACTTTATGTTTTAAGACGGGTCCTTTATGACGAGAACGGTTACCTTTGCCATGTATAATACGTACACAAGTTAGGTTATTTTTGCGCACGGTGTGAAGAAAATGAGCCAATGCCTGGCGGGCAGACGCAACGTTCATTCCATGAAGGTCTAAAACGGCGCTGACGCGGAATTGGCCCCGCTTTAATTTGCGTAATACGCTGTGTTGCAGGCCGTCGCGGCAGTATTGGAGTTCTTCTCCGGTTTCCATGTCCCAAGGCTCAAAGTAATCCGAGACCATATCGTTGAGAACCTGGCTTTCATCGGCTCGCGTGGAATGTGGTACAGGAGCAGGGTTTTGACCAGAGGGTTCCGCACGATCGTGATCTAGACGCTTGACGGATCCCACTTGTTGGCGAAACAATGCCTGGTCTTCGGGTGTCAATGTAAAATTTTTAGCCATGGGGCGGCTCAGTTTGTTGCGGTAAGTTGCTTTTGATCAGTATAAAAAAAATATGGCTGTTTGTGGTGTTGTTAACCTTTTTTTGAAGGAGATTGTCACTTTAATGAGAATTCTGGTTAGCAATGACGACGGTTATCAGGCTCCAGGCATTGTTCAACTTGCAAAAATTTTGACGGAAGTTGCTGAAGTCATTGTTGTGGCCCCGGATCGTGACCGCAGCGGAGCAAGCCATTCGCTGACTTTAAAACATCCGCTTTATGTTACTCATCATGAAAATGGTTTTAGCAGCGTGGAAGGCACACCCACCGACTGCGTGCATGTGGCCATTACAGGTTTATTATTAGACAAAGCACCGGATATGGTGGTTTCAGGTATTAATGCTGGCGCTAATATGGGTGATGATGTGATCTACTCGGGGACTGTTGCAGCAGCCATGGAAGGACGTTTTCTTGGTTTGCCTGCCATAGCGATTTCATTGGCATCGTATCCACCCCAACATTTTGCGACAGCTGCTAAAGTCGCCAAACGGTTGGTGCTTGCTCTGCAGAAACGTCCTTTACCTGGCAACACGATACTCAATGTCAATGTGCCAGACCTCCCGTACACAGAATTGGCAGGCTTTCAGACCACTCGGCTTGGTAATCGTCATCAATCGGAGCCGGTCATCAAAGACACAGATCCCCGCGGTCGTACCATCTACTGGATTGGTCCAGCGGGTCCTGAACAGGATGCTGGACCCAACACGGATTTCTATGCAGTGCGCATGGGATATGTTTCAGTGACACCCTTACAGGTTGACTTGACGGCCCATGGGGCGCTAGATCAAGTTGATCACTGGTTAAAAACGTTGTGAACGCTAGGATAAATTCGATTAATGGTATTGGTATGACTTCGCTGCGCACGCGGCAGCGCTTGATAAAGCGGTTGCAGGACGCCGGTATTTGCAGCGATTTAGTGCTCGAAGTCATTTTAAATATACCTCGGCATATGTTTGTGGATGAAGCCTTAGCAAGTCATGCTTATGATGATACGGCCTTGCCGATTGGTTTTGGGCAGACCATTTCACAACCTTATATTGTTGCTCGCATGACTGAAGCGCTACTAGGAAATCAAGCCAATAAAGTATTGGAAATAGGTACCGGTTCTGCTTATCAAACGGCTGTGCTCGCGTGTTTGTATAAGCAGGTTTATTCTGTTGAGCGCATTGGTAAACTGTTGGAGAGGGCAAGAAAACGTCTGCAAGCATTGGGTTTAACAAATGTTTGCCTTAAATATGAAGACGGTCATCGAGGTTGGTTAGAATATGGTCCCTATGATGGCATTATAGTGACAGCCGCCGCGCCAGAGGTGCCTCTAAGTTTAGTACAGCAATTGGCGGTGGGAGGGCGTCTGGTGATTCCCATAGGCACATCACAAGCTCAAGAGTTAATTCAAGTTGAACGGGGACCCTCTGGACTTATGCAGCAGTTGTTAGGTCCGGTGAGTTTCGTGCCTTTACTGGGAGGCGTGCTTTGATAAAATCATCTTCTCCTGTCTATAACTGTGTTATGACATTCTCATGCACCTTTTTCATTAGAGCGTATGGCTTACCGTAGGTTGCTAGGTCCATGTATTGTTTTAAGTGCAGTAGGGTTAGTGTCTGGCTGTGGCAACTCTTTTGCGCCTGTGTTCGAACGTTTGCGTCCTGTACCTGAGAGTTATGTGGTGGGTTATGGTGATACGCTCAGTAGTATTGCCTGGCGTTATGGACTCGACTACCATAAAATAGCTGAATGGAATCAGTTGGATTCCCCTAATCTGATTTATCCCGGTCAGCGCTTGTGGTTGCGTCCAGCACCGATTGGCTTAGCTGAAACTACAATTCATTCATCACCATCCATGGCTTCAGCAAGATCTACAGTTTCTAAACCAAATCCCGTACCAGCATCGCAACCCAGAGTAAGGCTACGATCAACCGTTATGCCTACAAGGTCAACATCTTCTTCTGAACCCATCTTGACCACACAACCACCGTCCCAACCGGTGAATCTGAATGAAACTTCCATTGCTCAGCGCGTTGTGGGTGATGTGGTTTGGCGTTGGCCGACTTCAGGCAGCGTTATACGAGATTATGAACCCGATGTTCCAGGCGGCAAAGGAATTCAAATCCGTGGTGAATTAGGACAGCTTGTTCGAGCAGCTTCTCCTGGGCAAGTAGTGTATAGTGGCAGTGGACTTCCTGGTTATGGAAGGCTTATTATTTTAAAGCACTCAGATGATCTATTAAGTGCCTATGGGTATCTTGGTAAGATTTTTGTTGAAGAGGGTGATAAAGTACAGTTGGGTCAGTCTATTGCAGAGATAGGTACGAGTAATGAAAATCGCCCGATATTGCATTTTGAGATTCGTCGTGACGGCAAGCCCGTTAATCCCTTAGATTTTTTACCGAGTTAAAAATAGCGCCTTAATTGTAAAAGTGCTTTTAATTAACGATAAAAACCTCACAAGGCGCTGGTGGGAATTCAAGGATCAGATTAATCCACCACAAAAGCGTCGTGATCCTAGCCCACCAAAGAGTCGAGGAGGTAATTATGGCTCAACAGCGTAGCCAATCCGCCAAATCCTTTATAATCGAGGAAACTTTTGAGCCGGACAGTTCTGAAGATCTGGTGCGATACGATGTCGTTCTCACGAACGACGAGCACACAACACGGTATACTGGTTTAAATAAAGCAGCGGATTTTGCAACCTCTGATGATGAAGTATCCTGGACAGGGAGTAACGAGAGGGAGTTAACCCAAGATGATTTAGATGCTACCCGCATGTATTTGGGAGAAATTGGTTACTCGCCTTTGTTGACGGCAAAGGAAGAAGTGTACTATGCGCGTCTAGCGTTAACCGGCGAAGAAAGTGCTCGTAATCGAATGGTGGAATGTAATCTACGCCTAGTGGTGAAGATTGCACGCCGTTACATGAACCGTGGCTTGACTTTGTTGGATTTGATTGAGGAAGGCAATCTTGGACTCATTCATGCCGTAGAGAAATTTGATCCAGAGCGTGGTTTTCGCTTTTCCACCTATGCGACGTGGTGGATTCGCCAGACCATCGAACGCGCTAT
>CAYRGG010000064.1:0-19621 GCA_964423745.1 uncultured Candidatus Competibacteraceae bacterium | reverse complement strand
CCGCAGCAGCGCCTCCAGCTCATAGGCTTTGTCGGCAGCGAACAGCGCATCGAAACCCGTCCAATACAGCGCTGCGTCCTGCAACAGTGCCTCCCGGAAGATGCGCGGCAGGACAGATGTGTAGCTTTGCTCAAGGGTGAGCAACCGCCCTAGATCCACCTGCAAAAGCGTTATTTTCAATTCGGCACAGAGCGCCTCGGCGGTGAGTTGCTTGCCCATGCCGCAAGATCCATGAAAATAACAAACAAGCCCATCCCGACGCCGCCGTTGCGCGACGACGACGAGCTGAGCTTTGGTCTTTGCTGACAGATGGCTATCCTCTAGCCTGGCCTGAGATATGATCAAGCGGGTATAGGCCAGCAGGCGGGCATCGAGTCCATTGCCGCCGAGAAGGTAATCAGCGATGCGGGCATCGAGCTTAAAGGCCTTAGCCAACAGCGGCACCTGTTGCCCCGGTTCTTCAATGAGCGCCAACAGTTGATTTTTGATCAAGGGTGCGTCGGGTAAAAAGCACCTCCGCGCTGCCACTTTTGTCGCAAAAGACGAGCACAGCAGGTTTAGCGCCAGATCCACGCTAGGAGATTTTTTGCTGATGTCGTCCTGTAGATAGGCGTAGAAGCGCTCGTAACGTAGATCGAGTTCGGGGGCGAGGCAAATGAGCAGCACGTCTTTGTCGAAGGCACTGAGGTGAAATAGCCGCAGGAGTTTTTCTAGGCGCAGCTCAACACCGCGTCTCTCGCTCTCGGCACACTGCGCAGCGATCTCCGCGACCATCGGCGCTAGCGTGGCCTGGAGCGCCGCGGCGGGATAGGCGTCTATCTCCCCTGCCCCATGGTATGGACAGAGGGGCTGCGCGATCAGAGCATCTATCTCCTGGTCAGAAATGTATAATCCCTGCAACCCCTCTTTTGTCAATGCCTGCTCCCGCATTCGCGTCAGCTGCGCGATGATGAGGAGATCCAAACGTTTAAATTCAGCGAGCAGGTGCTCAAGGGATGAATCGTAGACACGGATCGACGGACCAGCAGGCTTAGGTTCTATTATGCTAACTTGGGCTGTTTGCGTAAATCGGCTCGGATAATCTGCATACACGATGATTGCCCAGGGTTGATGAGTGTTTGTTGATCTTCACTAGTTTAGAATTTGCGCAGGCAGCACACAATGCGACTTTAGTCGTGTTTGTAACGCAAGTAGACTATGGGTAACACCCCAGGGCGCCCGATGTCTTTCTCCAGCCTCAATAGATCCAGCTTATGCCGCTGCGGTCCCGAGGACTTGCGTTCGATGTGTTTGAGCCAACCCACCACGCCCGCCTTGCTCACGAACCAACAACACTTTACGACGACAACTAGGAAATAGGTCATTCCTTAATAGTTATCAAAATCAATGGGTTTTGCTATATACTTCATGAAACATCGAATGACTCCAGGGATGGAGGAAGACCCGCCAGCGAGTTGCGCAACAATGTGGAGCACGAGCGCCCGCGCTGCATGTAAGATTTTGTTTCGCCATTAAATTCGCGCCCCTTGGGTGCTATAATTAAAGTATGCTCATCAACAAAGCCTACAAATTCCGCTTTTATCCTAACACTCAGCAACGCCAACAACTTGCCGTTGACTTTGGTTGTGCGCGGTTTGTCTGGAATACGGCGCTGGATGCTAGAAGCTTTGCTTATCGGGTACTGAGTCAACAAGTAACGAGCATCGATTGCAGCCGGGCTATGACGGAGTTGAAGCAAGACCCCGATTATGCATGGCTTTTTGATGCCAATAGCACGGTTTTGGCGCAAGCGTTGCGGGATCAGGACCGCGCTTTCCAGAACTTCTTTGCTGGACGTGCCAGTTACCCGAAGTTTAAGAAAAAGCACCACGCCCAATCCATCCGCTACCAATTGGATCAACGGCAAATAGCTCGGACCTATAATCCTGCCACGGGCTTGTTGAAGCTGCCTAAGCTTGGAGTGCTCAAGCTTACATGGTCGCAAGGGGTAGCGGGCATTCCCAAAATGGCGACAGTCACTAAGGACAGTTGCGGACGGTACTTTATCAGTTTCTCTTGCGAGGTCGAGGTTATGCCATTGCCAAGCGAAAACCAAGCTATTGGCGTGGACACGGGCCTCGCATCTATTGCGACGTTGTCGGATGGAACTAAGTTTGATGCTCCCCGGTATATCCGCAGATACGCCCGTCGGTTGAAACTGGCTCAACGGGTCATGGCTCGGCGGGTCAAAGGGAGTCGCCGCTGGCACAAAGCAAGACAGCGAGTTGCTAAATTGCAAGCTCGTATTGCCGCTTGCCGTCAATGGTTTTTGCATGACCTGAGCACGGGTTTGATCCGTAACTTTGGTCTTATCGCCATGGAGGATTTGCATATCAAGGCGCTGTGCAGGGCGCTCAGGTTGGGTAAATCCATGGCAGATGCGGCTTTGGGTGAGCTGGTACGGCAAATCGAGTACAAAGCCCACTGGTATGGACGAGAGGTTATCAAGATTGGCCGCTATGACCGCTCGACGGGGGTTTGTCCGACGTGTGGAACGGTTGGTCCTAAGTTGGCGCTGCGGATTCGGCAATGGCGCTGCGAGTGCGGCGCAGCTCATGACCGGGACGTGGCAGCAGCTCAAGTAATTTTGAATAGAGCAACCGCCGAGAGGGCGGGGGTAGCGCGTGGAGCGGCATACCAACCTGCGGTCGTGGTCTAGCCACCGCCAAGGGGTCGCAATGAAACGCGAATTTGTTGAGTTGATGAGCCGAGGCGGGACCAAGGTGAAATCAATCATGGCGAAACTCTAAAAACAACTCATGACAATTGAGCCAGTTTGTCCAGAAGAAACTTGACGCCACGAATATTTATTTTATAATTCTCGGTTCAATGTTGCGGGAATAGCTCAGTTGGTAGAGCACAACCTTGCCAAGGTTGGGGTCGCGAGTTCGAGTCTCGTTTCCCGCTCCACATTTCTTAGATACATACATCTATCATAATCCTCGATTTCGAATTACGCCTACCACAATACCCTCAATGGCGAGAGTAGTTTGGGTGGGATTGATATCGATAGGCGTAAAGTCTGCGTTCTCCGGTAGTAGTCTGATTCGGTTATTACGACATTCCAGTCGTTTCACCGTCACCTCATCCTCCATACGCGCCACCACGATCTGACCGTGCTCAGCATGGGCAGTGCGCTTGACGGCGAGTAAATCGCCGTCAAAAATACCTGCTTCACGCATACTCATACCCCGAACCCGAAGTAGATAATCGGCTGGCGGAGAAAACAAACTCTCTAAACAGTAATGCCCCTCAATGTGTTCCACCGTCAGAATGGGCGATCCTGCGGCAACCCTGCCCACCAGAGGCAGTCCTGTCGGAGGAGCGTCTTGATTATCCTCCAATAATCGAATGTTGCGGTTACGCCCGGCTAAAAGTTCGATGTAACCCTTTCTTGCCAGGGCTTTCAGATGTGCTTCGGCGGTGTTAGACGACTGTAAATCTAACGCTTTGGCAATCTCCGCTCGTGTAGGGGGGCTACCGTCGTGGGTGAGACGCTGGCGAATTAAATTGAGAACTTGATATTGACGTTTTGTAAGCGTTCGCATAAGCTGAGTATATAGTATATATGTACTAATAGTTTATATGCACTAATATAACATACTCTGCCATGTCTGCTGCTAGGAAGAGTGAATGTTTATCAATAATACTATTTAGCCAACAGTGGGAGACTGCTGTGAAAACATCTGTTGTATCCTTAGCGAATTATTCAGCTCGGCGTCTTGCCCATAGCAACCAAAACGCTTCCCCACAACCCACCGGATTCCCTGAATTAGATGCACATTTACCCGGTGGCGGATGGCCCCGTGGAGGATTAATCGAAATTTTTGCCAGCCAGGAAGCCATGGGTAAATTGAGTTTATTGAGGTCTGCTCTGGTTGCGTTTAGTCGTCAGAGACGCTGGTTGGCCTGGGTGGCGGCACCCACCGTACCCCATGGCTCTGCTCTATCCGCCTGGGGAATAAACCCCGCTGCAGTTCTGGTGGTGCATGCCAAACGTGGTATGGACATGCTAAAGGTGACTGAGCGGGGATTAGTCTCGGGAATGTGTAGCGCAGTGCTGGTTTGGTCCCCACAGGCTACATGGCGACAGTTACGTCGACTGCAGTTGGCAGCCCAAAAGAGCGATGCTAGCATTTTTCTATTTCGCCCTATTGACACAGTCGCCGATCCTTCACCAGCGCAGCTAAGACTTAGCATCACCAGGGAACACCGTCTTTTAACGATAACACTGCTTAAAGGTTGGCAGGATGACGCCAGAAAGGGTTATGACTCTAATTGTTTAAACCCCACACTAAGACTGAATATCGATCACACAATGGATCGGAATAGCGTTGCCTAAGCTTTCCATCTAACAAAATCACCCTCAGTAAAGAGGCTTTGCTAAGGGTGGTTAAAAAGTTGTTTCAGGTGACAGCGGTTACGTCACTTATGATGATTACATTTTTGCTTGCCAACGCCGATTCTTGACTATTTTGGAATCATCAAAAAAGAGAGATTCAGCAATACTAGATTGATAGGGCTGACGATATCCTCGGGAATCGAGATACTCGATAAGCGCTTTCGGCTCATCCGTTTGGAAAATTGTGGCACCGGCTTCAACCCAGAACCCCCACCCTTCTTCAAGCAAACCGGGACCCACCGCAATGGGATCACCACGCCCCCCGGAGATAGGCGCATTACTACCTTGGAACAGCGTATTGATCCAAATATGTGTATCGTTCTCAAAGGCAAGGGCACGGGCGGCAAAGCTAAAATTAAGTCCACCATCCTCGGTGATCGGCGTACCCGGCTCCCATCGGTTGAGCACCTCAATGGCCTCTGGCGCAAATTCTTGGTACGTGGTTACAATAGGCCCGATATCGGTGACATCACGGTCATCAATAATGGGCATAAACAGCACGGAGAAACCGATAGCTTCCAGTGTCTCGCGCGCTGCATCCACCTGCTCTGGCGTTCCGGTGCGGTTTTTTATGACGATTTGCTCATCGACTCCCATATGCTGTGCGATTTGCATCACGTTAACCAGTTCCTCGACACCCAATTTGATATCCACATTCATGAGCACACGTCCGCGGATCGCCTCGTAGGCTTCCTCAAGGGTGGGCACCACTTCTTCAGTCTCTTCACCCGTACCCTCAATAATTAGATTACACATTTGCACTTCGTCTAGGGTTTTTTCAATTATGGGACCCGTGCAGGTGGTTGTTCGGTCAAGGGTCTCATCGTGTAGGATCACATAAACATCGTCAGACGTCTTCTGAACGTCAAGTTCCACCATCTCCACGCCAATCTCAACCGCCCGGTCAATGGCTGAAATTGAATTTTCGGCCAGCACAATTTCTCCGTCCTTCCACCAACTCCCTCGGTGCGCAACAACCATAATATGATCGCGGTTTGCATTCGCATTTATGAAACGATCGATGATTTCATCAACCCGAGATTGGCCAAGAGCAGGGGTGGCAATAGTTATGAAGACAGCAACGACTAAAGTAGTGCGTATCATGATTTTTTCTCCGCATACTTTAGTATGCAGTAAAATTTTATGAATAACGTTAACAAAAACCGCTCCGGACTATAATAAAATCATGTTTCATATTCGTTATGGTTCAACAACAAAAACATGACTTGACGACAGAAACATCCCTGCTGGTAAACAGCCTATTTCTCCAGCGCTACCGCACCAGCAGCAGTTGTTTCCAGCGGATTGTATACGCAGGCGAACACTTTGCTTGCCCCATAATACTTCATAAACATCACTTTAGATAATATGACCCGTTGACAGCAGTGTACTATTCATTATCTAATCCTAAGTTGAAGGCTAGGTGGCAGAGTGGTCATGCAGCGGCCTGCAAAGCCGTGGACGCCGGTTCGATTCCGACCCTAGCCTCCAGATTGTGCTGGTGTGGTGGAATTGGTATACACACAGGACTTAAAATCCTGCGCCAATAAAATGGCTTGCGGGTTCGAGTCCCGCCACCAGCACCACTATTCGGCTAGCGTCCCATGGGGCGCTAGTACTTTCATAAGCTTCCCTACCCCCATCTCATATTAAATAATCAATTCTTTTGTTACTTCTAACTTACTGTGTTGAATAATTGGAACCCTTCAGGACTATTGCTGCCCATTCCACTGGCCCCTAACTTGCATAAAAAATATTTATAGCCAACCAGAGGTTTAATAAGGTTTCTTGATATACAGCCGTTACAATTGGACTATTGCCCTTATTCAGAAACCATTTTTTTGGCAAAAACCTTATAAAGGCTTTTTTCGCATAAAGTTTATGTCAAAATTTCGACTCACATAACGTAAAAATAGTATTTGTGATGGATAGGTGTTCAGGGAGAAGGGTACATGCAAGCTGATTTTCAAAAACGTTTGGAATTGTGCCGTGATTTACCCACTTTACCAGGCGTTGCGCTTCGTATTGTTGAGTTAAGCAACGATCCAGATTCCAGTTTAGCGGACATCGTCGAAGTCATCGCCCCGGATCCAGCTCTCTCTGTAAAGTTTCTTAAAGTCGCTAACTCTCCTATTTACAGTCGACGTCGCAAAATCGACAATCTGCGTCAGGCGTTAAGCTTACTGGGTCTAAATACAGCTGTAACACTCGCTTTAAGCTTTTCTCTAAGAACCGCTTTAGCCGAAACTCAACAATACAGCTTTGATATGAGTTTTTACTGGCGCCGTTCCCTGTTGGCTGCTGAAGCAGCCCGCACCCTAGGTTCCCAACGCCGACTTACTTACCAGGATGAATTGTTTTTAGCAGGACTACTGCAGGACATCGGTATGCTGGTATTGGACCGGGTAATGCCGACAGAATACGGACCCCTGGTAAAAAAGGCCACAAGCCATGAGCAACTGAGCAAAGCAGAAACTCAGGTCTTTGGCATAGATCATATAAAAGTAGGCACTTGGCTGTTGCGTCAATGGGGTTTGCCCGAGTATTTGCAACTATCGTTGGCGGGTAGCCAAGATCCAACCAGCGTTCAGGCATTACCGGACAGGACAGAGTTGGTTGCCTGTGTGGCTGTTTCAGGCCGAATCGCTGATGTCTGGCTGCACCCAGAAGATCAAGACAGGCTTATTAAAGCAGTTGATGTGGCTCGACATTGGTTAAACATGGATTCACAAGCCTGTAACCAGGTACTGGATACCATGGCAACAACGCTACCCGAGGTAGCTAAGCTTTTCGATATGCAGCTTACTGATGTAGGACACGCCTTAGCCCTGCTGGATCAAGCCAAAGAAATTTTAGTGCTTCGTAATCTTAAATTGGAAGAGCAAGCAGCTTTACTGGAAAATCGCACGCAAACCCTAGAAAGCCATCTGCACACCCTGGCAGAACGAACCCATAGTCTAGAACATCGCACATCATTTTTAGAAGAACAAAATCAACGGGATGAGTTAACGGGCTTATACAATCGACGCTATCTGAATAGCACAATGGCTAAAGAGTTTAAACAAGCTAAACAGTATGGCTGGCCCCTAAGCTTGGCTTTTATCGATCTGGATCATTTTAAAAAAGTCAATGATACCTATGGGCACCCGATCGGCGACCAAGTTTTAAAATCGGTGGGAACACTGCTCATGGAACAGCTACGGGAGACCGATATCATCGCCCGTTACGGCGGAGAAGAATTTGTCGTGCTGTTACCAGGTGTTGGCGAAGAGATAGCCAATTTAGTGTTGGGACGCCTTTTGACCGCTATCCGCGCAAAAAATCACACCCTTGATGCAGGACCGTCATTTAAAGTCACAGCCTCTATGGGTGTTGCTGTGCATATGGGCGAGGGTCATCGCTTTGCAAGCGTAGAGCACTTCCTCGAAGCAGCGGATCAAGCCCTTTATAAAGCCAAAGCATTGGGCCGCAACCGGTTGATAACCGACTACTAAGAGAATTTGTGCAAAGATCAAGTTGCTAACAATTTCGCCGCTACGACGTTAACATGCTTTCTAGCCGTCCCTGAAAGAAAAAGGGAAAATTGCGCCCACTTAGCTATCCCTGTTAATATTATTGGCCATTTTGCATACGCTAATGATAGCTCGCCGCACTAAAACGTAGCTCACTCACGCCACCTGAATTTTTTGAACTATGAATGACTTTCTCCATGAGATGAAACGGCGTCGCACCTTTGCCATCATCTCCCACCCCGATGCCGGAAAAACCACGTTAACTGAAAAGTTGCTTTTATTCGGCGGCGCTATTCAACTGGCGGGCACCGTCAAGGGCCGTAAAGCAGCCCGCCACGCTACCTCCGACTGGATGAAGCTAGAGCAGCAACGGGGTATTTCCGTCACCTCCTCGGTCATGCAGTTTCCCTATCAGGGACGTATCATTAATCTCTTGGATACTCCTGGCCACGAAGATTTCTCGGAAGACACCTATCGCACCTTGACGGCGGTGGATTCAGCACTAATGGTCATCGACGCTGCTCGGGGCGTTGAGGAGCGCACCATCAAGCTGATGGAAGTGTGCCGACTGCGGGACACCCCCATCGTGACGTTTATCAATAAACTGGACCGGGACGGACGTAATCCCATCGAATTACTAGACGAAGTGGAGGATATATTAAATATCCGCTGCGCTCCCATTACCTGGCCCATCGGTATGGGACGCGCCTTCCGGGGCGTCTACCACCTCTATGATGATTTTGTCCATCTTTATGAACCCTCTAAAAACGAACGTATTAATCAGGGTCAACGTATCCAGGGTTTAACCAATCCAGAACTGGATCAAGTGCTGGGCGATTGGGCGCAGGAGCTGCGCGATGAAGTAGAGCTGGTCCAGGGCGCCAGTCACGAATTTAACGTTGAAGACTATTTGCAAGGTCAGTTAACGCCGGTTTTCTTTGGTTCCGCCTTGAATAATTTTGGCGTCCAGGAGATGTTGGAAGGTTTTGTGGAATATGCCCCTGTGCCGCAAACCCGGGCTACGGATCACCGTAACGTATCTCCCGACGAGAGCGATTTTAGCGGCTTTGTGTTTAAAATCCAGGCCAATATGGACCCGGCCCACCGGGACCGCATTGCCTTTTTGCGAGTTTGTTCAGGAACTTTTCAGCCCCACATGAAGATGCGTCATGTACGTTTGGGCCGTGATATTAAAATCAGCGATGCCCTAACGTTTATGGCGTCAGAGCGGGATCATGTCGTGGATGCCTATCCGGGGGATATTATCGGTCTGCATAACCATGGCACCATCCGCATCGGTGATACCTTCACTGCGGGTGAAGACTTACGCTTCGCGGGCGTACCAGACTTTGCACCGGAACTCTTTCGTCGTGCTCGACTGCGGGATCCGCTACGCATGAAAGCGCTACAAAAAGGCTTAGAACAACTTTGCGAAGAAGGCGCTACCCAGTTATTTCGACCTCTGGATAGCAACGACCTAATTCTCGGCGCCGTGGGTGTACTGCAGTTTGACGTGGCGGCTTATCGCTTAAAAAGTGAATACAATGTGGACTGTCTGTTTGAGGCGGTTAATGTGAACACGGCCCGCTGGGTAAGCTGCCCGGATGGGAAACGCTTTGAAGAATTCAAAAATAAAGTCCGCATGAATCTGGCCACCGACCACCATGGTGACCTGGTCTATATTGCCCCAAGCCGGGTCAATCTCCAGTTGACTCAAGAACGCTGGCCAGAGGTTCAATTTCATGCTACCCGTGAACACGGTGTGCGTTAATGGCGCGTTTACTAACCATCACTATAAATCAACACAAGTCCCCTACTCTTTTGCAAGTGGCAAAAAGCGTACTGGCCGCTTTTTTTGGCGTTCAGAGCGAAGCTAACCGAGAGCGCGATTTCACGCAAGGCAAACCCTCTCAGTTTATTCTTGTTGGTTTTTTGCTAACGCTTGTTTTTGTTTTATTGCTTTTGGGAATCGTCAAGCTGGTGTTGACTAGCGTCGGTATTTAAACCATCGCTTAAATTTAAGCTATCATCCTGTTTCTCACCAATTTAATGGCGATAAGCAAAGCGACTACGGTATAAGCGCTTAGCACCAACAAATGCAAACCTGGCTGCTCCACCGGAAGCCCTGTCATTAATGGCCTAACTACTTGAACGGCATGGGTTAGCGGCAACCAATTAGAGAAAACCTGTACGATCGGCGCCATGCGTTCTAACGGAAAGAAAACCCCGCCGATAAGAAGCATAGGTGTCACCACCAACGTACTGTAGTAGAGAAAAAAGTCGTAATTTTTTGCGAACGCCGTCACCATGATGGCCATGGAGGCAAAACAAAATCCCATGAGCAATACCACCGGTAAGGTCAATAGCGCATACCAACTCGCCACGGCCCCCAGTAGAGCCGCCACCAACAAAATCGCCGCGGCACTGATAAGGCTCTTGGTGCCAGCCCAGATCACCTCTCCTATTACGATATCTCGAATATCCAAAGGTGTGGCCAGCATCGCATCCCAGGTTTTTTGCACGGCCATGCGGGTGTAGGCGGAATACATGCCCTCAAAGGAGGCTGAGAACATGGCGCTGGAACAGACGATCCCCGAGGCCAAAAAGACCAGATAGGGCATATCTTGCACATCGCCCACGAAACTACCCAAACCGTAGCCGAGGGCTAGTAGATACAGCAACGGTTCACCAAAGTTGCCTAAAATCGCTGGGCCTATCAGCTTAAACCAAACCCGAAAATTACGCTGCCAAACCGGCACCCAGCGTAACATCAGTGGAGCATTTGCACTGACTTGCATAGTATTATTGGTCATCGCGCAGCTCCCGACCGGTGAGTTTGACAAAGACGTCCTCTAAATTCGCCGGTCGATGAAGATAGGTCAGTTCAGGCTGCTGATTAAGGGCTGTTAGCAAGGGTTGCTCATTATGGGAGTAATAAAAAACCGTTTCACCCACCTGTTCACTGCGCTCCGCTAACACATCCGCAACTTCCTGATGCCATGCCGCCAAACCGGGGCCAAATACCTCTACCACATGGGGTTCAATATAACGATGAATCAAATCACTGGGACGGCCACTGTCTAAAATCTGGCCGCCGTCCATCACGGTAACGCGATCACATAGGCGTTGAGCTTCTTCCATATAGTGCGTTGTCAGGACTAAGGTCATTCCCTGGTTACGCAGTGCTCGTAGTCGCTGCCAGATAAGCTGACGAGCCTGGGGATCGAGACCCGTGGTGGGTTCATCCAAAATTAAAAGCTCAGGGGCATTGATCAGGGCTCGAATCAACGACAGGCGTCGTTGCATACCGCCGGATAACGCGCTGATAGGGGCATTCTGTTTACCCGTCAAGGCGGCGAAATCCAACAGCTCCTGGATACGGTTTTCTAAATCAGGCCCCCTGAGACCAAAGTAGGCTCCATAGGTACGAAGGTTTTCAGCCACGGTAAAATCTGGATCGAGATTGTCTTTCTGGGGCACAATCCCAATCCGTTTCCGCATCACGGTGGCAGCCTCCGGTATCGGATAACCGAGCACTTCCAAATCACCCGAAGTAGGCGGCGTGTTGCCGATTAACATGCGCAATAGCGTAGTCTTGCCAGCGCCGTTAGGCCCCAATAACCCCCAATACTCACCACTTTGCACTTGGATATCGACGCCGGCAACCGCCAAATAATCTCCGTAACGTTTAGCAAGCTGATTGGTTGTAATAATTGTATTAGTAGCCATCATAAACCCGCTTCAAAAACTCAGCGGGTCATAGTGTAACCTAATGTTGCTTAAACAGTGGCTATATTAAATAAAAGGAAACTGGCAACGAACACATCAAAGATCTCAAATAGTGAAAACGCTCTGGTGGCGGCGAAGATCCGATAAAGACGACATCGGCTGGCGCCGTCTTTGAGCTATGGTGCGACGGTGATGGACAAAAATAAAGCTTTCGAGGGCCTCTTCGAGGGCTTCGCCTAAAGCTTGGAAAATCATTTGTATCCGCCACCCCATAGGTTGGGCGATGATATTGTCTACCCGTCCATATAACTGCAAAGGACGAGGATATTTTAGGCTGCAATAAAGTTCAATGTGTAGCAAATTACCGATAGTCAGCTTTTCATCATCTTGCCAGTTCAGATTTTTCGAAGTTAACGTCAGCTGCCGTGCTTCCGGAATAACCCGCTGTTGAACGAACAACTGTCCCACCAGCTCCAGGAGCAAGTTTAATTTGAAATCAAGCCGGGTGATAGTTTGCGACTTACCATCTGGCGTTTCATCGCCCGATTCGCCGAGGGGTGTATCTAACAGCGAGAGAAACCTCAAGGTGTCCAGATTAGCAGAGGACTGCTGTTCTAAATCGGCAGCGTTAGGTAAAGAGTCTATGACACGCCATGTCAAGGGCAAGCATCCCCCGAGAACCAAACCGTGATTGTCGTCAACTGAATCAGTATCTTTCATTTTCGCCATTGATTCGCACGTTGTTATCGACCACCAAATGAGTCGTTTCTGCAATGCGCCTGGCGCATGTTGCGAGTTTCTCAAAAAAACTAATGACTCACCGGCTATTGTTTTTGGGCCAACAGGGCTTTTAACCGGGCGATTTCCGCCTCAGCAGCCTGACGCGCTTTAGTTTCAGCATCAGCCCGCTGCGTTTCGGCGTCGGCCCGCTGCGTTTCGGCGTCAGCCCGCTGCGCTTCAGCCTCTGCAGGGGTCGGCAATAGTTTACCCTGGGGATCAAAAAAACGCAGTACGTTAACCGGGTCTATGCCGGGAACAAGGGCGTAATCCGCCATCCCTAACCACAACTCCAGTTGTTCGCTCCATAGCCAACCCCGTTTATCAAGTCTTACAGCTTGATATCGACCCTCTTTTAACCGCCAACCTTGTAGCTTGCGGGTATTGGGATCATAAACCACATATTCCGGCGTTTTAAGGATTTTTTCGTAGATGGCTTTCTTGCCAGTCACATCGAATTTAACGGTGCTTTCCGAGGCCAACTCAATGACATAATCCGGCGTTAACCCCTCTTCTTCCCAGACCACCCAGGATTTACGCAGGTGGTTGTTTTTTACTCCTTTAACGACAAAAAAATCCGGACCCCGAAAATTGCGAGTTTTAACCTGGTCAGGATCAAAGTAAATAAACATATTGCCGTTGATATAACAGTCCCGGCGATCTTTCCAATACGCGCTCAGAATGTCGATCAGCAAATTCATTACCGATCGGTGCCAGTGGGATTCCAAAGGGATACCATCGTCATAGGGTAAGTCTTCACCGCGGGGTAAAGGCTGTTTTAGGAATACGCTTGCCATCACGGCTCTCCAGCGGTTAAAGCTATAGCTTTTAATATTACCAGGCTTCCTAGAAACGGGATATTGCAAAAGAAAACATCAGGCCGAGCGAGGTCAGCAGGGGTAAACGACCGGGGCGGTGCAGGCCCAGCACACGCTGCTGCTCCAGCTGAAGCGCTTCAGGCGATAATTACTTTTCGCTTGTGATCTCCAAGCTTTTGCTACGCAGTCCTGGCTGATACTGCCATTTCAACAAATGCGTCAGCAGCACACTCAAGCGGCTTATTAGCTCACGTTTTTCACTTCTGCCCAAGCTTTCTAGTTCCTCCGCTATGTTCTCAACATCCAGTTCGGTCCAGCATCCGTTCCGAAGCCTCGCTGCCTGTTCAAACGTCCAGGCATAGAAGTCATGATCGTAGTCAGTTGGATTGATTATTGCTTTTTCGACGGTTTCGGTCATGAAAGTCACCTAATATTCCCACTGTCTTGATGCACCATTTTCCGAAAACTTGTCTTACAGAAAAACGCTTGCGGGAAAATTTAGACAACTCGTTGATTTTATGGTGCCGGAAAGAGGAATCGAACCTCCGACCTACTGATTACGAATCAGTTGCTCTACCGACTGAGCTATTCCGGCATGGTGAAAGGCAAACTACAGAGAATCTGCTAGTCTAGCGTTGACTGAGATAAAGGGTGAGACCCAACAACAAAGAATAGCTGTTAAGTATACTAATTTAAGTTAAAAATACAAATGAGTCGTTTATTGCCAAAAATGACGATCTTGTTGCTATTCTGAGATTCAACTAACCACTATGGCAGTCTCATTTGCTCAGCAAATGCTGCAACGCATTTGTCATATAAATGACATTTTCTTGCCAAGTTATCTGGTTAACTTCAATCTTTGAGTTATTGAAATCCTGCAAAACCCATAAACATGCACGGTAAGTTTTTAAACCTGACCCCTCAGGAATTTTTTTATGCTAGGAACCTCGCTTAAGGGCGTGGAATTAATCAAAGTAATAGACGGCGATACCGTTAAAGTAGTCATCAACGGTGAACAAGAGTCTTTACGCCTCATTTGCCTGGACACCGAAGAAATCCGGGGCGGCGGTTCAAAACCGGTCACGAATGCGGGCAAGTTCGCCTCTCAATGGGCAAAAGGGTTTTTCGGCGCCGATGATGAAGGAAACCCCACAGCCGATATTCGCGTCGATATCGAATTTGACACGAACAATCCTTTGCCCGAGTGCCTTGAGAAACACCGGGGTAACTATGGACGCCTCCTCTGCTATGTTTATAAACGAGGAGAAAACTATAATTTAAAGGCGATTGAAGCAGGTTGGAGTCCGTATTTTGTAAAATATGGGCGGTCCCGGCTCTACCATGGCGACTTTCTCGCTGCCGAAGCGGCAGCCCAGGCCACCGGAATTGGCATCTGGGACCCGACTATCAATGCCGACGGTAAATTCCGCGACTACAGCGTTTTAATTCCCTGGTGGCATCTGCGCGACAGTGTTGTGCAGGATTACCGACAGTTTGGCGTGCAGCAAAATGTGCGCTCGGTGCGCCTAGATTACGACCAGATCGTTGCGGCGGCCAATAATGGGGATCAGCTTACCGTGTTTTGCGATCTTCAAGGGGGCATCAATCAATGGCCGGGAAACGGCGCTTTGATCTTTGCGGGTTCTCCGCAACATAAATTTAATCTTTGGATTCCCGATCGGGATTCCACCACGGCTCAACAGATTTTGCGATTGATTGACACCCGTTACACCGGTTATGGTCGTGGTTATGTGTACGCTTCCGGCCAAGCGAGCCTATTTCCTCCCAACGAACGTGGCAAGCCCCAGATAGTGCTAACGGCGGTAACGCAACTGGCGGATCAGCCACCCTCCTCATCATAAAGCGACTGTCATCTTAAAATTCAATACCCCGCTGCGCTTTAATACCCTGCTCCCGATAAGGATGCTTAACAGAACGGATATCGCTGACCAAATCCGCTAGGGCTATCAATTCGTTGGGTGCATGACGACCCGTGACGATAACGTGTAATTGCTCCCGACGGTTTGCCAACACGTCAAGCACCTTGTGTAGGTTCAAATACTGATATTTGAGCACTAGCGTCAACTCATCAAGAATTACCATGGCGTAGCGGGGATCTTGCAATATCCGCTCAGCTTCCGCCCAAGCACGTTCAGCGGTCATCATATCTTGTTCACGGTTTTGGGTAACCCAGGTAAAACCATCGCCTATGACGTGAAAATCCATGTTTTGGAAACACTGAAAAGCCTGCCGTTCGCCGCTGTCTAGGGATCCTTTAATAAACTGCACAACCCCCACTTGCAAACCATGCCCTAAGGCACGCAACGCCATACCAAAAGCGGCAGTGGACTTGCCCTTGCCGTTACCTGTGTGGACAATAAGCAAACCTTTTTCCCGGGTGGCGCGGGCCTGTTTCTTTACATAACCTGCCTTCCGTTTGGCGGTTTTTCGGTTATGGAAGTCCGCATTGTGTTCATGGTCGTTTTGCATAGGTTTATCTCAACGAAAGACCCTTGACAACGCCTAGAGAAAGCCTTGACGAACAATTAAATATGGGGATTGCTGATTGCATTACAGTCTAAGGAAAGCATTGCTCACGGCAAACGCCGATAGTATTTCAACCGATGGTCAGGCAAACGCTCAGGATGCAAAATTTTAATGACATCGGCCAAAAGAATATGAGGCTCCATAATGCCGCTTTCCCAAAAATCATTGCCACCGTCATTGTTCAAACGCACATTGTTATTATAGATACGACCGTTTTGAAAAGCCTTGAATAAACGATAGCGCTCATTGTCAGCCAGGAGATCGGTGCGTGTCATCCAGTCTAAATGGCTAGTGAACCAAACATCGGCGTCTGCGGCGCGTTCGAAAACAGCTTCAAAACTGAGGGGTACACTACCCCGGTGGGAATCGCTGACCCACAGATAACGGCCACCTGCTAAGGTCAACAATTCCGCCATGTAACTGGCTCCACCGGGCATATACCAAACGTCCCGATACAGAGAACCCACGAACACAGTGGGTTTTTCAGCCGGTTTTAAATCATTAGTCAGCGCAGTATAATGCTGAAATTGTTGAACAATTTCGGCATAGCGGCGCTGGGCTAAGCCGTCTTTATTAAAAAACGCCGCCGTAAATTTTAGCCATTCGCTACGTCCCAATAAAGAAGACTCCACCGACTCGGCATTAATAGCCACATGAACGCCTGCCTGCCGCAAGGTAGAGTAGGTCTTATCTTGTGGCTGAAGATGGCCAACGACGGTTACTAGATCCGGGGCTAGATCGAGAAGGATTTCCGTATTGAGTACCGGTCCATGACCGATATCGATCAGTTCACCAGCAGCGATTTTGCGGCGTACCACCGGTGTATTGACGTTTTTAAAATCGCTGACGGCCACTAAGCTGTCCAGTTCATTCAGCAGGGTCAGATGGGGCAGATGGGTGGTCGATAATACGGCAATACGTTGTACGGGAACGGGGATAATTTGGGCGTCCCTAAAGCCTTCTGGCGCCGGTGCGCCACACTGTACCAACACGTAGCGGAATGTTTTGTTAGCGCCAGGCCAGGGCTTTACAACCTCTAATACTTTGTAGTGCTTAAAATAGCGTAGGGTAAACCCTTTAGCATAGCGCACTTGGGCTTTTTCGGGAAAATAATCGATGGTGGGATCATAGGTTTGCAGGCAACCCGTTGTTCTATTAGCAACCGGCGCCTTGGCCTTAGCGACGGTTATCGAGCAAAAACCCATCAATAGACCGAGGAAAACGACCACATAAAGTAATTTCATGGATTAAGCGTGTTTTATAGCCATCGGGGCAGAATCACGGGACGCCAATGTATCGGCTGGCTGAGTCTTTAGATAGGCTAACACTTGAGCCAACGTGCGACATTCGTAATGCTTTCTGGCATGACTGATCCGCCAGATAATTTGACTAGCTTGATTTATGATCTGGATGGACAAGACTGACGGCGGTTTACCTGGACGGTTAACAACAAATCCTTCCCGTTCCAGGGCTCGCTCGGTCCACAGCGCCGCTAATCCATCGCCATCGCCAAGTAGATCCACATAGCCAACTACAGACCGGTGGAGTTTAAAAGCTCCGGCATAAGGATCAAACTCCACCCCTTCACTGTAAAAGGCATTTTGAAAAGCACCGCTTAGCACCAAATCTTCCGGTACACCCACCTGAATAGGACCGCCTTGGGGCAATAACCAAAGTTTATCGGCGCTGCGCAGGGCTAGATCTAAATCATGAGTCGACAATAGAATAGCTTGCCCCGAGTCCCGAGCCAGTCGGCGTAGAATACCCATAATCTCTACGCGGCGGGGCAGATCCAAAAAGGCAGTGGGTTCATCCAGCAACAATACTTTAGGTTCCTGAGCCAGAGCCCGAGCGATCATCACTTTTTGACGTTCTCCATCGCTCAACTCATGCACTGGACGAGCGGCCAACGGTGTTGCGCCGACGGCGTTCATGGCTTGTTCTACACAGGATTCATCCAGGGCCGTCAAGCGGCCGCTCCAGTCTGTGTAAGGATAACGCCCCAGAGCCACCAACCCATAGACCGACAAAGCGCCTACATCGTTTTGCTCCGTTAACACCACGCTCAACTGGCGAGCAATCTCACGGGGATGTAGTTGACGTAGATTTTTGCCCAACACCTGTATCTCACCCTGTAATGGCCGTTGCATACCACAGAGGGTACGCAACAGGGTAGACTTGCCCGCACCATTGGGACCTAGCAAGCAGACCAATTCCCCTGGATATAGACCGACGCTGAGTTGCTGGGCAACCATGCGCTGGGCGCGATCCTTGCCACCATAACCAATAGCTAAATCCATGCATGCCAGTATCGGTTCTAGCCTACTTTGCATAACCCTTAGGAAACCAAAGTCCGTTGTAGATTGTGGCGGCGTAACACAATCCACACCACCACCGGCGCACCCACCAGGGCCGTGATAGCATTTAGAGGCAGAATTGCTTGGCTACCGGGAACGCCTGCCACCATATCGGCCAACAGCGCCACCACACTGCCCATCAGTAGGGTGGCTGGCAGCAAAATCCGATGATCGGAGGTATTAAATAGAGCACGGCAGAGATGAGGAATGGCCACCCCTAAAAAACCGATGGGTCCACAGTAAGCGGTGATGGTGCCCGCCAACACTGAAGCGCCGATGATAACCCAAAAGCGCACCCGGCGAATGGGCACCCCCATGCTATGGGCATAAGCCTCGCCTAGCAGCAGGGCATTGAGGGGTTTTGCCAGCAGCCAAGCCAACCCCAGACCAACGCATACCAACGGCGCCAGGATCCAGAGTTGTCGCCCGGTGACGCCTCCGAAGCTGCCAAAGGTCCAGGCGATGTATGCATGGATTTGCTCCGGGGCGCTAAAATAAATAAGGATACTCACCAGCGCTGCGATGGCATAACCCATCATCAGACCTAGAATGAGCAGTGTCATAGCATGGCGCACTCGGCGGGCAACGATCATGATTAATCCCGTCACCATCCCGGCCCCGGCGATAGCAGCACCAATCACCCCCAAATCGCTCAACAGCCCCGTACTGGCGAGAAAACCCGTTGCCGCGCCCGTGGACAACACCACCAGGGCGACACCGAAGCTAGCCCCGGCGCTAATGCCTAAAATGAACGGGTCGGCCAGGGGGTTGCGAAACAAGGTCTGCATCTGCAAACCGCTTACCGCCAGAGCTGCACCCGCCAGCACAGCCGTCAACGCTTTCGGTAACCGGAATGCTAGCACAATATGGGTCCAACTGGCTTTAGTGGGTTCACCACCGGTTAGAATAGTTATAAGGTCAGATAGGGGAATGGTTACTGAACCCACCGCTAGACTCAGCAAAAACACCCCGATCAACACGACAGCTAAAGCGCCCAGTAAAAACCCTTGGCGGCCAGGATGAAATTCGGCTCCCGGAACCGACGAGACCCTATCGTCCTGCTCCTTTGCAGCCTGAGTATTTATGAGGGTGCTATTCATGGGAAACACCGATAGTGTCTCAGCAGCAGATTCATCATCCCGTGGTTTATCAAACTCAAGGAAAAGACCCTATGCGCCAGGGTGAATTGCTCCGAGCAAAAATCGATGGAAATCAATCGATGAGTAATGACGGATCATGCAGACAGTGGCGCACAAATAGGCGTCACCAAAACGGGAACCGCACCCCCAAGCACCCCGCTTGTGGGTAGATGACGCAGTGGACGGCAGGTCTCCTGGCTAACAGGTCTTCGCGAAACATCCCGCCTTCCCGGCCATCGCCAGTGGCATGCTTTGGATGTTCGCTCACCGCCTACAGTTGCGGGGGCAGCCACGGTTTTCA
>CAYRGG010000063.1:0-19844 GCA_964423745.1 uncultured Candidatus Competibacteraceae bacterium | reverse complement strand
AGATGAGCGCCACCATGGGAGTAGTCACCGTCTTTTCGTAGCGGTCGGTGGTGGCACCCTCCTGGTCCAACTCTTTGTAGTCAACTTTAAAGCGCCGCGCCCCGATTTGCACAGTCCACTGCTCGCCAAAACCAATGCTGTCAAACAGTGTAATACCGTATTCTTGTCGCTCAAGGACCAAATAAGGTCGCGGTGGTACTAAGCCACTCTGTGCAAATTCTGGCGTCGGTTGATAGATATTACCCATACCTACCGGTTCAAACACGCCATCGCCAAAGCGAATATCGTAATCAAGCCCAAACACACTGGCGCTCAAATCATGGGTGATCCAACCGGTTTCGAACTGACCGTTGACCCGCAATTGCCCAGACAGAGGGTCACGTTCTTCGTCGGGAGAGTTGTACTCATAAAAAGTATAGTCACCAGCCCCATTGGCGTCGTCGATGGATGCGCTGCGGTCGTCCCGGCTTAGCCACTGACGTAGCACTTGAGCAGTCACCGCCCAGTCTTCGTTGAAAGCATGTTCAAGCCGAGCACCGAGATTGGTGACTCTAGTGTGGTAGGTGGTCCATTCCTGCCCCAGGAATCTGTCAACATCCACATTTTCAGGCAGGCGCAACCCCTCCAGGAGGGGATAACCGGTGGAGTGCGTCGTGTCAAATTCGTGGTGATCGGCATCGATATTCAAGGTTGTGGCGGGTAAGATGCGCCATTCATAGGCCGCCGCTAATAAATAACGATCACCATCGATCTCGTCAATATATTGGTTAAGGTCCTGGTAGGCCGCATTGACACGTAGTCCCTGGTTATCGTCGGGACCGAAACGGCGGGATAGATCGCCGTGCAATCGGTAACCACCGTCTTCATCCACATCAGCAAATAACCGCGTGAGGGGTGCCAGAGTTGGGGTTTTAGTGACATAGTTGACGATACCGCCGGGGGCACCGAGACCGTAATAGAGACCCGGCAAACCCTTAAAAATCTCTACGCGCTCGATATTTTCTAGAGCGGTCACCGCCTGGTTAATGTGGTTCAAGCCATTGCGCTTGTAATTCTGCCAGTTGTCTAGGCTAAAGCCGCGAATAGTAACACTGTCATAATAAGTTGGATTAGAGAACGAATGCTGTACGCTAGCATCGTTTTGAATCACATCTGCTAGGCGCACGGCGCGTTGATCTTCAATAATCTGACGGGTAATGACGTTGACCGAATGGGGTGTTTCCAGTAGCGTCTGCCGACCAAGACCAGTGACGCTTTGGGTGTCTGCGCGGTAAGCATCGCTTTCGGCTTCCAGTCCGTAGTCGGTGGGCGTGTCGGCTTCCACTGTCACGGGAGGCAAAGTCACCTGATCATCGTTTTCTGTTTGTGCCAACACAACCGGTAGTGCGGTTACTAGGGATGCGGCGTACAGCCGTTTAAAGTTGTTATTTAACATTGTGCATTCCTAATTTATGGTTGCTTAGTTGTTAGCTACCAAATTTTATTGTCTAGTGTGAACATGAAATTTAACCTTGAATATTAATACCTTAGTTTGAAGGATAGGAATTATCGGGTCATAGGGGTTTATAGCGAGTGAAGCGGTGCTCTGGATAGTCAGCACGCTTTCGCTGTAAAAAATAGACAAAAGGACAATACTTACCTCGTCCCACCGCTAAACTCTCTAGCGGCGGATCAAGCACATGCCGGCAAAATCAACTGCGGTATGTCACAGGGTTGTCATATCCAAATTCGACGATAAGCTGCCGATCAGACCCTTTTTAACTTATTATCTAACCCGTTAGTGCTAAAGCCTATGGAACTCAAGAGGGACTATATAGCTAAAATAAAAGTAATGCAAATCATTATTGTTTGCTTTTGTGAGGGGGTATAGATTTAACTACCAGCAAAAACCTCGGTAGTTTTGTCACGCTTGCGCCACGTCCGTAACACTAGTTTTTCCAATTCCAGAATAATGAACAGCGCCATCCCAAGGCCGATGATTTCTAGGCCATGGACAAAATCAACCGGTCGGGTATCGAAGAAGCGTTCCATGAAGGGCACATAGGTGAAGAATAGCTGCAGCACCACGACGACAGCGACGGCAATGAGTGCTGCCCGGGAGTTGAACATTCGCGTCAGCTTGAACGAAGGCGACCGTAGATAGCGCACGCTGAACAGATAAAACACCTCCATCGCCACCAGGGTGTTGACCGCATAGGTACGCGCCTCCTCTAGGGTAGCGCCGTGGGTAGTAGTCCAGCCGAAGATGCCGAATACCCCCGCTGCCATCAATACGGACACCAGCGCGATACGCCACAGCAAGAAACCCGATAACATCGCCTCATTCGCTGGTCGCGGGGGTCTGCGCATGGCGTCAGGCTCAGTCGCTTCAAAAGCTAAAGCCATGGCCAGCGCCACCGAGCTGACCATATTAATCCATAAAATCTGTAGCGGGGTAATGGGCAAGGTAAAACCAAACAGCACGGCGATCATGATGCTCATGGCCTCGCCACCGTTGACGGGCAGAAGAAAGACGATGGCCTTTTTCAAATTGTCATATACGGTGCGACCTTGTTCAACGGCATGGCCAATGGACGCAAAATTGTCATCGGCGATTACCATCTCCGCCGCTTCTTTAGCAGCCTCGGTACCCTTGCGGCCCATAGCGATGCCGATATCAGCGCGTTTAAGGGCAGGGGCATCATTGACGCCGTCGCCGGTCATGGCAACGATGGCGTCCTGCTCCTGCAGCAGGGTGACCAGCCGCAGTTTATGCTCTGGACTAACGCGGGCATAGACATCAACTTGCTTTGCCCGCTCAGCCAATACCTTGTCGTCCATTTGATCGAGATCCTGACCGCTGATCACCTCGGTGCTGTTGCGTAGCTGCAACTGCGCGGCGATGGCGCGGGCGGTTCCGGCATGGTCGCCAGTGATCATCTTCACCCGAATCCCAGCCCTATGGCAGGCATGGACTGCTTCAATGGCCTCCTCACGGGGTGGATCAATGAGGCCAAATAACCCTAGCAAAACCATGTCGTCGTTCACATCCTCAAAACGCAACTCCTGTTGCTGATTAGGGATTGTTTTAAAAGCCACGGCCAGCACCCGCTGACCTTCTCCAGCCATCTCATCAACACGCCGTTGCCACTGGGCATGGTCCAAAGATTGGCTGCCTACGTCGTCGGTCTGGACCCCGGTGCAGCGTGCTAGTACCTGCTCAGGGGCGCCTTTTAATAGAATGACGGTGCCGCCGTCATGGGTAGGGTGCAGCGTGGCCATGAATTTGTGTTCGGACTCGAATGGAATCAGATCGATACGTGGATAGTGGCGCCGCTCCCCTTCGGCCTCCATGCCAGCCTTGACGGCGGCCACCACCAGCGCCCCTTCCATGGGATCACCATGGATGCGCCATGACTCGCCCTGTTGTTCAAGCACCGCGTCATTGCACAGGAGCGCCGCGTGCAGTCCCGCACTTAGGGACCGCACCTGCATGGCCTCGATGGGAGTTCCATTACGCTGGAATTCACCCTGCGGTATGTAACCGGTGCCTTCAACCTGGTACAGACCATTGAAGCTTGCGATACTGCGCACGGTCATTTCGTTGCCGGTGAGGGTGCCCGTCTTATCTGAACAAATCACGCTAACCGACCCTAGGGTTTCCACCGCAGGTAAGAGGCGAATAATGGCATGGCGCGAGGCGAGACGCTGTACTCCGATAGCCAATGTGACGGTAAGGATCGCTGGTAATCCTTCAGGGATAGAGGCCACGACTAATCCCACCACCGTCATAAACATCTCGTTGGGGCTAAACCCACGTACCAAAATCCCAAAGGCAAAAATAGCACTTGCTAGCACTAACACCGTTGCAGTGAGCCAGCGGGAGAACACCGCCATCTGCCGCAGCAGCGGCGTGGTGAGGGTTTGGACTTGAGCCACCAAGCCACTGATACGCCCAATTTCGGTAGCGGTACCTGTACCGACCACGATGCCACTCGCCTGGCCACGGGTAACCAGCGTTCCAGAGTAGGCCATACTCAGCCGATCGCCTAGCGCCGCATCCTCGGCAACTGCTCCAGTCACCTTTTCCACCGCTATCGATTCGCCGGTAAGCACTGCTTCCTGGATGCGCAATCCCTTAATCCGAAACAGGCGCAGATCCGCCGGCACCTTGTCACCCGATTGCAGCAACACCATATCGCCCGGCGCCAATCGCTCCGCCGGCACGGTAACATGGCGTCCGTCGCGCAACACCATCGCCTGGGACGAGAGCATGTTACGGATGGCGCGCAGGGCATCCTCCGCTTTACCCTCCTGTACGAAACCGATCACCGCATTGACCAACACTACACCGAGGATAACTATGGTGTCTACCCAATGACCCATGGTCCCGGCGATAACTCCTGCACCCAACAGCACATAGATAAGCAAGTTATGGAATTGCCCTAGAAAACGCATGAGGGGACCGCGTGAGTGCGACTCTGGCAAGCGGTTCAAACCGTGGTGGGTAAGCCGGTGATTATGCTCCGCCTCGCTGAGACCGTTAGGGCCAGCATTCAAATGGGCGAAAACCGCATCCACAGATAAGGCATGCCAAGGGTGTGCTAGGGAAAGGTCAGACGTCTCGGTATTTAAATTGGCCATCTCATAGTCTTTCATAGCAGGTTTAGTGCCATGGTTGTCATCAGAAGAGCGTCCGTATTATAGATAACAGGCAGGTTTATGGCCATAGTAAAACCTACCGGTATTTACACCAGTTTAATAATAGGCATTATTAACTGTGCTATCCTCGTTTCCTATTTACTGATCGGGAGCTGTTTGCCAACTTGGCATGTTGCAGCATTATCAGTGGTGCTTGGATTGCTACCCGGCGCTAGCGGCACCACCAATGGGCAACCGAGTACCGGGTGGGGAATAACCATGACAGGCATGTCAAAGGTGCGACTCAAGATCTCTGGGGTTAAAACCTCAACCGGTGTGCCTTTCGCTTCTAGACGGCCTTGCCGCAGTATCGCCACGCGGTCTGCATATTCTGCGGCTAAATTAAGATCATGGAGCACTGCTAGTACGCCAACCTCCTGCTGGGCAAACTGCTGCGCTAGGCGTAACGTGGCATGTTGATGAGGTAGATCTAAGTTTGCGGTAGGTTCGTCCAGCAGTAGATAACGGGGTTCATGGGTAGCCAACGGCTGCCAAATTTGGGCCAACACACGGGCTAATTGTACCCGCTGGCGCTCGCCACCAGATAGGGTCGGGTAAAGCCGTTCGCTTAAATGAGCGACTTCGGTGGTGGCTAGCGCCTGGTGCGCAATACGCTGGTCAGCGATGCTCTCACCACTGCCATGGGGACTACGCCCCATGAGCACCACTTCAAGGGCTGTAAAGGGAAAGCTTACATTGGAATGTTGTGGTAGAACCGCCCGGCGTCGCGCCCGTTGCTTTAATGACCAACTGGCAAGGGGTTTGGCGTTCATCTGCACGCTACCGGAGGTGAGCGTTCGTTCACCAATCAGTGCCTTTAACAATGTAGACTTCCCTGCGCCATTTGGCCCTAACAGCGCCAGCACCTCACCAGGCGCGACCGATAAGGAGACAGAGTCAACCAACGGACGATCAGCCATGTGAATGCTGACTTCCCAGGCCGTTAGCATCACCAATAACTCGTGGGCCGCTGGTGCAACAATAATCCTAAAAAGAATGGTCCGCCGATGAGCGCTGTGATGATACCGATGGGTAGCTCAGCCGGCGCCACCAAGGTGCGTGATAATAAATCGGCGCTGAGCAGCAAGCTAGCGCCTAGTAGCATGGAGCCAGGCAGTAAATAACGGTGATCGGGACCTAGGGTGAGCCTGACTAAATGTGGCACCATCAACCCAACAAATCCAATGACGCCGCTTACAGCAACCCCTGCACCCACCGCCAACGCCACACAAACCACCACCTGACGTTTGATGCGGTCAGTGTTAAACCCTAGATGCTCTGCTTCGGATTCCCCTAACACAAAAGCATTTAGACCCCGCGCCAGACGCGGTATGAATAGCAGAGGTAAAATAATAAGCAGCGCTGCAGCAGCGAGAGTTGACCAAGTGACACCGCTAAGGCTGCCAAGATTCCAAAAAGTGAGGGTGCGCAGCTGTTGATCGTCCGCAAGAAACGTAAACAAGCCGATACCGGCACCCACCAGGGCGTTAATGGCAATGCCTGCCAACAGCATGGTGGTGACGACGGTACGACCTGCTTCGGTGGCTAACCGATAGACCACGACGGTAGTTATTAGACTACCTGCAAAGGCTGCCACGGGTAGGGTAAAGGAGCCTAACCAATGGGTCAAAAAGGCCAGACCCGTATTACCTAGCACAATCACTGCGACAGCCGCCAGGGCCGCACCAGCAGAAACGCCGATAAGGCCAGGGTCCGCCAGGGGATTACGAAACAACCCCTGCATGGTGGCCCCTGAAGCCCCCAGGGCCGCGCCGACCAATACTCCGAGCAACGTGCGGGGCAAACGAATGGCCACTATTACGGCTTCGTATTGCGGCTCTGGAACAGCAAGCTCAATCCCTACTTGGGCGAGTAGCACAGCGATCACCTGCCCTAGGGGAACCGGCACGGCGCCATAGCCAATGGAAAGCAAACTAACCAACATTAATACTATTGTCAGCCCTCCTAGACTTAGCCGTGCCCGCAATCGGCGAGCATTTAACTTATTTGCTGTGACGCTGCTACCTTGGGACACGGAAAACACAAACTCGTTCACGGTTTCCATCCATGCAACTGATCCGCTAATTGCGCCACTGCTTGTCCCGTGCGCGGCCCAAAACCTAGCAAAAAAAGGCCATCCATGGCCACGACGCGACCTTCACGACCTGCCGGGGTGTTAGCCAAGCCGATCCGATCAATAACCTTTTGTTTGCCACCCAACGACACCAGATTACGCTTGGTCATTAAAACGATTTCTGGGGCAGCGGCAACCACCGCTTCTGGGGTAATAGGTTTGTAGCCAGTGAAAGCATGGCGCATGACATTGACGCCACCGGCTAACTGGATCATAGCGTCAGCCACCGTGTCACGTCCGCCGGACATATCGGCGCCAGAGCCGATATGTAGCAAAAATAAGATGCGGGGTTTGTTGCGAATATCCTGTACAGCCCGACGCGCCTCAGCCAGGTCGGCGTTAAGACGAGCCACTAACTGCTCTCCCTGGGAAACCCGGTTAAGCACCCGGGCGACGGCACGCACTTTAGTGCGCAAACCCGCCACCGTCGGTTCATCAGGTATAACAGCGATCTCGACGCCAACCGCCTGGATTTGCTGCATTACTTCCGGTGGACCGACATCATCATTGGCAAGTAACAGATCCGGTCTTAACGCCAGGATTCCCTCAGCCGACAAGCTGCGTTTATAACCTACCCTGGGTAGGTCTTTCACACACTGGGGTGGATATTGACTTGTGCTATCTACTCCCACCAGTTTGGATTCAGCGCCTAAGGCGCAGACGATTTCAGTAAGAGCCCCGTCTACCGAAACAATGCGCTGGACGGCTAACGTGGCGCTACTCCAGAGAGTGAATAAAAGTATGACAACCCTCCAGCGCATGGCTAGTTTTTCCAGCGAGGCAGATCAAGTAATAGTTGCCGCCATGTGTGGGATTCCTGCTGACCGCTTCTACGCTGGCTAAAAAACTGCACCAATAGCTCGCCTTGGCGGTCATAAAGTTCTAAAGCGGTCACATCACCGTCTGTCGTCGGCTTACGTACGATCCAACTACTGGCAACGGCGGTTTCCCGTAAATGAAAAGTAAACTGAAGATCTAGTACGTTATACCACTCGCCGACACTCACTAGATTACGAACTGTCCCGCTATGGATCTGAATAGTGCCGGGGTTATTAACAAATACCATAACTGGCAGGTGAATGTCGCGAACCGCTTCCAACAAAGGTCGGTAAGCGTTTACCACAACCGGGTAAGCAAGGTCTTCACCTACCAAGCGCAAGGCTTGTAAACGGCGTACATTAAAATCCTTGAGTAGAGGAAAGAAGTCGTGGGTGTGCTGCATTTTCTGCCAAGCTTCGCGCAGCCCTGCCACATTAATATCAGCATCGGGTGTCGCCGATTGTGGTGGTAATGGGGGCTGTACAGCTAACTTTGTATAGCGCTTAAGAAGCGCATAACGGGTAATTATCTGACCAAAACGGGTTAGGTCAGATTCGGCTGTCAAAAAGATTTTATGGACTGCGCTCCCGTAGGCATCAAAAAATTGCAAACTACGCTGCGGAATATCATTAACCTTTTCAGTCACGGCAAAACCATATACCCAATGATTGAAAAACAACCGCAGGTCGATGGCTTTACCGATAACTGATCCCATACGGTGAGACCGATGAATTTCCACCTGCTCGATGGGTCCGATTTTTTCCAAGACTGCATGATCACTGCGAGTCAGCGCCATGACCGACCCTAAAGTGGGTAGTTCTTCCATCAACTTGCTGAAATCACCACATAGCTGAATAGCCGTTTTACCGCAGCTGCTGGCAATCAACTCTGCTTCGCTAACGCTAAGTTCGGCAGCCGCATCCCGAGTGCACATTCGCGGGTGATTTGCTTTGAGGTTATCCCATCGCTGGTTGAGATCATGGGCGGTTGACAGGGGCTGTATCGTTTCTGTGGTCATACCTTTAGCCTTCCGTTATAGCGAATACATGGGCTGTACAGGATGCTTGGCAAAATCTCCACTACGGCTCTGCATCGAAAACCTCTAATAAAAGATGGTCAAGCCACATTCTTCTTACAGAGTTTGTGAATGAGGTTTACGCAAGTCCTATGAATTACTATATACGCTAAAATTTTTTAATGCAAATTATTATTATTTGCATTAAAGTGAGTTTTTATCTTTCCTCGATCAAAATAATCGTAACCCATTATCAATTCGATAATTTTGCCGAAAGAACTTGATGTTTAACCGCCAACCACAGGAGGTATTTTGCTGAACATCCTCTCCCTAAAACAACACTATTCGATTTTGTTCATAACCAGTTTTCTTGGCGTTTTTGTTAATTCCCAGGCTCAGGAGCAAAACGACGACAGCGTGGCCCTCGGTCCCATTACCATTACGGCAACTCGCAATCCCATCGATTCATTTACCTATCCCGGTGTCGTTACAGTGCTAGACCGCGAGGAAATCTTACAACGAGCCGCGTCAACCCCTGATGATCTCCTGGATCAAGTTCCAGGCGTCACATTTTTCGGCGGTCCCCGGCGTACTGGTGAAGTACCCAGCATCCGAGGGTTTTCTGGGGAAAATGTGGTGATTCTACTGGACGGTGCGCGGCAGAATCTTAACTCTGCTCACGACGGCCGTTTTTTTATTGATCCCGATCTGTTGGAAAGCGTCGAGGTATTACGTGGACCGGCATCATCACTCTATGGCAGCGGGGCTGTAGGCGGAGTGCTTTCCTTTCGCACCGTCAATGCCAGTGATTTGTTGCAACCCGGCGAACAGTACGGTGCACGGTTTCGCCTCGGCTATCAGACTGCCAACGATGAACAACTATACAGTCTGACAGGTTTTAGCCGCTTCCATGACCGGTTTGATGCCCTGGCTAGCATCGCCTACCGGCGCTCGGAGGATATTGAGCTGGGCAGCGGTGATAGCTTAGACGCCCGCGACCGTATCCTGTCAGCTCTAGTCAAAAGCAATTTCGATATCACCGAACATCTAGGACTAGAACTATCTTGGCAACGCTTCAATAATAACGCTAGAGAACCCAACAATGGACAAGGAGGTAACGTTGTCACGCCGACCACCGATGAGCTGCTCAGCAACGAAGTTAACAAAGACATCCTTACCGATTCTCTTCGCGCTGAACTTAGCTATCAACCCGATAACCCTTGGATCGATGCTCGCGGGTTAGTGTACTTTGTCAATACCGATATTGACGAAGAAAACGTGGATAACACGGATGTGGTTGTCTCGAGAGATCTAGAAACCTTAGGGTTTACCCTAGACAATCGAACATCGGTTACTTTATCGGATGACGCCGACGCTGTTTTTACCTACGGGATCGATTTCTATCGAGATAAACAAACCGGTGAAGACAGTCGTAGCTTGGATGGCGGCCGCGACGGTGTACCCGACGCGGAAACTGAGTTCTTTGCTGGTTTTGTACAAGCTGAATTGACAGCTGAGGATTTTCTTGGCCTACCCGGAAAATTAACCTTGATTCCCGGCGTACGCTTCGATGCCTTTGAAAGTGACGCCGAAGGTCAACAAGGTGGTGACAATAGTGAAAACGAATTGTCACCGCGCATCGGTCTGTCCTATGCACCGCTGCCCTGGGCGCTGCTGTTCGCTAGCTATGCAAAAGCCTTTCGGGCGCCGTCCATCAATGAGCTGTATTTGGATGGCCTGCATTTCCAGATCCCCTTCCCTAACGCCATTAGCACAAACGTGTTTGTGTCTAACCCCGATTTAGTGCCGGAAAAATTCGAAACTGTAGAAGTGGGTGGGGGTTTGAATTTCGACGATATCGTTACCGATGATGACCAGTTCCGTTTGAAAGCAGCGTACTATTGGACCGATGCAGAAGATCTCATCGATCTGTTCGTCAACCAACCACCGCCCAACGATGCCTGCTTTTTCCCGATCCCAGGCTTGACCTGCCCCGATGGGACCACCGAATCTCGCAATGTTAGCCAAGCTGAATTGGAAGGTTTTGAGTTGGAATCCTCCTATGATAGCCGTCGGCTTCGGTTAGACGTTGGCTATTCTTGGATCGATGGCGAGGACAAAGAAACCGGTGATTTCCTAGGGGTGCTCACGCCAGGGCGGTTATTCACCAATGTGGCGTTGAAACTACCGGAAGTAAACGCCCTCATGGGTGTGCGCAGCACCTTTGCCGAAAGTTTTGATAAAGTCAATGATCTCGACCAGGAACGCGACAGCTATAACGTTCACGATATCTATGCCTCCTGGCAACCATCTGGACCTTTAGCGGGGTTACGGCTGGATGTGGGGGTGGACAACATCACCGATGAAAATTATAGCCGCGTATTTACCAGTGCCAGTGAGACGGGACGGAACTTCAAAGCGGCATTGAGTTATCAAGTGGTTTGGTAGATATTTACTCAAGTCGTTTTTGTTGTGTCAATCAGGGCTTAAGTCATGAACTAATCTAGCAATCCACAAAGTCACTTTTGTCTAAGTCACAACCAAATCGATAGGTGGTGATGTTAGCAGGTATAATTTTCCATGACGGCGACCTTGCTACCCATGTCTAAATACCTTACTATAGTCAAATTTGTAAGGTATATCAAAATGACAGAAGCGGCTGTTACAAGTAAAGGACAGATTACAATCCCAGCCTCTATTCGGAAAGCGATGGGGATAAAAGCGCAAGACCGTGTCGTATTCACGGTAATGCCTGATGGCACTACCGTAATGCGAGCAAAAACGAAAGATATTTCCAGTTTAGCAGGATCTATTCGCAAACCGGCTAAGAAGATTGAAATCTCTGATATGAAGATGGCTTGACACTGTGAGAAGCTTGGACACCAATGTCTTGGTTCGGCACTTGGCCCAAGACGATGAGCAGCAGTCCGCACTCGCTACCACTTTGGTAAAGAGTAGTGGAACCGATGAATCACTGTTTATACCCTTATCTGTGGTTGTCGAGCTGGAATGGGTTCTTAGGGCTAGTTACAGCCTGTCGAAAGAGGAGATCATCAAGCTGTTTGGTGATTTATTGGAAACACGCCAGATAAAGTTTCATAAAGAAGAATCGGTAGAACGCGCCGTACATATTTATCGTAGCAGTCGGGCAGACTTTGCGGATTGCCTTCACTTAGCTTGTGCGTTTACGCAGTCGGCTTTGCCGCTTGTCACTTTTGATAAGACAGCGGCTCATCTTGACGGTATCGAACTACTGGCAGCTAGCAAATCTGAATAGGACAGTACTGCCATCTGTCGGAAACATTAAGAATAAACGCCATTACTCGCCTGAAGAATCTGCCAATCAATCCGCAGCTGCCCTTAAATTCAACTCAAAAGCCTAGAATTAAGCATTAAAATCGCTTTAAACGGCTCATCCCTGTGGGCACTGTCAAGACACAGATAAGGGTAGACACCTTTATCTCCTCAGGCAGTGAATAATTTTTTAGGATTTAAGTTTCTTGAGTATGGACCAATTTATGTTATAAAGTAACATAAGTTAATACTGCAACTTAACATTAATGAATCACCTAACATTTCAATGGATTCAGCTCATCCTTCTTTGGAGAACATTTTTGCAACCGATCCCGGTTTCCCTTATTACAGGTTTTCTTGGTAGCGGTAAGACAAAGCTTTTGTCTAAGTTATTAAAACAGCAAAATAAAATTAAAATCGCTTTGATTATTAATGAATTCGGAGAGATTGGATTAGATCATCATTTAGTGGAAAGGGGTTCTGAAGAGATCATGCTGTTAAGAAGCGGGTGTCTATGCTGCACAGTGCGCACCGACCTTAGCAAAACCCTGAATGATTTGTTTGCCAAGCTTTCCTCAGAAGAATTACCGGCTTTTGATCGGGTTGTTATCGAGACGACGGGGTTGGCTGATCCTGCGCCCATCATACATACCCTAATGGATGATGGGTTGATCGCGCCACATTTTGAATTAGACAGTGTCGTTACCACAGTTGATGCATGTCACGGTCATGACACCCTGAATCGCCAGTTTGAATCCGTCAAGCAGGTCGCAATGGCCGATCGTCTGGTGGTTACCAAAACGGATCTGGTCAATGATCAGCGTTTGAGGCAGTTGCAGGGTCGTCTTCGCCAGCTAAACCCTGCCGCGCCGATACTGCACTCTACCCAAGGCGATGTAAATCCCGCCGATTTGTTTGACGCCGGTTTTTACAATGTGGCCACCAAGTCCTTGGATGTACAGGTATGGCTAAAGGAAGAAGCCTATCGAGACACTTCTCAGCACGGCTTGCACCACGATGATGGTTACTCGCAATTAAAAATCCATGACGAGGCTCATGCCCATGGCCATGCCCATCATCACGATGTTAATCGCCATGATGATCGTATCCGTGCCTTCTGTTTTACTTATGAAAAACCTCTGCCGCCCAAGACAGTTGATCTGTGGTTGCAACAGTTGATGGATCTGCGTGGCCCTGACTTTTTGCGCATAAAGGGCATCGTCAACTTAATGGGTTCGAAAAAGCCGGTGGTTATTCATGGGGTGCAAGCGCTTTTCCATGCGCCTGTGGTATTAGATAAATGGCCAAGCGAGGATAAACGTACCCGTATTGTGTTTATCACGCGGTATATTGGGTGGACACAGGTAGCGGCTGTTATGCAAACCATCCACGGTGCAGTGGGAGGCAATACAAATCCATACCTAAACTAGCCCCCATTCCCATTTGACGGTATTAGAAATGATACCATTGATTGCAAAGCAGATGTTAGGCAGCCGGTGAACTGCGCCGTTTCCGTGAACCGTATCTCTGCGTTATGGCTACGCTTGCTAGAGCGATCAGCGCGGCCACCAGGGTCGGCCCAAACGGTTGGTCCCACAACAAGGCCGTGACAAACGCCAAAATGTAACCAAGCGTTCCAAGCCCGACGCTAATAGCGAGGCAGGCTCGCCAATGGGATGCGCACCGAAAGGCCACCCAAGGTGGTACGAATACCAGCGCGAAAGCAGCCATTAGGCCGAGGGTGGCGGTGCCAGCGGCCATACCCAGGGCCACTAACACATCGACTCCGAGGTACCATCCAGCAGACCGATCATGGGATGTGGTTAGACCGGGGAACAGGCAGGCACGCACGAGCACTGGGATTATCCAGGGTAACAGCGCAATTGCAGTAACCGTGTAGACAAGCGCACTGGCCAAGTGGAGACTGCTGGCAAAGTAAAGCTGTCCCTCGACCAGTGCATGACCCATGGCGCTGCCGAGACGGGTGTTGGCAGCGATCAGCAACGTAGCTGCCCATCCCATGAGGATCATGAGTGCGTAGACCGTGTTACCGTGGAAGCGTCCGAGCGACTTTAACAGTGCGCCCGCCAACGCACCTAACGGAGCACCCAAAACCACAGGGATGCCTGCAGCCAAGCCCACCAGCCCGCTGGCTCCAGCCAGGTGCGCAAGTCCCAGGGCCGCCAGCCACTCGTCCCTGAGGCGTAGGAGTACACCGACGATGGGAAGCACCAGAGCCAGCAATAGACCTGCGGCGAACGGGATACGGAACAACGGATCGAGCAGTGTATCCCAGTTCATGTGCCGATCTCCAGAATCCGGCTGCAGGCTTTTTCGAGAAATTGCCGCTCATGGCTTACCAGAAGCACCGCCCTGCGCCTCTGCTGCGAACGTAGCATTTCTACTAAAAGCTGCTCGCTGTCCGGGTCCAAGTTATTGCTGGGTTCATCGAGTAGCACCAGATGGGCAGAACCGCCGAGAATCGCCCAAACCGCAAGAAGCTGGAATTGACCCCCGCTTAATGTATCGATACGGCGATCTAGCCAAGAAGTCAGCCTGGTCGGTGGTGCGTTGCGATTCGCTCCCGCGAAACGCAGGTAATCGTGACCATCAAGAGGCATTTCATCGAGCCGCACCGGCTGTTGCATTTGCCATGCCAGGGTCAATTCTGGTGGACGCTTAAGATCGCCTTCGAAGATCTGAGCTTTGCCTGCGATGGCGCACAACAATGTCGATTTGCCGCAACCGTTAGCCCCCCATAGGCCCACCACCTCGCCAGATCGGACTGAAAATGACAACGGACCGATGATCGGTTCCGAGTAACCGGCCACGAGCCGGTTGGCAACAAGCAGTGGCTGCAGCATCAACCACCGGTCGCCAGCGCATCGATCCAACGCTGTATATGCGCAAGGTATCCATCGCCATCGGCATCCAGGGGTGGTTCCAAGGGTAACCGGACTTGCCGCCATCCCAAGGCTTCGGCAACCGATGCCGGTGCCTGCTTCGGCTGGTAGGTGGTGAACAACACTACGCCGGACCTGCCACGCAGTTTGTTGATCAACCCACGGATGTGTGATGCAGTCGGCGGTACGCCGGGCATCGGTTCGAGGGTTCCCCAGAAGGGAACGTCGAATCGGTTGAGCAGGTAAGTGACGTCCTTGTGGAAAGAGACGACACCGGGTGGATCGGCGAGTCGTTGGCGCCAGGTCGCTACCCGCTCATCAACTTGCCTCGCGAAGTCCCTGGCGTTGGCGCGATAGGTTGCAGCATGAGCGGGATCTAGTGTCGCCAGGCGTTGCGCTAAGGCTGTGGCGATTGCGGCCATCCGCACAGGGTCCATGTTGACGTGTGGATTGCCGACGGGGTGGACATCTCCTAGCGCTCGGTTCGCTGGGCCGCCCGCGTCGAGCAGTGCGACCTGGGCCGCTGCCTCGAAGTAACCAGGCCGACCTGGTAGAATGTTAGGATTGGCCGCCTGTTGAATGGCGATGGGCAACCACCCCACTTCGAGATCAGCGCCTAGGGCCACCACCAGGTCAGCACTACGTAGTGCTCGCATCATACTCGGGCGTGCCTGCAAGTGATGTAGATTGCGGTCGGGCGGAGCGAGGATCTCCAATTTGGCCCGATCGCCTGCGATTTCTCGCACCAGCATGCCGGTGCTAGAGCTGGTCGCTACCACATCCAGAGCTGCCTGGGCAATAATCATCGGGGATAGCAATACAAACAACAACAGTGATTTAAAAACCTGCATCATCGCCTCCCCCTCAGAATCTGTGTGCGCCATGCGTACCTAAACTTACCAAGAACTGCAACCAGACGGTACTGAATTTCTCCCGGTTGCCGGGTTCGGTTAGAGTATCGTCATAGGTTAGAATATCGTTGTAGGCGTACTGCAACCGCAATCGGGAATACTCGGTGGGCGTCCAGGTTAGGTTGACGGTCCAGCGATCTGAGGAGTCGAAGTTCTCGTTCTTGCCATTAGATACCTCGTTCGTCAGCCCAAACACGTCATAGCGTAGACCCATCTGCAAACGTGGGAAGATTCCATAAACCGCCTGCGCATAGAGGCCATCTGTCGTCAGTTCCCGTTTTGAACCGATCTCAGCGGGATTGCCACCCTGAACCTCCAGATCTTTGATGGCGCGCAGATATTCACTCTGCAGCTTGAAGTCGCGGTGTCCGTAAGCGCCTCCGCCTTCGTACTTATAGACAAGATCGACGCCCCACAGATCGGCGTCCCCCTCGAGGCCATTTTCGAAATCATCATTGTGCTCGTGGATTTCCTGATGCTGGCGATTGTGGGCATACGACACGCCGAGTTGCAGGGCATGGTCATAGCCCAGATCTGGGGCGACCTTGGCAAAGACGACCCCCAGTCGTGGCCCGTCATCGCGATCATCGAGACCTGTTTCCTCACGCTCCTCGTCCTCGTCCACGAAAGCCCCAAAGCGCTCTTGGTCGCCTTGCAGCAGCTCTGCCCCCAAAAGTGTATAGACCGGCAGATCGGGCAGCCAAGTTAACTGCACCCCGATGTCCTGCAGGCCATGGTCACCCAGCAGGTTTTCGTATACCAGGTTTTGATCTACAAAGTCCCACTCATGGGGATGCTGGCGGTTAATATAGCCGAAGTCGCTGAGGAATTTGCCACCTTTGAGCTTGAGACCTTGAGGCAGGCTTCGGGTTTGGAACCAAGCCTCCTCAAGGTCCACATCACCATCGTCGGTGATGGCAAGCATCGCTGTGGCGTCGAAGTAAGGGTCTACAGTCGCGGAGAAGACGATCTCGGCTTCACGGAAATTGAAGCCTTCCTCGGTCGAGCCGTGGGCATGACCACCATGGTCATGCCCTTCTTCACCATGACCATGGGTATGCGACGGTTGAAAGGCATTCGCCGTAATTTCCGTACCCTCACCGTCAACCCCGTCGTTGTAGTAGTTGCCGTCGAGAATGACCGAGATCTGTGGATTAAAAGCCGTACCCGAGGTAACGGCTTCCATATCGCTACGTTCTTCCTCAGTCGTTGAGGCTGTGCTCATCGGCTTCGCGGTCTCGGCCGTGGCGGCTGTCGTCTCGGCTTTCTGCTCTGCAGCCTTCAACCTTTGTTCGAGAGCCTCGATCTTCTGCTCGTAGTCAGTCTTCATCTGCTCGATCATGCCTTTGATTTCGGCCATGTCTGCATTGTCTGCGGCAGTCGCTGCAGATGGGATGGCTAGTGCCGCCGTAACTGCAACGCTTAGTAACGATCTTTTTATCATTAGTAGTCTCCGGCGATTGGTGTGGAACTCTGCATTCGAAATACGCAGTGCGCTTGCATAAGGTTTGTATTTTAGCTAAAAATGTTATAACGTAACATTATGATATGTGATATAAAAGAAAGGTGCCTACCCCTGCTAACTAGATATAAACCAGTAACAGGGGTAGATGACTAAAAAAGCGTGTTGCAAGGGTTTTGTCGAGTCGTCGATGGTTCCCAGTTATTCTTCGTACAGGGGTTTATCCAACCCAAACCAGCCGAAAACGGCCATCTGAGTGGGAGCGGCTTCGAAGGGGCTTAAATCAAAGCTACGGGTAACCATGGCGTTACCTAGGTTTATCTCGTGAACCATGGCATTTGCTGGATCACTCACATAGGCAACACCTGGCGCGAGAGTCAACCTAGGACAACCGGCGTCTGGGCAGTTTTCGCTGAAATCATCCACCACAGAGGGTGTTGTGGCTACCAATTCGTCCCCAGTACGCTGGGTTAAATCGAAAATATGGATTTCGCCGGCACGGGTGAGCACGATAAAACGGCCCTGACCGTCGGGAAAGTTATCGTCGGCAGGCTCTATACCATAGTCCGCGGCAGCGCCTGGGACATGAAGTAATGAGGTACCGCGGCTAGTGCCATCCTTCACTTTAGCCCCATTGATTTTTAAGAAATGATCACCGTCATGGTGGTCACTACCGTAGTTAGCGATAATAATGCCCTCGGAAGGACCCATACCCCCATACAGGGTACCTGAAGTATTGTCCGATCCATCATCGGGATATTTGACCTCTGCTGCCACAAATGATCCGGGACTACCACCATCGTGGGTGAGCAGTAAAATACCGCTACGTTCTTCGATAAAGGGGCCCATGTAAGCAGGATTGTCGTTATCCGCGGGACCTTCGTTACAGCCAAAAGCCACATAGGGCCCTGAGACAGTCTCACCGTGTAATTTGGGGCAGTGATCCCGAAAATCTTGTTGTTCTTCACCTGCGGCATTATAGGTTGCCACGCCCCGTGGCAATGTACTGTAGGCCAAACCGCCTACCGAAGCATCCGGTGCACCTACCGTAACGAGAAAAAGATCCTCATGAAAGGGCACAGCACCCCCATGTTGGTATTCACCTAGGTCAAGATCTAAATGAGCCTGTGGCCTCACTTGGCTTTGCAGCTGATCATTCCCATAGACCAACACGCGTGCATGGGTCTGTCGGTAATGATCATCAGAGTCAAAGCTACCATCAAAATGTATAGTCACGAATCCATTGTGGGCAAGCACATGAATAGGCCGGTAGTAGCCATATTGTCCGCCACCATGACCTAGCCGATAGGGTAACAGACGCGGCGGTTCTCTAAAGCCACCATAATGATCTCCGTGGTCTTCTGCTGTTAACCCGCCATCGATCACATGAATGACATTGACGGACGGGTCATTGTCTGGTGAAAAATGTCCAGTGCGTTGTACCACCATGGCAAAGCGGCCGTCAGAAGTCTGGGCTAGCAAGGAGCCAAAACCACTGGCCATACTTTGAGATATGGGGAACGAGTCAACGACAGTTTCATCGTGCAGATCGAAAACATGGGCTTGAAAATTGTTTTCGTCCAATACCAATAGCCGTCCCTGGTATTCCGTCGCCTGTAAAGGCCCACTATACCCTGCCGTGGTGAGAAAAACTCCCAATGACACCCCGATAAGGGTGTCTTTTGTATTTTTCGAGGAACGGTACCACATAGTGTGTTTTCCTTCTGGTGTTATGGGGAATCGGCATTGAAGTCGAAATTTTATGGCGAATAAATTATGTTATAACATAACTTTTTTTGCAAAGTTTTTTAAGTGGTATTTAACGGAGAACGATCGTCTATTTCTCAGCACGCTAATTTTTTCAAGTGCTTATAATGTTTGAGCACATTTTAGTGGCGTTAGCTTATAACCATTCAATGTTACGTTTGATGCCGACAATGGGAGAATGAGCCATAAAAAAATATAAAATCTTGCCCTCTTTTGGTCGCCAACCAAATCGGGCTTGACAGGTCAATTTCACTATTAAATAATTGCACAATCTTGAAACTGTAGGATCGTATGGCAAAACCTAAATTGGAATCTCCGAAGACTTTCGCCGTCACTGATGATGCCCCGAGCTGCACTGGTCATGGGCATCGTGGGCTGGCGATGCAGGTCGATGGGGAAGCCTGTGAGCGGGCGGCGGCGATCTTTCGTGCGTTGGGGGATCCTCAGCGATTGCGATTGTTGATGTTGCTCGAAGCTGGTGAACGCTGTGTTTCGGAGCTTTGTCAAACACTTGCCGAACCGATGCCGGCGATTTCACAGCGGCTGAGACTGCTCAAGAGTGAACGGGTTGTTCGCTCACGACGACAAGGCAAGCACATTTTTTATGCATTGGCCGACGATCACATTTCGCGATTGGTGACCAATGGGGTCATGCACGCGATAGAACAGACTGTCCCTGATTCTCCATGAGAGGAACCCAAACGATGTCGAATTTGCACACTCATCATGATCACCAACATGGGCCCAATTGCGAACACACTGGCGTTCAGCATGGTGGTCACATAGATTACTTGCACGACGGTCACTTGCACCACGTCCGAGAAGACGGGCAAGTCGAAGAGCATTTGCTCGAGGTATC
>CAYRGG010000062.1:0-20863 GCA_964423745.1 uncultured Candidatus Competibacteraceae bacterium | reverse complement strand
TTGCCAACGCGGTTCATGGTATAGATATACTGAGCCATAATTTTTTAGATCATATTCCTAAAACGTTGCAAACTACTATCATAGTAACAGCCTTTGCGCTGACATGAATCCATACGTCACTGTCAAAGTAGCTTTTTAAATGCTGCATCCCGTTCCGGCAAAAGCTTTGGCGTACCATCTCGATGGACGGCCACATAGACGATGACTGCCTCGGTGACTTTAAAAAATTGAATCCGTTTCGCCAGACCACGCTGGGCAAAGACCTCTATCTTGACCGTCATGGAGGTTCGTCCCACCTTCTCAATGCGGGCGAAACAACTCACTAAATCACCCACATGGACGGGTTTGTGAAACTCCATGGACGTTACCGCCACGGTGACTACCCTACTATTAGCATATTCCACCGCCATAACGCTGCCCGCCACATCCATTTGAGACATAATCCAACCACCAAAAATATGGCCAGCGGCATTGGTATCCGCCGGCATGGCCACCGTGCGTATGGTGGGTTGACAGTCCTGAGGAAACTGGTTGCCGTCATCATCACAGGGGGTTTGCATGGTCATGCGCTCCGTATTGTAGTCCAGCCAGATTTATTGGAGAATGTCTAATATACTAATAGTTAACTACTTGTTAAGCCCGAAGGAGGCTTCCACAATGCGTAACAGAGATGTTGCCGTATTCAGCGGCGATGCCATCGGCCGCTATGGGTTTGGTGGAGACCATCCCTTCTGCGACACTCGGATACATGCCTTCTGGGACGAAATGCATACCCGAGATTTAAGCTTTCAGGTACGGCTTTTTGATCCTGTACAAGCCAGCGATGAACAGTTACTTCTGTTCCATACACCAGACTATGTCTCCCGCGTAAGATGGCATTCCCAGACCGGCGAAGGCGCCCTAGATCATGGGGATACTCCCGCGTATCAAGGCATTTTTGAAGACGCTTCCTACATCGTCGGCACCGTGGTAGACGCGGTTCACAGACTTATGCAAGGGGAAATGCGCCGGGTTTTTATTCCCATTGCCGGATTGCACCATAGCGCACCCGATACCGCCTCTGGTTTCTGCGTCTTTAACGATGTCGCCGTGGCCATTAAAGTATTGGAAGATACCTTTGGATTGGAGCGTATTGCCTATGTTGACATCGATGCCCATCATGGCGACGGCATCTTTTATGGGTTTGAGTCTGATCCACGGGTCATCTTCGCCGATATTCATGAAGACGGCCGCTATCTTTTTCCAAAAACCGGTTATTCCTATGAGGTAGGTCGTGGCGAGGCGAAGGGTCGCAAGCTCAATATTCCCCTACTACCCCTGTCTTCAGATGCAGAATTTCTCATGATGTGGGATAAGGTAGAGGAGTTTATCCGCCAATGGCAACCCCAAATTATTATTCTTAACTGTGGCGCCGACGGCCTTAATAACGATCCTTTGTCCCATCTGCACTATTCTGCAAGGGTGCATGGCAGAGCGGCCCGGGGTCTATGTGAAATCGCCGAAGAGTTTTGCGAGGGACGTATTATCGGTGTTGGCGGCGGTGGTTATGACCTGCACGGGGTGGGCAAAGCCTGGACAGCCGTGGTGGAAGCTTTCTTAGAGGCTCCCATGCGTTAGTCGCTAACAAAGAATGGATTCTAGCCATATGAGGCGCCGACTGCAACCGGCGCCTTTTGTTGGTCGCTTATTAAACCCACCTTGAAATTAGAAACTAGAGCATTTCCCGTTCAACTGTACACGGCGTTAGCCTTCGGTCTCGGTGTGCTCATGTACGCTATGTACACTCCGCGCACCTCGCCTCGGCTGCGCTTCAGTACAATCGAAGCGAAAACGCTCTAGGGGTTTAAGCGCTTTTGTATTGTTTTTAGCACTTACGTTTTATGCAGTTCCACTGGACCGAACAAAAAGTACATAAAGTATCCTGTATCTGTCTTGAAACCACCTTCTTCCCAACCTTCAGGTACTTGAAATACTGCAAATCCTTTGCTCTTCAGACCCACAAACGGGTCAGTCATTTCTCCTTCGATCAGTTCTTCAAACTCTTCTTGCGTGACTTTTTCAATGGGGTCTTCGACTTGACGCCAGTCTCCTTGGCTTTTCTCGGACATAACGTAGTTATCGTCACGTTTTTCTATCTTTAAAAATTCTTCCAGATTGCCGTTTTCCATGATCGAATACGTACCTACGAGATTATCGGGATCCGTTGGATCCGACCCACAGGCCCATAGGAAAACGACAAGAAATAGGACGAATAGATTTCGCATCAACATCAATTTTCTCCTTTAATCAAGGCTGCTAAAGCGATGTACCAAGTTCCCTTGAACGATGTTGCGAGGGATTTATTGCAATTTTGCCATGATAAACCTTATTAAAGTTTTGTCCATGTAAGGCAGCAGTAATTAAACTGACTAAAACAGGTTCGTTAACCACTCAATAACTTAAACTTACTCTCTGCACATTTCCCACCTGCGCCGAGTAGGTTACACTAACATCCTGCCATCGCGCCTACTATCATTGAGAATCTTCCATGCCTAACGGGGAATCGTCCCTTGCATCGACGAAGCCGGTTCTAAGCGACAGTTACCGTGCTGAAGCTTCCGTTTATGACGAGATGTGTTCAGCAAATGGTGTGTTACGCCCCCATTGGAAATTCCTCATGGGCGAATTGAATACACTAGGGGCCATAGAACTGGGTCGCCGCAGCGATGAGGTACAACGTCTCCTCGAAGAAAACGGCGTCACCTATAACATCTATGATGATTCCCGGGGGACCCAACGCTCTTGGTTTATAGATCCCATTCCTTTGGTCATCAGCAATGCAGAATGGGCTACCATTGAAGCAGGCATTGAGCAGCGGACGCGGCTTCTCAACATGGTGCTGGCGGATTTATATGGGCCTCGCACCCTTATTCGCCAAGGTCTTGTACCGCCGGAATTAATCTACGCCTATCCGGGCTTTCAGCACGGGTGTTTTGAAGCCCTCTCTGAAGATCAACGCGGGCTCATTTTTCATGGGGTGGATTTGGTGCGCGGGCCTGATGGTTCTATCCTGGCCATCGGCGACCGTACTCAATCGCCAGCGGGCGCCGGCTACGCTTTAGAAAATCGCATTGTCCTGGCCCGCGCCTTTCCCGGTTTATATCGCGATGCGCCATTACGGCGACTGGCTGGTTTTCTGGACGCCATGCGCTCGACCCTTGCTAGCCTTGCGTTACACAACCGGGAACAACCCCATATCGTGCTATTAACACCAGGACCTGGCAACGAAAGCTATTTTGAACACGCCTATCTCGCTAACTATCTATCCTTAAATCTGGTGGAAGGCCAAGACCTGGTGGTGCGCTTCGGGCGAGTCTGGCTAAAAACCCTAGGCGGACTACGCTCCGTCGATGTTATTCTACGCCGGGTCAGCGACGAATTTTGTGATCCTCTGGAACTGCGGGGTGATTCCTTGCTGGGAACCTCGGGACTGTTGCAAGCGGTGCGTGGTGGGGGTGTCGCCACAGCTAACGCCCTCGGCAGTGGCGTTTTAGAAAACCCTGGTTTGTTGGCTTTTTTACCAACGCTTTGTCGTCATTTTCTAGGCGAAGACCTACACTTACCTTCTCTCGGTACCTGGTGGTGCGGCGACGCTAAAGACCGCAGCCATGTACTTGCCAACTTGGATCAACTGATGATTCGTTCCATTTTGCCAGGAGACGAACCCATCGCAGGTCATTCTTTAAACCAACGGGAACGCCTGGAACTGACCGCAAGAATTCAAGCCACACCCTATCTTTTTATTGGCCAAGAACCCCTCTGCCCATCCACAGCACCCATTTTAGTGGAAGGGCGATTGGTGCCACGCCCCGTCACTTGGCGCAGTTTTACCGCCGCCCACAGTGACGGTTACCGAGTCATGCCCGGGGGTTTGGCGCATATATTACCCACGGACAATCCCCACCTTGTATCGATACAAAAAGGCGGTATTAGCAAGGACTTATGGGTTTTGGCGCCAGCACCGGAGCGTCATGTCAGCCTATTACGGCAGGCTTATGGACCCATTGTGGTTACCCGCGATGGCAGTGACCTACCTAGCCGGGTGGCTGATAATCTTTATTGGTTGGGGCGCTACGGCGAACGTTTTGACGGTACCGCCCGTTTATTGCAGGAAACCTTAGGTAAACTCCTGGAATTACAGGATCAGGAAAGCCTTGAAAAAAATTGTCTGGACGATCTATTAACAGCCCTCGAAGTGACCATACCTGATAACCCGGACTCTGTCGGTTCCCGTTTCTTTGGGCTGCGCCGAGAGTTATTGCGGCTGCTGACCGATCCAACCCGGGAAGGCAGTCTACCCTACATCTTTGCCGGTATGCTGCGCACCGGCCGCGCCGTGCGCGACCATCTAGGGGACGACAGCTGGCGGCTCCTCAACCTGCTACAGCGCGACATTCAAGAAATACCGGGCAACCTCACGGCTCGCTTAGCCCGAGCCCGATTAGCAGGACAGTTAACCCTATTGGCCGCCTTCTCTGGACTCAACAATGAAACCATGCCCCACCACTATGGTTGGCTGTTTCTCGACATCGGTCGCCAGCTAGAGCGGGTTTTATTGACGTTGAGTCTTTTTAAGCTCGCCTTTGTGACAGCCAGCACCCCCGGCGTCTCACTTTGGGAAGTGGTGCTCACCACCACCGACAATCTCACTGCCTATCGACGCCGCTATCGCTCTGCATTGCACCCTAAGGCGATTATGGATCTGCTGTTGTTCGACGAAGGCAACCCCCGTTCTATCGGTTATCAGTTACGGCGTCTGCAGCGCCAAATCGACCGTTTACCGCAAAACGAAAGCACGCCGTACCGGAGTACCGAACAACGGCTTATTTTGCAAGCGGTTTCCAGTTTGCAGCTGGTGGACATCCAATCCCTCGACGCCTTAGAGCCCAGCGCACCCCGTAACGCGGCGGCAGCCTTAGGGGAGCTGCTCGAGGCGCTTTATGAGCCACTGAGCGAGCTTTCTAATGCGCTAACGTATAGCCATTTCAGCCATGCGGAAGTGCCCCGTCAACTCATCACCATGCAGTAGTTTGCTGACCTCCCATCCCCCAGTATGCTTTATTCAATAGTTCATCAAACCTGTTATAGCTACAGCAACCCCGTTGCGCTTTGTCATAACGAAGCGCGTTTATTACCTCGTGACACACCTTGGCAGCAATGCCGCCAAAGCCAGCTCAAGGTTACCCCAAAACCCGCTATTTCAGAAAGACGTTATGACTTCTTTGGTAATCAGGTGGTTTATTTTGCGATTCAGGATATTCATAAACACTTAGAGGTTCAGGTTGAGACAAAAATTGAAATCAATAAACGTCCGTTTTCCGAATCTAGCCCTTCCATAGGGTGGGAAGATACGCTGCAACAGCTGAATAAAGAGGCGGATCCGGTCATTATCGAAGCACGCCAATTTGCTTTGCCCTCGCCGTTTATAAAACCCAGCAAAGCTTTGCGAGACTATGCCCATGAGAGCTTTTTACCGGGCCGTACTGTCCTGGCAGCCACCCTGCATTTGACCCAGCGGATCAACGAAGAGTTTACCTTTGACCCCCATTACACGACGGTGGCGACACCGTTAAGCGAAGTATTTGAAAACCGCCGTGGGGTATGCCAGGATTTTGCCCATCTAGCTATCGCCTGTCTTCGCTCTGTGGGGTTAGCAGCCCGTTACGTGAGTGGTTATTTAGAAACCTTGCCACCACCAGGAAAACAACGTTTAGTAGGCGCTGATGCCTCCCACGCCTGGCTAGCCGTCTATCTACCAGGGTTGGGTTGGGCTGAGTTTGATCCCACCAATAACTGCATGCCTGGCGAACGCCACATCACTGTGGCCTGGGGTCGAGATTATGGGGATGTCGCGCCCCTCAAGGGGGTTATGAGTGGCGGTGGATCCCATACGTTAAAGGTGGCTGTGGATGTTATGCCTGTAAAAACTTGACCATTTAAAGGGATACAAGCTTTAGTCTCGTCGGAGACGATCAGAGATGGCAACCGGCGTTGGGTAGTTGAGAATCACCGCGTAGGTAGATACGACAAAAGTCAGCAAGGTGGTGGCTTGCACCAGATAAGAGGCGCGCTCCCCAATCAAGCCCCGATCCAAGGCCAGGATTGCAATTAATAAAGAAAATTCACTCGCTTGTCCCAAGCGCATTCCGACCTCTCTGGATAGCGCAGGCGTCTCTCGAACCCGCTGCAAAAACCAATCAAATGACCACGGTTTGCCCCATAAAACAAAAGCCGCCAAAATCACCGCGGGAAACAAAATATCTGGCATGACGCCTAAATCGAAGCCCGCGCCCAGGGAAAAGAAAAACATGACTAGAAAAAAATCCCGTAGGGGTTTTAAACTTTCGGTGATATACATAGCGATGGGGCTGTTGGCCAATGCAACCCCCGCAATGAAGGCGCCAATGGTATGGGAAAGTCCGATAAAATCAGCCAATTCGGCAATGCCTAAACACCAACCAATGGCGGTGAGAAAGATATATTCCCTAATCTTATCGAACTTACGGATTAATTTAATCAGAAACCAACGGGCAAAAAGTAAAGCAAATCCTAATAGAGCAGGCAATTCTATCAACACCAGGCCAAATCCATATAGCGGCGAGTCGGTCTTGCTAAATCCTTCCAAAAGCAGCAATATAGCAATAGCTATGAGATCCTGTAACAACAAGATACCGATAATTATCTCTCCTGTGTGCTGATGATGTAGGGCAGTTGTGGGCAATAATTTAAGACCAACAATCGTGCTGGAAAACATCATTGCGGCGCCGACGAGCAGGCTTTCTTTAACAGTAAATTGAAATAGCCATGCAACCAGGGCACCTACCCCGGCAAACGCGAGGGAGGTGCCCAAGGTGACGAGAGTGGTTTTCGGCAACATGTGTAAGAGTCGCCGGGGAGCTAAATCCAAACCCAACAGAAACAAAAGAAATATAATACCCACTTGGGACATTTCCTCGATGACACCCGGATCGATCACAATGGCGAAACCTGAGGGACCGACGAGGACACCCAACACGATGTAAGCCACGGGCAACGCCTGACGTGCATAAAGCGCTAAGGTGGCTAGTAACGCTGCCCCGGTAAAAATCAAAAATAGCGAAAAAATAATAGGATCTTGTCCCTCTAGCGTCATGAACCTATCCCCTTGGCTAGCATGGCAGTCGACAGCGCATATCCATTAGCAAGTAGCATATACCAGGGTTGTCGTGCTGATAAGCGAGGAAATGCAACTCGCCAGGCTGGGTTTAGGCGGTTTAATGGTGAAACGCTGTTGTTTAAAAACATATTGTTATTCACGCATTGATTCCAGCACAACGCTGTATTTATTATTAAACATTGACTAATAGTTATAGAATTCTTTAATGCCCATTAAATCACATTTAACTGGTTAATCATGTCATCTCCTCAAGGTAAATCCGGCACCGAGATCATTCGGGTCGTATCCTCGCAAAATCTTCGAGTCCAACTGGAATCCATCCAGTTACGTATTGTTGCAGGGCTGGATGCAGGCCGGGAGGTGAGCCTTTGTCTACCCACGGTCCGCATTGGGACCGCTCCAGATAATGACGTTGTATTGACGGATCGCGCCGTCTCCCGCCATCACGCCGAGATCCGCATTACACCCCAAGGCTTGATGTTCCGGGATTTAGGTTCCACAAATGGCACTTTTGTAGGCAATGTACGGGTTCAGGAAGCCTACTTGACACCAGGAACTGAGTTTACGATGGGCTATTCACGTATCGTGATCCGGCATGGCACTGAAGAACGTCAAGTGTCTATATCCCAGGATAACCACCTGGGCTCCCTAGTAGGCGCCAGTGAACGCATGCGCGAACTCTACGGTCTGCTTCGAGCCGTTGCCCCTACCCCAGCCACGGTGCAAATCACCGGAGAATCCGGATCAGGTAAGGAGTTAGTGGCTAGCACGATTCATGAGCTATCTGGACGTACTGGCCCCTTAGTGGTATTTGATGCCTCGGTAACCGATCCTGAGATGGTCCGAAACGATTTATTCGGTCATGTAAAAGGTGCTTTCACCGGGGCATCGGGTAGTCGTGAGGGCGCTTTCCGCAGAGCCAATGGGGGCACGCTGTTTATCGACGAAATCGGTGAGCTACCCCTGGATTTACAACCACGCTTACTCCGCGCCTTGGAAAACCGTGAAGTAATGCCCATCGGTATGGATAAACCACTACGGGTAGATGTGCGGGTCATCACCGCTACTCACCGGGATTTGAGCATGATGGTAAAGGCAGGCGACTTTCGCGCCGATTTATTTTACCGGCTTTCGGTAGTGCCCATTCGGGTCCCGTCACTGCGAGAAATCCGTAGCGATATTCCTTTGCTGATATCTCATCTCGTTAAGGTGCTTAAGCTAGACTGCCATATAGAGCTGGATGCCATGGAAGCACTGCAACGCTATTCCTGGCCGGGCAACGTGCGCGAATTACGCAACGTTTTGGAGCGTGCGGCGGTACTTTGTCAAGGGGGGTCAATCCGGGTCTCTGATCTCCATTTACCAGAGCATCAATTTAATGAGTCTATGGAGACACCTGAACCTACGGTGTCCGCACCACCCCCTTCACCAACTGCGAATGGCGCAGAACCTGCCTCTGTCTCCCGTGACCAACTTAGATCCTTAGAGCGGAAGATGATTTTAGAAGCTATGTCTCGTAACGGTAACAACAAAGCAGCTGTCGCTCGTGAACTGGGCATGCCGCTGTCCACCTTAAAACGTCGCCTAAAAGATTATCAAATGTAGTTTTACGATTGACGACACTGGCCATTTTGCACTCGCTGCGAACGTAGTCCAAACTACGAGCCGAAAGGCCACTCTGCCTGCCTTATCCCTTCATCCATGGATGTTATCCCTACGGTTAACCCTTGCAACTCGTTGAGTAAATAAGGCTCATGAACTTTACACGATTGGAAAATCGCATAAACGAATATGCGCTCTTGATGCGTTTAGATAAACCGATCGGTACTTTTTTGCTACTTTGGCCTACCTTATGGGCCTTATGGTTGGCGGGTCAAGGTCAACCACCCCAGAAGATTGTCGTGGTGTTTGTACTGGGAGTATTTCTCATGCGTTCAGCGGGCTGTGTAATTAACGATATCGCCGATCGCAATCTCGACCTCTTTGTAACTCGCACCCAGCAACGCCCCCTGGCGGCAAAACGCGTATCCGTACTGGAAGCACTGATGCTTTTTGGAGGGCTTTGCGTTTGCGCCTTCGGGTTAGTTTTATTGACAAATTGGCTTACCGTGCAGCTTTCTTTAATAGGCGCAGTCTTAGCTGCAAGTTATCCCTTTATGAAGCGGTTTCATTATTTCCCTCAAGTACACCTAGGTGTTGCCTTTGGTTGGTCTATCCCCATGGCTTTTGCTGCAACCACCAACCATATACCCCCTATAGCCTGGCTATTATTCACCGCTAACGTCATCTGGGCTGTGGTCTATGACACCCTATATGCCATGGTGGATCGGGAAGACGATTTACAGATAGGTGTCAAATCCACAGCCATTTTATTCGGCGCTCGGGATATACGTATCATTGGCTATTTGCAGATTCTGCTTTTAGGGTTGTTAGCGCTTGTGGGAATTTTGCTGAAATTGGGCCTGGTCTATTACCTTGGGCTATTTGCGGCAACTTGGTTTGCCCTCTATCAACAGTATCTAATCCGTCATCGGCAACCTACTAACTGTTTTAAAGCATTTTTGAACAATAATTGGTTTGGACTAACAGTATTTTGCGGCATTTTGCTGGACTATCTACCGAAATAAAATTAAAACACTAGGCAATGCTCATTAAATATATCCTATTAAGAATCGCTAAATGCTATTGAATAAAAGTTTACCAGCATGAAGACCTCTACTGCTTCTGCCAACCCAGTTAAACCCGACTATCAGGGCGGGAGCATTGTCAATTTAATGAGTTCATTAGCTTTGGGTTTGCAAGGACGACCTGGCCCTTATCCAACCGCAAAGTTGTTGTCGCCAGAACAGATTGCGCAAGCTAGCCAAGTGATTCTCTTAGTCATTGACGGACTGGGCTATCATTATTTCCAACGCCAGGCCAATTTACTAAAACCCTATCTTCGGGGAGCCATGACGTCCGTTTTCCCCACCAGCACAGCACCGGCGGTCACCACCTTTATGACCGGCGTTGGCCCACAACAGCATGCTGTCACCGGTTGGTTTATGTACCTTAAAGAACTGGGCACCGTGGCCACGATACTCCCTTTTCGTCCTCGTTGGGGAGAGGTATCGTTCACAACAGCAGGTATTGAAGTCGAGACCTTAATGGGCTGGCCACCCTTTACCAATAACCTAGCGGCAAAGTCCTATCATGTGATACCGCAAACCTTGGTGGATTCGGCTTATAGCAAAGCCTACGCCGGGCCTGCAATCCGGGTGGGTTACGATAATTGGTGGGATTGCTTGACGACAATAGCTTACTTAGTGCAGCAAAACAACACCCAACAACGGTGTTATCTGTATGCCTATTGGCCATACTTGGATGCTTTGTGTCATGAACAGGGAGTGGCAAGCCGAGCAGCCCGCAAGCACCTGGATCAATTAGAACAAGGCATAAAAAAACTTGTGGAGATGCTCCAAGGGAGCCAAACCTTGCTCATTGTGACGGCGGATCATGGTTTTATAGACACGACCCCCTATGCCAAGGTGCCTATGGATCAACACCCGACACTGACCGACTGCTTAGCTGTTCCCCTCTGTGGCGAACCACGGCTAGCTTACTGCCACCTCCGCCCAAACCGGGAAGAAGCGTTTAAACACTATATCCATACACGATTGGATCAGCAGTTGACCCTCTATCCCAGTAGAGAACTGCTCCAAGCTAACTGGTTCGGCATAGGCCAGCCAGATCCACGACTGGCGGAGCGCATCGGCGATTATATTTTGGTTCCTCGGGATCATTACACAGTTAAGGACTCGTTACCTACGGAGGAACCTTGGCGCGATATAGGGGTTCATGGTGGGGTGAGCGAGGATGAGATGTATGTACCCTTAATAACCGCTTATTGCTAAAACCCACATTAGTTTTTGTTCAAAATTGCTGAATTTGCAGAATCCCTTGGGTGAATCTAGCGCTCCACTTGTCTACGTATATGCTAACTACAACCTTTTCTAATTTCACTCATCCCTTGGAGTTATACTTTCATGAAAGCGAGCAAAATTTTGCTAGCTATTATCATTATCGCCCTAATCGGCGCTTTCTTCGCTTTCGATTTAGGTCAGTATTTTAGCCTCGACTACTTTAAATCCCAACAGGCCACCATCGATGCCTATTTTCAGGCTCACCCCTTAGAAACAGCATTGATATTTTTTGCTATCTATGTGGCAGTCACCGGCTTGTCATTACCGGGGGCCGCCATTATGACCTTGGTGGCAGGCGCCATTTTCGGACTCCTATGGGGTACGGTGATTGTATCCTTCGCAGCCAGTATCGGCGCTACCTTAGCTTTTCTGGTGTCGCGCTTTCTTTTAAAAGACTGGGTACAAAGTAAATTTGGCAATAGTCTTAAGGCTATTAATCGGGGTATCGAAAAAGACGGCGCTTTTTATTTGTTTACCCTGCGCTTAGTACCCGCGTTTCCTTTTTTTGTTATCAACTTGGTCATGGGACTCACCCCCATTCGCACCCTGACCTTTTATTGGGTCAGCCAGATTGGTATGTTGGCTGGGACTATCGTTTATGTAAATGCTGGCACGCAAATCGCCAGTATCGATTCCTTGGGCGGCATATTGTCACCGGGTTTGTTGGCGTCCTTTGTGCTGTTAGGTATTTTTCCCTTCATTGCCAAGGGGTTAGTGGCATTTATCAAAACCCGTCGAGTACTGCGCCACTATCGCAAGCCAAAATCCTTTGACCGCAATGTGGTGGTTATTGGAGGCGGTTCGGCGGGTTTGGTCAGCGCCTATATCGCCGCCACCGTTAAGGCAAAAGTCACCCTTATAGAAAAACACAAGATGGGGGGTGATTGTTTGAATACCGGCTGCGTACCTTCTAAAGCGTTACTCCGTTCCGCTAAATTATTGGCGAATATGAACCGCGCCCTGGAGTTCGGGTTAACCACGGCAAAAGCCGAATTCGATTTTGCTCATGTCATGGAACGGGTGCAACGGGTGGTAAAGACCGTGGAACCCCATGACTCCGCCGAACGCTACACTAAATTAGGCGTTGAGTGCGTGCAAGGCGAAGCGAAGATCACCTCACCCTTCAGCGTGGAAGTCAATGGCCACACGCTGAAAACCCGCAATATCATCATTGCCACTGGCGCCCATCCCCTTGTGCCCCCTATTCCAGGCATCGAGCAAATGGATTATTTGACCTCTGACACCGTATGGAACATTCGCGAATTGCCAAAACGCTTGTTGGTGTTGGGCGGCGGTCCCATCGGTAGCGAACTGGCCCAGGCATTTGCTCGTTTCGGCAGTCATGTGACTCAGGTAGAAAGAAATCCACGTATTATGAAACGGGAAGACCTAGAAATCTCTGATCGGGTAAGGCAGCGCTTTCAAGCCGAGGGCATCGACGTGCTCACTGAACATAATGCCAAGGAATTTCGTTTGGAAAACGGTCAAAAGGTGCTTATCTGCGAGCACGACAACCAGGAAGTTCGTATTGAATTTGATCAGGTGCTGGTGGCGTTGGGTCGCACAGCCAATACCAAGGGGTATGGTTTGGAAGAATTGGGTGTACCCATCACCAAAGCTGGCACTATAGAAGTCAACGACTATCTGCAAACCAAGTATCCCAACATCTTCGCCGTGGGCGATGTGGCGGGTCCCTATCAATTCACCCACTTTGGCGCTCATCAAGCCTGGTTTGCCGCCGTCAACGCCCTGTTCGGCATGTTCAAGAAATACAAAGCGGATTATTCGGTGATCCCCTGGTGCACCTTCACGGAACCCGAGGTGGCCCGGGTGGGACTCAACGAGCAGGACGCCAAAGCCCAAGATATTCCCTATGAAGTGACCACCTTTGACATGGAAGAATTGGATCGGGCCATCGCCGAGGAAGAAGCCCATGGGGTTGTCAAGGTACTCACAGTGCCCGGCAAGGATAAGATTCTCGGCGTCACCATCGTCGGGGAACACGCGGGGGATATTATTGCTGAATATATATCGGCCATGCGGCATGGCTTAGGACTCAATAAAATCCTAAGCACCATCCATATCTATCCGACCCTGGCGGAAGCCAATAAATATGCCGCCGGCAACTGGAAACGTGCCCATGCCCCCCAGGGTGTACTGCGTTGGTTGGGACGTTTTCATAACTGGAAGCGTGGCTCGTCCGGTGGGCAAGCGCTGCCGGTGGCTACGGCCTCCGCCGAGGAGAGCGACTAATGCACTATTTATTGCTACTGTTATTGCTGTTAATGGCTAGCAGCGCCAATGGGCAAACTGGCTTTGACCACCAGCACCCTCAATGGGATGAACTGGTCAAAAAACATGTTACATGGATCGACGAGGGAAATGCCTCTCAGGTGGATTACAAGGGATTTCAAGAAGATCGCCAACAACTTCAAGATTATCTGGATAATCTCTCCAGCGTCACTCAAAACACCTTTGACAGTTGGAGTAAAGAGCAACAATTAGCGTTTCTTATCAATGCCTATAACGCCTTTACTATCGAACTGGTGCTAACCCGTTATCCTGAGCTTGATTCCATCAAAGATTTAGGTTCGTGGTTGCAAAGCCCCTGGAAAAAACGTTTTTTTACTTTATTGGGCGAAGAGCGGCACTTGGATGATGTGGAACATGGTTTGATACGCGCACCCGGCGTTTACGACGAACCCCGTATCCATGTGGCGGTGGTGTGTGCTTCCATCGGTTGTCCCGCTTTGCGGGACGAAGCCTTCACCGCTGAACGTTTAGATGCCCAGTTGGAGGATAGTTTTAAACGATTTTTAGGGGATAAGTCCCGCAACCGTTACAACCCGGATTCAGAAACCCTAGAAGTATCTAAGATTTTCGATTGGTACGGCGAGGACTTTGAGCAGGGCCATGGGGGCTTTAATTCCCTTGAAAGCGTGTTTGCCCGCTATGCTGAATTATTGGCGGACACCCCGGAAGCCCAGCAACAGATTCGCGAGGAACAAGTTCCCATAAAGCATTTAAACTATGATTGGGCGCTGAACGATACGTCAGATAAATAGTTAGTTATCGGAGAATACTGGAAAGAAGGCTTTTCGGTACTCTGCCTTATCATGGTGCTAGGATAGATAGCGCATTACTGATTTGGCCAAAAATCTTGATCTAAAATTTGCCTTTCTGTATAGGGGCAATACGCTGGAAAAACTGATTTATCCAGTAGAGTTTGCTTGCGTGCTTCGCCCACTGCACGTTTGTAAGCTTTTGCGATAACTTCCTCTAATTGGGACTTGAGGCTTGGATTTTCATCGAGAAGATCGTTTAAGTCTAGGCGTTGGTTATCAATTGTGACTTCCCAGCTTGTAGAACGTTTACTCGGCTGGAATTCCCATTTTAGCAAGTGAGCTAACAGAGTAGTCAAACGACTCATCAGTTCTCTTTTTATGCCCTTGCCCAAATCTTCCAATTCCTCTGCGATATGTTCAACATCAAGTGTTGTCAACTGACCTGCACGTAGCTGCGCAGTTTGTTCATTGACCCAAGCATAAAAATCGCTCTCATAGCTCATCGTTGTTCGCCTTTGTGCTGAGTAAGTTTTTGTATTAAGTGCCTTCTTGAAACAACTTATACGCGATGAGATTCCGGCTCACAGCCTTGCTCTCGGTAAAAGCGAAAGCGGATGCGGGATTGCGACAGCGTATCAGGGTCCTGATCCACTAGTTCAACAACCCGGGCAAAACGTGCAAAAAACTCCGGTACCTCGTGGGTCATATTCACCAGGACATCCGCCTGCGTGTTCGGGTCAGAAGTCCAACCGATCAACACCGGGGAGTGGTCATCGGCGGCAGGAGGATATAATCCGTGGGGCACAAAACTACCCTGACGAAAGGTCCACAGTAGATCGTCTAGTTGCTGGCCATGTTCGGCAGAGATAGCATGAATGTAAACGATGTGACCAAGTTTATAGATTTTTTCAATAAGACGGCAGGCTAATAGCGCCCGGGCGTCAGGCGCTGGTTGGGAGAGAATATAAAAATCGACGCGGGGCACAATTTAGTCAGTGTGTTTGTGGCCTGTCTCATGGAGACGATCTAGCAAGTATTGCACTAAAAGAGGTACTGGCCGTCCCGTGGCGCCTTTTTCTTTGCCTGTTTTCCAAGCGGTGCCGGCAATATCCAAGTGCGCCCAGTGTAGTTTTTTGGTGAACCGCGCTAGAAAAGACGCTGCTGTGATGGCACCTGCCTCGCGGCCACCAATATTAGCTACATCAGCAAAATTGCTATCCAATTGTTCTTGATACTCTTCCCACAACGGCAGTTCCCAGGCTTGATCAGCAGCAGCGCGACCGGCGTTGATAATATCGTTAGCCAAGGGACTATGGTTACTAAAAAGGCCATGGGGATGACGACCTAGGGCAATGATACAAGCCCCTGTCAGGGTAGCAATATCGATAACTGTGACCGGTTCATAGCGTTCGCAGTAGGTTAGTGCATCGCAAAGAATCAGCCGTCCTTCTGCATCGGTATTGAGGATTTCTATAGTTTGCCCGGAAAGACTGGTGACCACATCACCAGGTTTAGTAGCACGGCCACCCGGCATATTTTCTACGGCGGGTACGAGTCCTACCACATTGATGGGCAATTCTAATTCGGCGCAGGCTCGCAATGTCCCCAAAACACTGGCCGCACCCCCCATATCAAATTTCATTTCATCCATGGCGCTGCTGGGCTTAATAGAGATACCGCCGGAATCAAAAGTAACGCCTTTGCCCACCAAAGCAAAAGGCCGCTGCTCTTGAGGCGCATTTCTGTAATCTAATAGGATGAGTTTGGCCGGTTGCGCACTACCACGAGCTACCGAGAGTAGCGAGCCCATACCTAACTCTTCCATCTCTGCTTCTTCTAAAACTTGCGTCTGGATCGTCGGAAAGGTCTCGGCCAAGCGGACAGCTTGTTCAGCAAGATGGGTGGGTGTGCATATGTTACCGGGCCGATTAGCTAAATCTTTCGCCAACTTAACACCGGCCGCAATGGCCATGCCTTCTTGAACCGCGTGTTCACCCGCTGATAACTCCCGGCGATTGGGCACAGTAAGTATAATCTTGCGTAAGGGACGGCGTGGAGCCTCGGTCTTGCTTTTAAGTTCGTCAAACCGATACAACGCGGTTTCGGTCGCTTCAATAGACTGGCGAATTTTCCAAGCGCTATCGCGACCTTTAACATTGATATCAGTGAGGTAGCAAACGGCTTCAGTGGTGCCTGTATCGTTTAGGGTATTAACTGCTTTGGCGATGAGTTTGCGATAACGTCCATCGTCAAGATCCCGTTCTTTACCACAACCGACCAATAAAAGACGATCACAAAGGGCGGTATCCGGCGGATGAATTAGCAATAAGGTTTGGTTTACTTTACCTTCCATATCGCCACGTCGCAGGATATTCGAGAGATAACCCTCAAAAGCATGGTCAAACTGTTCAGCGGCGGGGGAAAGCCGACGTGATTCGTAGATACCTAAAATGAGACAGGCAGTACGCTGTTTTTCTGGACTACCACTTTTTACCGTGAACTCCATCTGCTGCTCCCAATGACTAACTAATTAGTTGGCTACTGATGATGCTCAAAACCGTATGATTTGCAAGCGTTCAGCGGGAAGTTTTATAGCGCTGAAGTGTAACTTTTTTTCCTAGCAAACGCTAACCTCGGGAGGTAAACCGGGTGTGTTATTGAGAACTGATCGCTACCTCATCAAAGAAATTACGCTAACCTTTTTCGCTACGGTGATGGTTCTTCTCACTACTGTACTGAGTTTTCGGCTCGCTGGCTATTTCGGTCAAGCTGCCAGCGGTTTGCTGGCTCAAGATGTTATATGGCTTATGATTGGTTTGCAGGCCATTCGGTTCCTGGTGATTCTAATACCCCCTGCACTGCTGCTCAGTGTGGTGCTGACGTTGGGCCGCCTCTACCAAGATAATGAGATGGTCGCATTGAGTGCCTGCGGCGGTGGACCTAGCATCATCTATCGGCCTTTGTTTTTGTTGCTGTTGCCCATGACGCTGGTTTTGACAGGTTTGTCATTATACTTAGTTCCCATTTGCATGGAGCTACACCTTGAACTCCAGTTCCAGGCTCGTCAAAACGCCCAGATCTCTATCGTTAAACCAGGGACTTTTCGTGAATTAAACAATGGCAAATATGTGATCTATGTAGGTGATACCAGCGACGACGGTCAAGAACTCCACAATATTTTTATTCGCAGCATCGCTGACGACCACGTTGCTGTAATCACGAGTCGGCGTGGCCATCAAAAAATCAATCCAGAATCCGGCATTCGTTATGTTGTTTTAGAGAACGGCTATCGTTACCAGGGAGCACCCGGTAGCGGTAAAGCGGGTACCCTATACTTTCAAAAATTGATATTTCAAATAGATAACCAACCTATCCAGCAAACGGAAATAAAACGAGAGGCCATTCCAACCGTGCAGCTCATAAAATCTCCATCGCCTATCCATCGGGCCGAACTTCACGAACGGTTTGCCAGTCCTTTGACGCTTCTCGTACTGGGCTTTCTGGCCCCTCTGTTAGCCCATACCCAACCGCGAGAAGGTCGCTACGGCCGCGTTGTAGCCGCTATTTTGGTCTATATCATTTATTCTAATTTACTGGAAATAGGCTATGCATGGTTGGCGAATGGCGTCCTTTGGCAACCTCTGGGTCTCTGGTGGGTACATAGCCTACCCATTCTGCTGGGCGTTGCATTGTGGTGGTATCGCTATGGTAATGGTTTATCCATAGGCTACGAAAGACTTAGCTGGCTGCAAATTATTGGTCTTCGTCGAACTGCGCCGTTGGCCACGGACAAAGGATAAACGGTGCGCCATTTAGATCATTATATTTTTAAAGCAGTCCTTGGACCTACCTTGATTACATTACTGGTGCTGTTAGCACTGGAAGCCTTGATAGGACTTTTAGAAGAGCTGGACAACCTGCAAGGGGGTTATGATTTAAAAAAAATATTTCACTATATCGCCTTGACGCTGCCCCGCCGTGCCCATGAGGTCTTTCCTGTGGCCTTGTTGCTAGGCGGCTTATTAGGTATGGGTCAACTCAACAGTGGCAGTGAAGTGGTGGCCATGCGCATGGCGGGTATTTCTGTGTTACGCCTGGTTTGGCCAGTGATGTTGATAGGTCTTCTTCTCAGTCTTGGGGCATTACTACTCGGTGAATTTGTGGCTCCCTACACAGAACGACAAGCGCAAGATTTGCGGGCTAACGCTCGAGCAGAAGCCGTAGCCATCCGCATGGGACAGGGCTTCTGGGCTCGAGATGGTAATTATTTTATTCATGTCAACGGGGTCTTACCAGGATTTCGTTTAGCCGATATTTATCTCTATGAAGTGACGACAGATACTCGATTAACCTCCATAGCATGGGCGCAAGAAGCCCGTTATGACAAAGGAGGATGGATATTAGACCGAGTCCGTCGAAATGACATACAAAACAATGCAGTCACAATTGAACAATTTTCCAAACTGAGGTTAGATCTAGGTATCAACCCCGATCTCCTGGAAGTACTCGCCATCGAACCAGAAGATCTTTCCATGCGGGATCTGCAAAAGTATATTAGCTATTTGCAGAGCAATGGATTAGACGCGCGACAACAACAGTTTGCTTGGTGGACCAAGGTATTGGCGCCATTTGCTAATCTAGCCATTTTGTATCTAGCCATGCCTTTTGTCTTTTCGCCGCAACGTACTCTAACCCGTGGCAAACGGCTGATGATTGGGATTTGTTTGGGTTTGCTGTTTTTCCTGGTCAACCGTCTAATCGGCAATGCTGTTCTTTTTTATACTCAGTCCCCGCTGTTGGGCGCCATAATACCAGTTCTGCTGTTTTCAATAGCAGGCACCTTTGCACTGCGCCGAGTACCTTAGCGGGAGATTTTATGTGTATTAGCTAAGATTTAATCTGACACTTCTGATAAACTGATTGGAAATAACGAGGAGTGTGAGATGAACACTGACGAGAAAATCATCAAGAACAAAGTGGGACTTTTGAACTTAGCCGATATGTTAGGCAATGTCTCCCAAGCGTGCAAGGTGATGGGCTACTCGCGGGATAGTTTTTATCGGTTTAAGGAGTTATACGATCACGGTGGTGAGCGGGCGTTGCAAGAGATCAGCCGCAAGAAACCGATTGTGGCCAACCGCGTGGCACCCGAAGTGGAGCAGGCGGTGGTGGAGTTTGCCATCGAGCAGCCCGCCTTCGGGCAATTGCGGGTCTCTAACGAGTTGAAAAAGCGTGGGGTGTTTGTCTCCCCCGGCGGGGTGCGCTCGATTTGGCAGCGCCATGACTTGGAGTGCTTCAAGAAGCGCCTCAAGGCGTTGGAGGCTAAAGTCGCCCAAGAGGGGGTAATTCTTACCGAAGACCAGCTTAAAGCCTTGGAGCGGGCGCGGGAAGAAAAACAAGCGCATGGTGAGATTGAAACCGAGCATCCGGGTTATCTCGTGGCTCAAGACACTTACTATGTGGGTACCGTAAAAGGTGTGGGACGGATCTACCAACAAACCGTGATAGACACCTACAGCAAAGTCGCCTTTGCCAAACTCTATGACCGCAAGAACGCCCTGGTCGCTGCCGATGTACTCAACGATCGGGTGTTGCCTTGGTTTGAGGACCAAGATGTGCCCGTACTGCGAATGCTCACGGATCGTGGCACAGAATACTGTGGTAGCCGGGAACATCACGAGTATCAGCTGTATCTGGCCATTGAAGACATTGACCACACGAAGACTCGAGTGCGAAGTCCTCAGAGCAACGGTATCTGTGAACGCTTTCACAAAACCCAAGGCGAGGAGTTCTACAGCGTGGCGTTTCGCAAGAAACTCTACCGCACCCTCGATGAGCTACAGACTGATCTGGATGCGTGGCTCGCTTGGTATAATACCGAACGTACCCACGCAGGACGCTTCTGTTATGGCAAAACCCCGTGGCAGACCTTTGTGGAGACGAAACAGCTGGCTCAAGACAAACGCCTAGATAGACACTATTTGACACCCGGTGTCCCTGCCTGATAACTGTAAACCGTCAGATTAAGTCTTGACAACTACATTTTATGGTTGACTATTTATTGCCTGTCTTCCTTTCGAAAAAAGATCTTTTGGTCTTGGAAGGTACAATCTGCACCATAATCGTGTCTGAGTAACGGTCGTGAAAACAGGTGGCCAACGTCAACACAAAAAAACCGAGCCCCACAGCAATACCCAGCTGATAATCAAACCTTAAAACTTGGCTGACATAAGCCATTGGCAAAATCCAAAGGCTTGCTAGAAAAAAACGTAACAGGGCTTGCCACCATCCTAGACCCTTTCCATCTGTGCGCTGAAGACGGATTTTCCACGCCCGCATACCTAAAGTCTGGCCACCATGAGTCCAAAACCAACCGAAAAATAAAAAACAGACTGATAATAAATAGAAGGAAAACCAAGGATTTCCTGGTCTCACTGCTTCACCAGCCGTTAACGGTAATACCAACGCCGTAGCCACCAGCAACAAACCACAGAGTAACAGGGTATCGTAAAGAATGGCCCCGCAGCGTCGCAGCAGACCTACGGAAGATGGCCGAGCATGCAAAGATGTCTCTGACATAACGCTGTACCGTTCCGTTAAACTTACCCAAATCTACCCTTAGGTAGTTATGGCGTTAACTT
>CAYRGG010000061.1:0-21498 GCA_964423745.1 uncultured Candidatus Competibacteraceae bacterium | reverse complement strand
GATGGCGTGGGTGGTGCTGCGTCAAGCGCTGGCCTATCACGGGGCGGGGTGTCCGCGTAGTGCTGGGGAGTTGGTGCGCCGGTTGGAAGCGTCCCAATCGCTAATGGAGCGTGGGGGCAATAGCGAGGACACGGTATATCTCAACCCGTTTGTGCATCGCTTGGAGCTGTTGGAGCCGGATTTTGAAATTGGCCCAGCGGATCACCGTTTTCGCTTGGTGCGCAAGCTCGGGGACCAGCATACCAGCCGGGTATGGTTGGCCCGGGAGCTGAGCGCACAAGCTCGGGGTGAACCCGGCTACAAGGTGCTCAAAGTCTTTGCCCCCCGGTTAGCCGAGGGTAGTCAAGGGGGGGCTCAAGGTGACGCAGAGGGTCAGCTGTCGGCGTCAGGTGACTTGTTAAGTTTGCGAGCCGCCTTAGTAGGCATTAGAACCCGCAGTCGGATAACGGCGCAGTGCGAGCATGCGAACATCGTGCGGGTGTATGGGTGGCGCCAAGGGGAGGACGGATGGCCGTTTGTGGAGATGGACTATGTGGACCATCGTGCGGGGCGCAGTTTAGCACAAGTGCTGGGTGAGGACGGTCAAGGCGGGTTAGGCTGGGTGCGCACGTTGAAGTTATTGCGGGCGATGGCCGCGGCGTTGGACTATGCCCATGGGGAGCATCGTTTAGCGCACCGCAATCTGAAGCCGGAGAATGTGTTTGTAGGGCCGGATGATGAGGTGCGGTTGGTGGACTTTGGGCTGACCTATCAGCCGCGCCAAGTGCGCGGGGGCTTGCCGTTGGGTGAGGGTGAGGCGGCGGTGGCTGAGGGCAATAGCGGTGAGACGGGGCGGTTCAAGCAGGATGTGGGGGCGTTGGCGGCGTTGGCCTATGAGATGCTCACCGGTAAGCCCGCCTGTCGCGAAGAAACGCTGTTAGGGCGCGATCCGCAGACCTGGCCGATGTTGGGCGGGGTAGTGGCGCCGAGGGAGCGTAGCGGCTGGTCCGAGCCGGTGAAGCCGGAGGGATTGACGGAGATGGCGTGGGTGGTGCTGCGTCAAGCGCTGGCCTATCACGGGGCGGGGTGTCCGGGCAGTGCTGGGGAGTTGGTGCGCCGGTTGGATGTGGCTAAACCTTCCTCAGGGTGGGGTAAACAGCGTACTTTAAAAATTTTAGGGGTGCTGCTGATAATAGGAATCACAGCGGGCGTAGCCACTTTTATCTTAGACGGTTTCAACAAGGGTATGACTTCTGTGGCCCAGGGGATTGGCCCAGTAGATAACAATCATAAGGATACGGGCAATGGGCTTTTAGTTAACCCTGGCCTCGCCGCTAAGGAAAGGGTGCCGCTAACCCTGACTATGCAGCGGCAAACTGAAGAACAGCGCCAACGCGCAATGGATGAAAGAGCCTTTGCAGCCGCTCAACGCATCGACACCATAGCCGCCTACCAATTATATTTGCGGAGTTGCCCCCCTTGTTGGCATGGTGATGAAGCTCAAGCAGCCATTGAACAACACCAGACGCAAAACCAGCTACAAGCTCTTAAAAAACAATTCTCGGAAACACTGGCCACATTCCAATGGCTTGGCGAGCTAAGTCTGCAGCAAGATCTCATCAAACTGTTAGAACAAATAGAGTCACAAAACCCTGTTGATCCTTTCGTTGCAGAAAGTCGCCATAACTTGACCAACCTCTATAGCAGATTTGCCGAGCAAAGTTTGCTGCAACAAAACTACGCTGACGCGAGACGGTGGTTAAACCAAGCTAAAACAATAAAGTCGCCGCTACCTGCATTGGTGACTTTACAGGAGCGGCTCAATCAATCTGAAAGTAAAGCTCAGGATGACGCAGCTTATCAACGAACAAAGCAGCAAAATACCCGCCAAGCTTATCAGCGATATTTAGACAACTGTGCGCCTATCTGTGGTTACAGCCGTCAAGCTTCTGTAGCCATTACCGCTCTGGATGCTGCAGCCATGTTTAGAGACTCCCTTGCCGATGGGGGCTATGGGCCAGAGCTTGTCACTATTTCGCCAGGTATTACGGTCCTAGGAGCGCCAGCGGATGATCGTGATGGCTATCAAATTGCGCAACAGCAAGTATCTATTAAGCAGGGTTTTGCCATTGGCCGCTATGAAGTGACGTTTGCAGAGTATGATCGTTTTGCTGAAGTGACGGGTAGAAAAAAGCCTAACGATGAAGGCTGGGGAAGAGGGCAACGTCCAGTCATCAACGTGACCTGGAATGATGCAGTCGCTTATACAAACTGGTTATCGGCGCAAACAGGTCGTCACTATCGGCTTCCCACAGAGGTAGAATGGGAATATGCTGCACGGGCTAATACAATGACCGCTTATCATTGGGGTGATACGCCTGACCAGGGTTGTCAGTACGCCAATGGGGCAGGGCTCGAAGTAAAAAACATATATCAAAGCTGGAACGTCATGCCATGTAACGATAACTATTTGTACACAGCTCCCGTAGGGCGCTATAAAACCAATTATTTTGGACTTTATGATATGGTGGGCAATGTTTTAGAGTGGACTTGTTCTGCCTTTCGCAAAGATTATAATTTGACACAGCGCTGTGAGTTCAAGCAGGGACATCGGTTTTTTGTAGCCCGGGGCGGCTCTTGGAGTGATGAACCCGGTAATCTTAAATTAGCTGATCGTTATAAGGCAGCGATTAGTTCAAAAGAATACTTTTTAGGTTTTCGCGTGATTCGGCAACTATAGTTTTACAATAATTGTCTGAAAAAACATTATATATCCTAATGCAGTATATAGTTTAAAAAAATATTTTTTATAACCATAAAGTTTACAAGTAAAAAAATCTAATACTGCCAGGTAGGCTATGAGGAGCTCAAAATATGCGCACCGATTTGGAACAGCGCCTACGTTTTTGTCGTTCACTACCGTCTCTCCCAGGTGTTGCGTTGCAAATCCTCGAACTGGGCAAAGATCCAGACGCAAGTTTGGTTGAGTTGACTAAAGTTATATCCCCTGACCCGGTACTATCCGCCAAGCTTCTTAAGGCAGCCAATTCCCCCCTCTACGCGCAACGACGTAAAACCGATAACCTTCGGCAAGCAGTCAGCTTACTGGGTCTAAACACGGCGTTGACACTCAGTTTGAGCTTCTCTTTGAAAACCTCCTTGGGTAGCACAAAAACGTCCTTTGATACGACCCTCTATTGGCGTCGCTCTGTGTTGACAGCTATTGCCTGCCGTAGTCTTAGCGAACAATGTCTTATTGGATCGCCGGAACAATTGTTTTTGGCAGGTTTACTCCGGGATATCGGGATGTTGGCATTGGATAGCGCTCTGCCCGATGATTACGGTAACTATGTGGCGGCAGCCATGAGTGTCGACGCAACAGGCGCCCAACAGTTGGATGCGGAACGCTTAATTGCCGTCGAACGTAAAAAATTGAACACCGATCATGCAAGTGTCGGGGCATGGTTACTGCGCCAATGGAATTTACCAGACTATTTACCCATGGCCGTAGCGGGCGGTCAAGACCCGGAAGTTATCGACGTGCCCCAAGATATGCGGCCGTTTGTATACTGTGTAGCGCTAGGAGGCCGCCTGGCGGATGTTTGGTTACAGGCTAATGATAAAAAAATTTCCACCCAGACCGCTCTGTTGGCCCAGCAATGGTTAGACATCGATAAGCAGGGGTATTTTAGTTTATTGCAGACTATATCCGCTAAATTGCCAGAATTTTCGACGCTGTTTGAAATGCAATTAGTGGATTCCGTACAAATTGCTGGCATTTTGTCTGAAGCCAAGGAAGTATTGGTCTTACGTAATCTTCGGCTGGTTCAAGAGGCGGCGGAAGCAAAACGCGTTGCGGAAGTACTGGAATCCCGTACACGAGTTCTTGAAGAACAAAATCGTCTCGATGCTTTAACCGGTTTGTGTAATCGGGGCGGCTTGGATGAGGCTTTGAAGAAGGAATTTCAGCGGGCTAGTGAAGAAGGATGGCCTCTGAGCGTCGCATTTGTAGACTTAGACTACTTCAAACAGGTCAACGACAGTTATGGCCATATGGTGGGCGACCAAGTATTGGTGTCGGTGGCCCGGCTGCTGGCGGATAGTGTGCGTAAGACCGATTTAGTGGCTCGCTATGGCGGTGAAGAATTCATCGTGTTGCTACCTGGCACTGGGTATAAGGGTGCCAATATTCTGGCAACGCGACTGGTGGAGAAACTGCGCGATCAAAGACATACCACAGATAACACACAACCGTTTCGGGTGACAGCATCCATTGGTTTAGCCACCCATATGGAGGGTGACCAACACTTTGCCACCGTAGGTGATTTGCTCAATGCGGCCGATCAAGCCCTGTACGCTGCTAAACATGGCGGGCGTGATCAGGTTATCGCTTATGCGGCGTTGAATTAAGAACCTGTTTTAAGGGCTTTTACTATTAAAAAATTAGCAAGCGCTAATTGAGAGGGTTGGATCATTTCTAGTACACTGTTGTCGTAGATAAGTAAGGTGCTCTTTTCACGGCTTAGTGTCTCACCGTATTATTCATTTACTACTTGAATAATCTTTACTACGTTTCCCCGCATTGAGTAACCTTTAATAAATATGGCGTTTTACTCGTTAGCAATGAGGTAAGGAGATCAGTATGGCTCAGAGCGCAGCATTATCGGCTGAGCAGTACAACTACGACATCGTGCGTAAATTTACCATTATGGCCGTCGTCTGGGGCTTATTGGGTATGTTTGCCGGACTCTATGCGGCCTTTGAGCTGGCCTTTCCATCCCTTAATTCTGATATTCCCGCCATCACCTTTGGGCGTCTACGGCCTGTACACACCACTTTAGTGATCTTTGGTTTCGGCGGCAGCGCCCTCTTTGCCACCTCTTACTACGTGGTCCAGCGTACCAGCCAGGTGTCATTGGCTTTTCCTCGGGTTGCTGAGTTTACCTTTTGGGGCTGGCAGGCCGGTGTAGGACTAGGCGCCTTAAGCTATATGATGGGTATTACCCAGGGCCGTGAATATGCCGAATTCGAATGGCCCCTAGATATTGCTATCGCCGCCGTGTGGGTATCTTATCTATGGGTCTTTGTAATGACCTTGCGCCACCGCACCCAGCCGCATATTTATGTGGCCAATTGGTTTTATCTGGCTTTTATCTTGGCGGTGGCGATTCTGCATATCTTTAATAATTTAGTGGTTCCGGTCAGCTTAACAAAATCCTACAGCCTGTTTTCGGGTACCCAAGACGCTATGACCCAGTGGTGGTATGGTCATAACGCCGTCGGGTTTTTCTTGACAGCCGCCTTTTTGGGTATGATGTATTATTTTGTGCCAAAGCAGGCTGGACGGCCTGTTTACTCGTATCGGTTATCCATCATTCACTTTTGGGCATTGATCTTTCTTTATATGTGGGCCGGTGGCCACCACTTGCACTGGACGGCATTGCCGGATTGGGTTTCTACTCTGTCCGCAGCCTTTTCAATTCTCCTGCTGCTGCCTTCCTGGGGGGGTATGATCAATGGCATTATGACCCTATCGGGGGCTTGGGATAAACTGCGCTCAGATCCCATTATGTTATTTCTTATCACGTCTTTGTCCTTCTATGGCATGTCCACCTTTGAGGGGCCGTTGATGTCTTTGAAAAGCGTCAACGCGCTTTCCCACTATACGGACTGGACCATTGGCCATGTTCATTCCGGCGCTTTAGGGTGGGTTGCCTTGGTATCCTTTGGCTCCCTCTATCATATGGTGCCGCGTATTTATAATACCCGCATGTACAGTGAAAAGCTGATCTATGTGCATTTCTGGCTGGCGTCCATCGGTATCGTACTGTATATCACCGCCATGTGGGTGGCCGGTATTGGGCAAGGGCTGATGCTGCGGGGCTTCGACGAATATGGCAATTTGTCTTATACCTTTATCGAAACAGTGGAGTTTTTACATACACCCTATGTGTGGCGAGCCATCGGTGGTGCTTTCTTCATCAGCGGTTTTCTCATGATGGTTTACAACGTGGCGATGACAATCGTTATGGCGCACCGTGAAGAAGCGGTCATCGAAGCCAAACTTGCCGCCAAGCTGGCGCGGACTTAACAACGACCGGGAGAAGTTAGCAATGCGTCATGAGCATATCGAGATCAATGCCGGTCTGATGATCGTTCTCATCTTGGTGGTGATCAGTATCGGTGGCTTGGTGGAGATTGTGCCGTTATTTTACATCAACGAAACCGTCGAGGATGTGGAAGGAGTACGACCCTACACACCTCTGGAAATACGTGGGCGGGATATCTATGTGCGGGAAGGTTGCTATGTTTGCCATTCCCAGATGGTGCGCCCGTTTCGCGATGAATGGCTGCGTTATGGGCATTATTCCTTAGCGGCAGAATCAAAATACGATCATCCGTTTCAGTGGGGTTCCAAACGCACTGGCCCCGATCTTGCCCGAGTGGGTAATAAATACTCTAATGAATGGCATGTGCAACACTTAACAGCGCCGCGCTCAGTAGTCCCGGAATCCATAATGCCTAACTACGGCTGGTTGCTGGAAACCGATCTCGATTATTCTGACATAACAGGGCGGATGCGGGCCCTCAAGTATACCGGTGTACCTTATTCCGAGTCCCAAGCGGAATACGATGCCAATGTGGAAAAGTTTGGCAAAGAGATGGCCGATCAACTGGATATTAACCTTGCCCAGGAAAACCTCTTGGCCCAGGCGAGAAACCATAATTATGACGGTTTGTCCAATCGGATAACAGAAATGGAAGCCTTAGTGGCTTATCTACAAGTGCTGGGCACCATGGTGGATTTTAGTCAATACGACGAAGGGTATTTTATCGAATTTCGTTAGTACCGGAGTAACACGTCATTCATGTTTGATTGGTTGTTATGGTTTACGCGCATGGAAAACACCAAGATTGTTGCTTTATTGCTATTCTTCGGTCTTTTTTGTGCCATTTTATTCTATGTGTTTACCGGCAAAAAACGCGCCACTCGCTTAGAATCCTACAAATATATTCCGTTTCAAGACGACGAGGGGGACCCGGAAAAGCCCTCTCATAAGGTGACTGAGAATGAACGAAAAGACCCCTAAGGAGTCTAGGTCCACTACTAAGCCTACTGCGGTGCAAACCACTGGGCATGCCTGGGATGGAGACCTGCAAGAATTCAATAACCCTCTGCCGCGCTGGTGGTTATGGGCTTTTTACGGCACAGTGGTGTTTGCTCTGTTGTATTGGTTGTTATACCCCTCTTGGCCCTTTGGCGACAGCTATCTACCAGGATTAAAAACTCTCTCCTATAAAGTGGATGGCGAGACGCAAAAGACCCATTGGAATACCCGGGCGGTTCTGCTCAATAACTTAAAAAAAAGTGATCCTGCGGTACGCCAGCAAAAATATATGCAAACCATCGCAGCGACGGATTTTGCATCCATCACTAACGATCCTGAAATGTTGGCCTTTGCCCGTTCCGTAGGGAAAGGCTTGTTTGGCGATAATTGCGCTGCTTGTCATGGTCGCGGCGGCCAGGGTGTCATGAGTCTCTATCCTAACTTGGCCGACGACGCCTGGTTGTGGGGAGGCAGCATGGAAAAAATTGAAGAAACGTTGATTCTCGGTCGCAACGGCTTTATGCCCCCCTTTGCTGAGACGCTCGATAGGGAACAACTCAACGATGTAGCGGAATATGTGCTAACCCTGTCTGGTGAGACAGAACTAAGTTCGGCTTCCCAGCGTGGTGAGACTTTATTTCAGGGTTTTGAAGGTGGCTGTTACTATTGTCATGGCGAAAATGCCAAGGGACGCCCCTCCCAAGGTGCCGCTAATTTAACCGATAAAATCTGGACCATCGTAGATGTGCCAGGGCAAAAAACCTTACAAGAGAAGAAAACGGCGCTTGCTAGTATGATCTCCAAGGGTGTCGTTAATAGGCGCGTCATGCCAGCTTGGCCCCAGCGTTTAACCCCCACTGAAATCAAGGTGCTTGCCGTGTATGTCCACCAGTTGGGTGGCGGTCAACCATCTCCCGGTCAAACTAAAACCATATCCAGCAATACTAAACTTCCTTAATGTTGATATAGCTCGGTTTGTTAAAAGGGGGAATCGCCATACTGAACACCCAATTTTTAGTTGATTGATATTAAGCTATGTCTCAAGAAACCACCCATACGCTTTATCAGAAGCGCATTCCCATCTATCCCCGTTCCGTTGAGGGACGCTTCCGTAATCTGAAATATATGGTTTTGGTGCTGGCCTACGGAGTTTATTATCTGTTGCCGTGGGTCCGCTGGGAGCGGCCTAATGCCCCTAATCAAGCCATTTTGTTCGATATTCCAGGCCGTCACTTTTACATTTTTGATCTGGTCATGGAACCCCAGGACGTCATTTGGATTGGGGGTTTTTTAGTCATTGCCGCCATGCTGTTGTTCTTTGTCACCGGCATCGCGGGCCGGGTATTTTGTGGTTATTTTTGTTTTCAAACCCTCTGGACGGATGTTTTTATCTTGATCGAGCGTTATGTTCAGGGGGAACGCCCAGCCCGTATTCGCTTAGGTAATGCGCCCTGGAGTCGAGACAAAGTTCTAAAATTAGGGTCCACCTATGGGCTTTGGTTGCTGACTGCCTTTGTAACCGGACTCACCTTTACTCTCTATTGGGGCAACGCCCCGGACTTAGTGGTGGATATGGTGCAAGGAGAGGCGCCTTTTCCCGCCTATGCCACGACCTTGTTTTTGACAGCCACCACCTTCGTGATGGCAGGACTTGCCAGGGAGCAAGTGTGTACGTACATGTGTCCTTACGCCCGTTTCCAGAGCGCCATGTTTGACAAGGACACGTTAATCGTTGCTTACGATGAAGCCCGTGGTGAAGGCAGTCGTGGCCGTCATAAGTTGACAAAAGCACTTAAAACCCGTGAGGAACGTCAGGCCCAAGGCATCGGTGACTGTATTGAATGTGGTTACTGTGTCCAAGTCTGCCCGACGGGCATCGACATTCGCAACGGGCTGCAACTTCAGTGTATTTCCTGCGCATTGTGTATCGATGCCTGCGATACTATTATGGATAAACTGGAATGGCCTCGGGGTCTGATTAAGTACACCTCCGAGAATGAACAAAACGGTAAACCCACGCGGATTTTTAAGCCTAAAACCATCGGTTACGGGCTTGTTTTGATTGCTGCCATAACCTTATTGAGTTGGAGCATTACCCATCGAGTATCCTATAACGCCACCGTGGCGCAGATCCGCCAACCCCTCTTTGTGGTGTTATCCGATGGTCAAATCCAAAACATCTATGAAATCAAATTGAACAACCGCACCGTCGAACCTATAAGCTTGCGTATAACGTTAGACGATCTACCCGGTGCGGAGCTGGATCTAGGCGGATTAGACGAAATCACCCTAGATTCCGAGCAGCGGCTGCGAGTAATGGCGCGGGTTCGCAAAAATCCCACCGGGCTGACAGGTCAACAACCGTTTACCTTCGTCATCACGCCGACCAGGCCAGAAGTCGATGCCGATCCTGCGCACAGACCAGCAGTCTTTTATTTGCCGGAATAAGTAGCCCATGAACGCAATGTTGCTGATCAGCCTTGTAGTCGGCGTTGGGCTCATCATTGCCAGCAACTTTTTGTTATTTCGCTTGACCACACTGACGCCGCTCCAAGCCGCTACCGGGGTGGCGTTGGCTATCTTAGGCATTTGTCTACCTTGGGCTATCGTGGTCTGGCCGGGCGGCGATGTATTAGCCATTCGGTTAGCCATCTACCTTATGACCACCTTTGTGTGTGGCATTTATTTTAATGCTCGCAATTCCCCACATGGTCTCCGTCGCAAAAGCTGGCATTGGGGCCCTGCCACCATCACCGGTTTTTTTGTGGTTTTAATCATCGTAGATTCTGTATTTATTCTTTTGGCCGCCCGCGGGTTGTCCCCACAATTAAGCACTCAGCTGCTACCGGGCGCCCCAGATAAAGGTCCAGTCTCGTCAGTTTTTCCTGGTGTGATCTCCCATGATTTTCAAGAAAAAGAAGCCCTCTACAATGTTTATTTGCAACAGCGGCGTCAGCAAATAGAGCGCGGTTGGCAGGTGCAAAAGGGTTGGTTGACTAAACCTATTGAAGGAGAACCGACGGCCTTTAAAGTAGCCGCGCAAACCCGCCGCGGCGAACCCCTGTCAGGCGCCGTAGTGACCGGTCAGTTTCTGCGACCTGCGGATAGCCGACTGGATAAGAATTTTTCCCTACCGGAGGTGGCGCCAGGTGTCTATGAGGGCGAACTTAGCTTACCTGCACCAGGCCGTTGGAGTGTAGTTTTGCAGATACAACGGGATGGGGAAACCCATGAAATTCGCGCTAGCACCTCAGTGCTAGCCCGCTAATACCCTAGCTGAGCGAGTATTGAGCACCATGGCTCAAGAATCTGCCATTACTTTATCAAAACCGTCTTCTGGTGAAGGTTCTGCCCAACCAGAGAAACCCATCCCTTGTTTTCATTGTGGGCTACCGGTACCTAGGAGCGCCGATTATCCCGTCACCATTTTAGGTAAGCAGCACAATTTATGCTGTCGAGGCTGCGAGGCGGTGGCGCAAGCCATCGTGGATGCTGGTCTCGAAGACTTCTATCGTCATCGGACAGAACCCTCTCAGCGACCCGAGGATATGGTGCCCGCGGCGCTGCAACAATTGACCCTGTATGATCGGGAGGATGTGCAACAACGATTTGTTCGCGCCACCGCCGACAACCTTCGTGAAGCCTCCCTGATTTTGGAAGGCATCGTGTGTGCTGCCTGTGTTTGGCTCAATGAACGCCATGTGAATGCATTGCCCGGTGTCATGGAGTTTCGCGTTAATTATTCTACCCACCGTGCCCATTTGCAATGGGATGCCAGTCAAATCCGTTTGAGCGACGTGCTAGCGGCGATTGCCGCCATTGGTTATCAAGCCCATCCTTTTGATCCTCAGCGTCAAGAAAGTCTGCAAAAAAAAGAACGCGCCATGGCTTTGCGCCGCTTGGCGGTGGCGGGCGTCTGTGGCATGCAAGTGATGATGTTGGCGGTAGCCCTATACGTGGGTGATTATCAAGGCATGGACGATAGCTCGCGGCAGTTTCTGCGCTGGGTCAGCCTGCTGCTGAGCATACCTGTGATCACTTTTTCAGCACGGCCTTTTTTCAGTGCAGCCTGGCGAGATCTACGCCATCTGAGTCTCGGTATGGATGTGCCGGTGGCATTGGCTATCGCGGGCGCTTTTGTCGCTAGCGTGTGGAATACCGGCCAGGGTAAGGGGGAAGTCTATTTCGATTCGGTCACTATGTTTACGTTTTTATTATTAGGTAGCCGCTTTTTGGAAATGACTGCCCGCCACCGGGCAGGCAGACTCGCCGAGGAGAAAATCACCAGCTTACCTGCCACCGCCATGCGGCTGCGCACCAACGGCAGTGAGGAGGTGGTTGCCGTAGCTGAATTAGCGCCCGAGGATCGGGTACGGGTTCGTCCAGGGGATACGGTACCCGCTGACGGATGGATTATAGAAGGCCATAGCAGCGTGGATGAATCCTTACTCAGTGGCGAAAGCCTGCCTCTAAGCAAAGGCAGAGGCGATCGGCTGGTAGGGGGTTCTGTCAATGTCGAAAGTCCGTTGCTCATGCGGGTAGACAAAGTGGGGGCGGAAACCGTGTTATCGGCCATTATGCGCCTGTTAGACCGGGCGCAAAGCGAAAAGCCTCGTATCGCTAAATCGGCCGATCAAGTTGCCAGTTGGTTTGTGGGGGCTTTGCTGCTTATCGCCGCCACGGTGGCTGGCTGGTGGTGGCAACATGCACCCAGCGAGGCGTTTTCTGTGACCTTGTCGGTGTTAGTGGTGACTTGTCCCTGCGCGTTGTCTTTGGCAACCCCAGCGGCCATAACCGCAGCGCTAGCAAGGTTGACGCGCAGAGGTTGTTTGATGACCCGTGGTAACGCCTTGGAAGCCTTAGCAAAAGTGACTCATGTGGTGTTTGACAAAACTGGCACCCTAACCCATGGTCGTCTACAGCTAGTAAGCGTGGAAACTCAGGGCAGGTTAGACCAAAAATATTGTTTAAAACTGGCAGCCTCTTTGGAGCAGGGTTCGGAGCATCCCATTGGGCAGGCATTAATAGAAGCCAATGCCGAGGCGTTTTCTGTCAGCCAAGTGCGCAATAATCCCGGTGAAGGTGTGGAAGGTTGCATAGACGGTATACACTATCGATTGGGTAAAGCGGAGTTTGTGGCTGGTTTAAGTAGTGCTTCCATAGCGTCGCTTAAGTCTCAGCAACCCGCCTTGACGTGGATTGCTTTGGGTGATGCCCAGGGGGTGTTAGCTTGGTTTGGTTTAGCCGATACGTTGCGTCCTGATGCAGTGGCGACAGTGGCTGCCTTGCAAAACCTCGGTATTCAGATTAGTTTGCTCAGCGGTGATCAACCGACTACAGTACAGACTATGGCTGAACAGCTTGGCATTGCTAACGCTGAAGGTAGTTTGCTGCCGGCTGATAAGCTGCAGCATGTTAAAAACCTTCAGGGTCAAGGCGCGGTGGTCGCCATGGTGGGCGATGGGGTCAACGATGCGCCGGTGCTCGCCGGGGCGCAAGTTTCCATGGCTATGGGTAGCGGTACGGCTATCGCGCAAACAACTGCGGATATGGTGCTCCTGACAGGTCATTTGGAAGTCGTGGTGGGCGCTGTGAACATGGCACGGCGGACGCTATCCATTATTCGTCAGAACATAGGCTGGGCAATCGGTTATAATGTCATGGCGCTGCCCCTGGCGGCGACAGGTTCAATCGCCCCTTGGATGGCGGCTTTGGGCATGTCCTTAAGTTCGTTGCTAGTGGTAGCTAATGCTTTGCGGCTTCGGTCTGGATAGGTCAGGACTATTACTGCTCGTTCCAGAGGACGCCGTAAATACATCCCTCTCGGCAGGCTTGATGACGGCCATCCAGGCCCCGAGGACACCTCTTTCACGAGCCTTGCTAAGTCCTTTTTGGGTAAATCGTGTAGGTTTAAAAATATGGGTATTTTGTATTTATTGATTCCCTTAACAGTGATCATCATGATTATCGCCATTTGGGGATTTATTTGGGCGATAAAGAATGGTCAGTTTGACGATCTTGATGGGCCTGCTTATCGTATTTTGATGGACGACGATGACCCTCGCATACCCGGTTCACCAGGTTCAAACAATAGTAAAAAGAACAACGCATCTAAATAACTTCAGGGACCCATAAACGCATGTTTACTTTTCAAAACCTTCCTATAGTAATCATTATAGTGCTGGTTATTTTTGCATTAGTCAGTTTTTTTTCGGTTATTCTCTGAGTCTATTGCTCGCCTTCAACCATCGTTATTTTGTTGCACAGCATGTTGCCAGCCCGTGAACGCCAAGCATTAGACCTGCTTAGTGATGGTGCTTTTCACTCGGGAGAAGAACTGGCCGAAGGGCTTGGCGGTGTTACCCGGGCTGCGGTATGGAAAATAATCCAAGCGCTGCAACAGCGTGGTATCGAGATTTATGCCGTGCGGGGACGAGGTTATCGTTTAGCGGAGCCCCTAGAATTACTGGATCGCCAGCAAATCGCTTCACAACTAAGCCATGAGGTCCGTCACCGGGTCACAGCTATCGAAGTCTATGACTGTCTAGACTCCACCAATTCCTACCTGATGCAGCGGGCTAATAACGGCCTGGCCAGCGGCTCTGCCTGTTTTGCCGAAGCGCAATCCGCAGGGCGCGGACGGCGCGGACGGCAGTGGGTGTCTCCCTTCGCCGCTAATCTTTATTTTTCCTTACTATGGCGTTTTGCTGCCAGTCCACCAGGGCTCATGGGCTTAAGTTTGGTGATCGGCGTGGCCATAGCTTGTACATTGGAAAGCATGGGGGTGCAATCCCTCGGTGTTAAATGGCCCAACGATATCCTTTGGGAACGGCGAAAATTAGGCGGTATTCTATTAGAATTCGGCGGTGAATCCTCGGGTCCCTGTCATGTTGTGGTGGGGGTCGGTATCAACGTCGCCATGTCAAAACAAGCAGGGCACACTATTGACCAAGCGTGGGTTGATCTACGTAGTATCTTTGGCAACGAATTCCTTTCCCGTAACCAGCTCGCCGGGCTGCTATTAAATGAAATGGTGATTGCTTGCCAGCAGTTCGAGTGCTGGGGTTTTAAGGCGTTTCGCGATACCTGGCAACGCCTTGATATAACCTTTGGACAGTCCATTATCCTAAAGCTACCCCATAAATCCCTGACAGGTATTGCCCGTGGCATCGATGAATCAGGCTATCTACTGGTGGAAACAGAAACAGGTATGCAGCGTTTTACCACCGGCGAAGTCAGTTTGAGGTTCGCCGAATGATCCTCTTGGTGGACGCGGGCAATACCCGCATCAAATGGGCCACCTGGGATGGCGTAAAGATGACAGGGCGGGGTCATCTCTTTCATGTCGGCATTGACCGATCTCGTCTAGGTGAAAAGTTGTGGAGTGACTTAGATCGGCCTTTATGGGTGGTGATGGCCAGCGTGGCGGGACGTGAGCTGGAACAAGGGTTAAGCGCTTGGATAAAGCAAACATGGCATGTTGCCGTTGAGCTTGTTCGTTCTCAATCCTCCGTTTTTGGGGTTCACAACGCTTATCCGGCTCCAGAACAGATGGGCGTGGATCGCTGGGTGGCTATGCTGGGTGCAAATGCCCGTCAGTTGACGCCTTGCTGTATTATCGATTGTGGCACTGCCATCACCATCGATGCCCTGGCGGCAACAGGTCAACACCAGGGGGGCGTGATTTTTCCGGGTCAATATTTGATGCGACAGTCTTTGTATGGCAACACTCGCCAGATACCGCCCGCCGAACAGGGTCAAGGGACGGTGTTTGGGAAAAACACCCAAGACTGTGTCTGGGGCGGTACGCTTTATGCTGCTGCTTCCGCCATCGATGGCATTTGCCAGCGTATGGAAGCAAAACTAGCAGGAAAGGTTCAACGGGTATTGACAGGTGGCGATGCCGAGGGACTTTTGCCGTATCTGCGGGGTCCCTATCGCTTGGAGAAGGATTTGCTATTCTACGGGTTGCTGGTAGCAGCGGGTGAGTATCAGTCACCGTCATTATCACAATAATTTAGGCTTCCCTCGTTTAAGGATGGAAGTTATACTTTCACAGTAAAATACATCTCCACTTCACATTCTTCTAGAATGCTGGCGTAGCTCAGTCGGTAGAGCAACTGATTTGTAATCAGTCGGTCGGGGGTTCGATTCCTCTCGCCAGCTCCATAAAATCAACTGCTTGCTGGAAACTTATTGCAAGTGTTTTTTCCATGTAAAGGCAATTCAGAGACAAGATGACTGAAAACACTGAAAATCTTGTACTTGAGCACCTGCGTGCGATTCGTAACATCTTAGGCGATCATGGCGAGCGGCTTAATCGAATTGAGTTGCGTCTATCTACTATCGAGCAAACGCTGGGTGCGCTTTATGCTATGTCTGGCAGTGATCGAGAGACATTAAGTGGATTAATGCGCCGTATTGAGCGTATCGAGCGACGGCTTGAGTTGCAGGATTGAAGAAGTGCAAAGAAAAGCCTGAAAAAGCGCAGTAGGTCGGGTTGGCGCATCGCAACTTGCTAAATCTGCTCCCAAGCCATCCAATATTAGTTACTCCCCTACATCACGACATACAATATGGTTGTTGGGTGAATTGTTTTACAGTAAGCCCCCTTAAACCTTAAGAATACTTTTTCCTGATTTCTTGCCAAGCGATACTTACGACTTTAGCTTGAAAAATTAAACCGATTGTTCATTATGGGTGAAACTGCCCTAAAAATTGATAACGATCCAGACAGCTACTACCAAAGCCGCGAAATGGTGCCTAGCGACATGCTGACCGATTTGGAGCGGGCCAAAATCGTTATCACCAATTACCATGCGTTCAAGTTGCAAGAGCGGATGGCGCTTTCCAAGGGCGGTCGCTCGCTGCTCCAGGGACGTGGTGAGGCGTTAAATACCCTAGAAACCGAGGGACAGATGCTGCAACGGGTCACATGCCCGAGCTGATGGGGATGAAGAATATCCTGGTGCTGAACGACGAGGCCCATCACTGCTACCGGGAAAAGCCAAGCCACGACGAAGAGGGCGACCTCAAGGGTGAAGACAAAAAAGAAGCAGAGAAAAACAACGAAGCAACGCGTTTGTGGGTCTCTGGCCTTGCAGTGGTCAACCGAAAGCTGGGTCTCAACCGCGTCATTGACTTATCCGCCACACCCTTCTTTCTACGGGGCTCGGGCTATGCTGAGGGTACTTTGTTTCCCTGGACCATGAGCGATTTTTCGCTGATGGACGCCATCGAGTGCGGTATCGTCAAACTGCCGAGAGTCCCAGTGGTCGACAACATTCCCGGCGGCGAGATGCCTAAGTTTCGCAATCTCTGGGAACACATCCGTAGCCGTATGCCCAAGAAAGGCCGGGTAAGGCCAAGGCGTTAGACCCCCTCAGCTTGCCTGCGGAATTGCAGACCGCCCTCGAAGCGCTCTATGGGCACTACGAAAAGACCCATGCGCTTTGGGAAACCGCCCGCATTCGTGTGCCGCCCTGTTTTATCGTGGTTTGCAACAACACCGCCACCTCCAAACTGGTTTACGACTACATCTGAGGTTTTCATCGGGATAACGAAGACGGCTCGATCACCCTTGATAACGGTCGTCTGCCCCTGTTCCGCAACTTTGACGGGCATGGCAATCAGTACCCGCGGCCCCGTACCTTGCTGATCGATAGCGAGCAGCTGGAATCCGGCGACGCCCTTGACAGAAATTTTCGGGCCATGGCGTCCGACGAGATCGAGCGTTTTCGCCGCGAGATCATCGAGCGTACCGGCGACCGCAGCCAGGCGGAGAATATCACCGACCAGGATTTGCTACGCGAAGTTATGAACACCGTGGGTAAACCAGACCGGTTGGGGGATTCCATCCGCTGCGTGGTGTCGGTGTCCATGCTCACCGAAGGCTGGGACGCCAACACCGTTACCCATGTTCTAGGGGTGCGGGCTTTCGGTACACAGTTACTCTGCGAGCAGGTCATCGGCCGGGCGCTGCGGCGTCAATCCTACAATCTCAACGACGACGGTCTATTCAATGTGGAATATGCCGACGTTTTAGGCATACCCTTTGACTTCACCGCCAAGCCCGTGGTGGCCCCGCCGCAACCACCCCGGGAGACGATTCAAGTTAAAGCCATGCGACCCGAAAGAGATACCCTTGAAATTCGTTTTCCGAGGGTAGACGGCTACCGGGTGGAGCTGCCGGAAGAACGTCTCACGGCCACATTTACCGACGACTCGGTGCTGGAACTCACGCCAGACTTAGTGGGTCCTTCCATCACCCGCAATGCAGGTATCATCGGCGAAGACGTGGAACTCAACCTGGAACATCTGCAAGATATGCGGCGCTCTACGCTGCTGTTACACCTCACCAAGCGGCTGCTCTATACTAAATGGCGCGATCCGGGCGAAGAGCCTAAATTGCACCTTTTTGGCCAGCTCAAGCGCATCACCAAGCAGTGGCTGAATAGCTATCTAGTGTGCAAGGGAGGCACCTATCCCGCTTAGCTCATGTACCAGGAATTGGCCGACATGGCTTGCGAACGCATCACCGCAGGCATCACGGGGGCACTCATAGGGGAGCGGCCTGTCAAAGCGGTGCTCGATCCCTACAATCCCGTCGGCAGCATCGCGCACGTCAATTTCAATACCTCGAAAACCGAGCGCTGGGAAACCGACCCCCGGCGCTGTCACATCAATTGGATTATTCTCGATAGCGATTGGGAAGCGGAGTTTTGCCGGGTGGCGGAAGCGCATCCGCAGGTTAGAGCCTATGTGAAAAACCACAATCTCGGCTTTGAGGTGCCCTATCGCTTCGGCTCCCACATGCGCAGGTATATCCCGGATTTCATCGTGCGGGTGGACGATGGCTACGGCGACGATGATCTGCTTAACCTGATTGTTGAGATCAAGGGTTACCGAGGTGAGGATGCCAAGGAAAAGAAAAAGACTATGGAAACTTATTGGGTGCCAGGGGTTAACAGTCTCAAACGCTACGGTCGCTGGGAGTTCGCAGAGTTTACGGATGTGTATGCGATGCAAGCTGATTTTGCAGCTAAAGTCGCGGCTGAATTCGATAAGATGGTCAGTAGGGTGATGGTGAAAGAAACCATTGAAGCGTCTTAGAAGTTTTGTTACGGGGATTACCTATGAATCGCTTTGACCATGATACAGAAGAAGCTGTCCGACGCTTTCTGTCTTTGCTCGCCGTTCACTACAACACGGCAGGCGCCATCGTCTATGGCAGTCGTGCCCGTGGAACTCATGTTCTGGATAGCGATGCCGATGTCGCCGTGCTCCTGAAGGGCGAGCATCAACGGTTTTTGACTACCAAGCTGGCAATGGCTGATATAGCCTTCGATGTATTGCTAGAAACGGGGATCAACATCTCACCGCTACCCGTGTGGCTCGATGAATGGGAACATCCTGAAAACTACTCAAACCCTGCCTTACTTCGAAACATTGCCAGAGAGGGGGTGCGACTTTGAGCGGTCCATTGACCCCGGTTGCCTTGATGAACAAGGCTGACCGTGCTTGTTCGTCCGCGCGAGCTTTACTCGATTTAGGGGATGTGGACGGCGCATGTAATCGCGCCTACTATGCTATGTTCTCTGTTTTAAACGAGGTGTGAAAGATGAAAAACATCACGCTCAAGGTTGATGAGAATTTGATTGAAGCTGCGCTAGAGCAGGCGCAAGCCGAGCACACCACGATTGATGAGCTAGTTCAAGGTTGGCTTGAGGACTACGTCCAACGGGAACGGCGGACTACGCAGGCCATCGCAGTGATGCGCGAGCTACAGGGAAAACTTCGTGTAGGACGCAAATTAACCCGAGAAGAAATGAATGAGCGTTGAAAGCTTTATTGACACGAACATCTTCGTCTACCAACTTGAACATTTGGATGTACATAAAGCAAACATTGCAGAGTCCCTAATCGCACATGGAATTGCTAGTGCAACAGCATGTATCAGTTTCCAGGTAGTGCAGGAACTGCTTAATACGGTGCTCCGCAAAGCGCAGATACCGCTTACTCCTGACGAGATAAAAAAGTATTTGCAATCTGTGCTGGCCCCACTATACCGAGTGCAGCCGAGTCTGCATCTTTATTATATTGCCCTAGATATAAAAGCTCGCTATCACTTTAGCTTTTACGATAGTCTAATCATTGCCGCCGTTCTTGAAGCTGGCTGCATAAAGCTCTACAGCGAGGATCTTCAACACGGTCAACAGATAGAAGGATTGGTAATCCAAAATCCATTCCATTAATTGAGCCTGGAAAGACAGCTATTATGCCTGCAAGGAAAACCACAGGGAAAGCCATCGAAACCTTTACCCACGACGAAGCAACCCGTAAAAACATTCCCACCGCCGAGTTTCAATCGGTGCTGCGTAAGGATGAGCAAGATCCAATCCGGGTAGCCTACGAACGCCGCAATCGTGATCTCGATCCGCTGTTGGTTTGGCGCGGCAAGGATGAGCAAGACTGGTCAGATTTAGTGGTTCATGCACCGCCGCTGTATATTCAGGAAAAGATTCACCCGAAGATTCTTATTGACGATTTACTGCGTCAAACCGAGATAACCCAGCAATCGGATGATTCCCAGCCCGATTTATTTGCCGACTTTAACGGCTTGCCGGACGATAGCACGAAGACAGAATTCTTCCAGCACGATGCCAACTGGACCAACCGCATGATCTTGGACGATAGCCTCCAGGTGATGGCCTCGCTAGCGGAACGGGAAGGACTGCGCGGCAAGGTGCAGTGTATCTATCTTGATCCACCCTATGGCATCAAATTTAACTCAAATTTTCAGTGGTCTACCACCAGTCGTGATGTAAAAGATGGCAATGTTGACCACATTACCCGCGAACCGGAGCAGGTGAAAGCATTTCGGGATACTTGGCGCGATGGAATTCATTCCTATTTAACCTATTTGCGGGATCGGTTGACTGTCGCGCGGGATTTATTAGAGGATAGTGGCTCAATATTTGTGCAGATTGGGGATGAGAACGTTCATCGGGTTAGAGCATTAATGGATGAAGTTTTTGGGGAGTCAAACTTCATAAGTCTGATTATGATTCAAACCACAACAGGTTTCGCAGCGAATTACCTTGGTAATATGTCAGATTTTATCCTTTGGTACACAAAGGATAAGCAAGTAGGTAGATCAAACTCTCCTCTATATCGGAAAGAATTTGTTTTGGGCGAAGGAAATGCAAGATGGCTACTATTTGACGATTTTACATACCGAAGCGTAACAGCGAAGGAAAAGCGTGGTGAAGATACACTTCCAGAGGGGGCACGGCCATATAAGCCTGACAATATCATCTCGCAAGGACGGGGCAAAGAACCACAGCCTTTTGTATATCAGGGTAAAACTTACGACACATGGAATAAAAATTCGCACTGGAAAGCAAACTATCCAAATGGTATGCAGCGACTGTCTAAGGCAAATAGGATTCATATTGCAGAGAACTCTATTCAATATGTTCGTTTTCACACCGATTTTGATGCGGCTGTTTACGGCAATATCTGGTCGGACACTGGATCCGGCAACTTTACGGATGACAAAGTCTATTTGGAAGCTGCTGGCCTACCGTTCAAAGTGCTTGACGAAAAGTTAGAAACCACCAGCGGTCACGTCTCCATAAGCACCATGCACCTGGCCAAGGGGTTGGAATTTCGAGCCGTTGTGGTGATGGCCTGTGACGACGAGGTTATTCCGCTCCAAGAGCGGATCGAAACGATAGCCGATGAAGCGGATTTGGAGGAAATCTATAGCACAGAACGTCACCTGCTGTATGTGGCTTGTACTCGGGCGCGGGATCAACTTCTGGTAACCAGTGTCGATCCCGCATCGGAGTTTCTCGATGATTTGCGCCTCTGAGTTTTTGCTAAGCTTGAATGGATGAAACGTGTGCTCAGTCGTTCAAACATTACTAAAGATGTCATATCATGACTTGGCAAGTTAGCTTCCCCCGTTTACCTATAAGCGGTTGAGGGCCAACACTAGGGTGTCATCGAAGGTGTGCCGAGACCGCACATGTAAACCGCGTTGTGGTCTATAAGCCCGATAACAATAACGTTCCAAGTCGTATCATATAGCGCTGTTTCAACAGGTTTTAATAGCAAAATATAGAAAAACTTACTCTTTGCTAGCGTCTGTGAAGGTGTTTCTGCACAGTCTGCACTAGAGCTTCCCCCTCGGGCGCTTCCAGCAACCACTCATAGACCTTGTCGAGATGCTCAGGCGTGTCAATAGGATCGAGCAGAGGAGCGAGTTTGGTGGCCGTCGCCTCGCCGAAGCGTTTACCTGCCAAACGCAGCAAATGCGCCCGCTCTCGGGCGAGCCATTGGCGCTGAGCATCCTGGCGACCTTCCTGGCGACCTTCCTGGCGACCTTCCTGGCGACCTTCCTGGC
>CAYRGG010000060.1:0-21884 GCA_964423745.1 uncultured Candidatus Competibacteraceae bacterium | reverse complement strand
CGATGACGATGACGATGACGATGACGATGACGATGACGATGAGGATGATGGTGATGGTGACGGTGAGGATAGCTCACTCACCTATGAATGGACACAAATCGATGGGCCTCGGCCTTGGGTTGTTTTGAATAACAGTACAAGTTCATCGCCTAGCTTTACCGCGCCAGAAGCCCCTACAACATTAACCTTCGTTTTAACTGTCTCAGATGGCACAACACAAAATATCGATTTTGTCCAGATAACTGTGGATGATGACAATAACAATGAGGAAGATGAAGATGATTCCATTCCTCCTGGGGACAACCCTGATCCCACACCGTCAGAAGACAACGATGATCCCGATCCTGTTCCTCCCGAAGATGAAGATGAAGTGGATGACGAGAACAATCCTGATCCTATCCCTCCGATAGACCAGGACGAGCCCGAGGATAACCCGGATCCCATGCCATCAGAAGATGAGGATGAGGATGAGGATAGTCCTGCTCCTCCTGAGGATAACTCTGATCCCACACCGCCTCCCGTGAACGAGCCCGACCATGATCCCGAGGATGAGCCCGACGATGATTCAGATTCTGTTCCTTCCGAAGATGAGCCCGACGATGATTCAGATTCTGTTCCTTCCGAAGATGAGCCCGACGATGATCCCAAGGATGATACAAATATCACCTCTCTGAAGGTAGATAAGGTTATCGATATGTTAACAATGAAAACTGTCGATTTGGACAATACCGACACCTTCAACAATGTCGGTAATTCCATTTCACCTGATACACCGTTGCTCATCGATGATGAAAATTTTCTTACAAAGATTTTCAACGACGATCCTGAGCAACAACCACGCCGTTCAGGAACACCTGATCCTGTTGCTACCGATTTTGAAACACCACCTGATGGTGATCAGGATAACTCTAACAACTCGGAGGAGCAGCTAGACAATGACACAAGCAAAGAAGATTTAAACACATTGCCCGCTAGCTCTACTCTAGAGACTAACCAACCAGCTAAAGATCTGGAACTCGTGACAATCCCGATAATATCGGTTGACACTACTAAATTAAAAGGGCAAACGACGCAAAAACCACTTGCTTCAGTGGATACAAGAACAGTTGTTAGGCAACCGAAATTTCTTCGCAGCTTGAACAATCTCCGCAAAGACACCGCTGATCAGATTGTGTTTGATAAAACCTTGGTCGGTTCGTCTGTTGTCATATCCACCGGCCTTTCAGTAGGTTATGTGATATGGCTGGTGCGAGGTGGTGTATTATTAAGCACCCTGCTTTCTACGCTACCCGCCTGGCGTGTCATCGATCCTCTACCCATCTTGATTCATGCCAATAAGCGCTCGTCGAAGCAGATCGGCGAAGACGATAAAGAATCCCTGGAATCCATGGTAATGAAGGATAAGGATCAGCCTAAGGATGAAGGTTTTAGCAATAACCAGTTGGACGATAAGAAATGAAAGGATTGACCGCTAAAACCTGGGTTGCCACAGGGCAGACCGGCCTCATCGTGAGTTTACTGCTGCTGGCGGCACTTTTAGGATTGCTGCCCGATACGCACAAAACGCTTCGTGAAGGTCGCGTTGCCCTAGCCGAAGCCATTGCCGCTAATAGCGCAGCTTTTGTAAGTCAGCAAGACATCAACCGCTTGGAAGCCACCCTTGAGCTGGTGGTGGAACGTAATACCAACCTTATGTCTGCTGCGTTACGACGGGATCAAGGACAAATGGTGGTTAGCGTAGGTGACCATCAAACCCATTGGCAGCAAGGTTCTGATGATTACTCTACAGATACTCACATGCAAATACCGATTTGGTTAAGCGACGATAGCAAGTGGGGACAAGTCGAACTCCGTTTTCAACCCCTAACATCCGCAGGTTGGTTGGGGGTATTCGAGCATCCGCTCCTTCAGCTCGTCATCTTTATGGGGCTTTGCAGCTTTGCCTTATTTTATTTCTATCTCGGCAAGATGCTAAAACAGTTGGATCCTTCTCAAGCTATTCCGGGGCGGGTGCGGACAGCACTGGATACTTTGGCGGAAGGTTTACTGGTGCTGGATCAGCGTGAACATATCGTGCTGGCCAATCAAGCCTTCGCATCCATTGTGGGAAAACCGCCAGACGCATTACTTGGTGGCAGCCCTTTTGATTTTGCCTGGACCACCTTGGAAGGAAAATTTCTCACCCTAGCCGAGGCGCCTTGGATCAAAGCTTTACGGCAGGGGGAACCCCAGAAAGACTTCATGATGCGTTTGGCGTTGACGGAGTCCACACAGCGAACCTTCATCGTCAACTGCTCGCCGGTACTGGGTGACAACGCCAAACCTAGTGGCGTTCTAGTTAGTTTAGATGATGTCACGCAGCTTGAGGAAAACAAGCTGGAATTACACAAAGCCAAAGACGAAGCCGAAGCGGCAAATCAGGCCAAGAGCACCTTCCTAGCTACCATGAGTCATGAAATCCGCACACCCATGAATGCTATCCTTGGCTTTGCCCAGCTCCTAGAGCGTGGCTACGGTAAAACCCAGCAAGAAACAAAACGTTATTTACACACTATTTATGCCAGTGGCAAACATCTCTTAGAACTTATTAATGACATTCTCGACCTTTCAAAAGTGGAGTCGGGACGGCTGGAAGTCGAGCGGATTTGCATGAATCCATACCTGCTTATCGAAGAGGTTTTACAAGTGCTTAGGCTGACCGCCAGTGACAAAGGACTGCAACTTACCTGTGAAGTAGAGGGTGCGATTCCCGAAAGCATCGTTTCTGACCCGGCTCGTCTCCGGCAAATTATCACCAATTTAGTGGGTAATGCCATAAAGTTCACCGAACACGGTCAAGTAAAAATCATCGTTCGTAGGGTAACAGTGGATACAAAAACCCAGTTTGCTTTGGACGTACAAGACACAGGCATTGGTATAAGCGCCGCTAAAGTGGATAACATCTTTGATCCCTTTGTACAGGCAGACAGCTCCATCGCACGACGGTTCAAGGGAACCGGGTTGGGGTTGGCCATCAGTCGTCAATTTGCCCGTGCCTTAGGTGGTGATATCAGCGTATCCAGTGAACTGGGTAAAGGGAGCACGTTTAGGATAACCCTCGACCCGGGACCTCTACAAGATGTTAGGCTGCTGCAACCCCATGAAGTGGTTATAGGTGCGCAAAGCACAGCCGTAAACAATACCAGTTCTACGCAATGGCAATTCCCTGCGGCGCAGGTGCTGGTGGTTGATGACGGCGCTGAAAACCGGGAGTTGGTAACACTAGTGCTACAAGAAGCGGGTCTGTGTGTGACGACAGCGGAAAATGGTCAAATAGCTGTAGAAAAGGCCCTTTCGTCCCACTTTGACTTGATTCTGATGGATATCCAAATGCCTGTGATGGATGGTTACAGCGCGATTCGGTTGTTACGCAACCACGAGATCGATACACCGGTGATTGCCTTTACTGCCCATGCTATGAAAGATGTTGAACAAGACTGCTTAGCGGCGGGTTTTTCAGGTTACCTAACAAAGCCCGTTAATATCGATGAATTGCTGCAGCGACTCGCTAAATTACTAAATGGAGAACGGCTGCAAGCCGGTGTAGACGATACATCAGGCGTACAAGGACACAGCGAAATCCCATCTACAAACCCATTACCTGCAACCGAAACCGCGTTGCTGTCCCGATTGGCAGGTCAGCCACGATTTAACGCTATTATCGAGAAATTTGTAGTGCGCTTGAAGGAACAGTTAGCGGTAATGAAAAAAGCGCGGGATGAAAAAGACTTTGACGAACTGGCAAAGTTAGCCCACTGGTTGAAAGGGGCTGGCGGCACCGTTGGGTTTGATATGTTGGTGAAGCCTGCAAAAGAGTTGGAAGCATCGGCTAAGTCTAAAAGCGAACATGATATCGACACCACCATTATGACGCTGCAAGGACTTACTGAACGAATTATGCAACCGTTCACAGATAAATCTATTTAGTTATAACAATTTTTAAAACAGTTTACAAATTAATTAAATATAAGCACTAGAGCGTTTTCGCTTTGATTGGCAGCCGAGGCGAGGTGTGCGCAGTGTACATGCAGTACATGAGCACACCGAGACCGAAGGCTAACGCCGTGTACAGTTGAATGGAAAACGCTCTAAGTCTTGCATTCACGGATTAAGGAAACAAACATGGACCGATTAGCTTACCCATCTGCTCTTGATAAGGATAAGCGACAGTGCGAAGCAGACCTTCCCGTCCGACAAACCCGTCGTGACGATAGGCTTATGCACGCTAACATCATGATGATTGACGATGAGCCGCTAACCGTAGAGGTGCTGCAGATATTTTTAGAAGAAGTAGGCTATCGCAATTTTATATCTACCAGTGACTCTCGCCAGGCATTAGCGCTGCTGGCTGAAATTCAGCCAGATGTCGTGTTGCTGGATTTGGTAATGCCCCATGTTAGCGGCTTTGATATTCTTAAAGCTATGCGTTCCAAGCCAGCTTTTAAATACTTACCCATTATTATACTGACTTCATCCACCGATGCGGACACTAAGTTAAAGGCGCTAGAGCTGGGCGCCAATGATTTTCTCGCTAAACCAGTGGATCCTAGCGAGTTGGTTTTGCGTTTGCGTAACACGTTAGCGGCTAAAGTTTATCAAGATAGTCTCGCCTATTTTGATGCACTTACCGGTTTACCCAACCGCAGGTTATTTATGCAACGCACCGCCGCGACTGTCAAACATACCTTAAATACAAAAAATTCCTGTGCTATTTTGTACATGGATGTGGACCGCTTTAACCAACTCAATGATACTCTAGGTCTAGCCTTTGGCGATGAAATATTAAAGCAAGTAGCTGGTCGATTGGAACAAACCACCCGTTCTAACGACATAGTAGGACGTATGGATGACGGCGAATACCGGATAAGTGTTGCTCGCACCGGAGGCGATGAGTTTTCAATCCTGGTGTCCGATCTCTCACACTACGAGGACTCCGCCCGGATAGCACAACGCATTTTGGCTGCTATGTCAGTGCCATTTTATATATGGGACCATGAACTTTTTGTTACTCTTAGCATCGGCATTGCCATTTGTCCAGACGACGGCAATGATAGGGACACGTTGTTGGAAAACGCTGATGTGGCCATGCGCCATGCTAAGCAGCGCAAAAACACTTATCAGTTCTATTCCAAGGTTTTAAATGCCAAATCCTTAGAAAGATTGAGTCTGGTCAATCATCTGCGTAAGGCCATAGGACGCGAAGAATTGCAACTCGCTTATCAGCCTAAAGTGCATATAAAAACTGGGCAGGTCGTGGGGTGCGAGGGGTTACTGCGCTGGCTGCATCCCCAATTGGGTATGGTATCGCCAGAAAAGTTTATTCCTCTTGCTGAAGAAAGCGGTTTAATCATAGAGATTGGCGAATGGGTACTCTACCAAGCCTGTCAACAACTGCTAATGTGGCAGGCAAATGGATTCGATAAATTACGCCTCGCCATAAACTTATCTAGCCAACAGTTTCGTCACAACGATTTTTCCCATACGTTAGGCCAGATCCTCAAGAGTACCGGTGTGAACCCCCATCACCTGACCTTAGAGCTTACTGAAAGTATGCTTATGGAAAATGCTAAAGAGAACATAGAAGTCATGTACCGGATGAAGGAGATGGGAGTTACCCTTTCCATCGATGATTTTGGCACCGGCTATTCATCTTTGAGTTATCTCAAACGTTTTCCCCTCGACGAACTAAAAATCGATCGTTCTTTTATCATTGGCACACCCAGCGAAGATGACGACACCCTCATTACTACCGCGATCATTTCCTTAGCCCACGGTTTGAGGTTGCGGGTGGTTGCCGAAGGGGTTGAAAACCCGGCACAGTTAAACTTTCTCAGCCAACAAGGCTGTGATGAATATCAGGGCTATTTGTTTTCCAAACCGTTATTCCAGGAGGAATTTACGGCGTTGTTGCAGGGCGACGCCGGAAATAATTAATACTGGACCAGTATTGATATCTATTATTTAAAAGAAATTCATTAACCTGTGTGACTTACACTAAAATAGTGTACACTTGAAAAGTGTAATCTGGAGATCGCCATGTTGAAGAATATTACTTTAAGCGCTAACAAACAGCTCATTCAACTTGCCCGAGAAAAAGCTGCTAAAGAAAATTCCACACTAAATGTTGAGTTTCGTGCTTGGTTAGAACGATATGTCAGTGCTGATCGTAAACTTATCAATTATGATGTGCTGATGGATCAAATAGCTTACGCACAACCCGGAAAAAAATTTTCCCGAGACGAAATGAATGAGAGGTAAGTATTTTTTAGATACCAATATTTTGGTATACACTTTTGATCACGCTTATCCCAAAAAAGTTTATACTTCTAGGCATTTAGTGAAGGATGCTTTAAATAAACGATCTGGATGCATTAGCTATCAAGTAATCCAGGAATTTTTGAATGTTGCCTCTCGAAAATTTATCAACCCTTTGTCTATATCCGATTGCCAAACCTATCTCAACAATGTTCTAGAACCATTATGTGAAGTCTTTTCTTCAGTAAGCTTGTTTCACCGAGCTTTAGAAATCTCCAACCGTTGGAACTTTGCTTTTTACGATTCTCTTATTGTTGCTGCCGCTCTTTCAGCAGAAAGTAAAATTCTCTATACAGAAGATCTTCAACACCATCAACAAATAATGGATATGATCATCGTTAATCCATTTCTAGAATCCTAACAGTTTATCCTTCGTATCAAACCAAGGCGGCGTCGGCATCATCAGCTCGACTAGAAAGTCGATAAAGACCCGTGTCTTAGATGGCATAAAGCTAGAACTGGCATAGACCACATATATGCCAGTCTCAGGAACCGCCCACTTCGTCAGAACAGGTAGTAGCTGGCCATTAGCAAGCGCTGGTCCAGTAATGAAATCGGCCAACAGGGCGATACCTCGCCCCGCGAGGGCTGCTAGACACTTCAAAACCTCGAATCCACTATCTTCCACCTGGTGCAACTCAATTTCAAACCTGGGTAGAAGATGAGCGTTTTCGTACCCAACTGAGATTTGGACTGTCTGGAATTGCCCGTAATTTGGATGGTACGTTATTCGTAACCATGTACTCTGATGGTCGCTTGTTTAAGGTAACGCCAACATCAACAGGAAATCCTGCAATCGAAGAAATTGTATTGCCACGCAAAATTGATGGTTCTGATGCAATTCGTTTAGCCCCCAACGGTTCTCTTATCGTGATTGAGGGTGGTATCGAAAGTGGAAACGGTCGCTTACTGCAATTGCGTGGTTTAGAAGCAGGCGCTAAACCTCAATTTAGTATTTTGTCATCCGGGATGAATTTACCTGTTAATTTAACCGTTGCGGGCAAGGAAATTTGGGTAACTGAATCGCTTTTTCGTCATCGATTTGTGCCGGGACAAGAGGCCAATATTCCCGATCGCTTCTTTGTTCGGCGATTTATGTTGCCGTAGACATGAATAATCGAAAATCCTGACGGTTTCGCCTTTGTTCCTAATGGGCGGCAGCTGTAATATTAGTCGTTGGGTAGATGACGTCTGCTTTTAATGCTTGAGCCGCAAATGCCAAAGCCGCCTGTATAGCCTCTTTAGTCAATCTTGGATGAGCATGTAATAGTTGCTCGACCGTCTCACCGGCAGCTAATTTCTCTAAAATCATCTCTACTGTAATACGGGTACCTTTGATCACAGGTTTACCCATCATTACCGTTGGATCCGTTTGAATTAATGATTCTTTCATGGGTTACTCCTAGCCATTTGCTTAATTAATTTGCAGTATTCTAGATTTTAAGCTAATGGTAAAGCGTACATATAAAAGGGAGTTAAACCAGTCTCGGTCCATTAGACTGACACTAATCGACCATCCCTCACATGCACCAGACGAGTGGCTAATTGCGCTAAAAAATCCGCATCGTGGGACACGATGAGCATGGCTTGGGGAAGACTTTGCAAAGTTTGGATCAACCGTTCCCGGGTTTGCCCATCGAGAGCATTGGTGGGTTCGTCCAAGAGCAATACCTGGGGTTGCATAGCCAACACCGTGGCCAACGACACCAGCCGTTTTTCGCCCCCTGAGAGTTTATAGGTAATACGGTCTTCAAAACCCTGTAGCCCAAGTGCGGTCAATGTATCCTGCACCAGGCGACTGACCGTCTCGCGGTTATGGCCTAAATTTAATGGTCCAAAAGCTACGTCTTCGGCTACCGTAGGACAAAACAGCTGATCATCAGGATCTTGAAATAACAAACCCGCCCGGCTGCGTACTTCCCTATAATCCGCTTCGGTTTCCCGCCGTCTGCCAAAGGCATGGATTTCTCCGCCATGGGGTTTGTGAAGACCCACCATCAGATGCAAAAGGGTGGTCTTGCCACTACCATTAGGACCTGCCAGCCCAACCCGCTCACCTGACGCAAGCTGAAAATTAATGTCGTTTAAGATAGGTTGCTCTGTTGCATATCCATAGCAAATATTACAGAGTTCAAAAAAGGATTCCATCAAACGATTTCTATCCCCATCAGGACCAGCGAACAACCCATAAATCCTAAAACAAAAAACCAGTCCAGCCGGGTCATGGTGAAATGATCCAATAAATAATAGTGGCCATGAAATCCACGACACAACATGGCCGCCTGAATCCGCTCCGAGCGCTCTAGACTGCGCACCAACAACATACCGATTAGATAGCCGTAACTGCGCCAGGTGTGCCAATTGCTTCGGGGGACAAAGGCGCGGGCGGTCATGGCCAAACGTAAACGCTGATATTCCCGTTGCAAGACACTGATATAACGCACGGTAAAAAGTAGCAAATGCACCAGCTTTGCAGGTATATGTAAATGGTGCAAAGCGTGTCCCAGGGTGGTTACTTCAAGGGTTCCCATTAGGGTTAGTACCATCAAAATAACCGCGTTAGCCTTTAAAACGATGACCAGCGCCTTCAACATGCCTTCCGCACTAGCCGTCAAAGGTCCCCATTGGAACAGGGGGTCACCGGGTAGCGTAAAAGGCAGCGTCAGCAACATGGCGACAATAAATAACTCCATGGCCAGCATCCGCCGCACAGTAATCATAAAAGAAAGCTGAGCTGAAACGGCTAAAACAAGGGCCATAGCTAAAGCAGCTACCAACATGTCTATATCTTGACCCAGCACAACAATCACGGCAAAAACAGTGCTCATCAACACCCGCACCCGTGGATCGAGGCGGTGAATAATGCTTACCGGCTCAACAGAAATAGCGGGATTTTGGTTGCCTGCTGTTAATCCGGGAATGGCGTTCATAGAGAGTCTTTAATTAAATTAAATTGAAGGAGGTTGTTGACGGCGGCCGAGAAAATAAAACGCGATTCCAGCAATACCTAAAATATAACCGAGGCCACCCAAGACATCGCGCCAACGCACCTCGGCTTGATAAGCGTCGAGTTGTTCTCGCAAAGGACGCAACTGACGAGCAACCGCTTTATCCACGACTGCTTGTAGGTGAGTGGCGGACGGCATGGTGGTTTCTTGCGTGGATTGAGAAAACGGCTTATTAGCGACAGTAATGGTCGGGGTAACAAGGCTAGAAGAGTCTGGTCTAGCTAATTCGCTGGCCTTAACTGTAAATTCAGCCACATGACCACTCCCTGCATCGACGATAATACGATGATCGACAGGGTTCTTTGTCTGAAAACGAAATGACCCGGCAGGGTCGGTTACGGTTTCTCCCAACAGGGTATCATCGGCAGCCAGGATACGCACGGCGGCATTCTTGACTCGTGCCCCGCCGCTCAAATAAGCATAGCCGTTTATCGTCTCCCCCTCTACGGTGGCGAACACCTTGATTTTATGAGCCATGGCCGTAAAGGGGGCAGCTGTGCTTATAATCCCAAACAAGACAATCAACAGGAGACGAATAATCACCCTATTGCCTTGCTATGCCGCTGGTACGCGAACCAGAGTTTGAAACACGTCGGGCTTGACCCTTTGCATCAGCACTACCGCTGCGCCGGTCAGCAGCCCATCTAGGGCTAGAACCGGTAGATTAGTGATGACCACCAAGTGCGCCGCTATATAAAACTCCTGGCCACTCAGGGCCAAGGACAGCCCCACCAGCAAACTAGATAACAACACAGCCAGAGCGCCAGCCAGCATACCCCAGAGAAAGCCTAACGTGGGTTTACCACTACGCAAACCGGGGCGACACAGATAAAAACAGATTACTGCAGGTAACGCCATATTAAACGTATTGACCCCCAGCACCAAAAGACCGCCAAAACCAAAGAATACCGCTTGCAGCAGTAAGGCAATGAGCAATACGGGAAACGCCATCCAACCCAGTAAGATCCCCAATAGGCCATTCAATATTAGGTGTACATTGCTGACCCCAAAGGGCACATGGAATAGTGAGGCGACGAAAAAAACAGCGCTCAACATGGCTGCCCGAGGAATATGCTCGGGCTGCAGCATACGTAATCCAAAAGCTACGCCAGCAGCGGTCAATGTCGCACCCCCGACCAGCACTGGCAAAGACAAAGCACCATCGACAATATGCACTGCTACGCTACCCCTATTGCATGTCTACGGTTTTTACCCACATCAACGCACCTAGCTCATGACCCACTTCCCCACCCTCGGGACCTTGCCGAGGCTCACCCTCTATCAGGGCCGCAAAACTCCACCATCCAGCACGGGGCATCGCGTAGCTAAAAATCCCATCAGCATCGGCTTTTATAACCTGGGTGATAAATGGCTCTGCGGGGATGGCTACCTCCCCGTCGGCGTTGCGGTATTCCACTTCAATCTCGGCAAAAGGCACCGGTTCACCGTTTTGCTTGACCACCCCGCGAAACAGATTGCCTGCCCAAAGTCCATAGGGACGCACCAGCGGTTCGATTTCAACAGGAAAGCCGACCAAAGTATCCCACCCCTCTTCAGCGCCGAAGGCATCCACCACAACTTTAGTGTAATGGGTAATGTATTTCTCCTCAGCGGGTTCCCAATACGGCGCAGGTTCAATATAAAAAACGTAATCGGCTGGTCCCTTGATTTGATAGGTGGCTGTATAGGTGGTTTTGCCATCCATCTTTTTAGTTTCTAAAGTGGATTTTAGATCTTCTTTTTCGCCATTGACTAATACGCCAAACTGGACGGGCTCCGCCATCTCCATCACCGGCCCACCTTCCATAGGGTGGGTAAAAACCATGGTTAATTCAACAGCCTTATCGGTTTCTTCGGTGACGATATCGGTAGAAGGTATGAGCTCCTGAAAATGACCTTGGACAGTACTCACACTTAACCACCCTATTAGTCCAACCACAATTAAAACCAACTGTTTCATTCGTTGACCTCTATGACGGATTGAGAGATGTCGCATGATCCAGCAAACATTATGCGACTTGCTTAAGATACCCAATCAAAATGACACAAAAGTGACTTTAAGGAACTACAAACTTACCCGTACCATTATCAGTCTAAAAGTCGAAAAGTCAGACTCGTCCCATAAAATGGGTTTTGCTTTTGCCCTACACTTAAAGGTATCGCAGACTAGACAATAGTCAACTCTTCAAGATCACTTATTCATGACTTACGCAAAAAAGGACTTGGGTAGCTCGTGTAAGAAGTGTTGACGGCCTGGATGGCCGTCATCAAGCCCACAGGGAAGTGTTTACGGCGTCTTCTGGAACGAGCAGCAATAGTCCTGTTATTCAAACTGTAAGAGATCACTCCAGTTCTTTAGCTCTAATCACAAACTAACGGCAATGAGGTGTAAGATGGCATATACATTGGACTTTACCGACAAGACTGTTTTTGTAATGGGGGGTACCAGTGGCATCAACCTGGGCATTGCCGAGGGTTTTGCCCAGCATGGCGCCAACGTGGCCGTAGCCAGTAGATCCCAAGACAAGGTGGACGCCGCTGTAAAGCGGCTCTCCGCCCAAGGTGGCGGCAAAGTCATGGGTTTTGCAGCAGATGTGCGAGACGTGGAGACGGTTAAACAGGCCTTGGCTGACGCACAAGGTCAATTGGGTTCTCTGGATGTGCTGATTTCAGGGGCTGCGGGTAATTTTCCCGCACCGGCTTTGGGCATGTCTCCCAATGGTTTTAAAGCAGTGGTGGATATTGACTTATTAGGTACTTTCCACGTCCTGCAGTCCGCCTATCCTTTTCTAACAAAACCGGGGGCGCGCATTATCAACATTTCTGCGCCTCAAGCCCTGTTGCCCATGGAAATGCAGGTGCATGTCTGTGCCGCTAAAGCAGGGGTGGATATGGTGACGCGGGTACTGGCCATGGAGTGGGGGCCTGAAGGTATCCGAGTAAACTCTCTGATTCCGGGTCCTATCGCGGGGACAGAGGGCATGGCGCGGCTGGCGCCCACGCCCGCCATTCAAACAGCCGTAACGGAGAGCGTCCCCCTGCGCCGGGATGGCAAACCTGAAGATCTCGCCAATGCTGCGCTATTTTTGGCCTCGCCATTAGCAGATTATATTAACGGTGCGGTAATTCCAGTAGATGGTGGATGGTCTTTGGGGGGCGCTACGGCTATGATGACAAGCCTAGCGGCATTCGTTAAGCAACAGGCCAAGTAGAGCATCTCCCCTTGCGCGGAGACGTTAAAGAACGGTAAGTCTTTTAACTGTGAGTCATAAATAAGTCAAGGTAGCAACGCGATGAATTCACATGGGTTTAGGTGCTTGATCATTATGCTGCTATGTTTAGCAGTGACTCCTGCCCAGGCAGGCAAACTCGGTGTATTAGGGGACAGCATGAGCCGTGGCACCCATTCCTATGATGACTGCCGCACTGAGGATACCGTGGAATGCTTTGAAGAACGGCTGGGTTATCAAGATGAAGATTATAGTTTCACCCGCGGCGGCTTATGGTGGTCAGTGCGGTCCATGCTGGGTTATCGAGAGGTGGTTGATTTTTCAGCAGACGGCGCCGAATGGAAAGATGCTTTTGAACAAGCTCAAGGCGTGATGGCTGATCCCGAGGTGGAAACCGTGGTCATTGCCCTGGGTGGCAACGACGTTTGCCGTAGTTTTGATGAACCCCGAGCTACTATTCCAGAAGTTGAAGCGTATGTAGATGACACCCTCGATTATATTATTCCCCGTTTGCCCGACGGGCAGATTTATCTGTCCCAGGTGGTCGATGTGGTGGCTATGCGGGATTTGATGGTCAATTATGACCACTTTGCCTGGCATTCTTGTCAAGGTGTTTGGGATCTTGATCGCAATGAGATCAGTCACGATGCCGAGGAAGCCATTTGCGAACACTACTTTGGCGATGCCTGTGATATTTGCCCTGACTGCGAAGACGATGCCGTAGAGTTTTTCTTGGAACAGGTTTGGGACAATATAGTCCCCGATAAAGGTCCCTGCGAACGTGTTCTAGCCAGCTATTCCACCCAAGAAGAACGGGATTATGCACGTCAACTGGTACGCGATATTAATACGCTGCTGGCGCAAAAAGTCATTCAATACCAAGGACAAAATGGCGTTAAGTTACGTATTTCTAAAAATATGGAAGATTTGACCATTTATCCGGAAGACGTCTCCCGCATCGACTGTTTCCATCCCTCCCGTACTGGGCAACAACGTCTTGCCACCTTACTCACCACGGATTTTGGTGCCGCCGATGACGCTATGCTGGTGATGGGAACAGCTAGCGATCAAGATCGAGACGTAGCCTATGCCGGATACACACCCAGAAACCTTACTAATCAACCTATCATGCAAGTTTCTAACACAGGAGGAGCGAGTAAGCTGCCTGTCTACCATTGCCAAACCGACGACGATGGCTTTGTATCCAATCAGGCGGCTTGTGAAGGGGCGCAGACAAGCAATCTCATGGGTTATGTCTATAAGCAACCTGGGCCAGGACGGCAACCCGTTTTCCGATGTGTTGACACGACAACCAATGATCGCTATATCTCCCTAGATTCTGCCTGCCAGAATCCTGCTACAGCCATTAACCAAGGCATACTGGGTTATAGCGATGCATTATTCTATGCCACGCCCCGCACTGCTTTAGGTCCAGACCGCAATGTGGCAAGCGTAGGACCGCCACCTCATCCGAGAGCCATTATCGAAGAGTCGGTGATGTTTCAGGCAACGGCTCAACCTGTGCCAGGGGAACCGCTGCATAACCTTTACAATTGCTTAGTGGGTGGCTGGGATCACATGCTCTCGACAGATCCCAGTTGCGAGGGCCAAGAAATCCTGGGTAGCGTGGGTTGGGTATATTCTTATGGGGACGAGGATCGACTACCCATTTATCGCTGTTTGACCACTCAAGGCGACCACTTTATGAGTTTGGATATGGACTGCGAGGGTCACGCTATGGAATACATATTGGGATATACCCGCTAACCTGACGCTGTTTCACCAACGGAACGCACTTTATGCCTGGTTTTTGTTTTTTTCATAGAACAGATAGCGCCTTATCCTCTGGCGCTTCTTCCTGCTGGGCTACCTTGCGTCTGGGTAGCCAGGTAGGTGGTTCTTGAGATAGGTCAACCATACCGAGACTTTTAAAATCAAACTGCTGGGTATCCGCTAAATGAGATAGAGCTACGCTTTGCAGGCTAGCAAAAATCGTTTCTATACGACCTGGGGTTTGTTTTTCCCAGCCTTTTAACATCTCTTTGATGGCTTTGCGTTGCAAATGGGGTTGCGAACCACATAGGTTACAGGGCACGATAGGGAATTCTCGTGCTTCGGCGTAAGCCGCGATATCTTTTTCAGCACAATAGGCTAAGGGACGAATCACCACATGAGCGCCATCTTCGCTCAGCAGTTTCGGCGGCATGGCTTGTAGGCGACCCCGATAAAACATATTAAGAAACAGGGTTTCAATAATATCATCCCGGTGATGGCCTAGGGCAATTTTAGTCATACCATGGGCTTTGGCAAAACCGTAAAAAATACCACGGCGTAGTCGTGAGCATAGGCTACAGGTGGTTTTACCCTCTGGAATAATCCGCTTGACTACGCCATAGGTATCCCGTTCGATAACATGAAAAGGAATATCCTGGGCGCTTAGATAAGCGGGTAAAACATGCTCAGGAAATCCGGGTTGTTTTTGATCGAGATTCACCGCCACCAGCTCAAAATTCACAGGCGCCCGGCGCTGCAAATTTCGCAATACATCCAATAGGGTGTGAGAGTCTTTACCACCGGATAAGCACACCATAATCTTGTCGCCTTCCTCGATCATATTAAAATCTTCGATGGCGCGACCGACATTGCGCTGCAGGCGTTTTTGCAGCTTAACAAAATTAAGACGCTGTTTTTTGGACTGCATGTTTAAGGATCGCTAGGTCGTGTAGTTAATGGCAAAATAGATGTTACGGCAAATACCTTAGCTGTTTTCCCGTACCAGGTAAACGGCAAACAGCCCTTAACTGAACCCGCAAAAAGGAAAACCTGTTTATGACTGAACCACTGCCTATCACCCGCCCTGTTTACGCTGATGTTATGGTGCCCTGCTATGCGCCCGCTCCTCCCATTCCGGTACGTGGTGAAGGCTCCCGGCTGTGGGACCAGGAAGGCAAAGAATACATTGATCTAGCTGGCGGTATTGCCGTAACCTGCTTAGGTCATGCCCATCCTCGCCTCAATCAAGCTCTGACAGAACAGGCGGCGCATTTGTGGCATGTCAGCAATGTGATGACCAATGAACCTGCGCTAAGACTTGCCAAGAAACTTTGCGATGCGACCTTCGCCGATAAAGTGTTCTTTGCCAACTCCGGGGCGGAAGCCAATGAGGCTGCCCTTAAATTAGCCCGTAAATACGCTGCTGACCATTTTGGTTCAGAGAAACGCGAGATCATTGCCTTTCACCGGGCTTTCCACGGCCGTACTCTATTTACCGTGACAGCAGGTGGACAGCCAAATTACACCAAAGGATTTGAGCCTCTTCCCGGCGCTATCACCCATACACCCTATGATGATTTGGCGGCGTTCGCTGCAACCATCTCTGATAAAACCTGCGCTGTAATTATGGAACCTTTGCAAGGTGAAGGCGGCGTTCGCTGTCCTAGCCCTGCTTTTGTACAGGGTGTGCGGGAACTGTGTGATCGCCATCAGGCATTACTAATTTTTGACGAAATCCAATCGGGTTTTGGTCGCACTGGTCATCTCTATGCATACATGGGTCTCGGCGTGACGCCCGATGTTCTCACCAGCGCCAAGGGTTTAGGGGGTGGTTTTCCCATTGCAGCCATGCTGACCACCACAGCTATCGCTAACAGTTTAGGGGTTGGAACCCATGGCACCACCTACGGCGGCAACCCTTTGGGATGCGCTGTGGCGGAAGCCGCCTTGGATATCGTTAATAATGATGAGTTATTGGCTGGTGTTCACAAAAAACACGCTTTATTTATAACGCGCCTACAAACAATCAATGCAAAGTACAATACCTTTGCGGAAATTCGTGGCCAGGGATTGTTGCTAGGGTGTCAATTAAGGGATGCATGGCAGGGGCGAGCAAAGGATTTTGTGGCGATGGGTTTGCGGCATGGGGTACTGGTTTTGGTGGCGGGCCCCGATGTGGTTCGCATGGCGCCATCGTTGATTATTCCTGATGAGGTGATTGAAGAAGGTTTACAACGTTTTGAGCAGACCATCGCCCAGTTGACCCAATAATGGATAAGATGCGACAGGTTTTTATGGTAGACACATTTGCGCACATGTTTTCTAGAAAAGATGCTACCATTCGCCTAACATAAGAAGCTATTTTAAAATCCCGCGACGTTCACTGAATCAAGGCGCAGCGCCTTCGAGCAGCGCAGTTTACATAAGGTAAATGAGCAGCGGAGAAGGTGCTGTAACGCCGAGTCAGCGGACATGAGCTGGTTTTAAAACAGCTTCTAAGCCTGTAGCCAGTCATATAGCCATGTAATGGCAACGATTGTCCCATCGGCAAAGGTAATGCAACCATGAGCACTTCCCTAACTAGAAGTCAAATTGAAGCCTATAAAAGCCGCCTTGGTGCTTTGCGCATGGAACATCGGGACTTGGACGATGTAATTACGCGGTTATCGGACGATTCGGGGGTTGATCAGTTACAACTGCGGCGTCTAAAAAAACGCAAACTACAATTAAAAGACATGATTACCATTTTGGAAAGCAAAATTATTCCTGATATCGATGCCTAAGCTAGACATTACGAAGGGATTACATTGTAACCCGATAACAAGCTTTGCAATATGGTTAAATAATCGGGATGCTCTGGATCAACAAAACCGTGTCGTATAAGAAAATGGATCACTACCAGGGCACAATTGGCTTTAAAGGCTATGCTGTCTTGCACAGTTGAAATAACCCGCTCCATGGGCCATAGGAAAAAGGCGGCTACTTCTCCATCCTGATTGACCGGCGTAAAGTCAGCAGGCAATTCTAAATCAAAGGCAAAAATAACATCGGGACGTAAGCCTTGAGAGGTCTCTCGGCAGTAACTAATGGCACCCACAGGTTTTGCCTGACGGGCGATCTCGGCAGGAATGCCCGCCTCTTCCCAACACTCCTTTAACACATTGTCCCGTAACCCTATGTCTATAGGTTGTCCGCCAGCCACCAGTTGATCTAATTTTCCCGGTTCGGTGGGTTTACTCTGTGAGCGTTGCGCAACCCACATTTTTATGCCCCCTGCATCATGAACAAAACCATTGACATGTATGCCATAGGCGCGTATCCCAAACAGTGGAACCGCAGCCCGTTCCATCACTAAATAGGGCGGTTCGCTGAAGGACGCGCTGACCGGATAACGTTCATCCCGCCAACCTGGAACAAGACCTTCATCGCGCAGTGTATGAAGCACTTCAGCCACTGCATGGCTGCGTACGGCGACACTCGTTAGGGCAGCAGACAAACTCACACTGCCATCATCGACGCTAAAAACTGTTTGCCAACGGGTCAGAGTTTCTGCAAATGCGTGTTTGACAAAACCTAGTTTTTTACCTGCTACCCAAAAAGGCCGAAAGTGATTCGGGTTGTATTGGTTTACCGCACTAATCCGTTCCAGAAAACTCATCCCTTACGCCATCACGATTCCCCCTGTTCCCCAGCGACTCAAAGTCGCTCACCATACTTCTTGAGATGCAGCTCTTTCGCCTGTCCAATCCAGTTTTCCCGATCAAAACGACCTGATGAGTGAATGATGTCCGTTTCAATACGCTCTACTTCTTCATCACTCAACTGAGCCAGTTGCTTATAAGTCATCAGACCATTAGCATTTAACTTACTCGCCAGGACGGGACCGAGTCCTGAAATAGCCTGTAAATCGTCTTCTCCACCCACCTGGGTGGCCGCAGATTTAGAAGGTTTGTGTTTTTTGCTTTCGATTAAAACCTGAACGTTCTTATTCAGATCTTCCAAGCGGGTGGCAATGGCTTGAAAATCATCACTACTAGGGATACCTAAACGATTAAGAGCACGAGAAACACGTTCTTCAAAAATTTGTTCTAAATTATCGACGGTTTCTGCTGCCCTACCGCGGGCTTCTTCGACTCTGCTTTTCATTTCTTCAACTTTCCCTCCTGCCATTTTTTGGGTATCACCCAACATTTTACTGCTTTCTTTAAGTAAGGACTCTAGGATTTTGTTACCTTCTGACTGAATCTTTTCGATGGTTTCTTGAGCCTTAGCAATGGCCTCTTGTGCTGTTTCGACAGCCGTTTTACCCACTGCTAATACTTGATCAGCAGGAGACTCCCCGTGCTCGTTTTTACCGGTTTTTTCGTCTGTCACCGTCTCTACTCCTAGTTAATATCTTTAAAAAAAGAATTTAAAATGTTTTGTTAATTATGTTTACAGTGGAGGCAACGCTGTAAATGCCTGCTTTGCAGTTTATTTGTAATGAGCATTTTCTACAAAGGTTATTATCTGTATATTTCTATCTAACTGACCAGAACAAATGGATCGCAAGCTAACAAATGGTCTAGATTAACAGATACGTTTTTTATAAACCGCTTGTATTTAAAAAATTTTAGCGATTTATTTTAGTATAAACATCCTAATTTACTACTTGTTAATGCTATGTCTAAGGTTATTTGCCAATTCTAATCAAGCCACCTAAACCATGTCGATCAAGTACATGGTTGAGTCGTTCTCGCACTACACTGGCCGAGTGCATGTTTAATACTTCATGAAGTAATTCTTGCGCATAACTGAAATCAATAGAACGAATCAGCCATTTAATCTTGAGCAAGTTACCTAAACTCATACTCAAGTTATCGACGCCCATGGCCATAAGCACTAAAGCAGCAGCAGGATCGCCAGCCATCTCGCCACATACGCCGACGGGACGCTCGGCTTGATGAACACGTTTGATGGTATGGTAAATAGCTTGCAAAACCGCTGGATGCAAACCATCGTACAATTTTGCAACCCGATCGTTATTGCGGTCTACAGCCAACAAATATTGAGTAAGGTCATTGCTACCGATGGAAACAAAATCCACCATACGGGCTAGGGTGTCGATCTGGTAGATGGTAGATGGTACTTCCACCATAATACCCACTCTAGGAAATGAAGCTGCCAACCCATCTTCTTGTAGCTCGATATGGGCCTGATGTAATATCTCCAATGCCTCTGTTAATTCGCTAACACAACTGATCATGGGAAACATAATAGCCATGTTGGAATAAGCAGTGGCAGCTCGTAGCATAGCACGCAGTTGGGTTTTAAAAATATCAGGTTGGTCTAGGCTTACTCGAATACCACGCCAGCCTAAAAAAGGATTTTGTTCTTCTATAGGAAAGTAGGGTAAGGGTTTATCGCCACCTACATCCAGTGTGCGTAATACCACAGGGCGGGGATCCATACTCTGCAAGATACGTCGATAATTTGCCGTCTGCTCTTCTTCACCTGGAAATCGATCACGAAGAAAAAAATGCAGTTCCGAGCGATACAGACCCACGCCTTCGGCCCCTCCATTGCGGGCCGTAGCAATATCGGCAAAAAGCCCTGCATTTACTAATAATTGAATTCGATGTCCATCGGGTGTTTCAGCAGGCAAATTGCGCAGATCCTGCAAACCCCGGAATAACTCTGCCTCCTCTTCCATAAGGTTGAGGTATTCCAACCGTAGCGCCGGACTCGGTTGAATGCAGACCCGTGCCGAATAGCCATCCACCACCACTTCACGGCCAATAAGACGATTCAAGGGTACATTATTCACGCCAAATACCGCCGGGATGCCTAGTCCTCTCGCCAATAGCGCCACATGAGACGCACCCGTTCCGTGGACTGACACGACGCCGGCCAATTTTTCGGGTGACACTTCTAAAAACTGGGAAACACTGATTTCTTCACCCATCAAAATGGTGCGGTCAGCATAGTGCTGTTTCTGCTCTATGGCGGTTTGCTGTAACCGCTTCAATAGACGTTGACCCAAATCGCGGATATCAGCGGCACGTCCTTGCAGATAAGGGTCATCCATCTCCTCAAACAGGTTGGCATACTCTAAAACGGTGGCGCGTAATGCCCCTGGGGCCCAATTGCCTTCGGCAATACGTTTTAATGTGCCATTGACTAGGCTATCGCTGCTAAGTAACAGGGCATAAGCATCAAATAAGGCTCGATCCCCGGCCGAGAGCAAACGCTGCATACGCCGACTCAACCGTTTGAGTTCTTTTAACTCCAGCGCCACTGCTTTACGGAAGCGAGCTGCCTCACTACGGGTATCCATAACCGTCTTATCCGGCACTGAATCCAATGTTGTGTCTGGAAACACAACAACCGCTTCTCCAAGCCCTAACCCTTTGGCGCTGGCCACGCCCTCTAAAAAAAGCGTATTGGACAAAACGTCCTTGTCCAGTCGATCCAGGGTTTGACGAATTTCAGCTTGGCTAATAGAGTTAGCCAGTTGCGTCGCCAAGGTCACGAGAAAAGATTCTTCGTCTTCGGTGAACTTGCGCTGCAGTCTTTGTTGAACCACCAACACGCCTAACGTTTTACGACGGCGGATGACAGGTACCCCGAGAAAACCATGAAAGGGTGTTTCATCAATGGCGGCCACATGACTAAAGGCTGGGTGATCAGATGCGTTCTCGACATTGACCGGCTCCGCTCGACTGGCCGCTAAACCTGTCAAACCCTGGCCAAGCTTTAACCTGACTTGGCCTATGGCGCCGGAACGCAGACCATCACTCGCCATCAGAACATGCTCACCACGACTATAGTCAGTCATGTATACAGAGCATACATCGGCACGCATAGCAGATTTGACCCGTTTCACAATGAGAGACAGGGCTTCGTCCACGTTATGCGCCGAGTTTACCTCCTGTACAATGCGTCTCAAAGAGTCAAGCATCGGAAAATTTTGATTATTCCTGTTTAGAGCGTTTTTGAAAACGATTCGGTCGCGGCGTTGCAGCAACTTGGGGTAATTTGGCCCGGCTACCGGTAAAAAGCAACGGCGCTAATTCCCGCAGAGCCCGTGTATAGACCTGTCGCTTAAAAGGCACCACCGCTTTCAACGGATACCAATAATCAACCCAACGCCAAAGATCAAACTCAGGCCGTTCTGATAGATTTAAGCGTACATCGTAAGCTTTGCCGAGCATACGCAATAGAAACCAAACCTGCTTTTGGCCGATGCAGGTAGGTTTACTGTGATGCCGAATCAAGCGTTTGGGCAGCCGATAATGTAGCCAACCTTCGGTGCGTCCTAGAATGTTTACATGTTGTGGCTGAAGACCAATTTCTTCTCTAAGTTCTCGAAACATAGCCTGTTCTGGGTTAAATAATTCATGCTCGCGAATACCACCTTGAGGAAATTGCCATGATCGTTGACCAATCCGTTTTGCCCAAAACACGCGATTCTCAGCATTGCACAAAATAATGCCGACGTTAGGTCGATAACCCTCCGAATCAATCACGTTTTAAATAA
>CAYRGG010000059.1:20797-22232 GCA_964423745.1 uncultured Candidatus Competibacteraceae bacterium | reverse complement strand
TCAATCGAAAACTATATTCCGCTTCTATAAGGGCGGAAATATCGCCTTCATCGCTTATATAGGAGGCGGCATCCACTTCAAACTGGAAGGGTGTCATGCCTTGCACACTGAAGACAGCAAAATCACGATCATCTTTATTGTTGATAAAATCATGGCGGTAACCCCCTTGAAGCGTCCAAAATGGGGCAATCGTATAACCGTACAGGAGTTCATTGCGGGACTCTTCAAAATCCCCCTCGCTGGTGTTGTATTCGCCTTCGGTTTCGAGGAAGAGTTTATGGTAGTCGTTGCCGACCCAACCGGTGGCATCCCACAGCAACACATCCGCGTTCTTTTGAAAACGCTCTTCTAATCGATCCACATAGAGAAAGGCAAAGATTTCATTGTCATGAACCGGTTGAACGCCAAAATTCGTCGGTGTGTCACCGGGTTCATCGATGGCGTATTTCTGAATACCTTCGGTGACTTCTGGATTCGTTTCCATATCCACATAATCGGCCGGGTAGCCCCGCTCATAGGGTTCGACCTCATTGGGATCGTTTGGTACATGATGTTCTGGATGTTGTGCCCAGACAGGATCAGCCAATAGCAGTGACATCGCCAATGGTGTAAACATAGTTTTTTTCATAGTAATCTCCCCTAAGCGACCCGTACAACCTGGAACATGCCTGCTTCCATGTGGTAGAGCAGGTGACAGTGAAATGCCCAATCGCCTTTTTCGATGGGTGTAATCAAGGCGGAGAGTTTCTCACCCGGTTTCACCAAAACGGTATGTTTAAAGGGTATTTCATCGTGGTCATAACCGTTTTCCAGCTGCATCCACATACCATGAAGGTGAATAGGGTGCTCCATCATGGTGTGATTGACTAAAAACAGCCGCAGTCGCTCGTTATAGCGGAAAAAGTACGGGCCTGGCTGGTCGCTGAATTTTTTACCGTCAAAGGCGAACATATAGCGTTCCATATTGGCGGTAATATTGATGGTCATCTCCCGCTCCACGCGGGGAGAATAAGGTTGTGGTTCGGCATTTTTGAGATCAGCGTAAGTGAGCACCCGCCAGCCGTCATCGCCAAGACCGATGCCTGGTTCATTGAGACGGTATTGGGGGTTAGAAATCACCATGGCCACTTCTGGATCACCCTCTTGGGGTTGAAAAGGCGTTGGACCGTTGGGGCCCGGCACGTCTGGAGCTTGGCGTGGTTTGGGGCTATTGTCCTGTTTCATATCCATCATCTTAGCGTGGTCCATGCCGCCGAACAGCATGTCGTCCATCATGCCCATACCAATATCTTCCAGATCCCGTACCGGACGTAGGCGCAGCGACGGAACAGCCGCTGCCATGTTAGGCGCCGGCGCCAAAGTGCCGCGGGCGTAACCGCTACGGTTCAGGGCCTCGGCGAAGATGGTGAAGGGTTTGTCCTCCCGGGGGCGCACC
>CAYRGG010000059.1:0-20697 GCA_964423745.1 uncultured Candidatus Competibacteraceae bacterium | reverse complement strand
TCGCGCCCTTTTCTTCCATGTTGTCAAACAGATCAAAAATGGTGCGTTTTTGGAAATTGTAATAGCCTTCAATTTTATGCAGGTTACGGAAAATAGCTTCCGGATGCTCGAAGGACCAATCCGACAGCACGATCACATGCTCCCGGTCAAAATGAAAGGGTTCGCCGTCTTTTGGATCTATGATCAGCGGACCATAGGTGCCGGTTTGTTCCTGAAAAGCGGAATGGCTGTGATACCAGTAGGTGCCTGCTTGCTTCACCGGGTAATGATATTCGTAAGTTTCACCGGGTTGGATGCCGTCGAAATTCACGCCTGGTACTCCATCCATGCGAAATGGCACCAAAATACCGTGCCAGTGGATGGAAGCGTGCTGGGTGTCCATAAGCCGGTTGGTGACATTTAGGCGCACCCGCTCGCCTTCGCGCAGCCGCACCAGGGGTCCCGGCACCGTGCCGTTGATGCCAGTGGACATGGCTTCGCGTCCATCAATGGTGATGGGTGAATAAGCGATGGTCAGGTCATAACGGTTTTTAGCTTCGTATTCGCTTAAACCATTGGAAGCGGTTCGCGCCCAGGCCGGGAGCGGCAGGGCTGCGTTGATGCCGGTGACAAACAGACCTGCTCCCGCCGCCTGCACAAAACGGCGGCGGGGTAAAGCAGGGGGAGTAAGGCGTTTGTTTATAGGGTTTTTGGATTTCATGACACCTCCTTTTTGTGAACGAACCAGCAAGGCGAGGACTGGTGAGCAAAGATCGTTAGGGAATATTTGCAGCAAATTTTTTTGTAGTTAGAAAAAGATCACGAAATTTTGGAATTTAAGTAGCCATTCGGCGCTACACATTCTTTACCCTGTGCCATAGGGATTGCATGAAAAGGTGTTTTTAACTATTAAACCTTGAAGGCTTCGCATTGACGGATTTGCGTGGCTTATCAGAGCCAGTAGGCGCATCGGTCGCCCAATTTGTCCCACGATCATTGAACCTTTCAGGAGATGCCGCTGTTGGTGGTTTGGATTCGCTAGAACCTGTCGGTGCAGCCCTAACCCAATTAATACCCCGGTTTTTAAATCGTTCCACTGTCGCAGGCGTTTTTTTTGAAGAAAATTTGGATGAAAGACGGGTAAAGAATGAACGTATTTTTTTCATTAATATCTCTGTGAAGTTGTTTTATGATGGCAAAAAAAGTTTGATGATTTAGCAAAAAACTAGCTTTGCAAGATTGTTTTTAGCGATTTATATACGCTCCTTAGCATAAGGTGTGCCAATATAAACTAAGGTATTAAACCCACAGATCATTTTTATTCTGGTATTTAGTGATAGTGATTAATATTAATTAAAGACTTTATCTTTTAACGATTCGTTTAAATGATCGTTTAACAAAACGTTTAATGGCTTTATTTAAAGTGCTAGACAATTATTAGTTACTTGACTTACTTTCGATAAGAGATGTTAAAAACCATTTTTCAATGAGGTGCGATAATGCATAAAACCCTCCTACTCGTTTTTCTATTGTTCGTATCGCTATCAAAGACCTTAGTAGCTCAACCGCAATCAGGCTATTTCCACGGTCCAGGAATGATGTGGGGAGGTGGTTGGTTTGGTATGTTGATCGGACTCCTGCTAATGGGTTTGCTCATCGTTGGTGTTGTCTATCTTATAATGGCTGCTATACCTCGACTTCAGGGCAGGCATTCTGAATCTTCTCAAACTCACTCGGAGTCCAATCCAAAAACAGCCATGGATATTCTCATGGAACGTTTTGCACGGGGTGAAATAGACGAAAAGGAGTTTGAAGAGCGACGGCGGCGACTCAAGGAGAAGTAATTTAGGGATTAATGACAACCTAGTATCCTCTAATGTTTTAATATTTGTATGTCCTGTGGTTTAAGGTATGTGACTATTGGCTGTCTAAGCCAATTGTCGGCGCACAAACCAAAGTACCAAAGGCGGCAACGGTTCAGGGCCTCGGCGAAGATGGTGAAGGGTTTGTCCTCCCGGGGGCGCACCAGCACGTCATAAGTTTCCGCCACGCCGATACGGAACTCGTGCACCGGCACCGGATGGACGGCCTTGCCATCGGCCATCACCACCTCCATATCTAGTCCTGGAATGCGCACATCCATGATGCTCATGGCTGAGGCGTTGATAACACGTAAACGTACCGTCTCGCCAGGACTAAAGAGACCCGTCCAGTTCATGTCCGGCGAGTTTCCGTTCAGCAAATAGGTATAGGTTGCGCCGGTCACATCCAGCAGGTCCACCGGACTCATACGCATCTTGTCCCAGGCTAACCAGTCTTTTAAAGCAGGTATCGCGCCCTTTTCTTCCATGTTGTCAAACAGATCAAAAATGGTGCGTTTTTGGAAGCGGCGGCGGGGTAAAGCAGGGGGAGTAAGACGTTTGTTTATAGGGTTATTGGTTTTCATGACACCTCCTCAATCGTTTTTTGTATGTTCGATTTTGTGTGTCACGGTTATGCGCCTTTATGACTGGATTCAAATGATGAAAGTTTGGGAACAAAAGCTGGAATTGCGGCAGTATAATCGTCCCATGCCTTACCGAAGCGCTCCCTAGAATCCCGCTCCTCTTTTTTCGCTAGCCGGACATACATGTAAGAGAGGATTGGAAACAGCACCAACGTTGGAATGGTTGGCCATTGCAGCAAAAACCCGAACATAATAGAAATAAAACCAATGTACTGCGGGTGCCTAATCTTTGCATAAGGTCCCGTAACCGCAAGCTTTCCGGCCCTCTGTGCCTCATAGAGCACATTCCATGCCGCGGATAAAATCCAGAAGCCGGCAATAATGAATACAAGGCTCGCCATATGCATCACATCGAAATGGGGGTCACCTTTCAAACCAAGGATGGTGTGCCACAAATGCCCATTTTCGTGGCTGAGAAAATCTACGTTGGGATAGCGGCTACCTAGCCAGCCGGACAGAAGATAAATGGTCAGTGGAAAACCATACATTTCGACAAACAACGCTACGATAAAAGCCGAAAACGCGCCGAAACTGCGCCAGTCGCGTTTGGTTTGTGGTTTAAAGAAACTAAAGGCGAAAATGATAAAAATCGCTGAGTTTAAAATGACCAGCGACCACAGCCCGTATGCGCTATCTACTCCATGCTCCATCGTCTACTTTTCCTCCTTATGGTCAGAATGACCATGACTATCATGACCTCCATGGCTGCCATGCATAAAGATATGCATTAATGGGCATAGCAGTAGAATCAGCCAGATCCAGTTATTACCGATATGTGCCGTGTGCTCTTTGATCAGGAAATACCCAGCAACCGCAAAAAAGAAAATGACAGTTATTCCAAATGGTGTCTTCCACCAAACCACCTTGTTATTTGGTTTGTGGTGATGTTCATGATCAAGCTGCATCTCTTTTGACTCCTCTTTTAACTCATTTTTGATTGCTATTCATACCGTCAGAAATTCAAGAACGGAGCATTTAACATGATTGAGTCTTCTAAGGGGTTTCTTTCATTGCGTCCTGACTCTGGACCATTTGGTCCATCATCATTTGCATCATATCCATGTGCTGCTCCATCCTGTTCATGCGCATAGCCATGTTATTGTTCATAGGCGCTCCTTGTTGCTTGCTTCCCATCATCATGCTGCCGCCCATACCGCGCATCATTTTCATGCCTTCATGCATGCTTTTCATGTGCTCGTCAAAAAGCTCAGCACGTTTGTCAGGATCCTCAGTTGCACGGATTTTGTCCATTTGCTCCCTCATCTTCTGCATATGCGCTTGCATTTTTTCCATTGTCATGTCACCACTTTGCTGACTCGACATCGACTGACCTTGTCCTTGTTTATCAGGATGATGTGCATCAACAGCGTATAACGCCGTTGTGGGCAGGATAAGTAGGATCATCGTGGCTAAAAGTCTTGTTTTCATAACAGTTCTCCTGTGTTAGCGTGGACTGGGTGACACGATCTCAATTTGATTTTGATTAAATCGAGTAAGCTAACTCGACTGTATTTTGCATTGCAAATCAATGAGATAGATAAAAAACTATCTAAGTTTGAGAGTGGTGTTTGGGCTATAAATTACCCGCCAAATCCTTTAGGACTTGGCGGGAAAAACCGATCAAGAGCGCAGATCTTCAAAGCGATTTTTGCTGTTAAAACCTGAAATGGCGGGGTCTACTTCCTCATTCAACGCGGAAGAATCAACGGGTGAAGCATCTATCCAATAGATGCCACGGTCATTGAAACCTTTGTTGATAGATAAGTCTTCAGTGGTATTTAATTCATAAGAACCGGTCGGTGCAGCATCAATCCAATCAATACTTTTGTCGTTAAAGGGTTCCCCTGCCAAAGAGACATTTAAAAGCAGTGTCGATGAAAAACCGAAGATTAAAAGCATAGTTTTCATAATTACCTCGATAAGACTATTTAATAGTTAACCAGAAAAAGTTTTTTATGTACCAGAAGTCATTTACCAGAAATCGTAGTTTTGCAGTATTCAATGACTCTTTAATAATTAAAATGCACAAGCCGTGCCAAACAAAAAATATCTATTAAACAGTGAGTTAAATTTTTTAAAAAGGTTAAAACTAACATTCACTATTAAACAAAAAATTAATGATTTAACGAATTGTTTAATCGGGATAGGCGGCTGTTGAATAAGATGAGTCAATGCCCTCACTGTAACGAAAATTATTGCTGGTTTCATAGATTATTCATTAGCCATGACAGAAAGACTTATCTTGAATGCAAAAAGTGTAATAGTGAATTAGTTGATAAAGATTGTGTTTGGCTTCATGTGATTATTATTTGCGTAAGTCCTAAAATGAAAGCTTCTGGGGTTAATGTGATTTAAGGTTTATGTCAACTGGCGGCGCACAAACCAAAGTACCAAAGGCGGCAAAAGTAGCCATTGCAATAGAGGCAGCAGACCAGTTCCCAGGACAGGAAGGGTCGGCATACTATCCCCGTACTGCCATCGTCCAAGCACGTCGGTGGCAAGTGCTTCTAATCCTATCGTAATCAATACGCCAACAACGATAAAACCTGCTATTTCCCAACCGTTAGGCTGTTTTATCCAGCTCCGAGAGCGTACTATTACGGCGATTGACCAAAACGCGATCAACGCAATGATCACGTCGCCGAAAGTAGCCTGTGAGCAGATTTTCACTCCCTCCCAGTGAGGTAACGTTTGGATACGTGCAAAGAAAGGCACTTGCCACATTTCCCACACGAAGTTCAGTAAAAAAGCGAAAATCGCTACGTTGACCTCAGGGAAATCTAGCCATCTGTGAGTACTTTTTAAATCTTGTCTAATCATGTTGTGTGCCGTTAAGGTTTTTGTATCGCTAGCGCCCGTTGTGGCTTTATCGCTTTTGACTTCATGGTCCATCACCTAACGGTCGGCTTTGGCAAAGGTGATGGTTGCTGTCAAGTCCGCTGAGTTGCCCCGACGATCCAAAAGCGTCGGAGCAACCCTCTCTGCCGCTGGTGTACTCAACTATTGTTGCGGGAAAAACTCCCTAACAACCCCCAACGTCTGGTCAGTCTTTTCGATGGAACGACGGCCATCCTGCTCGATTTCAGTGAGCGCCCGGATGGCATCGATGGTTTCGGGAATGACAATCGCTTGGTTGAATACCTGATAAGTATAAAAGGCTTCATTACCATTGACTGTCAAAACGTCTTCCCACAGGGCTACCTCCCACAGGTCGCCTCGGGGTCGGCCAAGGTCTGACATAAGCTCTACTGTGCTGTTGAGCGCCGCGATGCCGTCGCCCATGCGCACGAAAGCGATGCGCGGCATGGCGCGAAAAGCATCCAATACCTCTTCTTTGCTAGCTTGGCGGTTGAGTTCAACCCACCAGGTATGCAGATGACTGGAATTGTGGGACCCCTTAACGGCGATGGTAACCACATCCAGCTCCGGGTCTACAGCTTGGGCATCGGGACCTTGATGGCTGGGAATTGAGCTTTCGGGAATGACGGTATTGATGATGCCGTCTTTATGGGATTCCCAGGGATCAGTGGCGCGGCGGATCAGCGTACCGCGGGCACGCTTAAGCAGCCCGGCTTGTTTCAGTGCGTCCAGGGTACGCACGATGGAGGTGGTATTGCACGACACCACCCGCGTGCTGTTGCGGCCCAAAGCGGTGTCGTAGTTGGCGTTGGCGACGAAGGAGTGACCTGTCAGTTCGTGGGTCTCGCCCCCTTGGAAGATCGACTTGACGTTAGCCTCTTCATAGCGGGCTTTGTTGTCGGCGCCGATTTTCTTGGGTGTGCAGTCCACCATCACGTTGATCTGGGTCAGCAACTCATCCAGCGTCCCCACCACCTTGACACCGGCGTCGCCCATGGCAGCGGCTTTGTCCGGCAGCGACGCATATACATCGATGCCGAGCGCGTTGGCGGTTTTAATCCGATAGTCGGTCACCACATCGGCAACGCCGACAAGCTCCATATCGTCTTGCCGTCTGACAGCATCGGCTACCCGCTTACCGATGACGCCGTAACCATTAACAGCCACTTTAACTTTGCTCATCATTCTCTCCTCTTTGCTAGGGTTTATATAAAAAACCACTTACCGTTGTTTCCGAGCAGCAAGATTAAAAACATCCTTTTCTAATTTACGTCAGTTCTATTGGCGTTAAATCTTCGCCCAACGCAACAGTTGCGCGTTGATGGCAACCACGATGGTGCTCAAAGACATTACCAGCGCACCTACCGCTGGCGACAGCAAAATCCCCACGGGTGCTAAGACACCGGCTGCCAGAGGTACGGCGAGGATGTTATAGCCGGCGGCCCACCACAGGTTTTGGATCATCTTGCGGTGGGAGACGCGGCTCAGCTTGACGATGCGCACTATATCCATGGGATTGCTCTTGACCAGAATAATGTCTGCCGATTGCACGGCAACATCCGTTCCGCTGCCGATGGCAATACCTACGTCGGCTCGGGTCAGGGCAGGCGCATCGTTGACACCATCGCCCACCATGGCCACCTTCTTGTCCTGGGATTGCAGTGTACCGACCTTCTTATCTTTGTCCTCTGGCAGCACCCCGGCGAAGTAGCGGTCGATGTTGAGTTCTTCGGCCACCGCTCTAGCAACGCCCTCGCTGTCGCCGGTGAGCATGGCCACCTCTAGCCCCATCTCGTGGAGTTGCCGCACGGCCTCTTTGCTCTCGTCGCGGATCACGTCGCTCAGGGCAAAGGCGGCCACGGGTGTTTGGTCTTGGATAAGATGAACCACAGTCTGACCTTTGTTGCCGGTGTCATCGGCAAACCGCTTGAGTGTTTGCGGTAGCTCCACATTGAGCTGCTCTAACAGCCGCGGACCGCCCACATAGATGGTATGGCCGTTGCTCTCGGCCTGTACGCCGCGGCCCTTATGGGCGCTGAAGTTAGAGACTTTGGGAAACGATAGATCCTTCTTATGCGCTGCCTCGCGGATGCCGCGAGAAATCATGTGCTCGGAATCGCCTTCCACGGCGGCGGCCAAGGCCAGCGCCTGACCCTCGTCCCAACCCTCGGTCACAGCCATATCCACCACACCCTGTTTACCTGTAGTGAGGGTGCCGGTCTTATCGAAAATAACCGCATCCAACTTGCGGGCATCTTCCAAAGCCAACCGATCCCGCACTAACACCCCTTTGCGGGCGCCCACGGCAGTAGTAATGGCCACCACCAGGGGTACAGCTAGTCCCAGGGCGTGGGGGCAAGAGATCACCAGTACGGTGGCCACTCGTTTAATGACCTCGACATTGAAACCTATGGCTAACGTCCAGGTGATGGCGGTGATGATCGCCGCGACGATGGCGGCGTAGAACAACCAACTGGCGGCTCGGTCGGCAAGCAACTGGGTGTTGGATTTACTCTCCTGGGCGTCTTTAACCATACGCATGATACCCGCTAAGGCGGTCTCCTCGCCGGTAGCGCCGACCCGCACCCGTAGGCTGCCATCACCGTTGACGGTGCCGCCGATGACCTTGTCGCCGGGTTCCTTGTTCACGGGTTTGGACTCACCGGTGATCATGGATTCGTTGAGTTCAGACTCCCCCTCTAGGATTTCCCCATCGGCAGGCACGCTGGCGCCAGGGCGCACCAGAACTTTATCGCCTTCCTTTAGGTCGGTGACGGGAACCTCCTCGGTATCCCCGTTACTGATACGCTCAGCAGTGTCGGGCATGAGTTTGGCCAATTCGTCCAGCGCGCCGGAGGCTTGGCGCACGCTGCGCATCTCGATCCAATGGCCCAACAACATCACATCGATCAGGGTTACCAGTTCCCAGAAAAACCCCATGGTTTCCGGCATGGCCATGGTGGCCAGGCTGTAGACGAAGGCCACGGTGATGGCTAAAGAGATCAAGGTCATCATGCCCGGCTGGCGACCCTGCAGTTCCCAGGTGGCCATGCGCAGGAAGGGGAGTCCACCAACGAGAAAAACAATTACCGAAAACGCCGGCGTGATCCACTCACTGCCGGGGAAGGTGGGCATGGAAAAACTCAGCCACTCCTGCAGGGTCGGGCTATAGAGCAACACCGGTATGGATAATGCTAAACAGACCCAAAAGCGGCGCCGGAAGATCTGCTCATGCCCTGAATGATCGTGCTGACCATGGTGCTGTTTATCATGGGTATCTTGCCCATGCTGTTTATCGGTAGTGTAAACCGCAGGTTGTCCCTGGTGGGATTGGTCATGGTCTTCGTAAACATATCGTTGGGTCATTGCACTGACTCCCTCAATGTGTTGGCTGAGGATGATGACTGACTTGGCTACCTATTAGGGGTTGCTAAGGCAAAAAAATTTTACAAATTATTTACAACAACGTTTAAATTTTTACAAAAACTATACATAGTTTGTAGAAATTACAGGGTGTTTTTGTAAAACTTACAAGGGTAGTACTAGGATTAACCGGCATTCCTTTGCCAAATTCTCATCCTTTGGCTAGCCGGATTGCTTATTCAAGATGGCTGTGATGCGACCCTTTGAATAAAAAATCGCTCACCGGTAAATACCAGCACAAGCCCTATCAGAGAGGCGTAAATCACCAGCATATCGCTTTGCGCCTTCACTACCAGCAATGCCCCTAAAACCACCACATCCATCACCATAGCCGTGATAAGAACAAAGCTATTAGCCTCAATCTCTTTACGTAAGTGACGGAACACACCCCAATGTATGGCGATGTCCATGACGATATAGAAAATAGCTCCGAGGGATGCGATCCGGCTGAGATCGAAGAAGACTGTTAACAGCATGGCGATCACGATGGTATAGACAAGGGTGTGTTTTTGAATGCTGCCCGGCATGCCAAAATGACTGTGGGGTACTAACTCCATATCCGTCAACATGGCCAGCATGCGAGATACGGCAAAGACGCTGGCGATCACGCCGGAAATGGTGGCGACAATGGCAAAACCCACCGTAAACCATAAACCGTACTGACCAAAAGCCGGTCGGGCAGCTTCCGCCAGGGCATAATCTTTGGCTTTGACAATTTCCTCGATGGTCAGGTTGCCGCCCACGGCGAGGGTTACTAATAGGTACAACACTAAGCAGAGTGTGATGGAGATGATGATGGCGCGACCCACGTTCTTATGGGGATTGACGATTTCACCCCCGCTATTAGTGATGGTGGTAAAACCCTTATAGGCTAAGATGGCCAAGGCCACCGCGCCGAGAAATCCCCCTGCACTGGTATCCGCAGGGTCGATGGAGACACTTTTAAAGGAAAAACCTGACACCCATAAACCGCCCACGGCCAAGACCGCAATGCCGCCGATTTTGACAAAGGCCATAAAAAACGAGAAGGTTTCAATGAAGCGGTTGCTAAGAATATTCACAAAAAAGGCGAAAGCCAGCAGTCCAACGCCCAGTACCGGTACTAACCAACTATCCTTGCCCACATCGAAGAGTTGCAGAGTGTAAGTACCAAAGGTTCGCGCTACCAAGCTTTCATTGATGACCATGGAAAAATACATAAGCAGCGCACAAGCACCGGTCATCATGGTTTTGCCGTAGGCTTTCTGCAAAAACATGGCGATACCACCGGCGGAAGGGTAAGCATTTGCCAGTTTTACATAGGAATAGGCGCTAAAGGAGGCAACGATTGCCGCGGCTAGAAAAGCGAGGGGGAACCATTGTTTTGCCAACTCGGCCACTTGTCCGGTAAGCGCAAAAATGCCAGCGCCGATCATCACGCCAGTACCCATGGCGACAGCACCGGTCAGTGATAGGCTGTTTGCCTTGTATTGTGATGATCTGTCATCGGAATCTGTCATGTTGACACCTGTTAGTATTTTTTGAATGGATCAGTAAACAAATAAATGTCTTCAAGTGATCGGTTTTAAAAACACTTAATGCTGACCTAGTTAGCACAAGATATGCCAATCAAAAATCCCAAAAATAGACATATTTTTATTCTAGTAACCGACATTCGGAGAACTTTTTTTATAAGTAATTGTTTTTATTATATTTACCAAAATTTAGTTTTATTTGGTAAAAATTTTTCCATATTATAATCAATGGATTACGTAAGGGTTCCGAATGTGGGTAGTAACTATCAGTAATATTAATTTTTGAATAAAACTTTATTTCTTTTAGAAGGCTTTTCAATTTCTATGAGCAAGCGGTTTAACGATACGTTTAATTATTGAACGTTTATTTAAATATTTACTAAAATATTTTGTAGAAAATATTATTTATTAAACATAAGTATATGTATTGAAATAACTTTTTTAGATGGTATGATGTATGCAAAAAGAGCTTTGAACAAGGAAAACCAGCCCCTCGTCGGCAGTAATTCTATCCACTTGCTTTTAATGCAACGTTACTTGTATTTATAAACAGCAACACATCTTATTTATTACTATTTGATGAGTAGGTGGGTAATTATTATTTTGCTGCTAAAGTATTAAAAGACCATATGAGACTGGTTTCATATAAAGGAGATATTGATTATGTTTTATCAAAAAAGATTATTTCAAGTCGTAGTTTACTCATAGCTATAACTGCAATTACGGCGTTGTTGTTAACAGGTGTTTTATCAGCAAATGCTTTTGCTCAGGAAGTTACTGTCTACAAAAGTCCTTTATGTGGGTGCTGTGGTAAATGGGTGGAGCATATAAACGAAGCCGGTTTTGATGTAAAAACTCGTGATGTGGACAATCTAAACCAAATCCGAGCCGAGCATGGAGTTCCGTCGAAACTTGCCTCTTGCCACACCGCCACGGTCGGAGACTACGCAGTGGAAGGTCATGTGCATGCTGATGCTATCAAACGTTTACTGGCCGAGAGTCCCGATGTTAAAGGTATCGCTGTACCCGGTATGCCCATGGGAGCACCCGGTATGGCGCCTACAGGATCAGCCACGATGCACACATCCCACGATATGTCATATGACGTGCTTACCTTTGACACCTTAGGCAATACCACGGTTTACGAGAGCCGCTGAGTAACATCTACGGAAGATATTCACTGCGCAGGTACTTACTGCGCAGGTATTCTTAAAAATGTTTGGTTCTAGAGCATTTTTACTTTAGCTGTACCCAAAACAGCCTTCCGCGTGGGCAACAAGTTGCCCACCCTACAGATTCACCTAACATGAAAATGATCTAGTTGTGTGTATTCCCTTATTGAGGACATCGTTTTGTCGAATGAAAAGTTAACGTCCACTGTTTTAGTAAGCGCCATAGCGCTCGCAGCTAGCACTTTATCGGCCCACACCTTCGCTCATGACGGTACCAAAGAAGGATTTGATAAATGTGCGGGCATGGTCAAAGCAGGCAAAAACGATTGCGGCACCAGCAAACATGCCTGCGCTGGCCAGGCAAAAGTTGATGGCGATCCAGAAGAATGGGTGTTCGTTCCCCAGGGTACGTGTCAAAAACTGGTTAATGGTCGTGTATTGAAGTGAGAAAAATTGCAAGATATTAATATGCTTATCAAATTCCATTGGGAGGCAGATAAAGCTAAGTATCTTGCTCAAACCATTTGAGTACAGGATCCAGGAGAAAAATTCTATGATTTATTTGCTAAACGATTTTCTTTCGTTACGAAAGCTATTTAGTCCGCTGGCGATAGGTGTTGCTTTGCTGTTGACTGGTGTAGCCAGCACCGCCGCTACCGTTGAAGGGACTCTGAACGGGTTGCACTGTGCCAAGGAAGGCATCGTCTGTCCGGTGGAAGATATGGATGTGATTATTGCGTTCGAATCAGACTTTGTAATAATGCAACCCGACGGAACATATTTTTTTGTGCCGAATATCGACCGCGCTATAAAAGCTAAGTATATGCTGGAAACGGTCAAGGTGATTGGCAAAAAACATGTGATGGGCAAAAAAAGTCCCAGCTATTTTTCCATCATAGCCGATGAATTTCAGGTTAAACAAGACGATGGTAGCTATAAAACCACTTGGTCAACTGAAATGAAAAGACGTGTCTATAACGATCTAAAGCTGCCTGGATCGAGCAGACCTTAGAAGCTGTTATAAAAAACTCTGACTGGCCTGAACCTAGACCCATTACTCCATAGAATCCAATAAGTTCAGTAATTCTTCAGGCATGTAGACAGTGACGGGCGAATTTGAAAAATCCTTTTTGTTTCTTGTCGCAATAACATCAGCGGATACCAGTAAAGCCGATTGACTCAATACAGCATCCTCGAAGTCACTAAAACCTGCCTGCAAAGTGGTCTCGATGACCCTTCGATCAACAGGCGCAATCTCAAGCATGGAAAGTAACGTCTGCACATGCCGACTGGCTTCGTACCTGTCCACTGCTTTACAACACAAATAAAAAATGGTTGTAATGGTTGTTGCACAGGCATACCCCGCGAACTCCCCTTGTTCAGCCTTTGATAATAGCGCCGCCGACGGGGTTGCAAAGGGCTCTCGATCGAAAAGTATATCCAGCAGAACATTGGTATCGAAGAGAACTTTCAAAGATATTTCTCTTCCAGATACTTTTGATAGTCCTATACATTGTTAGTTTGAGACTTTTTCAAAACGCCCTCTTGACAACTACAATGCAAACTTTTATTGAATTGGTATTACTCTCCGTATATATACGAACACCGCCCAATTAGGCGCTCAACCGGACGCGGCACTTCGCGCCGCGCCGGTTAATTTGGTCGTTATATGCCAGAAACAATGAAATCTAGTGCAGCACTAATCTCAGAACGATAATGTGAGAGATCACAAACTTCTTTACCTAATGCTTTGCGATTAATACCTGACATTTGCTGGGTTAGGGCAATGTAGTTATCATTGTTAATTTGCATAACTGGGCATAGTCTGGTGATGGCTAGATTTTCCATTTGTTTGGCAGGGCAAAGCGGTATTACGATGGTCGTACGCAGTTCGTCAAGTAAGTTTGATTGAATATCCAATAGATAAGGATAAGTCTTTTTGGTAGTACGATTTAAATTTTCACAGGCAACGAATTGGGTCATCAAAAACTTCTCAAACCATCACTGAACACGCCCTTTTCTTGCACTAATTGGTTGTAGGTTTTGATAGCTGCTTTATTTTCGTGCTTCCAAAGTTCTCGTTGCTTAGCGTTAACTATATCACTTAAGGCAGTTTCAAGTGTGGCTGATAAATTTATCTTCAGCTCCTTTGCTTTTGAAAGTAAATCGCTATTGATAGTGACATTTGTCGGTTTTTTGGAGGCTTGGATATCAAATGCTTGGTTCATAGGAGTTGTGCTTTGTTACAAATGCGCATATATTATGCGCATTATATTTATGGCGCAAGCATATAACCCAGTGCTCAACCCCACCGCTCGCTTCGCTCCTGGCGGGTTAACTTGATTGTTAGCTTTTTGAGAGGTACTAATACAGCTCTAGCTATCGGAGATACTAATGATCGAAGTGCATCCTGAATACATCGTGGACGAAAATTTAAATAGAAAATCTGTAGTTCTTCCGTATGCAGAATGGGAAAACATCGTCGAGGAAATGGAGGAGTTGGATGACATTCGTGCCTATGATCGGGGTAAGAATGAAACAGAAGACAAGATTGTTCCGTTTGAACAAGCTGTCGAAGAAATTGAAAATAGTAAGGCTAAGTGAGCTATGCCGTTAAAATCAAGAAAAGTGCTCAAAAATCTCTGGCCAAAATATCACAACCTCACCAAAGCAACATTATTGAGTCGATAAGAAATCTATCTGATCAATCAAGGCCACATGGATGTAAGAAATTGTCTGGCCGAGAGGCGTGGCGAATTAGAATTGGCAATTATCCCGTAATCTATGAAATTACTGATATCGAACTAGTCGTTCTAGTTGTCCATATAGGTCATCGCAGTGAAGTGTATAAAACTAAAAGCTAACAACCAAATCAACCTGACCGCCATCGTCGCTAGTGCACCTCGGCGGCAGGTTATTTGAGGCATTAGCCCATCAAGAGAGGAAAAATATCATGAGCACCTATCCCAGAATATTTCTTAAAGTAATGACCACATAAAGTCGTGACTACAGGCTTTCGTCAATCCTCAGAAAGACTGCTAGCGTATTCCACTAACAGCTTAAGCTGACGAGCGCCGCGAAAAGTATTTATACTGAGACGATAGGCACATTTCACTTGGTTGCCTGGAGCGATGGGTAGAGGATCGCCTGGTTGTTCTAGAGCGCGAAACCAAATTCCTTTGTGAATAGTGTTGGTCGTCCCTAAATCAAGGGCCAAGTGGATAGGTTCGTTGCCCACCACCCGCACGGATTTTACCATAAAGACACCCTCGAAAGTGGGTGCTTCAAACTCTCGGCCGTAGGGTTGCAGTTGCTCAAGTTCCGCTACCGTTTCAACAGAAATATTGACCTCTTCTAAAGCGCCATCTGTCCATATGACGGGTATTAGTTCTTGGCCGCACAGGCGCTCTGACGCGGCCTTCTCAAAAGCCATACAAAATTCCTCAAGACCCGTCCGCAGGATGGTCAATCCCGCAGCGCCTCGATGGCCCCCGAATTTCACAAATAACTCTGAGTGACTATCAGCCACTTGCTGTAGCGTATCGCGCAGATGAAGGCCCGCAATGCCACGGGCCGACCCTGTTATGTGTGTGACCTCGGCGGCTGGACAGAGCACAATGGCAGGCCGCCCAAAAGCTTCTACTAAACGGGAAGCCACAATACCCTGCACCCCCGAGTGACCGTCGTCCAGGTATACGACTAAGGCGGTTTTGCCTTGAGCAACCTGTTGCTCAGCGTCCCGCTTGGCGTGTTCCACCATTTTTCGTTCAATGAGTTTACGGTCTTGGTTATCCATGTCCAGCAGCTTTAAGAAATGAACCGCTTCGTCATGGGTTTGGGCTAATAAATAGTGTAGGGCGGCGTAGGGATCCGCCAACCGGGAGCGGGCATTGATCCGCGGACCAATCTGGAAGCTTAAATCTTCTACGCTGAATCGGTTTTTATGGTTCCCCAATAAGGTCTGCATGGCTTGCCAGCAGGGTCGCCCCAAGCGATTTAATTGCTTCAGACCGGTATTGAGAACAGCGCGGTTTATAGGGGTGCCGATGCTGACGCAGTCCGCTGCAGTCCCCAAACTCACATAGTCTAATTCGCGGCTGAGTTTTGGTGTGTCAGCGGGCAAGTAACCCTGGGTAATAAGTTGATTGCGCACCAGTGACATGAGTAGCCAGGCGGTCATACACCCAGCGATGGTGGCATCAGGATAGCGGCAGTCGGATCGGGTAGGGTTAACCACCGCATACGCTGACGGTGGTGGTCCTGTTAAGGGCAAGGCGTGGTGGTCTGTTACTATCACGTCGATACCCGCTGCTTTGAGACGAGCAATTTGAGACTCGTCGGAAGATCCACAATCGGCTGTGATAATCACATGAGGTCTTGTGGTTTGGGCAACAATGCGCTCGGTTAGATGAGGGCTAATGCCGTAACCATCTTGAATGCGATGGCCAATTAAGCTGTCAATCTGGTCATGAGGAAAGTTGAAATAATCGCTCAAAGCCCGATAAATAATGGCATGGGAGGTAATCCCATCCACATCGTAGTCCGTCAAAATGCCAATGCGTTGTTGATTTTGAATAGCGTTGGCAATACGTTCGGTGGCTTTGCCAGCATCCACAAGCAATTCTGGGTGATCGATATATTTTAACGCTGGGTGAATAATGGGATAGATATCCTCGGGGCAATCCAGCAAACGGCAAGCGACAATATGCGCCAGTAGGGGAGATAGGCCAGCCTCCAAAGCAAGACGGTAAGTGTTTTCGTTGCGCTGACGGCGCTTGATTTGCATAGGGCGGTCCTTAACCGAAAAAAATGAAAACCTCGAGATCAATACTCTAGCATACAGATATAACTGCTCAACGGCAGAAAGCTCCATTGCCCATTCACAAGGAATAGTCTATGGTCGCAGGTGCTTAGCACCATTTTGAACATCGGTAAAAAACTAGTCATCAGTTTTAGCCCAATTTTTGAGTTTTTGTACTACTTAATTAGCCACAGTCTACTGCCTATGGAAGAACTGCATGCCTTACAACCTGCCATCATTTTGCTCTTGGTAGGAATCCTCGCGATTTTAATTATGCGTCGTCTGCAGTTAAGTCCTATCGTCGGTTATCTGCTTGCCGGTATGCTGATTGGTCCCCATGGTTTTGGACTCATACAAGAAAGTAGCTCTACCCACTTGCTGGCGGAACTGGGGGTGGTTTTTTTATTATTCGATATCGGCTTGCACTTTTCTCTAGCCCATATTTGGGAGGCGCGTCGGGATATTTTGGTATTTGGACCCATCCAAGTGGGCACCTGTACCATCGCTTTTGCTGCTCTGGGCGCAACCCTGGGTCTAGAACTGGGATTGGCTATCATTGTTGGGGCCACCCTGGCCCTTTCTTCGACGGCGGTGGCGGTACAAACCTTGGCTGAGAGTGGTCAACAAAATTGTCCCATCGGGCTCACTGCCACCGCAGTATTGATTTTTCAGGATATCTGCGCCATTTTTTTGCTGATCTTAGCCAATTCCATTGCCGGTGATGGTGGCATGTCGCTCCCTGTGGCGATGATATTAGCAGCCTTAAAAGCCGCGTTGGCCTTTGCGGCAGCTATTCTAATTGGCCGCTATTTTATAAAGCCGTTATTCCATCTGTTGGGAAAAGCTAGAAACGAGGAAATTTTTACGGCGATTGCGCTGCTCATCGTATTGATAACAGCCGCAGCCACTGGGCTTTTAGGATTATCCTTAACTTTGGGCGCTTTCTTGGGGGGCATGATTATTTCAGAAACCCCTTACCGCCATCTCATCCAAACGGAAGTTAAACCCTTCCGGGGTCTTTTATTAGGGTTTTTCTTCATCACTGTGGGTATGTCGCTGCATATCGATGTTCTCTTCCGAGAATGGGAAAACATTTTACTCGTGTTAGTGTTGCTTATGAGTTTTAAGGCTGTGCTGATTGGTCTGGCGGCTTTTATGTTGCACACCCCGCTACGAATTGCCATTCAACTTGGTTTTTTGCTTTCCCAGGGTAGTGAATTTGCCTTCGTTATCCTGGGGATAGCGTCCTTGCAAAAGGTGCTGGGGGCAGGCACTGCAGCCATCTTGATTACGGCGGTTGCCGCCAGCATGGCTTTAACCCCTAGTCTTACAAATTTTGGGTATTGGTTGGCAAAACGCCTTGCTAACCGAACCCTAGCTGCCCAGCAAACGGCGGAGTCCTCTTCATCGGCTTCCCTTGCCCCAGTGATCATTTTTGGTATGGGTGAGGTAGGCCGTTGTGTGGCGGACGGGCTGGAAGTCCACGGCATTGCTTACACCGCTATTGAGATGGATCATACTCGTTTTATCAAGGCAAACGCCGATGGTTATCCGGTGGCTTTCGGTGACGCCGCTGATCTGCGTTTGATGGAAACGTTTCAGCTCGACCAACGACCAACCATCGTCGTGACCGTGGTTCGCTATGAAATATCCAAAGCGCTTACACCCATTGTTCGGGAACGTTATCCGCACTTAGTGCGCTTTGTGGCTGTAGAAAGCGATGAAGAAAAACAACAATTTGCGGAACTCGGTATGCATCCGGTAATAAATCGTAGTATCCCTAAAGGCTTGGATTTGGCAGCGGCAGTGTTGAAGGCTCATCATGTGTCCGATGAGAAGGTTACTGCGTGGATGCAGCAGCGGCAGAATCAAGCGTTACAAACGATTAGTGCGCAAGAAGCCGTCCCAGTAGCTTCATAGCTTCGTAGCTTGGACTATCTATTTATTAATCGCAATACACTTGTTTGTGGGGATCATTATGATAGGCCCACAACAATTCGATATCTTGTTTTAGCACTCTCGATTCTGAAAGAGGCGGTAATGCGGTCAGAGGAAAAAAATCAATCTCTGAAATTTCGATATTAGGCAGTGGCGAGCCGCCAACCAGTTGGCACAAAAAAAATAATTTGTATAGATGATCCGGATATTGGTGGCGATAGTTGTGTAAGCTACGGTCTTTAATAGCGACTAAGCGTATAACTTTTGCCACATAACCCGATTCTTCAAAAACTTCTTTCTCGATCCCCTGGGTTGGGCTTTCAGCTACATCAGCCCATCCTCCTGGCAGAGCCCAACAGTCATCGGAACGTTCCCGCACGAGAAGAATTTTCTGGTCCCGAAATACACCTGCTCTTAGATCCACTTTTGGTGTAGCATAGCCAGCGTCAGGAACAAAAAAGTTCTCGACTTTAGCCATGGGTGCATCGGCGAGTTTGGCTAACATGGCATGGACTATTTCTGTTATCTGATCATAGCGTTGTAAGTCATAAGCGTTTTCAGCGTATGTTTTTCCTATTTGACAAATCGCTCTGATTTGTTTTGCCCAAGCTATCCACTCATTCACCTTATCAATCCTATCTAATGCTTCACGCAACCCCTTACTGGCATCGAAGTATGCCCAAATGAAGTTACGATTTTTTAACGACCAGCCAATAACCGATACTGAGGGCAAAAATGATGGCTGCGGTAGCCCACACATATTCCGGCTCGATAGTTTTGTAATCCAGAACAATTACTTTTCGGGCGATGGCCATCAAAGCCGTGGCTAACACCAATTTGACATGCAGTACATCATCCCGTAGATAGAGAACGATATTGACAAAAATCTCGATGGCGATGAGAGTGGCCATAAAGGTGCCAAACGTAGCAAGTATATCATTGACATTGAGTAAGCCAATCGGCGGTGACAGTAGTCTGTTATAAAGCTCCCATGCCACATCAGCGACGCTCAAAACAATAACCACGGTCATCAGTACCGCCAGCACCCGTACTGAATAGCGAATTGCCACATGGAGCCAATGAACAAGGGGTTCTGCATGCTCGTCGATATGCAGCTCCTCCCCAGTGTCAGCTTCTACACTTTCTCGAGGTAAATGTTTATTCATACATCAATCTGAAATTAGAAGTTATGATTTGTCAGCGGGTTTTGATTGTATACCAATCACTCTGCCTGACTGCGGCGGTCGTGGCAGTTGTAAATGCTGCGACATAATGGCGTTAAGACGATCGAGAATAGACACAGGCATGGCATCACTATGACGTTGATTTAAATCGACATGGATTGCAATTAATTCCGTCGTAGCAGCTAGCAAACCCTTATCGGAGTGATACATACGATGAAAGTAATGAATACGCTTGCTGTCGAAACCGAGTAGCTGCGTGGTGACGTGGATGGAATCTCCAGTCATGAGTTCGCGTTGAAAATTTATATGGCTTTCTACCACAAATGTGGAACATTGAGTACGTGTCCGGTAATCTTGTCCCATACCCACATAGTCTAGCATTGCGTCGGTGGCGTGATCAAAAGCGAGCACATAGTAGGCAATGTTCATATGGTTGTTATAGTCGATCCATTCCGGTTGAACGACGCCATTGTAGAGAAGAAGGGGAGATGCAATGGTCATAAGGTTAGGCTGTACTTAACGTTTCACCGGCAATTTGTGAAAGAAATCGCCTATTTCGTTAAAATTTTACTCAAACTGCTAGAACTTTAGAGTAAAATCTGTATCATTAATAGTATTAGTGTGTGGCAACAAGTCGCTTACTTGATGAAAACTTTTAGACAAACTGACCAATACGATAGTACCTAACTGCCTCCAAATTTATGTTTTGGAGGCAGCCATCAAAAGCTGAGGCGCCTCCAAAACAGTCATGTTTTAAAAAACCCTGACTGGCGCTAGACTTTCAGGGTTTTTTATTGTGTCTAGCAAGCGCTGACTTGCTGGCGCAAGCGCCGCAGTATGAAAGATACGCATCGGTCTATGATCGTTTCTATGCACCTAAAGCTGATGGAAGGAGGACGCATATGAAAGCTGTTGCGCAAGTACTGCGAGGATTTTTTGTAACGCCCCCTGTTCAACAGGTAGACCACGGGAATCGCTATGCAAGACGTCCATTATCTCGCCAGGACGTGATGAAACTGATGGCGGCCAACAAGTTATCGCCAGCCCAGGCCAGGGCTATTTTGGCACGGCATTCCTAGAAGAATTTAAGGGCGAAGAGCCGTAATCCATCGCACCTAAAAACAACGATGGATTACGGCTAACGCCTAACCCACCGCATAAAGAAAAATCCAACATAAGGTTCCCAACTTCCCTGGCTTCCCCAGCTTTTGTATTTAGCTTTGTTCCATTTAAAATTCCAAAAAAATACAACCTTGGTAATACCACTAGACCACTTGAAAAAGTGGCAATGAACCCTCAACACTTCAGGTATGAGCTATAA
>CAYRGG010000058.1:0-24264 GCA_964423745.1 uncultured Candidatus Competibacteraceae bacterium | reverse complement strand
CACTGAAAGAGTGGAAAAAGGTAGCCCCACCCATCCGAGAGCAGTTCAAGAAAAAACCCGCTGAACGTTTAGTCAATCCTCATGTGCCTTCGGCGAAGCTAAGCTGCTACGATTCAGTTTACAAAATCAAGCTTCGCGCCGCGGGTTATCGACTTGCTTATGAAGTCATGGATGACAAACTTGTAGTATTGGTGTTGGCGGTTGGTAAACGGGATAAAGACGCCATCTATCGTAAGTTGAGCAAAAGGACCTAACAACCTCTTCAACCGGACCGTCTTTTTCGCTGGCGCTTCAAAGCCGGCCGGTCAGGAGAATTAGCATTAGCCACAAACTACCGGCAAATGGCCAACGCAAAAAGTATTGTAGAAATGTGGTCAGATGGATAAGACTCTGTTCTTTGTTATCGAGCTGAACGCTTGCTGTTTTCCAACTGCGCTAGTCATCAGCCTCTTCCATGATCGTTTGGATGTCCCGCGAGCTGTGCAGAACCCGCAAAACTCGGATGTTGTCCTGTATGAACTGGTAGAAAATCAGATATTTCTCAAATTCGGGGACAACCCACAAGCGCACACCCTCAAGCCGTGGGTTGTCGAACGTGCGAGGTGTGCCAATTTCCGGCATCTCTGAAAGCCTCTCGAAGGCCCTTTCAACGGCATCAATAAACCGCAAGGCCGCTTCTGGGCGTTGCTCTAACAGATAAAGGACATGGCTTGTCAAATCCTGCTCTGCAAGCCGTTCCCGATAAACCTTATGCGTCATGCTGAGCCGCTTTCCCTACCCTCAAGCCCGGCTTTTCTGGCGCGAGTGCGCAGGCCCTCGAAAAACTCCGGGGTAACCTCCTCAAACTTGCCGCTCTCAAGAGCCTCTAGCAATTTTGCCTCAATCTGCTCACGAGTGCGCCGGTTCTGATCTTCCCGGATGAGTGCCCGCACATAATCACTGACAGAACTGTATTGGCCCTGATTGACCTGCATTTCCACGAAAGAGCGCATTTGATCAGGCAAAGAAATATTCATGGTGCTCATGGTATTGGCCTCCTGTACCGTTTCCATACCACATTAGAACGCAATGGCAATAATTGTCAATTGTTGCCATCAACCTCCTCGCCTTGACCGCTCTTCTTCTGCTCCCCAGCCCGCGTCTCCCTCAAAATCTCTCGCAGAGATAACCATGGCACACCGGGTAAAGGGAGTTAAAGTCTTTAAGCAGTGGGCCGGACGATGGTCATTTCGTCGATTACTTTGAGCTACGAGCTGTGCCAAAAGCACCCGACAGTGCCTAAGCGACACGACTTAAAAGTGATACGCATTGTCAATGCTCATCCGTCATTCCGGCAGGGATTGCCGGAAACCAGTTCTAGGGAGGGTAGCAGGGGTTGTCACCCGCTCTTACCGTCCATGGCACTGGATGCTCGCTCGTCCATGGCGAGCATGACGGGGGGAGTCGTGACCAACCGCAATCCTAGTAGCAGGTTTTCTCCGAACAATTGTTTTTCATCCGCTTCACTGCGGCCATCCAGGCCCCGAGGACACCTCTTTCACAAGCTACGCAAGTCTTGCTTGTAGGTAAGTTTTGCACAAACTTTTTAATACAACCACCCTTTCTATCATCCTTACAGGGTGAGTTGTGCAAACCTTTTGTTACGTACCGCATTTGAACCGTCCATAGGGCTGACACCGCTTTAGGTGGATTTTGCTATCGTGTTTTTAAGATTCATCCGCAGCACTTGTGTTTGCTGTCACGCTTCAGTATCTTGCCTAAGCCTTTGACCCTTTACCGTTATGCACTACGGTTTCGGTTTTTTCTATTGCGCAGAAGAGGAACGATGATGGCGGCAAATGGTGGAACTTCAAACGGTGTCTGGAAAAACGGTACTTCCCGGTTTAGTCATCTTGTGAAAGCGGGGGCGGCGGCCCTTAACCCACGTGATCTATTGCAGGCTGATGTCGATCAGCTTCTGGGGGTGCCCCCCGAAATGGCTAGTATTTTAGTGAATAAGATGCGTATCCGCACCATCTTTGACCTGGCGACCTCCCAAGTATTTAATAATGCCCTCAACCTGGTTGACCCCCAGGGTTACGTGGCGCGCGAATACGCCAAGCACGGCTTTGTGCCCGCCGACCTGCTCGACGATGACCCGGACGGGCGCGAGGACACCCAAGATGTGGGCAGTCGCGGTATCGAACGGTTGAGCTTCCGTGACAAAACGACGGCCAATAAGATCAAAACCTGTCTCAATATCGAGAACGTCCGAGAACTGGCTCTGTGGCCGCCGTTCCAAACCGCACGCGGTATTTTAAACAGTACCTTTGGCAACGGCTACGAAGGTATGGCTCAATATCGTGCCCCCGACCCCGAGCAACCCCAAGATCTCGTGCCGCAAAGCGGCAACCTCGCCACCGAACGCGCCTACTATCGTTCAATGTTTATGCTCGATCACCCGCAGGTTGAGCCGGTTGATAGCGCTGTGGAAGACGAGGATGAGAACGCCTTGGAGTTAAAACCGCTGGTCGGTCTTGAACTCACCGCCGAGCAGTCTTGGTATACCGAGGGTGTGACGTTAGGTTAGCTCCTACACAGCCTGGCGTTGGCCCCCGGCGAGAGCACCCGTATCGCTGTCGTCGACTGGGAACGGCGTGCGCGGGGTCAGCAAACCGAGGCGGTATCGCAGAAAGATAAGCTCGATATGGACACCCAGATGCAGCGTTCCATCGCTGAAGTGACTAACGCCGTGTCGCGGGAAACTCAAGAAGGCAGCTCAACGGTCAGCAACGACAGCTCGTCCGACCAGGAAGCCTCGAATGAGAGCAATAGCTTCTCGCTCGGAGGGTTGAACTGGGGTTTAGCGGCAAATTTTGGCGCCTCATCTTCAAGCGCCCGCAACAAAAGCGTCGCCACCAATGTTTCGCGCACCAGTGGCACGCGCAATCTGTCGGCACGTACTAACCGCGACATCACCGGCACCACCCACCAGCAGGCCAATGCTGCCCGCAACCGCCGTGCTGCCGTGGTCTGTGAGACCAGCGAGGCGGAAAAGGAGACCCTTTCAACCCGGGTCGTGACCAACTATAACCACATGCACGCCCTATCGGTTCAGTATTACGAGGTTATCCAGAACTACCGCGTCGTTACCCGCACCACCGATTACCAACGCCTGTTGTTCGTCCCGGCGAGCGCCTCGTTAAAACTACCGGCTAGCGCTAAGAAGACCAAAAAGCGGGCGGTGGATGTCGATGGACTAGAAATCGTATGCCGCAATCCATGGGGCTACGATACCAAGGATGCAGCGACTCGGGAAGTGCGGCTTCCACTCGATGCCCGGCTGAAGAAGATCACCTTGACCTTCAATGACGGTTCTATTGGATGGCATAGAAGAAAAAATTCTAACGAGCACGATTATGAGGCCATGACCTTCATAACAACTATGGGCAATGAAGTGGCGAAACTAGGGGAAGCGTTTGTGCAACGTGGCAAAGCACCCCAGATAATAGAATGCGATGTACCGTTGCGACAGGTCCAGACTCTGGCTTTGGGGAAACCGGTGAATAGTGGAGATTCATCAGCATGGTCGCCTTTCATGCATTATGGCAATATTAAACAAAATGGTGAATACGATATAGCTCATTTCGATCTAGAGTTCGTCAGTAGTAGTGGCGAGACATTATCCCTACGTATTACCCCGTTCACCGACGACGAAAGTATAAGTCCTTTTGCAAGTTATACTAAAAATAAAAATTATTTTTATTTATGGGGAAAGTCGCTAGCGCATTTTCATCTTGCTCCCAAAGAACAACCCGTAGAGTCGGTTTCCGATGATACGAAACTTGCGTTAAAGGCATTGTATCCCACGGCCTGCGAGATCAACAGTCAGCCGGAGAAAATTGCCCGATCGGCTCGGCTTCGTCGGATCAAGATTAACGCTCCTTACACATATGATCAAAATGGACAACTATCATCTAAAGCCTGTCCGGCTCTGAGCTTCAGGGCTTATGAATCAGGTAAGCACATCGAAATTGGCAAGACCGATCCCATCAAACCCGCTTCGGAGTGGACCGTCATTGAATGTGACTTACAGCTTGAGCGTCTCGATTCACTTTGTGTTGTAATAGCCGAAGACCGACAAGTAATCAATCCATTTTTTATTGAACTTGAAACGACCGATGCCGATGGCGCGGCTCGGTCTTTCAGCTACAGCCTACCCCTTCCAGGGAACAAGTTTCACTTTATATTTGGCACCATACTTGTTTTAAACTTCACTCAATGCGTCAAGAACGAGCAGCAGTTTCGAGACGGCGAGGTCGAGGAGCCCGCAGCGGCGACGAAGCTTGCTCAGAACCTCGCCGCCCTGGCCGAACTGGGGCCAGCGCAGCAGGTTGCAGCCCTGGGTCAGTTGACTTATAAGGGGAAGCCCGTTGGGCAGACCCTGGACCCGACGCCAGTGGCGGTGGCGGGTGATTACGTGGGCTTTCGCTGGTATTTCGAGGACGAAGCCGACAAGCTCGATTGGTTGCTGGAAAAGCGTCTCTTGCGGCGGGACTTCCGAGCTTGGTGCCGCAAGAAGGGCTACAATGTTCCCGCTCGAATGAACGGCGACATTTCGGAAGAGATGAAAGAAGCATGGCTCGATGAACACGACGACGAGCCGCAAGGTGACGAAGGCCGTGAGGACACCCTCATACCCATGCCGTCCACCGGCGTATTTGCGGAAGCCGTCTTAGGCCGCTTTAACTGTGCCGAGAAGCTCGACATGACTCGCTTTTGGAAATGGAGCGACGCGCCGATCCCCATCCTGCCACCGGAAATCAGCCCGTTGCAAGCAGGCAGCCGAAGCGCCGCCGAACTGATTACCAACCTTAAAGCCGCCGGCGTAGATGCGCCGGCGATACACCTGCACAGCGGTCCCGAGGCGATCTCCGCCGCCGACAGCGCTGGTCAGGCCAGTACAGCGGCGGCGTTGCAAGCGCTCACCGCCAGCAATATGTTTCGTGATATGAGCAATATGGCGGCGACCGCGAACCTTGCCCAGACCGGCATCCAGAGCGCCCAGCAGGGTGCTACGGCTGCAGGCCAACAGGCCACCGAGGGCATGAAGATCTCCAGCCAACAGGCGATTCAGGCACAACAAGCTGTAGCGGATGTGGTCAAGGCTGTAGCCCCTATACTTATACAAGCGGCGATGGGAGGCGTTGCTGGTCCCGCTGGCTTAGGGGCTACAGGAGCCATGTCCGGGGCTGGCGCCGCGTTAAACGCCGCCGGTGCTCTCGACGCAGCGAAGGACGGCGGCGAAGGGGACGGCGATGGGAGCAACCAAGAAGCCGTGTTGGGCTCGATTATCGGGCGCATTATGGATCATGCCGCATCTGGTAACAGTGCTGGCAACGGGAGCGCCGAGTCACCTTCAGACGAGTCCGGTAAATAAGGTGTTGTAGTAGGTTCATACGTCTAAGCGGCGACGTCCATAGCAAATGGTCGCCGCTTAGGACTTACGCACAATTTACTCATAAGCAGGACTTGCAGAGCTTGTGAAAGAGGTGATTGCGGCTTGGATGACCGCAGTCAAGCCGGCGAAGCACGGACGTATTCACGGCGTCCTCTGGAGCAAGTTGTGTGAGTCCTAAGCTTGTGAGTTTCTTTATCAATGCATTTCTTTTGTTATAACAATAAATTTTTTTGTTAAAACAAAAAAATATTAAAAAGCTTTTACTTATAAAAATTAATTGCTACACTCATTTATCAATAAGATATCAATAAATAAATAAATAAATAAATTAGGATAAGAACAATAAATAGTGCAGAGTGAACAAATAACCCCTCCTTTATCTACAATCCCTGAAATGCAAGACTTATGGTCTCTCACCCATGGAGATCCGAGGATTTGTGTGGCGGTGCTGGACGGGCGAGTCGACCTTTCGCATCCCTGTTTCGCGGGTGCAAACCTGACTCAGTTGCCCGAACATGCTGCCAAACAAAGTCACTTAACCGGTGAAATGGTCGCTCATGGGACCCATGTGACCAGTGTGATCTTTGCTCAACATGGAAGTGCTATCACTGGCATAGCCCCACGCTGTCGAGGACTTCTAATACCCCTATTTTCTGATGAACATCCGCAACCTTCACAGGCAGATGCCGCACGCGCTATCGAACAGGCCATCGACGCAGGCGCCCACATCATCAATTTTAGCGGCGGGCAATTAACCCCCACAGGAGAACCCGAAGAACAACTCGCTAAGGCAGTTCGTAAGTGTGAAGCCCATAACGTGTTACTGGTTGCTGCTGCAGGCAACAATGGCTGCAACTGTCTGCATGTGCCAGCGGCTATCGAAACCGCTTTGGCCGTAGGCGCTATGGATGAGAGGGAACAACCCATCCATTTCAGCAATTGGGGCATGGCCTATCGACATAATGGTGTCCTGGCGCCGGGCGAAAACATTTTGGGCGCCTTGCCTTTTGGTAAAACCGCCAGAATGACGGGCACTAGCTTTGCTGCACCGATTGTTAGCGGGGTGGCTGCTTTATTGTTAAGCCTGCAATGCCAAGCCGGTCATCGACCCAATCCAAAACGTATTCGAAAAGCGATATTACAGGCAGTCACAGCCTGCAATGAAAACTCGACAAAGGACTGTCACCTGCACCTAGCAGGCAAACTTAATATTCCAAAAACCCTACAATCCTTTGCCATTAAGCAGCAATGCATGACAGAGAAAAAGCAGAAGAGAGGCCAGATGGACGACTATAAAGACAACGATATTTTTGCTGAAACCGCTGTGACGGAATCGGCAGGCATCGATCCCGCCGCGTGCGGTTGTCAGAGCAATGACTCAGAATCAGAGACTAAAACTACTGTCTCAGCCGATACTTTGATTACCGATACAGAGGGTGTTTCTGCTAGTGAGGATGGTATGTACAGTCATATAGATAGCTCCACAACTGAAGATTTTGGCGACGCGAGTGTGGTTGTGCCGAATAGCCCAAGCGCACCTAGGGTAACACCCAACAATTTGGCAAACGGTATTAGCGCCAGTCGTCACCATGGGTTGGTTTATGTGCTAGGAACGCTAGGCTATGATTTTGGTACCGAGACGCGGCGGGATTCTTTCAAACAATTAATGCCACCCCTGCTAATCAACGACGCCATCGTACCCGCCAATCCTTTCGATGCCCGCCAGATGGTTGATTATTTAGAACAGAATCCATCCGAATCGCGGGAACTCTTGTGGACCCTGAATTTGGAGATGACACCCCTCTACGCCATTCGACCCAGCGGTCCCTATGCCCGCGATGTCTATGATGTACTCATTAGCTTGATGAGTGGGCAGGTGGAGGCAGAAGACCATGAAGATTATATCGAGCGGGTGAGTATTCCAGCTAGATTGACAGGTCAGAGTGTGCGGCTCTTCTCAGGTCAAGTGGTGCCTGTCATTGAACCGAAGGCTACCCGTGGTCTATACGGTTGGAAAGTCAATTCCCTCGTCGATGCCGCACTGAATGTTATCTGGTCCAATGTCCCCCAACAGGAAGGAGTCGATGCACGGGTGCGTAAATCGCTGCGGGGATTCCTCCATCGCGTCTATTACGATCTGCGTAATTTAGGTGCCACCTCTATGGATCGGGCGCTGAACTTTGCTGCTACCAACGCTTTCCAGGCCGCTTCCGCATTTTCCGATGTGGTGGTTGAAGGCATGGAACTCGCCGATATCCAAGTTGAGCGGAGTCCATTCTGCCGTATCGATAGCGACTGTTGGGATGTCAAACTGCGCTTCTTCGATCCAGAAAACAACAAACGTGCCTGTAAGGTGTTTCGCTTCACCATTGACGTCAGCGACATTTTTCCAGTTACCTTGGGCGAAATGCGCGTATGGTCAGAACCGTGCGCCTTTTAGAAAAATTGAAAAAGAATAGCTCTGCATGAATACCCGCGTATCGGCGTCTCGTCATCCGTTTTCTGGGGTTGATCTAAACACCCTTGCGCTGACTCCCGATCAGTCCCAGATGGCGGAGGCCAACCACATCTATCACCAGATACGCCAGCACATCGCAGCGGATGTTGATCTTGCAGGTTATCAAATTCAAACTAGCTTGTATGGCTCCTTTCGTAGTTTGACTAACGTAGACGGCAGCGATATCGACATACACATTATCAGCTCAGACCTATTCTACGCTGATGAAGTCTCGCTGGGAACTGGTTACGGGAGCGCGACGCCTAAGCCCATACGCATACCCGATAAAGCGAGCTTTAACCGCTATCACTGCGCTATCCACAGCGCACTGGTGGCGCGTTACGGGGCCAGCGTGCGCAATGCAAAGCTGCTCAAAAGAGCTATCAAAATATACCCGGGAAAAGCGTCCTTCTTCGGGCTTGAAGTACATATCATTCCCTGCGCTGCAGCGAGCCATTACTTGATCGGTGACGCTGGTCGGCGTGAGGCGCATCGGGGTGTGGCATTTCTGACCCAAAAGGGTGAGTGGCGAGTCAGTTTTCCAGAGCAGTACTATCAGGGGCTTGCCCGCAAGAATGGCGCCACCCATGGCAAGCTAAACAGCTGCATACGTATCGCCAAACGGGTGCGTAACCTAGTCGTCGCAGCAGGTATTTGGCGGAAAGAGAAAGATCCTTCCGCTTATCTTGAATCGTTGCTGTGGAACGTGCCCACCGAGTACTATCAGCGGGGGGACTATGGGACGGTTTTCTTAAGAGCGCTGAATTACCTCTACGATGACATCCAGGAAAAGCGCCGCCATGGACAGCTCGACGCGTACCGGCTACCGGATACGGTGCGTCGTTTGTTTGATTCAAATGAATGTAGCGTTGAGAATGCGCTGACATTTATCGAAACCGTATTGACCCTGAGAAATGCTTTGACGCAGAGAGGCATAGTGGGTGCTCCCTTGAACGTCAATGCACTTCATAAGTTACATGAAGTTAAAGAAAAAGCACCACAAAAACTGCTCCTACCAGGGTGCGTTGAGGCATCGGCACCCCTACCAGCGCCTCGGTCTCAGGGTAGTGCAATACCCACGACCTCGTACCGCCATCCGTTATCCAAGCTTGATCTAAATACCCTTGCGCTGGCCCCCGACCAGTCCGAGACTATGCAGGCCAGCCGCATTTATCACCAGATATGCCAGCACATTGCAGCGGATGCTGATCTTGCAGAGTACCAAACCAAGGGTGACTTAAATGGCTCCTTTCGTAGCTTGACTAATGTGGACGGCAGCGATATCGACATCCGTTTGATTACACCAAACCTATTCTATACTGATGAAGTCTCGCTGGGGGATGGCTATGGAAGTGCGACGCTTAAGCCCATACACACCCCCGATAAAGCGAGCTTTAACCGCTATCACTGCGCTATCCACAGCTCACTGGTAGCGCGCTATGGAAGCAGCGTATACAACTTTAAGACAAAGTGGAGAGCGATCAAACTCCATAAAGGGAAGAACACTTACGGACTTGAAGTACATATCATTCCCTGCGCTGCAGCGAGCCGTTACTTGATCGGTGACGCCGGTCGGCGTGAGGCGCACCGGGGTGTGGCGTTTCTAACCCAAAAGGGTGAATGGCAAGTCAATTTTCCAGAGCAATACTATCAGGGGCTTGCCCGCAAGAATGCCGCCACCCATGGCAAGCTAAACGCCTGCATACGTATCGCTAAACGGGTGCGCAACCTAGTCGTCGCAGCGGGTATTTGGCGGAAAAGGGAAGATCCTTCCGCTTATCTTGAATCCTTGCTGTGGAACGTACCCACTGAGTATTATCAGCGGGGGGACTATGGGACGGTTTTCTCGCGAGCGCTGCGTTATCTCTATGATGACATCCAGGAAAAGCGCCGCCATGGGCAGCTCGCCGCGTATCGGCTACCGGATGCCATTTGCCCTTTGTTCAATTTAGAGAAAGGATTGAAAATCGATGATGTATTTACCTTTATTGAAGGTGTATGGGGACTGGGAATTGTTTTAAAGCATACAGGAAAAAACCAAATAGCAAGCAACCTCAACGAACCCCATTACACAAACCTTGCCTATTCGTCCCTTTACACCCTAGAAGATTAACACCATGGCCTATATACCAATACAATCCCCCCCACTTCAGCAACCGGAATTGATTGAACCCCATACCTGTGTGGATATCACCCACGGTACACCGGAGCATCTTGTCGCAATTCGTATCGACTTGCTGCATGGCGCTAACTATAACCGTATGTCTGGCCCTGCCATCACGACACCGAAGCCAGCGCACTATGTTGCACAACCGCGTAAGGGACAAGGTCGACGTCAGCAATACTTAACACCGCAAACCCCTCACGACGCCATTAAAGAGTTTGTTCGTCAAGGCAAAATAGGGCGTCAGGAAGGCAAAGCTGACTACCGTCGTGGTCGCATCTGGGCCTGAACAGTTCTGACTGTAGGGTGTTATACCAATCCTGGTAAATATGGCTCTACTTCTTATCACGTACAAGCCACTAACATGACAAGGTTTGATAGAACCTTAATTTGAAAGATTGGTATTAGTTAGTAGGCTAAAGACAATAGCGTTCAGTAACGTTGCGAACGGCTAAGAGGATAACGATGGGTCAACCTAATCAATCTTTTTCCACAGCGTCCATAACAACAAAACCCAATGACGCAAGCCGGACACGACAAACAAAGTCTTGTGGTTTTTTAGTCGTCCGCGGTCGTCCTATTGACTCGTTTCTGTTGTTGCAAACGGGAAATGGATATGACTTACCCAAAGGGCATGTAGAGACAGGAGAATCCGAGTTTCGCTGCGCCATACGCGAACTCAGGGAAGAGACCAGCATTACGGCTGAAGATATTGTTGTCGATCCTGATTTTCGCTTTGCTATTCAATACGTCCCGTTTGAAGACAAACGTAAACATATTCAAGTTCACAAAACCGTGGTTATTTTTCTTGCTCGTCTCATACGCCAAACAGAAATCAAAATCATTGAGCACAAAAGCTTTGATTGGATTACCTGGAAGCCGCCTCATCGCTTCCAGCAGCGGGTGATAGACGTTTCCCTCGCTAAACTGGCGCATTACCTTCAAACCAAGTCGTCTTGTGACACCTGGTGTTCACCCACGGTATGGCCACTTCTTGGGGATAGGCGTCCGTGTCGATTTTAGATCATTCAAGAGTTCAAATATCTGATATTAGAACAGATCACAATTTTCCATATAAATTAAGACGTGCATTGTATTGCCTTTATACAAGCCAAAAGGATTGACATGACGACTGCTGACCTGCAACGACAAAAACGCATACGTTATTTTCGAGTTCATGATCTCGACAAAGATGGTTATGTTAGACCGATTGATTTTCGCATGCTTGCTCGACGCCTTGCTCGATTGCGGCATTGGCCACTGGACTCGTCAGAATATATCGGCTTGGAATCCGGTTTGTTGCAGATTTGGAATGATTTTTGGCGACCTGCAGACCATGACAACACAGGTTTCGTCGGGATTGATGAATACCTAAACTACATGGAGCAGTGGACAAACGCCGGTCATTCAAAGTCTTCCAAACAAATTGACCACATTTACGAACATGTTTTTAGTGCCATCGATAGACAAGGAAATGGCGAAATCACTGCTCGTGAGCTGACAAACTACTATGCTGCTTGTATTTTGCCCACTTCGAAAGCAGCAGACACATTTTCTAAGCTCGACGATAACAGCGATGGCAAGCTATCCCAGGCCGAGTTTTTGCAACGCTGTTCAGAATTTTTTCTCGGCAGCGATGCCAAAGCGCCAGGTAACTGGCTATTTGGACCCTATGATACTGATACCGCAAAGGATCTGGTTATCTTAATCGACACCAGCCTGTCCATGAAAGACCAAGCCAAGCTTTTTCACTTAGCCTTGAGCACCTTGGATCCACACATTCTTGATACGTCAGACCTTCGGCTAACCTGTTTTGGTATTGAAGGGGCATGGCCTGGGACATGCTTTAAGCAAACGTTGCGGCGTTACCTGCTTAAGCACGTCGATCGCGCTCAACTCAGGAGTCGTCACCGAGGTCAACATCCCAGAGCGCGAGAGGACGGGGGACGCGCTATTGAGGACGTGGCTCGGCACTATGATTGGCGCCCAGCGGCAGCTCGCGCTGTCTTATTCCTTGGTGACGAAGCACCTGGCAGCGATGGCAGGCTTATCAAACAACTCAATGGCGAAGCAACCGATCAAGCCATTGCAGCAGCGAAGTCGGCAGAGGTAACTCTGCATACTTACTTTGTCGGGTCTAGCAAATCATACGATGATCCGGTCTGCCACGAATATAACCGCCTTGCGACCGAGACAGGCGGCTATGCTTTTGCTGAACCTTGTGAGGTGGAGAACTTTCAAAAGGCGCTGGAAAAAATTCTCTGCCATAGTACCTCGAGTGAAAGTGAAGCAGAGGCGCCAGTCTCTACGGCGGAGATGACCCAGCAAGCCGCCAGCACGCAAATCTTAGAGATGCTAACCCAAAACGGTATTCAAACAACCCATCAAATTGCAGAAAACCTCGGATTACCGCAAAAAACCACCCATGAGATGCTACACACGCTTGAGTCGACTGGACAAGTCGAGCGATACAATTGCCATTATGAACCTCCGAAACCGCAGCAACCCACCAAACCCCATGAAGACGCAAGTAACCCAAGTCATCAAGCGCCTCATACCCCAAAACCGGAAGTTCAAACAGCTAATCAATCAAGCCAAAGCACGAGCGTGTCCGAATCCACGGTTGAAGCACCTGCCGGCAACGTTGGCCAATCCGCTTCTCCAGCGCCATCCGCTGCTGCCCAGCCCGCGTCTCCCTCAAAATCTCCCGCAGAGATAACCAAAGTCACAACCCTTTGGAGAATTGGCACACCGGGTAAAGGGAGTAAAGTCTTTCTCAGGCGTTCAAAATGGACTAAGGAGCACACTTATAGAATCGGTAGCGATACAGACCCAATCAATAAGCCGAAGGTACCTGCGCTGATGACTGTACCTGGAGGTGGAAAGCGCCAAGGCGGAACGGAAAAGCTGCATATCGAATTCACCCTAGAGCGGGATTATGCCGAGGGTAATCTTATTTTCCAATATGATCGCTTGGGGGTAGAAGAGACGACCGTGTTATTGGATGGAAGCCTGTTAAAGAAGATCCCTGGTGCTGGTGAAGGTAAGCTAAAAAAAATGCAGATTCCCCTGGGAGCTACCGGCCGCGGCGATCATGTGCTCACCATTACCGCCAGCGGGGGGCCGGGCGATGGTCATTTCGTTGATTACTTCGAACTGCGAGCTGTGCCAAAAACATCCGACAGTGCGCAAGCGAGCCTCTCCGGCGCCCAGCTTCGTGACCGACTCGCTAAGTTCGCTAAGGAGGCGATCTTTGACGATTTTGGCTCCGAAGGCAGTAGTGACCTGGAGGCTGTGCATGTTCCAGCACAAGTTAATAATCTTGATGAAGTTAGCTTCAAGACTGCTATGGGTATGACTAGCAAGGATCACCTGCATCAAGTGGTTCGTTTCGAAGAAGCTGAATCTCATTTAAAGAGACTTATTGAAGTTAACCCTAAAATAGGCGAAGAAATAGTAAAGCTTATGAAGGAACATCTAAGCAAGCTAAAAGCTGTAATAGTTGGGGTAGAGGGCGAAACCATCGAGCACCCGACCTATTTAGTGGGTCGAGCTTCCGATGGTTCGCTGGTGGCGCTCAAAGGTCAGGTAGTGTGGACATGAGTTCAGATAGTGCTGTAGAAGTTTAACGGCCAGACAAACAGCAAGTCAGTAAACTAATTATCATGCTTTCATGCCTGTTGCTTTGAGGCTTTTTGCGCTATTTTTGTTGAATATTTTAATAACCGAGGTAGACAAAGATGGCGACCGTGAATTTCAGTGTGCCAAATGAGGTCAAGCAAGCCTTCAACAAAACATTTGCAGGCAAGAACAAGAGCGCCATTATTGCTAAGCTAATGACTGAGGCAGTGGAGCAAGCACTGCGCCAGCAACGGCGAGAGGAAGCATTTCAAATATTGACAGAGCGCCGTAAGCTACGTTCTCCTCTGACAGATAACGAAATTCTCGAAGCGAGAAAACCTAGGCGTCCATGAAGGGATTAATTAACCAACCGCAATCCCGGTGGCAGGCTTTCTCCGAACAATTGTTTTTCATCCGCTTCTTCCAAAACAACCACCGTCTCCACCATCCTTATCCAGGATTCCGGCGCTTTAGCCATACGTAGCCGTTCCGCCACCTGATGGCGTAGGTCTTTGTCTATATCCCGTTCTCGGTCTCCGCTCATCCGGGCGAGCAGGGTTGCGGCGAGGGCCGCTGGTGCTAACGCTTTCCAATTTTCTGCCAACACCTGGTTTAGCCAGTCCTGGGCAACAGGGCGGGGGAGGACACTGTGGGCGCTGCCGTACAGGGGCACTCGACTACCTAAGCGTTCCACTGCCCACCAGGTCTGGGGTGATTCGCCCTTGCCTTGCAACCGTTTTAGCAACCATGAAGAATAACTAAACGCTTTGCATAGTTAGTAGAAAATCTCATATCTGTGCCCCAGGAGTACGATATGTTTCGGTGAATATATCGAAACCCTGTGGGTAATACAAGTTATTAAGTTTTAGTGGTTAGCTATTTAGAGATTGCAGAGCGGTATGTTGATCTCCAAGTTCGCGGCGCCTCGAAAAGACTGGATGAAATTCGGGCTTCCATAACCATCCACAACCCTGGCGAATGTGATAAACTCCTGCGCTGAATAAGCGCCCCCCTATAGGGGTAGCGCCATAGCGGGTTTGCATTTTAAGTTGGGGAGAGTATTAGCCGTGGAACGTACTTTGTCTATTATTAAGCCCGATGCTGTCGCCAAGAATGTCATCGGTAAAATTTATAGTCGTTTTGAAGAGGGTGGTTTGCGGATTATAGCCGCTAAAATGCTTCATTTATCTCAAGAGCAGGTACAAGGTTTTTATGCTGTGCATCGCGAGCGTCCTTTTTTTCAGGACTTAGTGAACTTTATGACATCGGGCCCGGTCGTCGTGCAGGTGTTAGAAGGCGAGAACGCCATTGCAAAAAACCGCGAAATCATGGGGGCCACAGATCCCCAAAAAGCAGCGCCTGGGACTATCCGAGCGGATTTTGCGGAAACCGTGGAAGAAAATGCTGTGCATGGGTCCGATGGTGCGGATACAGCAGCCACGGAAATCGCTTTTTTCTTTGGTGACAGTGGTATTTGTCCGCGGACTCGTTAATGACAGCGGAAAAAATTAATCTCTTTGATCTGGATCGGCCCGACTTAGAGGCGTTTTTCATGTCTCTGGGCGAGAAACCCTTTCGTGCTGTTCAGCTCATGAAGTGGATTTACCACGAAGGCGTCATAACCTTTGACGCCATGACTAATTTGAGCAAAGCGTTGCGAGGACGCCTTGAAACCTTAGCTGAACTACGTCTGCCTCCGGTGGTTTTGGAGAAAACTTCCCAAGATGGATCCCATAAGTGGCTTATGCAGTTAGACAGCGGCAACTGTATCGAGACGGTTTTTATACCCGAACCTGAACGCGATACCCTCTGCGTGTCTTCCCAGATCGGTTGTGCCCTTAATTGTTCATTTTGCGCCACAGCGCAACAAGGTTTTAATCGCAATCTAACGGTGGCTGAAATCATTGCCCAGGTCTGGCACGCTAACCGCTGGTTGATAAAACAAACCCATGGCAAACGCCAGATTACCAATGTCGTCTTGATGGGAATGGGAGAACCTCTATTAAACCTAGATAACGTGGTCAAGGCCATGTCGTTGATGAAGGACGATTTGGCCTTTGGGCTTTCCAAACGCCGCATTACTTTAAGCACCTCGGGCGTGGTACCAGCGCTCTATCGCTTGCAAGAAATGACGGATGTGAGTCTCGCTGTGTCTTTGCATGCCCCTAACGATGAACTGCGTAACGAACTAGTGCCGCTGAATCGGAAATATCCCATCGCGGCATTGCTGGAAGCCTGTAAACACTATATTGCTGATAAACCTTATCGATCAATCACTTGGGAATATGTCATGTTGGCCGGGGTAAATGACAGTGAAGACCATGCCCGCGCCCTGGTTAAATTACTCAAGGGAATACCTTCTAAGGTCAATCTGATTCCCTTCAATGCATTCCCCGGCATTCAGTATCAGCGTTCCAGTCCGGCGGTGATAGAACGATTTCACGCCATTCTCTTGGCTCACAATGTCACCACCATCACGCGTAAAACTCGGGGTGATGATATTGCCGCCGCCTGTGGTCAATTGGCTGGTAGGGTGCAAGATCGTGGTCGGCGACAGGCTCGCACGGCTGCTCGCCTTGCCAGTTAAAAAGCTAATAGATGAGCAACCATGAAACGGTTAACGGGTAGTATTTTGTTGACAGTGTCTGCCCTAGTGGTCAATGGATGCGCTAATCTTTCCGGTTCGGGTGCTGCTGACGCGGATTCGGAAGTGGCAGAGCTTAACCTGCAATTAGGCATGCGTTACATGACCCAAGGCAACTTTGGCGTCGCCCTAGAAAAACTTAGAAAATCTCTAGATTATAATGACAATTCTGCGGTGGCCCATAACGCCATTGCCGTGCTCTATGATGAAACCAACCAAGACACCCTTGCGGAAAATCATTTTCAAAAAGCAGTGAACCTGGATGAGGACTTTATCACCGCAAAATTAAATTACGCCCATTTCTTGTGTACCAATGGTAAACCCAGGGAGGGTGAGTCAGCTTATGTGGCGCTTGCTGAAGAGCCCGCCGAGGGCGGCGCGGACCTTGCCTACAGAGCTTATCTTAGCGCTGCCGTTTGTACGCTTAAAATTCCAGATCAGCAGCGGGCTGACGATTATTTGCGCAAGGCATTAACTTTAAAACCCAATGATGCAAACACCTTGTACCGTCTCGCTGATCTTTATTATGGTACCGGGGACTATCTTAAGGCCCGGGCTTTTCTGCAACGTTATCATGACCAAGCCGGCTATAATCCAGAAAGTTTATGGTTAGGTATCAGTATTGAAGACAAATTAGGTGATGCAGCCACCCGGCAAAAATATACTCAGTTGTTATTATCCCGGTTTGCTGATTCTGATGTGGCGCGTCGGCTCCAATCCCAGTAAGTAAATATATTTATTTAACCTTTAGGACGAAGAAGGTTAGCCTAAACGACCCATTGTAAATCTTAGCCATGACAAAAAATTTGCAAGCGATCCGCGGCATGAATGATGCCCTGCCTGAACAAACTCCCATTTGGGCGGGTGTAGAAGCGGCTGCGCAAGATATTTTAAATGCTTATGGCTATGGCGAAATTCGTTTGCCCATTGTCGAGAAAACGGACCTTTTCGTCCGCTCCATTGGTGCGGTGACGGATGTAGTGGAAAAGGAGATGTATACGTTTGCTGATCGTAATGGAGATAGCCTTACTCTGCGTCCGGAAGGCACCGCGGGGTGTGTACGGGCTTGTGTGGAACATGGGTTACTGCATAATCAGACTCAACGACTCTGGTATATGGGCCCTATGTTTCGCCATGAAAAACCTCAGAAAGGCCGTTATCGACAGTTTCATCAGATTGGCGCAGAAGCTTACGGATTGGTAGGACCTGACATCGATGCGGAAATCATCTGCCTATCGGCGCGACTTTGGAAACGCCTTGGCATAACGGCAGATGTTACCTTACAACTAAACTCCTTAGGTTCGGCAACGGCCCGGATCGCCCACCGGGAAAAACTGGTGGCGTATTTTCAAGCCCACTGGCAAGGGTTGGATGAAGACAGTCAGCGCCGTCTACACAGCAATCCGTTGCGTATCTTGGACACGAAAAATCCTGCTATGGCAGAGTTAGTCGCAGAAGCCCCGGTATTGATGGATTTTTTGGATGCCGAGTCACGAGCGCATTTTGACGGTTTGCAAGAACTACTAAACGACAATGGCATCGTTTATGAAGTTAATCCACGACTGGTACGGGGGCTGGATTATTATAATAGTACTGTATTTGAATGGGTCACCGAACGTCTCGGTGCCCAGGGAACCGTTTGCGCCGGTGGGCGCTACGATGGTTTGGTGGAGCAGCTAGGGGGGCGTCCTACCCCGGCTATCGGTTTTGCCTTAGGTTTGGAGCGTCTCATCGGTATGTTGGCGGACGCCGGTTATCAAGGCGTCGATCACAAACCCCATGGATACCTTGTGCTGGTGGGTAACAATGCCGAACGGCATGGATTGGTTTTGGCGGAAACGCTTCGGAATCACTTACCCAACATGCGTTTGCAGGTTAATTGTGGTGGTGGAAGTTTTAAAACGCAGTTGAAGCGAGCCGATCGAAGCGAGGCGGAATACGCGCTCATTTTGGGAGAGGATGAGGTAAAAGCAAATAGCGTTACGTTAAAACCTTTACGGGAAGAGAGCGAGCAGATAACTATAGCGCAGACGAATCTTATCAGTTTTTTAAAAACCCATTTATTTGCCGGACAAGCTTAGTTCATTGCTTTGGATAGCTGGTCAGTCAGTGTCGGGCTCAGGGAGATACCTCTCATTTGTCTATCGTCATGTATTGAACGAACTGCTCTATACAGAGGTTTAAAAATCAACAATCATCCGGTCTTTGGGAAGGTCAGGAGATAAACGATGGATCACTACGTATCTGATGAAGAACAAGTTGAAACCATAAAAAGATGGTTAAAGGCGAACGGCGGCGCGATTATAGCAGGTATCATTATTGGGGTGGTAGCTGTATCAGGTTGGCAATATTGGCTTTCTTACCGTGAAAACCTCGCTGAAGAAGCTTCGCTGCACTACGACAAACTCACCCAGACGTTACGTCAGGACAAATTAGCCCAAGCCCAACAAGAAGGTCAGGAGTTACTGGATGATTTCTCGGGTTCTGCCTATGCAGTTCTAGCAGCCTTTAAGCTTGCCAAAAATAGTTTTGAAAAAGGCGATCATGCGACTGCCCTTAACCATCTGGAATGGGTAATAAATCATGCAAATTTGCAAGAATTTAAAGATATCGCGAGATTGAGGTTGGCTCGGGTATTGTTAGTGGCGGACCAATACGACGAGGCGCAAAAACGATTGGATGAAGTTGAGAATCTAGGCTTTAAAGCCGCTGTTGAAGAACTCAAAGGAGACGCTTATCTGGCGCAAAACCAAATAGAAAAAGCGCGTCTAGCTTATCAGGCAGCGTTGGGTGCAGATGCGAGTAATATGTATGTGCAAATGAAGCTGAACAATTTACCTGGTACTCAGGATTCCGAGGGGTAATCAGCCTATGTGGCGATATCTGCTGAGCGTTAGTTTGCTGTTAAGCTGTACAGGTTGTGGTTGGATAAACAGCTATCTGGCAGGCTCTGATAACGTGGCTCCTCCTACTGAGTTACAGCCAATCGTTGATTCAATTCCGCTGCAGAAACTTTGGGACGTCAATGTGGGTAAGGGCGCCGAAGGCGCTTTTGTAAAGCTGGTTCCAGTGGTGCAGGCAGGACGGATATACGCAGCAAGCCATAATGGTCTAGTGCTCGCAGTGGATGCCAATGATGGTAAGGTGATTTGGGAAATAGATACTGACTTATCTATCACCGCCGGCGTAGGGTTTGTGGATGATTTGGTGCTGGTGGGTACCGACGAAGGGCAAGTCGTAGCGCTCCAGGCAGCCGATGGAGAGGAGGCATGGCGCGCTCGCGCTTCCAGTGAAATCCTTGCAGTGCCTCAGGGTGCCGAGGGCGTTGTGGTGGTGCGTACCATCGATGGTCGGTTTGTTGGTTTGGATACTAATACGGGGGAACAGCTTTGGATATACACCTACACCGTGCCGGCATTAACATTGCGTGGAACGGCGGCACCTCTGCTAGCCCAAGGGGTGGCTATCACCGGTCTTGACACCGGCAAATTGTTAGTGTTGTCGTTACAAGATGGTACCCCAGTTTGGGAAAAGCGCATCGCACCGCCTCAAGGGCGTACTGAGCTAGAGCGTCTAGTGGATATTGATGCAGAGCCCCGGGTTGTGGATAGCGTGCTGTATATCGTGACCTACCAAGGTAATGTGACCGCCATCGATCTACGCAACGGCAACACCCTATGGAGCCGTGATTTTTCTAGTTACAGTGGTTTGGACGTGGATACACAGCAGGTCTATATCACCGATGACAACGATACGGTATGGGCGTTAGATCGGCGCAATGGTGGTACATTATGGAAGCAAACCGCGTTAAACAGACGTTCTTTATCAACACCTGTCACAGTTGATGGTAGCTATGTTGTAGTTGGTGATTTTGAAGGTTATCTGCATTGGCTAGATGCGACTGACGGTAGCTTAGTGGGCCGCGTTCGCGCTGATAAGGAGGGTATTGCTGCTGCGCCTGTATTTCGCAATAACACCCTCTATGTACTGAGCAACGGCGGTACGCTCAGCGCATTTCAGCTAAAAGGATAATTTCTTAAAAGATTATAGTTGCTTGTTGTTGAGTTGTAAGATTTTAAAGCTCATTTGGCGTCATTGATAATTCGTTAATGTCTGGTGGTTGGGTTTAGCCGAATTATCTTTTGCCTATAAGAAACTGTTTTTATAAAAAAATTTATTTAAAAAGTTTCTGATTTAGACGGGTTTTCGTCTGTTTTAGAGGTTTTTTGTTCATTAGTCGTTTTATTGGTCGGTGCGTCTACAGTCAAATTCCCCTGGTTCTGCTGCAGTGTCTTGATGCCCACACCGGATACTTTGGTAATTTCCTCTACGGTTTGGAAGGGGCCATTTTCTGTCCGGTAATCGACGATGGCATTGGCTTTTTTGATGCCAACCCCTTTTATAGCGGTGGCTATTTCTTTAGCCGTCGCTGTATTGATATTGACGGGTTCTGCGTTGGCTACCAATGAAAAAAAAGCCAATAAAACCATTGCTATAACTATTTTTACAGAACTTCTCATGCTTTTGCTCCTAAAGCTTGTGATTGTAATACCCGGTAATGGGTAACGTTTTTAAACAGGTAACGGACTGATCTTTTACCTGGGTATTACAATATCGAAATCTTAGGAATTTAATAGTATGGGAGTTGTGACAGGTCGTTAAAGTAATGTAGGAAATATAAGCAATATGTGACGTTTTCTACGACTAAAGTCATATACAGAAAGTCATATACATAGAGATTTACTAATGCGAGTATAGCAATAGTCCTGCTATAAAAAATATTATTTGATTAAATTCGCATGAAGAGACTGCAATGCTTGTAAGGGGTCCAGCGCTTTCGTAATAGGTCGTCCGATGACCAGATAATCAGAGCCAGCCACTAGTGCTTCCCGAGGGGTCATGATGCGGTGCTGATCATCTGCGTTTCCCCAGCCCGCCGGACGAATTCCGGGTGTCACTAGGCAAAAGCTTTTGCCTAAATTTTTACGTAAGTCCCTAACTTCATGGGCTGAGCACACCACACCATCCACACCCGCGGATTGGGCAAGCCGCGCCAACCGTAGCACCTGATCTGCAGGTTTGTCGGTAACACCAATAGCGCTTAAATCTGCCTCTGTCAGGCTAGTCAGTACCGTTACCGCAATCAAAAGCGGACGCTGGGAAAATTTTTCTAGGCTGTTTCTCGCCGCTTCTAGCATGGCTTTACCACCGCAGGCGTGAACATCAATCATCCATACGCCAAGCTCTGCTGCTGCTCGGCAGGCTGCCGCTACTGTGTTGGGAATGTCGTGAAACTTCAGATCGAGAAACACCTTGTAGTCAAGCCTCAAAAGATGCTCAATGATTTTGGGTCCGCCCTGGGTGAAAAGCGCTTTCCCTACCTTGACATGGCACAGAGATGGGTCAAGTCGTTTGACAAGATTTAATGCCTCAGAAACCGTAGGAAAATCTAAGGCAATGATAAAGGGTGGTGGGGAGGGCATAAAACCACACAGTAGACTTTACGGCCAACGCACATTTTGAGGATTAGATCGTTTGACCAACGTATTGATTTCTTGATCTTGATTGTGAACGACTTTCTTGAGTCGAGACACGCGCCACCGTAAAGGTACGACAATGACTAAGCTCACCAAGACGGTGATGATGGCGCCGGCGGCAAAGGCGCTGACCAACACCCAAGCCAAAGGCAACTCCTGGTTGCCTAATAAATAATTGACTCTCACCATGTGAGAATTGAGAAAGAAGAAATCGATACCGACGATCATGACGACGGCGATAATGGCTCCAGCTAATAAAAACTTAATCCAGAACATGATTTTAAATAACCCAGTTGTTCATGGTTTTACGATCAAAGGGCTATATCTTCAACTATGTTCTGATTATCAGTCTCTCCCATCGTTATGATGACCATTTACCCGTTCACGAAGTAATTTTCCTGGTTTGAAATGGGGAACGTATTTTTCCGATAGCTCTACGGAAGCCCCTGTTTTGGGGTTTCTACCAACTCGTGGTGGGCGGTGATGTAGAGAAAAACTGCCAAAGCCGCGTATTTCGATACGCTCTCCGCTAGAGAGGGACTCACTCATTTGTTCTAATAGGATTTTGACAGCTTTTTCTACATCTTTTGACGATAGATTATTTTGTTTACAGGCCAATTTTTCGATGAGTTCCGATTTTGTTATTGGGGGTTTTGTCATTTTGATATTTCCCAATTATCGCATCACAAGAAATACACTTTACGTCAGATTCATATCGTCAATCTAACGCTCAAGATTAAGTAGACGTTAATCATCTACTGGTAATGGCAATTTACCAGGAAAACCTCACTCATCTTGACTGTTCATCTGTTCTTTGAGGATATCTCCCAGAGTAGCTGTGCCTGCCGTGGGTTTACGGGTGTAGTCTTGAATGGCTTCAGCTTCTTCCGCATATTCTTTGGCTTTGATGGATAGCGTGATGGTACGGTTTTTACGGTCCACGCCGGTAAATTTAGCTTCCACTTTATCACCCGTATTGAGATAAGTTCGGGCATCTTCAACCCGCTCTCGGGAAAGCTCGGCTGCCCGGAGAGTACCTTCGACGCCGCCGCCAAGATCGATAACCGCGGCTTTAGCATCTACATCTGTCACCGTACCTTCTACAATCGTACCCTTTGCATTTTCCGCAACAAAATTGGAAAAGGGATCTTTATCCAGTTGTTTAATACCTAGGGATATCCGTTCTCGTTCTGGATCAACGGCTAATACAACGGCGTCTACCTCTTGACCCTTTCTGTAATCCCGTACTGCTTCTTCACCCGTCATGTTCCAAGAGATGTCGGATAAGTGAACCAGTCCGTCGATGCCGCCATCGAGACCGATAAAGATGCCAAAATCGGTGATGGATTTGATCTTGCCACTAACCCGATCACCTTTGTTATGGCTGCCAGTAAATTCCTCCCAAGGATTGGCTTGACATTGCTTCATGCCTAGCGAAATACGGCGTCGTTCCTCGTCGATATCAAGAACTGTCACCTCAACTTCGTCACCGAGGGCAACCACTTTGTTGGGATTGACGTTTTTATTGGTCCAATCCATTTCAGACACATGGACCAAACCTTCGACGCCTTCTTCTAATTCTACAAAACAACCGTAATCGGCGATGTTGGTCACTTTACCAAAAAGCCGGGTGCCCATGGGATAGCGTCGCGTAATGTCGATCCAAGGATCATCACCTAATTGTTTGAGCCCCAGGGAGACGCGGTTGCGTTCACGGTCAAACTTAAGCACTTTGATATCGACTTCATCACCCACATTGACGACTTCGGAGGGATGCTTAACGCGCTTCCACGCCATATCGGTAATGTGCAGCAAGCCGTCAATGCCGCCGAGATCCAAAAAGGCACCGTAATCGGTAAGATTTTTAACGGTTCCCTTAACAACCTGACCTTCTTGAAGATTTTCCAACAAGGCTTCCCGTTCGGCGCTATACTCGGACTCCACCACCGCACGCCTAGATACCACAACGTTGTTACGACGGCGATCCAGTTTAATCACCTTAAACTCGAGTTCTTTCCCTTCCAAATAACCCGCATCGCGAACCGGTCGCACGTCCACTAACGAGCCCGGTAAAAAGGCGCGGATTTCTCCGATATCCACGGTAAAACCGCCTTTTACCTTGCCAATAATGGTGCCAGAGACAATTTCCTCTGCCTCGAAGGCTTTTTCAAGATCTTCCCAGGCCCGCGCCCGTTTGGCTTTCTCCCGGGATAGACGGGTCTCGCCAAAGCCGTCTTCAATGGCGTCTAAGGCAACTTCCACTTCGTCGCCCACATGGACCTCTAAGACACCCTCCTCGTTGTAAAATTGCTCGAGGGGGATGACTCCTTCTGATTTTAAACCCGCATTAACAACCACGGC
>CAYRGG010000057.1:0-27392 GCA_964423745.1 uncultured Candidatus Competibacteraceae bacterium | reverse complement strand
CTGGAAAAAGAGGCTGGAGGTAGTTTAAACCGTATCTATATGGGGCTTGGATGGGGTATGAGAAAGACCACATCCAAAGGATTCTTAGGCTTAGGAGGAGGTGAAAAGGCGGTAGCTGTGGATTTGGATGCTTCTTGTTTACTTTTTGATCAGGCGGGTGAGTTAGTAGATCAGGTCTGGTTTCGGCAATTACAAAGCAAGTCCGGTGCTGTCGTACATAGCGGTGATGACCGGTCTGGCGGTGGCGGTGCAGACGATGAAAATGAGCGTATCACTATTAACCTCACAGACATGCCCAGCAACATTCAAGCCTTGATTTTTACCGTGAACAGTTTTACCGGTGAATCCTTTGCAGGGATTCCCAATGCCTTTTGCGTGATTACAGATGCAGCCTCCAATAAAGAAATTGCCCGTTTCAACTTATCTTTAGAAGGCGGTAACTACACGGGTCTAATTATGACTAAACTGTATAATCATAACGGTGACTGGAAGGTTCAGGCCATCGGCGAAAATGGCCAAGGGCGTACCTTTGTGGATTTGTTACCCGCTATAAAACCTTATTTATAGGTAGTTGAAAGCGTGGAAACCGTTTGGGTAAATAGTTAGGAATTGTGTTTCATAAGAGAGGAGGCGTCAAAATGGCTTTAGATTGGCTGAAAGATCGTTTTCAGGAAGTGTCAACGTCGCTAAAAAACGAAGTGACTAAGGTACGCAACAAAACTTTTCTCGAAGCTGTGGTCGCTGGTTGCACCATGGTGGCTTGTGCTGACGGGGTAATCAAGCCTGAAGAAAAACAAAAAATGGTGGGATTTTTGCAAAATTCTGAAGCACTATCTGTGTTTAGTGTCGATCAAGTGATTGCTACCTTTGAAAAGTTTGCCAAGCAATACGAATTTGATACTGCCATTGGTGAAGCGAATGCTCTGCAAACCATCGGTAAGCTAAAATCTAAGGACAACGAAGCTCGTCTCATGGTGCGAGTTTGTTGTGCCATCGGTGCTGCTGATGGAGACTTCGATGAGCAGGAAAAAGCGGCTGTGCGCAAAATCTGTAATGAATTAGGTCTTAATGCAAAGGATTTTGACCTTTAAATTATGGCAACTTATTGGGATGTCCGGTTGTAATTCGATGATTCGTCCCCATGTTTAAAAATCAACTATGATTTTGATTAAAGCCAAGTGATGAAGGAGGGTTAAGCCATGGCGATCTCTCTCAGCAAAGGTGGTCGTATTTCCTTGAGTAAGGAGGCCCCTGATCTAAAAAAAGTGCATGTGGGTCTTGGTTGGGACCCCCGGGTTACGGATGGTAGCGACTTTGATCTGGACGCCGCCGCTTTTATGCTGACCAACACGGGTCAAGTTCGGTCTGACGCGGATTTCATTTTCTATAATCAGCTGCACTCCTCCTGCGGTTCGGTGGAACATACTGGTGATAACCTCACCGGCGCTGGCGAAGGTGACGACGAAGTAGTCATAGTAGACATCAGCAAAGTGCCCAGCGAAGTAGAAAAAATAGCCTTTACGGTGACCATTCACGAGGCGGAGCAACGGCGGCAGAATTTTGGCCAAGTGCAAAATGCCTTTATTCGTCTAATGAATGCAGAAAACGATGTGGAGGTCGCCCGTTATGACCTCACAGAGGATTATTCCACCGAAACCGCCATGATATTTGGCGAAATCTATCGCCATGGTAGTGAGTGGAAGTTTGCGGCAGTGGGGCAAGGTTACACGGGCGGACTTAAAGCCATGTGCCAACAATACGGTGTTAATGTCTAAACCTAAGTCCTGCTTGTACGTAAGTCTCTAAAAGATAGGGTTTAAATACGTTTCACAATGAGAGCGAGGAGAATGACACTATGGCAGTATCCCTTCAAAAAGGTCAAAACGTCTCCCTAAGCAAAGAAGCGCCGGGGCTAAAAAAGGTTATTTTTGGGCTGGGCTGGGACGTTCGTAAAACCGATGGCGGTGATTTTGATTTGGACGCCTCCGCTTTTGTATTGGGCGAGGACGGCAAGGTGCTAAGTGACTCACACTTTATCTTTTATAACAATCTAAAAGACCCTTCAGGCGCCATCGTCCATACAGGGGATAATTTAACCGGCGAAGGGGAGGGTGATGACGAGCAGATCAATATCGATTTGGGAACCTTGACCCCTAACGTGGCTAAAGTAGCTTTTGTGGTGACCATTCATGAGGCCGACGCCCGTAAACAGAATTTTGGGCAGGTCACCAATGCTTTTATTCGAGCCGTCAACGCCGATGGCGAAGCGGAAATCGCCCGCTACGATCTCTCGGAGGATGCCTCCATCGAGACCGCAATGATTTTTGGCGAATTATATCGTCACGGCAGCGATTGGAAGTTCAAGGCCATTGGCCAAGGCTATGCCGGTGGACTAGGCGCCGTTGCTAAAGACTTTGGCGTGCATATTTAGAGACAGCTTTTTGGTTAATGACAAAACCCTCTTTCTTTGGAAAGAGGGTTTTTTATAGGTCGCACGCACTTACGTAAAAGGGACTTGGGTAGTCCTATTAACTTTATCAGGAACCCTTTGCATTACCAGATCTCGATCCAGGCAGGCCTCCTCACTATCCACACCCGACGCGAAGATATGCCCTTAGAGGCGCTTATGGCGTTTGCCTCCCGGCAGAATCCAAAACGCGGGTTTCTCTTTGTTTCTAAAGTGTTGGGCAAACATATTCCTTGCCGACCTAAACGTATGCGAGAGGTTTATCAGCGGCTGGCGGAAAAACTGCGCCATTTGCCGGGTCCGATAGTGGTATTGGGCATGGCCGAGACAGCCACCGGTCTCGGCGGTGGGGTAGCCCATAGTTTAGCTGAACTAAACCTTGGCAATGAGGTGCTTTATTTACATACCACACGGCACCGGATCGATGCGCCGCTGCTATTAGCCTTTGATGAACACCATAGCCACGCCACCGGACATCTGCTTTACAAGCCAAAAGGGGAGTATGAAACCCTGTTTAAGGCGGCTCGCAGTCTCGTGGTAGTGGACGACGAGATCAGCACCGGGCGGACATTGAAGACCTTGACGGAGGGCGTTGCACGTCAACTGCCTCATTGTCAGCACATCGTACTGACAGCCATCGTTAATTGGTTAAGACCGGCCGAGCAACGCCTTTTGCAAAGCAACTTTCGGTCACGGCTAAGTTTTGTCAGTTTGCTGGAAGGCGAGTTTGAATTTCAACCGAATAAAGACTACCATCCCACCTTGCCGTCGGGTATGAATGGACAACGCTGGAGCGGCTATGCCCGGACTGATACCGGTCGTGCCGGTTTACTCATGCCTGTAGACGTTAAACATCTGACCTTGAACGGTGTTCCAGAGGGTCCATTGGTAGTGGTAGGAACTGGCGAGTTTGCTTTTGTACCCTTTCTCGCGGCTGAAGCGTTGGAAAATGACGGTCGTGATGTTCTTTTCCAATCCACGACGCGATCTCCCATTATGGAGGGGGAGGCGATACGCTCTAAATTAACCTTCAGCGATGAACGGGGTGAGGGGGTTGTCAATTATATCTATAATTTACCTGCGGATCGTCATGTAATCATCGCCTATGAGTACGCAGCCATGGCCAAGCAACATAAGTTTCCTGCCCTAGTGGATGGGCAAACCTGCGCGTTAGATTCGTGATAGCGTCGATTTTTGTTTTCACGGATTTAGACGATAGTCTGTTCCAGACCCGGTCTAAATGCCCTGAACAGGCTTTGTTGATGGATGCGGCGGCGGATCGTCAAGGTAACCCCCTATCGTATTTTTCTGAAGCACAACGAGGATTGCTGGATTTACTACAGCAAGCTACCCTTATTCCCGTTACGGGCCGCAATACCTCGGCGTTGCAGCGGGTGCATCTAAGCTTTGACAGTTACCGGATTACCGGTCATGGGGCGATGATTTCCGATGCTGCGGGTAAGCCGGTTGATGAATGGGTGGCCATAAACCAGGCTGATTACCAAACATGGCGAGCGTCCATGGAAGCGGCAGTAGGCTGGGTGCAACAGCGCATTGCCCGTGATAAATTGGCGTTGCGTTGTCGTCTTATTGAGGATCAAGGTCTGCCTGTTTATGTCTCCATAAAGGGAGATGAAACCCTGCTGGCTCAACTGGAAACCACCCTTAAGGCGTTTTGGGTAAGTCCCCCTGGGGAAATTCACCGCAATGGCCATAATATGGCGTTACTGCCGCCGTTTGCTAATAAGGCCCAGGCGGTGAGTTATCTCATGCAGCGTTTTCGCAAAACCCATGCAAGCCCTTTATTTATCGGTCTAGGGGATAGTCTCTCGGATTTGCCCTTTATGCGTCTTTGTCACTTTGCCATAACACCCCATGCTAGCCAGATTCAAGAAACAACCTGGTCATGCCAGACCCATGGATTCTTTGGGCAAGGCAAATAATCCAGTGGCATGGTGTCGTCCCTTTTCCGGAAGCTATGTGCCAGCAGACTGCGAGTTTTTGCTCAAAACCATACAGCCGCCGGACATGCCGGTGGCGGAAAAGGAGTACTTGATTCAAACCGGGCGTAAACACTATTCGGAGATGCTGACCCACGAGCATCGGCCCAGCGCGGCTTATGAAAATTTATTTTTAACCCAGACAGATCGCCATAAGACTCGTTTAGCCCAGGATATCATCAACTTAGCCGAGACGATTCGGGTGACTCATCCTGCGCCCATTACGCTGGTTTCTTTAGCCCGTGCCGGTACACCCATTGGCGCTTTGCTGCAGCGGGCTTTGACCCACTGCCTCGGTGTGTCATCCCGGCATTTCTCCATTTCTATCATTCGTGACCGGGGCATCGATGAGCAGGCTCTGAAGTATATTTTGCGAATCGCAAAACGTCCGCCAGAAGGGGTGGTTTTTGTGGATGGCTGGACCGCCAAGGGGGTTATCGCCCGCCAGCTGCAAGACTCTATCGCCCGTTGGAATCGGCGTCAACCGGAACACCTTACAGGAAAATTACATGTGGTGGCTGACTTGAGTGGCGTGGCGGATGTGGCGGCTAGCGGGGATGATTATATTATTCCCTCAGGCATTTTAGGCGCTACGGTATCCGGTTTAGTGTCCCGTTCGATCCTCAATGAGCAAATTGCCGCTACAGATTTTCATGGGTGCGTTTTTTATGAGCATTTACGCCCTTATGACTACAGCACCTGGTTTCTCGATACGTTACGTAAAGAAATGAAATCTCTAGCGCCAACACCACTAAGACCCCTGGAAAAAACACCCTGTTACCGTGACCGTAAAAATTACTTGATCAAACTGCAACGGGATTACCGTATAACCAATGTCAATCATATTAAACCGGGCGTGCTGGAAGCGACCCGGGTTTTGTTAAGGCGGGTGCCGGGTCTGTTGCTGTTGGCGGAGGCGGAGTCCCCAGATGTTACGCATTTGCGATTATTGGCTGCCGAAAAGGGGGTTCCCGTGCATTATGATAGGCACATGCCATTTAGTGGCGTGGCGCTGATTAAAACTTTGTAATGGTTTAAAGTTATGTTGGTAGCCTTACATCATAATCAGCGCGATAACAACTTATAGCGTCTTCTAGGAAACACAATATACCTCTAACAATATGCCGAACGTTTGTCATTATTTAGGATTAGGCGCTACCCTCTATGTGCCCGCTACCCGAACCGATTTAACAGCTATTTTAACTGGTGAGAAGCTACCCCATTTACGTTCGCTAATTATCTGCACAGAAGACGCTATCCATGACCATGAGCTTTCTGGTGCATTGGATAATGTAGAGCAAGCCTTACCACATTGTAATGGTCCAGCGGTATTTATTCGCCCACGCAATGCCGAGGTTCTGAAACGGTTAGTCAGTATGCCAGGTATCAACCATGTCGAGGGCATTGTCTGGCCAAAAGCAACTCCTAACAACTTACCTTTACTGGCTGAACTGGTTTCTAAAGAACCGCAGCTTTGGGTAATGCCCACCATTGAAACGGCCGACGCCTTTGATCGGCGCCGTTTAGAAGCCTTACGGGAAGCACTAACCCAGTTGCTCAATCCAGTGTTGTGTCTACGCATTGGCGGTAATGATCTATTGAGTCTGTTAGGTCTAAAACGGCCGAAAGCGATGACTATCTATGATACACCCCTAGGCACTGTCATCGATGATATCGTGCTCACCTTTGCGCCTGCGGGTTATGAAATTGCCGCACCGGTTTTTGACCATTTGGATAGCATGGCGACCCTGGTTCGAGAAACGGCTATAGACGTGGCTCATGGGTTACTTTCGAAAACCGCTATCCATCCGGCCCAACTGCCGGTGATCGAAGCGGTCTATAGAGTGATGCCAGAAGACCAAGAGTTGGCAAAACGTATCCTTGATCCCGCCGCCTCGGCGGTATTTCAGTATGCTGGACAAATGTGTGAACCCGCTACCCATCGCCGTTGGGCAGAGCGCTTGTTGCTACGCACAGAAATCTTTGGATTGCTAAACTAGAGCATTTTCGCTTCAAGTGATCAAACTAATGAAAATACGTGCCTGCGAAAAAAAAGATATAGCAAGTATATGTGATATTTACAATTACTACATCGAACACACTATTATTACCTTCGAAGAAGTTCCCTTGTCCTGTGAGGATATGACCCATAGAATCGAATCCTATATGCAAAAATTTCCTTGGCTGGTGGGTGAGGTCGACGATAAAGTGATTGGTTATGCCTATGGCGCAAAATGGCAGGTGTGGAGTGCTTATAAAAATTCTGTAGAAGTGACTATCTATTTAAGACACGGAGAAGCCGGCAACGGTCATGGACAAAGACTCTATAAAGCATTAATACAAGCCTTATCCGGTCACTGTCATACCCTTATTGCCGGTATTGCATTGCCTAATGAAGGCAGTATAAAACTCCATGAAAAGTTTGGTTTTAAAAAAGTTGCTCATTTTAAAGAGGTCGGGCAAAAGTTTGGTCACTGGATAGACGTGGGGTATTGGCAAAAAATCATGAACCATGTCAATAATCCTGATGGTATGACGTGTTAGGCAAAGTTGGTCAGATAGCGATCCGTCAAGACAACCGTATCATCGGTATAGCCACCGCCCAATGCTTGAGCCGTCTCCGTATCCGCATGAGAACCGATCCAAGCGACCAGCAATAAACGCCGGAGCATGACAAACGTAGGAATTTCGTTTTCTGCTTCTTGGGAAAGGAGACGAATGCTGCGATACCCATTGAGCCACGCGGCGATCAAGTCGGGAACATAGGCTTTGTGTTCGATAAAACTCAGGGCTGCACCCAAATCGTAAAGAAACCAACCGAAACCGCAGTCGTCAAAATCAATCACTTTGACGTCACTCTTATCGACCAGCAGATTGGCAAGCCGCAGATCCGCATGGATCAATCCAAAACGATCCCTATCCTTGCCAAACTGCATCAGCCGTTTCTGAATAACACCGGCCAATCGGGTAAACAATACGATACGCTCTGGCGTCATACCGAAACCATCTTGCCAGCGTCCCCAGCGGGGCGTGTGACCCAGCATGGTATCAAAATCCCAAACCGGTCGACAAAGCTGACTGGACTGCCGCCACTTGAGAACATGTTCGTGCAGGTGTGCGCTGATTTCACCGAGTTTTTCAAATTCGATGATCAGATTTGTCTCATTTTCTTCGTCGGGAGCTGCCCCACTCAAAAAACTGAACATCACGCAATGGCGTGTTCCAGGTACTCCAGGATACGCTATTTCCTGAATGCGTTCGCCGTCTATTCCCGCTAGGGAATCTGCCGTGATAATGGGTGAATCTTGCATGAGGGCGTCGAGCCACAGTAATTCGGCATGCAATGCTTCCCGGGAATGATAACCTGGCCGGTTCATTCTCAAGATAAGCTTCGTTTCGTTGCCGGGATCTTCCACCAGATAGGTGATGTTCTCTGAATGGTTCAATAGCCGAAGCGTCGACCCAGTGGGCAGGTCATAATGGCGAAGGGCAGCGTTTGCTAAATCGTATATCCGCTGCAATTGCTCCTCCGGTGTTAATTTATCATAGGGCTTTATGTCGCTATTCAGCATAACAAAGCTCCTTCGCGGGTTTAGAACGATTTTTTAATAATGATCTTTTGAAACCCGTTGGTGCGCCTGGAAAATGCCTTCCTCGACTCTTTCCAACATGTCATCACACAGGGTCTGGTCGAACAATATGCCGACTTTAAACTGCAGAACCCGGGGGTCGAGCATGGAAAATATGGCCCACACACCGTTTTCATATAACGCCCGCATCACGTATTTAGCGCCTTCTGGATGGTTGAATTCCAATCCAAAAATGACGCCCAATTGGCGGATGCCGGAGAAGAAATCAGCATAGCGGGACTGGATGTTATCCAGTTTTTGACGAACGTAGTTAGCCAAAAAATGGACGTTTTGTTGTGTCTCTGCACGCCTGCTGATCTCCAGCACTTTCATCGCCACCAGGCAACCCAGTTCAGCGCCACCGAAGGTGGAGATGTGGCCAAAACCGTCTTGTTTCATCCATTGACCCGCCCTTTCATTCACCACCACGGCTCCGATGGGATAAATACCGCCGCTCAACCCCTTGGCGGTTACCAAAATGTCGGGATTAACACCGTAGGTTTGAATACCCCATAACTCACCGGAGCGCATCAGACCTGTTTGCACCTCGTCGGCGATATAGAGGGTTCCCTGTTTTTCGCATAGGGTCTTAACCAGTTTCAGATATCCTGCTCTGGGTATGGGAAAGCCATAAGTGGCAGGTACGGTTTCCATAATGACACAGGCGGCGTCGCCCGGTGCCAGCGCCCGTTCCATCGCTTCTAGATCATTGAAAGGAACGTGGACGAACTCATTTGGGTTGCCCTCGCTGAGAAAAAGTTTGGAAAAACGGTCGTCCCCCGTTGGCAGCGCCAGCCCAGTATGGCCATGGTAACAACCGGCAATGGAGATGATTTTCTTGCGCTGGGTGGCATTGCGGGCGCATTTTAACGCGATATCGATGGCTTCCCCGCCGCCGCTGGCAAAGATAGAGTAAACGAGTCCCTCCGGCGTGGCATCCGCCAACATTTCTGCCAGCTCGGCCCGGACGATGGAGGGAAAATGGTGATTTCCCATGTCAAAATGTTTCAACCCTTCCTGAAGCGCCGCGATGACTTCAGGATTGCGATGACCCAGGTTATAGGTCCCGCCGTTCAAATGCAGGTCGATCAGGCGTCTGCCGCTGACATCATACAAACAATAGCCTTCCCGTTTACCGATAACGAGATCGACTCCTGATTCCTGCCAACTTTTAGTTTTGCCAGGATTCCACCAGCGGATGGATTTATCGAGAACAGCAGCTTTGTCTACCGTGATGCCGTATTTAGCTAAATCTGCTTCAAACTCGCTCATGGTTGCTCCAGATCATGCATTTTTGTTTATGCATTTAACGCTTCCAAGGACTCCGGCAGAACCTGTCCCCCATCCACCACAATGGTTTGTCCGGTCACATACCCGGCTTCCTCGGAAGCGAAATAAACCATCGCATTGCCGATATCTTCCACCGTTCCCAACCGTTTCAGCGGAATCGAAGCCGCCATAGTATTCAAATAATCGTCACCCAAATCCTCCAGCCCTTCCGTAATGATATTCCCCGGCATCACCGCATTGATGGTAATTTTGTGCCGCGCCAATTCGATGGCCGCCGTGCGCATAAAACCTAGCATACCGGCCTTTGTCGCACCGTAATGTGACCATCCCGGAAATCCGGTAATGGGTCCGGTAATCGATGAGGTCAAGATCACTCGTCCCGCCTTACTCGTCTTTAGATGGGGAAGGCAGGCTTGAATGGCGAACAGCATACCCTTCATGTTGACGTTAACTACGCTATCCCATTGGGTTTCCGTCATCTCCTCCAACTTGGCGGAAGGAAAGATACCCGCATTGGCGCACAGAATATCGATGCCGTGAAACGACTCAACGGTTTTTTTGGCGATCCGGTTCATGTCTTCCCGGTTGGTCACATCCCCTTTGCTAAACGCTGCGCAACCGCCGGATGACTTGATTTCTTCGACCGCTTGCAAGCCTTCCTTTTCACTACGGGCCACAATCATCACCTTGGCTTGGTGCATGGCAAAAACCCGCGCAATGCCTTTTCCAATCCCTTTGCTGGCTCCCGTTACAATCACCGTTTTATTTTTAACTGAATCAAACATGGTGTAAGTCCTATTAGTTTCGGTACAAGCCTTTCTTAAGATCAAGGGACGTAGCGGCAAGCTATCTTTTATAAGCGTGCGTAGGGTAAAAACTACCAACCTTTTTTATGCAGACATTCCTGTTGCTGTCTGTGCAGCCCTCAAGAAAAATCCAAATATTTCTGTGTTAGGGGTGGATCTGGATGTACATAAAAGTGCGTCTGTCATCGCCCACTCGATTGAATGTCTGCTGAAGACTGTGGTGTCGGTAGACATATGACTGGTATTAAATTCCCAACTGCTTTTTGATAAGCCCACAAAGACTTTCCTTGATTTCAGGGTGGCGTGGTACAGGAGTTTGTTTGCCGTTCCGGGGGTTTGCATAAATGTCATGGCGTTTACCATGATGTTTTAAGTAACAACCTGCCTCAACCAATTCCCGAATAAAATTCCCTCGCTTCACGCAGCATCTACCGTAATGTTTTTAGTTTTTGCTCCCGGATGCATCACTGGAGCTTCTTCTTGAATCATAAGTGTATAGGCGTCCCTTATGTTTTCTTCCAGTTCCTCAAGTGATTCACCTTGACTGAATACACCCGGAACCTCTTTTAATTTTCCTATATACCATTCATCATCTATCCAATATTCTAGCGTGAACTGTCTTTGCATTTTTTAATCCCCAATAAACTTGTCATATCTATAGTCGATTACACTAATTTGGTTATGTTAAGTCATTGTTCGTTTCGGAATCGGTAGCATCTAGCAAAAAATTTTTCTTGGCGAGAGCGATTTCGCGAACAACGCCCTCCTCCTCGTCTTTTAGGTTAACCCCTGAAAGCTGGCGTTGTTGGGCCTCGTTCAAGAGATAAAATAACTTATCGGCAGCGGCCTGATAGCGCAATCCTTGGGGGCGAATATTGGAGATGCAGTTGCGATGAGCATCAGTTAAACCAACCTGGGGTTGATAGGTGAGATAAAGTCCTAGGCTATCGGGGGAACTTAAACCCGGTCGTTCGCCGATCAGCACCACCACCAGTTGCAATCCCAGTAACGCCCCCACCTGATCACCGATAGCCACCCGGCCTTGTTCCATGAGTACAATAGGCGCGATACGCCAATCGACCAATTTAGGCCATAGGGCCTCCAGAAACGGGACGCTATGACGATGAACCGCTAAGGCGGATAGCCCGTCTGCTACCACGAAGCCAATATCGTAGTAGGGGGCTGATTCATGTGCCGCCCAAGTTATTAAACGATGCTGGGAGGGTTCATCCAAGCGCCGCCCAAGATCTGGTCTTTGCAAATAAACTTGTCGATCGGACGCTGCACTGTGGAGAGAAATGAGGGGGTGATTAAATTTTTGCAGTTGCTCTTGGAGAGCCGCACTATCGAAGGGCAGATGAACCGCATCCCGGGCTTGGGCATGGGCTAGCTGAAACTCAAGATGAGGCTTGGTGGGAAGACTCACTCCCGCATGACCCTGGGCAATACGCGCCGGAGTGAATTTTCGCAGTTGCCGCCAAGGATCAACGATAACCGGGTTTTTAAGCTTAGTCATGCCACGTTTCCTATCAGGCAAGTTGGGCTAAAGCACGCTGGAATGGCTGTGGCATGGTGTTTTGGAGTTGGGGTCGATCACCGGCACTAAAGATGCCCATGGTTTGCAGCCACGTTTCAAACTCAGGAGCTGCTCGCAAACCCAACACCTCGCGGACGTACAAGGCGTCATGGAATGAGGTGGTTTGGTAGTTCAACATGATATCGTCGGCGCCGGGAATGCCCATAATATAATTACAACCGGCGACGCTGAGCAACGTGAGCAGCATATCCATATCGTCCTGATCGGCCTCCGCATGGTTGGTGTAACAGACATCGCAACCCATGGGTAGACCCAGCAGTTTACCGCAGAAATGATCTTCCAAACCGGCGCGGATGATCTGTTTACCATCATAGAGGTATTCAGGACCTATAAAACCCACCACGGTGTTGACCAAAAGGGGTGCAAATTGCCGGGCTACCCCATAGGCCCGGACCTCACAGGTTTGTTGATCGACGCAGTGATGGGCATCTGCCGATAGGGCGCTGCCCTGGCCTGTTTCAAAATACATGACATTATTACCCACCGTGCCTCGGTTTAGCGCCAGCGCAGCCTGGTGTGCTTCTTCCAAGAGTTCTAGGGTTACTCCAAAACTGTTGTTGGCCGCTTCAGTACCGGCGATGGATTGGAATACCAGGTCCACTGGGGCGCCCCGGCGGATCGCCTCTATGTGGGTGGTGACATGGGTAAGCACACAGGATTGGGTAGGAATTTTATATTGCTCGATAATAGCATCCAACATCTCCATCAGTTGGATAACCGCAGCGATATTGTCGCTCACCGGATTGATGCCGATCACCGAATCCCCGTTGCCATACAGTAAACCGTCCAGGACACTGGCAGCAATGCCACTCGGGTCATCGGTAGGGTGATTAGGTTGCAGACGGGTTGACAGACGGCCCTGCAAACCTAAGGTATTGCGAAAGCGGCTCACGACGCGACATTTTTGCGCCACTAAGATCAAATCTTGAATGCGCATCAGCTTAGAAACGGCGGCGGCCATCTCGGGGGTGATCCCAGGCTTTAATGCCTGTAGGGTTTGTTCATCCGCTTCGTAAGAGAGTAACCAGTTACGAAAATCTCCCACCGTAAGATGACTGACCGGCGCAAAGGAATCCAGGTCATGAGTATCTATGATAAGACGGGTGACTTCGTCGGTTTCGTAAGGAATCAATGCTTCCTCAAGAAAAACCTTGAGGGGTAACTCGGCCAAGGCCATCTGCGCCGCCACCCGTTCCGCAGCGCTGCCAGCGGCAATACCCGCTAAAGTGTCTCCTGCCCGGGCTGGGCTGGCTTTGGCCATAAGTTCTTTGAGGTCCCCGAACTGATAAGTCGTGTTACCGATACGATGGGAATAAATTGCCATGGGCCATGACCTCATGTAGAGAAAATGGCAGCACGCAAAGGTTGGCTGCCTGTTTAACCAGTGAGTTCGGCTTCTGCTTTTCTGATGGCTTCAAATTCTTCTTCTGGCGCTTGAGCCACCAAATGATGGCGACTGTAAAAGCCAAAATAGGCGACCATAATCCCGTAGACGATGGCGGCGCCGATCACCACCCGAGGGTCTACCAGAAAACCGGCGATAAGGGCGAGCAAAGCCAGTAAGAGGGCGATACCGGACACCATGATACCACCCGGGGTTCGATAAGGACGTTCTAGATTAGGTTCTTTACGACGTAACGCAATATGAGACAGCATCATCATGACATAAGAGATGGTCGCGCCAAACACCGCCACTAAAATGAGTAAATCACCTTCCCCGCTTAAGGAAAGTAAAAAACCGATGGTACCTGGTATGACTAAGGCGGGAACGGGAGATCTACGGTGATTAGTAAGGGAGAGAAAGCGGGGTAGATAACCTGCCCGGGAAAGGGCGAAGATCTGCCGTGAATAGGCAAAAATAATCGAGAAGAAGCTGGCAATGAGTCCCGCTAAGCCTACCAGATTGATAAAGGCGCTGATCCAAGTAGATGTGCCATAGGCATTAGGCGATTCAAGGGCAGCGATAAGGGGATTACCCGCATTCATAATCACTGATGCGCCAGCGCCACCGGGACCTAGGGTGAGAATCAGGGCAGCGAATAATAGCAATATCAGCATACCGACAATCAAACCCCGGGGCATATCTTTTTTCGGATCACGAGTTTCTTCGGCAGCCAGGGGAACGCCTTCGATGGCTAGAAAAAACCAAATGGCATAGGGGATAGCCGCCCAGATGCCGAGATAACCGAAAGGCAGAAAGGCGCTAGCCCCTACAGCATCAGTCATGGGTATGTCGAAGAGCTTATCAGCACTAAAGTGGGGTACCATCGCCAGCACAAAAACCACTAAGGCTAGAGCTGCGATGGCCGTGATGATAAACATCAGTTTTAATGCCTCGCCAACACCATAGATATGGATGCCCACAAAAACAGCATAGAACGCCAGATAAATGACCCAGCCTCCAATCCCAAATAACGACTCACAATAGGCGCCGATAAAGACAGCGATGGCTGCCGGGGCGATGGCGTATTCAATGAGAATGGCTGTGCCGGTTAAAAAACCACCCCAGGGACCAAAGGCGCGACGGGCGAACCCATAACCCCCGCCGGCGGTGGGAATCATGGAGGAAAGTTCAGCAAGGGCAAAAACCATACAGGTGTACATGGTAGCCATGAGTACGGTGGCAACCAGCAAGCCGCCCCAGCCGCCTTGCTCAAGGCCAAAGTTCCAACCCGCAAAATCCCCTGAAATAACATAGGCCACACCCAATCCGGCTAATAGAATCCAGCCAGCAGCGCCTTGTTTTAACTGTCTTTTTTCAAAGTATTCGGTATCAACTTGTTCATAGTCAACACCACGGACATGTACGGGCGTGTCGTCTGCCATAGTGAGGTAAGCTCCTTAATTAATTTGTGAGCTGATACTTGGTTATAAAAGGCGGCTGTGAACTTACTGATCTCTACAAAACTGTGCCCATTAAACACAGATAGTAGTACAGATCAGTGGGTGTATGACAAAATAATAGGACACCTGAAAAAAATAGTAGGGCACATAAAAAAAGACCCCGTCGGAGCGGGGTCTTTCCATCGAGCTAAGGTAGGTAGAGACTTACGCAGGGACCACGTTAGTTGCCTGCATGCCTTTAGGGCCACGCTCGACCTGGAAGCTCACTTTTTGGCCTTCCGCCAGGGATCGGAAACCACCCCCCTGAATCGCCGAAAAGTGCACAAAAACATCGTTTCCACCATCTGTCGGGGCAATAAAACCAAAGCCCTTAGAATCATTAAACCACTTTACTATGCCTGTCTTCATATCAAACAATACTTACACAAAAGTTAAATTAAAACTGAGTATGCGCGCTAATGGTGAATGGGTACTACATTGGGAGGAACTACCGTGAGACTTCCAAAACTACCAACATCCAGCAACAGCTGCAATGCTCTTTGTTAGCTTTTCCCTGCAATCGACGATCCAGTAAAAAGTAGGAAAACGCCTTTCCTAATCACTACTCTAATCGATTAAAGACTAAAGCCTGTGATCGGTCATTATAATACTCGTCCATGAGGTACTTTCCTAGTCTTTTGTCGCTTCTAGATAGAAAAATTTAATTTTTTAAGGTTGCTTTGGTCTATTTGTCAGACCATTTAACAACCAGGCCAACGGTGCCTACGCAGTTGAATATTAGGTTTCCATAGCCAAACAGGACAACGCTCTTGATAGTGATAATTCAGGCAAGATTCATCTTGACTTTCATATCATCACAACCCACTCGCAGCCTTATCCTACTTAGTAGAATTTAAGATGCAAAAAATCCTATTTCTCAGCGCATGTTTACTCACTTTTTTCGCTAGCCCTAGTTATGCGTTGCGCTGCGGCAGTGATTTAGTCTTAGAGGGCGAGACTCAAAGCCAAGTACGCGCTAGTTGTGGTAATCCTACCGAAGTCACAGATTGGGTCGAACATCGACTCGTTCGTGTTCATTATCCATACTCCCCCGTTTATGAAGACATAGTAAAGCCTATTTATATTGAAGAATGGGTTTACAATTTTGGACCGCAGCGTTTTATGCGTAAACTTCGTTTCGAAAACGGTCGTTTACAAACCATAAAAACCCTAGGTTATGGTCACTAAATGGTCAGCCTTAGCAGTCAATTTCTCCCCACCGCAAGACGACTTTTGTTCGTCTTGTCCTATTGTTTAAGGTAATAACTATTCTTTAGTGGATTTGGCGCTCCGAAAATCCCGTAAACTACGTTATTATTTTTGCAATCTATATCGTTTTTTAGCCAGTTTATTGGAAGGCATATTGATGGTAACCGGTGTCCTAAAGAAAATTTTTGGTAGTCGTAACGACCGTGTTCTCAAACGCATGAGTCGAGTTGTCGCCCAAATTAATGCCTTAGAACCTAGTATTTCGCCGTTAACTGATGACGAGTTGCGGGCCAAAACGACCGGGTTTAAAGAGCGTGTTGCCCAGGGTGAGACCCTTGATGGGCTATTACCAGAGGCTTTTGCCGTGGTGCGGGAGGCCGGTAAGCGTGTACTGGGAATGCGCCATTTCGATGTTCAACTCATCGGCGGTATGGTGCTCCACGACGGTAAAATCGCCGAGATGCGTACCGGCGAAGGAAAAACCTTGGTAGCCACTTTGGCGGTGTACCTCAATGCGCTTTCGGGTAAGGGTGTGCATGTGATTACCGTCAATGACTATTTAGCTCGCCGCGATGCCCAGTGGATGGGACAGCTTTATGAGAGTTTGGGTATGACCACTGGGGTGGTTGTCAACGGCATGAACCCTGAGGAAAAGCGAGCGGCCTATGCAGCAGATGTCATTTACGGCACCAATAATGAATTTGGCTTCGACTACCTGCGTGACAATATGGCTTTTGCCTTGGAGCAAAAGGTACAGCGAGAACTCAATTTCGCTGTTGTGGACGAAGTGGATTCCATCCTCATCGACGAAGCGCGCACGCCGTTGATTATTTCAGGACCTGCCGAAGAAAGTTCGGAGACGTATCGGCGGATTAACGCCATCGTGCCGCAGCTTACTAAACAAGCGGAAGAGGAAGGCCCTGGTGATTACTCGGTGGATGAAAAGGTTAAGCAGGTCTATTTAACCGAGGAAGGGCATCAGCATGTGGAAGACCTGCTCCTGGAAGTGGGTTTGTTGCGGGAAGGTCAAAGTTTGTACGATCCGGCTAATCTTAATTTGTTTCATCACCTCAATGCTTGTCTCCGGGCCCATGCTTTGTTTCAAAAGGATGTGGAATATATTGTGCGAGATGGCCAGATCGTGATTGTCGATGAATTTACCGGTCGCACCATGCCGGGAAGACGTTGGTCCGATGGGTTACACCAGGCCATCGAAGCCAAAGAAGGCGTTAAGATCCAAGCGGAAAACCAGACGTTAGCTTCCATTACTTTCCAAAACTATTTTCGCTTGTATAACAAGCTATCGGGTATGACCGGCACGGCCGATACCGAGGCTTACGAATTTCAGCAAATCTATGGCTTAGAAGTGGTGGTTATTCCTACCCATAAGCCGATGGTTCGTAACGACATGGGCGATCTGGTGTTTTTAAGCGCCCAAGAAAAATACGATGCCATTTTAAAAGATATTCGTGACTGTTACACACGCCGTCAACCGGTGTTGGTGGGCACCACCTCCATCGAAGTGTCGGAGCTGCTTGCTAAGCTATTAACCAAGCACAAGGTTCCCCATGAAGTCCTCAATGCCAAACAACACCAACGGGAGGCGCAGATTATTGCCCAGGCTGGGCAACCCAGCGCTGTCACCATCGCCACTAATATGGCGGGTCGAGGTACGGATATTGTGTTGGGCGGCAGCCTGCAACCAAAACTGGATGCCCTGGGGACGGATGCCGATGAAGTAAGTCGGCAAAAAGTCAAAAAAGCCTGGCAATCATTACACGATAATGTGGTTGCCGCCGGTGGTTTACATATCATCGGTACAGAACGCCACGAATCCCGACGTATCGATAATCAGTTGCGGGGTCGTTCCGGGCGCCAGGGTGATCCAGGCTCGAGCCGGTTTTATCTATCCCTCGAAGACAGTCTCATGCGTATCTTCGCTTCGGAGCGGGTATCGGGGCTGATGCAAAAATTAGGCATGGAGGAAGGTGAGGCCATCGAACATCCTTGGGTAACCAAGGCCATTGAAAACGCCCAGCGTAAAGTGGAAGCCCACAACTTCGATATTCGTAAAAATCTTTTAGAATTTGACGATGTGGCTAACGATCAGCGTAAAGTCATTTATGCCCAGCGCAGCGAATTGATGGAAGCGGAGGATGTCTCTGAAACCATCGCCGCCATGCGTCAGGAAGTTTTGGATCGTGAGATTAGCACCTATATTCCCCCGCAAAGTGTAGAAGAACAATGGAATGTGGCTGGATTACAAACGGCTTTGGAGAAAGACTTTGGGCTTAAATTAGATATTCAAGGCTGGCTCGACGCCGATGCTAAACTTCATGAGGAAACTCTGCGAACCCGTATTTTCGAAGCATTTGAACAAACCTATGCCGACAAGGAAGCCCAGGTAGGCGAACCCGTCATGCGCTTTTTCGAAAAGAAAATTGTTCTGGATGTTTTGGATACTCATTGGAAAGAACATTTGGCGGCGATGGATTATCTACGTCAGGGTATTCATCTGCGGGGTTATGCGCAAAAAAATCCCAAACAGGAATACAAACGAGAAGCCTTTGAAATGTTTTCGGCCATGCTGGAGCGTATTAAACGCGACGTCATTAGCATGGCGTCGCGGGTACAGTTTCAAGCGGCGGAACCAGAGCCTGTCCAAGAAGTCCGCCGACCCGCTACGGCCCTGCAATACGAACATGCGGAAGTGTCAGCCCTGAGCGGCGCAGAAGCAGAACAAGCCGAAGCTGAAGAAAAAGCCGTCCACACGCCCTATGTGCGGGAAGGACGTAAAGTGGGCCGAAATGAGCCATGTCCCTGTGGATCAGGTAAAAAATATAAACACTGTCATGGGCGTGTCAATTGAGAAATAGCCAATCATTTGGATCCAGGGCTTGCGCAGCTCGTTCCAGAGGACGCCGTAAACACCTCCCTGTGGGCTTGACGATGGCCGTCCAGGCCATCGACACCTTTTTTACGAGCTACATAAGCCCTGTGCGGGTAAGTACACTATAAACTATGGGATAGCGTTCATGTCTCTACTTCCTGAACCCCTACCGGTGCTTGGAGTTCGCCTCGGTAGCACCTGTGTGGGGATCAAGTACCCGGAGCGCCGTGATCTTGTCCTTTTGGAGACAGTCACAGGGACTACGGCTGCCGCCATGTTCACCTGCAATGCCTTTTGCGCCGCACCTGTAACTGTTGCCAAACACCATCTTAGTCTGGCTGCCCCTCGCTATCTGGTTATCAATACCGGATACGCCAACGCTGGTACAGGTGCTCGCGGTGAGCAAGACGCCTATGCCACCTGCGCCGCTTTAGCTGAACTGGTTGGTTGTCGCAGTGAAGAAGTATTGCCTTTTTCCACCGGGGTGATTGGTGAGCCGTTGCCCTTAAAACCCATACAGCAGGCCTTACCCGATACTTACGCAGCGCTCACGTCGGAGGGATGGGGTGCTGCAGCCGAAGGGATTATGACCACCGATACGCAACCCAAAGTCACCAGTCAGCAGGTCGTCATCGACGGTTATACGGTGACCCTGACTGGTATGGCCAAGGGCGCCGGCATGATCAAGCCTAATATGGCCACTATGCTAGCTTTTTTAACTACTGACGCAGGTCTTGCGCAACCCTTATTGCAACGCTGTTTGAAAGCAGCAGTCGCTGAATCCTTTAATGCCATTACCGTGGATGGCGATACCTCTACCAATGATGCTTGTGTGCTATTAGCTACGGGTCAGAACGGTCTTTATATTGATGCCGAGGGGCAAGCTTATCAGGCTTTTCAAGAGGCATTGCAAACCCTCTGTATAACTTTAGCCCAGGCCCTGGTTCGTGACGGGGAGGGGGCTACAAAATTTCTCACCATCACCGTGGAGCAAGGAGGCAGTCATGCAGAATGTCGGCGAGTCGCCTATACCATCGCCCATTCACCCCTGGTCAAAACGGCTTTTTTTGCCTCCGACCCTAATTGGGGTCGAATACTGGCGGCTGTGGGCCGAGCTGATATGGAAGGGCTGTCGATAGATACCGTGTCCATTTATCTGGATGATGTCTGTATTGTACGCCACGGCGCTTTGGCAGCGGAATACACAGAAGCCTGTGGTCAAGCTGTCATGTCCCAAGCAGAGATCACCGTGCGGGTGTTATTGGGACGAGGTGACGCCTCTGCCCGCATCTGGACCACGGACCTTTCCTACGAATACGTGCGTATCAACGCCGATTACCGAACCTGACATATGGTCCTTTCTGCCCAATCTTCACCCTTAAAAAATGGCTATTTGCATGTGGCGGTAGGGGCGCTAATCAACCCTGCCGGAGAGGTATTGATTAGCCGTCGGTCTGAGCACGTCCATCAGGGGGGCTTATGGGAATTTCCGGGGGGTAAGGTAGAACTTGGAGAAAACGTGGAAGCCGCTTTAACGCGGGAATTACGGGAAGAGCTGGGAACTGAAGTGGAGTCTATGCGTCCCTTGATCCGAGTTCGCCATGCCTATACGGATAAGACAGTGCTACTGGATGTGTGGCGAATCGATGGCTACCGGGGGGAACCTTGTGGTTTGGAAGATCAACCCCTGCGTTGGGTGACCCCGCAAGCCCTCGCTGAGTATGATTTTCCCGCTGCCGATGCGCCTATTATCAATGCCCTGCGGTTACCGAAAGAATATGCCATTACCGGTGAACCTGGAGATCAGCCTAAGATTTTTTTACAACATTTAGAAAGCGTTTTGGCGCGGGGTATGCGGTTAATTCAATTGCGCACCAAAAGACTCTCCGAAGATAATTTATTGACCCTTTATCAGAAAGCCCAACGCTTGACCAAATCCTATGGCGCCACGCTACTGCTCAATGGTAGTCCAGCTCAGGCGCGGGCCCTAGACGCCGACGGCCTGCACTTGACGGCTACTCGGCTGATGGCGCTGGATACGCGACCGCTGCCCCCCGACCGGTGGGTTGCTGCATCTTGTCACAACTTAGAGGAACTGCATCACGCGAGTCGCATAGGGGTAGACTTCGCAGTGGTTTCTCCCGTGCGCATGACTCCTAGCCACCCAGACGTTCAGCCTCTGGGTTGGCAAGGCTTGCAAGCTTTAACGGAGCTGGCGGCACTCCCAATCTATGCGTTGGGGGGCATGACGTTGGCCGATGTAGACCAAGCATGGCGCCACGGCAGTCAAGGTATTGCAGCGGTGCGAGCCTTGTGGGTGTAGTGGTTGCAGAGCGTAGATCAAGCCTGGTTTTAATGGGTTTGTTCATTGGTTTATTCGCCTTGCTGGGATTTTTAATAAACCTAGGCTATGCGCAGCTAGCGGCTTGGTTTGCTCAAGTGGAAACGCCACGGGTAATGCTCTCCGCGCCCGCTGATTGCCATTTGTCTCAGAAAACGTGTGCCGTGCGAAGCGAGGAATTGTCCGTCAGTGTTTTTCCCAGTGACAATGTGCGAGCGCTTAAACCTTTTTCTTTTCAAGTGCGTTTAGAGGGACCCCTAGCGGATACTGTACAGGATGTCACCGTGCATTTTGCCATGGTCGGCATGGATATGGGTGTCAACCGTTTTCACCTGCGCCGCAAAGCAGATCAACGTTGGCAGGGTAAAGTCATACTGCCCCTATGCACCACGGGGCGTAGTGACTGGATTGCCACTGTTGAAATTGAAACGGAGCCGCCCTATAGTGTGCAATTCCCGCTGACTGTCAACTGAAAGGTTTTTTAGTCCAAATCAAAGCCCAGTTCTCGTAACTTAGCCGCCAGTTTCTCAGCCCGTTTTTTCTCCTGCTCAGCCCGTTGTTTTTCTTGCTGGGCTTGTTGTTCGGCACGATCAGCCCGTTGTTTCTCTTGCTCAGCCTGTTGCCCAGCACGTTCAACCCCCTGTTTTGCGGCTTCACTATCCGTAGGTAATAAAACCCCTTCTAGGGTTTCCCAGCGTAGCCATACAGCCTCTATATTTCTGTAGATGCCCGGCCAACGTGTCAAAGCAAGACCGAGCCGGTGACTCACCAAGCGGTTGTTTAAATCAAAAGGTAATGGTTCATAAACGCCATCGCGCAGGGCAAACCCAGCCCAATCTTCGGGCTTAAAGGGATCAAACCAAAAATACTCGGGAATGCGAAGCCGGTCCTGATAAATGGTTTTTTTTGTGGTCTTGTCATGTTCTGCAGTGCTGTTGGAGAGTAGTTCAATGACTACATCCGGGGCTTTTTTTTCTTCCCAAACGACCCAGCTTTTGCGTTCTTTTTGGGATACACCCAGCACGGCAAAGAAGTCTGGACCTCGAAAATACCGGTTACGTACCTGCTCCATACTAAAGTAAATAAACATATTGCCACCCACATAACCTTCCTGCCGTTCGGCTAGCCAAGGTTCTAGGGTGTTGATGAGCAGCTCCATCTGCATACGGTGGCGTGCAGTTTCCATGGGAACTCCGTCATCATAAGGCAATTCGTCTTGCGTAGGTGGTAGAGTTATCTCATCAACCGCTTCGGGTTCGGTCAACGTATCGTCGTCGTTAAGCTCAGGGTTCATCATGGCGGACAACTTTTGGTTTCAATAACGTGTTTGGGCAAGACTCAAATAGATATTATGTAATGCTTCGACTTTATGATCCAACACATCAATATCATCTATATTCTCAATAATATCATCTGCGATGGCTAGGCGCTTTTCACGGCTTGCTTGGGCGCTAAGAATATGTCTGGCATGGGTTTCATCCACGTTGTCCCGCGCCATTACCCGCTGAATTTGCACTGCTTCCGGTACATCCACCACAAGAATTCTGTCAAACCAGTGAGTCATCCCTGTTTCTGTCAGTAGGGGCACCACCACAATACAATAGGGCGCCGTTAGCGCCGTGATGCAAGCCTGCATACGTTGCCGGATACGAGGGTGGAGAATAGCCTCTAACCGATGGCGTAACTCAGGGTTTGCGAATACCGTGCGCCGTAGATAACCACGGTCAAGGGCGCAATGGTTATCCAAACAAGCCCTGCCAAATGCAGCGACGATTTCTTGAAAAGCTGGTTGACCCGGTTGCACCACGTCGCGCGCTAGCACATCGGTATCTATAATGGGTACGCCGCGCTGGGCAAAAGCATCGCTAACGGCGGTTTTACCGCTGCCGATGCCCCCTGTGAGACCAATAATCAGCATGATTTAATAAGCTCTGCACCTTTTTGAAACATAGCCACTAAATAGGCTTTTAAGCGTTGTTTGTCTGATTTTGCCAGATCATTGGAGGCTTTGATAAGCTCGACACCTCTTTTACAAGCTACATGAGTCCTTTGTGTGCAAATCCTGGACTAAAACAGCCAGCCGAGTCCATAGACCCACGCTATTGATTTGAAAAACGTCGTCAGCGTTATTTAGGTCTTGCAAAGTGAGTATGGCTTCCTGAATTTCCCCGCTTTCCAATAATTCTTGCCGATAAGTGCCTGCCAATAAGCCGCAGGATCGGGCAGGGGTAAGTAATACCTCACCATAACGTAGTACCACATTGGCATACATACATTCTGTCAGTTCTTCACGCTGGTTATAAAGCAGAGTCGTATCATAGGAGGCTCGTTTTTGTTGTTCGTAGATCTGCCTATGGGTGGTTTTATGAAATAGAAATGGATCTTGGGAGTTTACTGCTTCTTGGGCTAGAGCTGCAGTTAAGGGTGGTTTTGCTTGGGCCATGATAGGGTTGGATGCAGGAAAAAAATCATCTTTTAGAGAGGCTGACTCCCATTGAAACTTTCCTAGATGATCGCCTAAAAGTCTTACTTTTTGGGGTTGTGTTACTCCTTCATTGTGTAAAGTCGCAGTCACTGTGGCAAGGGTTTCTTGACAGTGTTGAGGATTAAAAGTAAAGCCAAAATAGTCTGCAGAATCTTGCATACGCTGGATGTGTCGCTTTTCTAGAAAAAACTCATCTTCTTTTGTCCATAACAAGGTCTCCAGCAAGCGAAAAGGCGGGCTTTTTTGATGTAGGACCCGGCTTTTAGTGAGACATTCTTGATATTCACTGACAGGGTTTGAGTCCCAAACGATGCCGCCGCCGACACCGTACTCGCTGGCGTGGTTAATTTTGTCCACCGAGAGCGTGCGGATAGCTACATTGAAAAGCGCCTCGCGTCCAGGATGATAAAAACCTATCGTTCCGGTATAGATCCCCCGGGGGGCGGTTTCTTCGTGGGCGATAATTTCCATGGTTTTTACTTTGGGGGCTCCGGTGATAGAGGCACAGGGAAAAAGCGCCTTCATAATTTCCACAAAACTGGCCCCAGTTCTAGCGCGAACGGTACTCGTCATTTGCTGGATCGTGGGATAACGTTCTGCCGTAAACAGGGCAGGCACCTGAATAGAGCTAGGGTAAGCGATGCGACCCAGGTCATTGCGCATCATATCCACAATCATCAAATTCTCGGCCCGTTCTTTTGTCGACAAGGTAAGCTCTGCAGCGATTTTTTTGTCTTCCTCCAACCAACGTCCTCGTTTGCGGGTTCCTTTCATGGGTTTGGTCAAAATCTCATCGCCGTGCAACATAAAAAAAAGCTCTGGTGAGACGCTTAATAAATCAAAATGGGCTGTCTCTACCAAGGCTGCGCACCCTTTTCCTTGCGCACAAACCAAATCTGCAAACGTTGCAGCGCCTGGCGCAAAGTTCTTTTTACGTAGGCGGAATGAGTAATTAACTTGATAGGTTTCCCCCAAGCGGAGGTGATCTTTAATCCGGCTAAAACTTTCCTCATATGAGGCTTCCGAAATATCTGCCTGCCATTTTTCAGCATTTTGCCAGGTGGATGCGTCGCCGCTGGTTTTAGGTAGAGTAGCTAGATCATAAAACCGTCGATACAAACCAAATTGCAGTAAGGGCAGCGAACCCTGGGGAAGCGTTTTATAGGCCGCGTCAAAGGCAGGCGCTGCTTCATAAGTTATGAACCCCGCTGCAAAAAGTCCTTCTTTTTCGACAGCGGCTTGGACTGTTTGTAAAGCAGGTAGAACTTGTTCTAAATTTTGCGCTGTGATGATATGGATCGGATCACGATAGGCTTGCCAAAGACCCCGCTGCTGGTTTTCCACTAAGACGTGCATGGGGTTTGGTTAAGCTGCTGTTTTACCATGGATCTGCCTTTGGTTTCTAAGATGGGTGTGAAACAACTGGCTGTTACCAGCAGTCCCATTTTAGAGACTAATGCAGCAAGCAGAAAGAGGGCCATTGGGCCCTCTTTCATTAGATCACGATAGGATTACGATTTAACGCCAACCGCAGATGTGATCTTGATCACTCCAGGTCAAACTGCCGTGGGAACGATTTTTTTCGAGAATACGATGCAAGGTGACTTCTGCATTAGGCATCATGGAACCCTCTGCCAGTAGGGTTGCGTCAAGGGTATCGCGGGGATTGCCGGGTGGATAGGAGCGGCCGTCGCAGAGATAGTCGTTGATTGATTTAACATAAGCTTCAAAAATATTGCCCTTTGCGAAGGGTGTGCGTCCGGGTTCGGCAACCACATGGCAAAGTCGACAGTTAGTAGCATAAGCTGTATAAAGGCCGTATTCGTGCCAGTACGTATTGAGTTCCTCAAGATTGCTACTACTATACCCGTCAGGGTTAGTAAACCACGAATCGGGTGGTGGATCGTCGAATCGGCTGCTGCTGGTGGGAACGACGCCGTCATACCAATGTTTAATGGCAGTACGAATGCGTTCTCCGTTGTAGCTATCTTGATAGAGCATCCGGTTGAGCAAGGCAAATTGGGATTGTTGTTCCTCTAAACCGATTCCCTTGGCATTCCATTGTTTAAAAGCATCTAAATCGAAGGGGAGAAAAGCTCCCCCGCTAGGATTCCATTCCGCATCGTGGCTACCACCGTGGCAGGCGTAGCACACTTCAGGGACGGATTTAGGGCCTTCCGCGTCCAGCCCAATGGCATTGAGACGGCGACCATCAGGGGCATAGACATAATAGGTTACTGCATTGCTGAGATCTTTGCGTCGCTCCATGGTCACGGTGGCAATGATTTGCTCTTCGTCAGCGTAATTGCCTTCATAGTCTAAATTGTCGGGATGAAGCGAATTGGTCACCCAACAGGCTATGGGTGTGTCAGGATTAGGATTTTGCGTGCAGTGCATGTCGCGACCTAGGTATAGATCATTGGCATTGATGTATTGCACGGCGGCATGAGGTTTAGAACCATCTTTGATGGATCCGTCCGCATTGTAGCCATTTACCTCTAACCAACCTTTGAGGGTAATGCGCTTATCTTGGGGATCGATTTTGACGTAATAGGGGGATACATAGCAAGGATTGCCATATTTTGGCCGCAGCGAGCTGGGGTTCGTCCCGTCCTTCGCCGCTAAACGGGCTAAGAATTGATAAGGCTCAGTACGCGAGGTATCCACCTCTTCGCAGAATTCCGAACGTCCTGTAGCTTCTAAAACAACACGATCGATGCGGGTTTCCTCTGAACCCTGCTTATAACCTTTGAAACGCAGTTCATCACTGGCTTGCAAGGAAAAATCGCCCACATGGATTTGTTGAAACGCTTCGGGTTGGGGGCTACTAGGACCAGGATCTTTGTCCAAGGTCCAGGAAAATTCCAACTCACCATTAATCCAAAATTCGATGGTTGCTTGACCATCGCTTTCATCGAGATAGTCCACAAAAACTCTATAGATCTCCCACTCCCAATCATCATTTAGAATCATGGCCGCCTCACCGACGTTGCTGCCTGCGTTTAATAAACTGATTAATTGTCCATTGGAGGCTTGTTCATTATCTTCCACTAGATAATTGGTCAAAGACATGGACTCTGCTTCAATGATAGTTTGCTCGGGTGGTGGAATGAGTTCAGGAGGTATTGAAGGTCCAGGAATAGGTACTTGAGGTCCAGGGTCCGCAATGGGTGTACCCACTAAGGGAGCTGCAGCAATCCATGCGGGGATACTCAGGGCAAGCAAACTAAAGATTAAAAAGCTTGCATAAGGCTTTGCACTGCAAAACAAGTTTTTTTTTGTCATAATTATCGATCCCTCTGATTTTTAGGTACGCTGTGTCGCGATTAGAGGCATTACCCTAAACATAACCTAGGTTTTTCACTTTTTCAGTGAACTATGCACATTTAGCATTTTTAGATTATGTTAAAGGTCATTATCATAATGCAGCCACAATGCCAAATTTATAAGTTTTTGATTTTTTTATTTTTTAATCTTGTTAAGAAGATTATGGATTAATTTGAACGGTTCAAAATAACCTACTACCGAGCGATTTGGTCTGGCTATGCGTACCTCATGCAGCCAATAGTCCTAGGTTTTTTACGAACGGTATGAAATCTTTATCACAAAAGAGTAGGGGTAATTTTCGTTCAATGCAGAATGTGGCGATTATCACATCGATAGGTTTGCGAATCGTTATACCTCTCTTACGTAAAGCCCGAAAGTTTTTCGCGCTTTTTATGGCCATATCCTTGCCAACTAAATCAAAAATAATAAGATCCTCAAAAAGCGATTTTGCAATCTTATAATCTTTAT
>CAYRGG010000056.1:0-27560 GCA_964423745.1 uncultured Candidatus Competibacteraceae bacterium | reverse complement strand
AGCTGTTAACAAGACAGATTATTGAAGTTGCGTGGATCAAGTTCAAGTGATGGCACAAAAGGTAGCACCTGCATTCTCAAGAACCTGCAGGGGTCTCGGGCCCACTCTTGAGGCCGACGACTTGATAAGGTTGAGAGTGCGCGGATTCCATCAGGGCCAGAGGTCTATAGGAACCTCATCTCAAGGCCGAATAGTTGGGCGCAATATTCTTTTTGTCACCAACGAACTTTTTCCTTGCAGTGCGGGACGGACCATATATGACCCCTTTTTTACTTTTACCTCCTACCTTAATTCTGAATCTGAGTCATCATCATTTTCCGACTCAGAATTATCTATACCCAATGACTCTGCTTTGTCGAGCCAAATATCTGCAAGCGCTTTATTAACGCCTGTGCCAATGCCATAGTAATAGCAGCGTCCAACCTCATAGACGGATTGATTATCACCGTAGAGAGCCGCCCGGATATACAACTGAAACGCTTTCTCCAAGTTTTGAGAAACCCCTGTCGATTTTTCGTAGCAAATTGCCAGATCATAACAGGCTTCTGGGTGATTTTTTGCCGCTGCACGATGTAACAACATAACCGCTTTTCCCAAATCCTTTTCGAAATACTCCCCATGCAGATACCATGTTGCAAGCGCATACGCGGACTTTGGATCACCTGATTCCGTTGACTCTTCTAGAAGCTTTACAACATGCCCATAATCTGGTGAGCATTTGTGCATTTCATTTAATGCAAGTTCGTATTTATTCATGATTGGTGACCTACCCTTTCCTACCGACATAGGTTTTCTTGATCTTTTTGTAAGTGATCCTGAACTCCGTCATTATCACAATCTAATGAACCACAACCGAGTTCACTTGGGGTTAGTAATAAACCTACACCTGTCGTCAACCTTGGTAATAGACCCAATGAAATTATCCCTTTTTGTTTAGGTGGCCATTTACCTTTATATTTGTTCGGCCTCTTTCTAGGAGCACCGCGTTTGATGTCACCTTTCTCACCACCCCTATCGAGCTGTTTTCTTGTTGTTCCTTTTTGGTGTTTTGAAAGATTAGATGGTTGTCTATTTTTCGTGTGTTCTGCAGCGTTGCCCGTTTTATCGAGAAAATTAACCGGATCATTCCCCACATAAGCATATAAGTTTGTATCACCCCCCGCAAACCGAATCGGATCCTTCGCCGTCCACCTTCCGGTTCTAGGATCATAATCCCGTGCCCCGAAGCGCACCAGGTTAGTATGCTGATCATAGAGCCCCCCCGCAAACCCAAAGGGCTGGAAACCGGGGTTGGTGTCTTGCAGGACATTACCCCAGACATCATAGTTCATCTGTTGGGTAATACTGCCATCACGGGTATCGATGACGAGCCGAGGTGAACCCAGATGGTCCGAGAGAATCCGATAGGTGACCTCCGCACCACTCACCGAATCGATCTTGACCATGTAGGATGGCACATGACCCTTCTCGGCATAGACATATCGAGCCACCACATTGCCGCTGCCATCTAACTCCGCAACAGGATTGAGCTGATCTTGATAGAGGAAGCCTTGGGTGAGAGTACCGTTGACTTTTTTGCCAATTCGCCGGTTCTGCCCATCGATGACATAGTCAATGGTGACATCACCAGGTAACGTAACCCGGCGGAGGTTACCCAAGACATCATAGTCGTAGTGGGTCGTCATCCCGCTAGCGGTTTTACTCACCAACTCCCCGTTGGCGGTATAGTCGTAACTGACTTGACCATAGCTCAACAACCGGTCCTGTCCATCATACTCACCGACAAGAACACCATTGACATGGGTGCGGTTGCCATTGGCATCATAGCTATACTCCGCCACAAGCATCCCGTCTTGGCTTACCGCTTCTAACCGCCCAGCGAGGTTATAGCGGTACCCATACACGGTCTGGAAACCCTCTACCGTCTCTTGCTTTTCAGTAATACGACCTAAGTTATCCCGTGTGTAGGTGGTGCTAAAGAGCGAGCTACCGTCCACCGTCGCGGTCTCACTGTCGACTTCCCCAAAGCCGTTGTACTCAAGGTGGGTTTCAACGGGACCCAACACAGTACCCCGCAGCAACCCATGTTGAGGATCGGGGGTTAAGGTCAAGGCACCCGCTTGCACCAACAAGCCGTCATTGTCGTAAGCATAATCGATGGGATTGCCATTAACAGCTAGGGTGCGTACCCAGAAGTTGTTGTCATAACCCCAGGTGATGTCACCATTGATCTCTCCGCCCCATGTTTCCTGTACCGGTAAGAACCCATCATAGCCGAAGGTTAAGCTATTACCCTCAGGTGTCGTGAGGCTGTCGAGTTGCCCGGTTTCAGATTGGTAGCCGAAGGTGGTAGCACCTTGGGGTGTCATCATTGAGATCAGTCGGCCTGCGTCATCATAGTCCAACTCAATACGTTGACCATCGGGCCGTTCGACTTCAAGGAGTTGCTTGGTAAGATCATACGTGTAACCGGTGTTTGGGTTACCCATTCCCGTATCGGGGGGTGAGTACCGATCCGAGAGGTCTACCGCGTTGTAGCCAAACTGATGGGCGGTTCTCCCCGGTGGGGTAAGGTGAATGAGATTCCCGTTAGCATCATAACCAAAGCCAATCACCCGCGAATCCGGTAGGGTTTGTTTCACCACCCGCCCAGCGAGATCGTAGTCAAAGTCCACCATCCGATTGAGGGCATCGGTGGTGATATCTAAAAACCCATGATCATCGTAAGTAAAGGTCTCCGTGCGCTCGCCGGACGTGATGCTTTGTAGCCGTCCTCGGGTGTCGTAGCTGAGGTAAAGGGGTCAGGTCGCTTTCTTCATGATACACAAATAAAGGAAAAGGAAAAAGTAGGACGTACAGCTTGCTCGCACAGTTAATTCTATCATAGAAGTATTATTAAAAAAGCGACTTGACCCCTTTTTATGCATTGCGGCCTAGGCATAAAGAGAGTTTAGAACTATGTATCATGAAGCAAGCGACTTGACCCCTTTATCTTATCTTGTGTTAAATAATTGAATATTTTTCCCATATTTTGATTAAGAACTGTTTTTCTTCTTTAGTATGAAAGGCGTCATCAACCCAGTAATCGAAATACATCAATTTAGCAGTCTCTAAAGAACATTTGTAAGAATTTTTTAAAAAATCATTACTTCCACAGAGCAGAAAAAAACGATTTGCGTGATCTTTAAAATATAGAAAATCAGATTTTAAAGAGGTTAGACAAACATATTGATGGCTATTTGAAGCATTGTATTTCAGTAATGAATCTCGACTTACGTCAACAACATCTGCTACAGGATCGCCATTAAACATAAAACACAGTCCAATAACTTCTTCAAAGTCTGCTTTGACAATTGCATCCGATAGCCATTCCGCTTCCATCGCATTAATAAAATCTGCAACTGGAACTACTTTCCAATCTTTTTCTCGTATCTTCTGAACAGAAGGTAAATATTCATCGTCTAACCAAGTAGATACAAATTGTTTTGAAAATTCTGAAATTGATTTAGCATCAACTTTATTTCTGGACATAATAACTTACTCGCTAATCGTTGAATCGAATTTCCTTGCCCCTACCAGTTTTAGGGTTGCGTATTTCTAATGTCGCACGACCATCTGTACTACCAGGTCTAATAGTTACTGTTCGACCATCTGACAAGGTACCTGTTCGACCTGGACCATAATTTGTGTCTATATTTCTGACATTGTTCGGATGTAATGCGTCAAAGTCTTTATTGGCTTCTTTTAAACCACCTTGTCCAATATGTTGTTCTGTTTTGCCTTTTGTTTTTCTTCCAGGCTTTTTGTCTTTAAGAATATCGTTTACGCTCTTTTTGCCTTTCTTAAATAGTTTTTTAGATAAGAATTCCCCAGCTTTCAGTAAAGCTTTTCCACATAGTTTAGCGATATAGCCATTCGGATCAAAATAATTAACGGGGTCATTGCCTGCATAACCATAAAGATTAAGACCACCATCAAACCGAATCGGATCCTTCGCTGTCCACCGTCCCGTTCCGGGATCATAATCCCGTGCCCCGAAGCGCACGAGTCCTGTGTGCTGATCATAGATCCCACCGGCAAACCCAAAGGGCTGGAAGCCAGGATTGGTGTCTTGGAGGACATTCCCCCAGACATCATACTCCAGCTGCTGGACGATGCGGCCATCCCGGGTATCGATGACAAGCCGCGGCGAGCCAAGATGGTCTGAGAGAATACGGTAAGTCAGGTCCTCGCCAATTACGGGATCAGTCTTCACCATATACGCAGGTACATGACCCTTATCGGCATAGACAAACCGAGCCACCACATTGCCGCTGCCATCCAGCTCGGCAACGGGATTGAGCTGATCTTGGTAGAGGAAGCCTTGGGTGAGAGTACCGTTGACTTTCTTGCCAATTCGCCGATTCTGCCCATCGATGACATAGTCAATGGTGACATCACCAGGTAACGTAACCCGGCGGAGGTTACCCAAGACATCATAGTCGTAGTGGGTCGTCATCCCGCTAGCGGTTTTACTCACCAACTCCCCGTTGGCGGTATAGTCGTAACTGACTTGACCATAGCTCAACAACCGGTCCTGTCCATCATACTCACCGACAAGAACACCATTGACATGGGTGCGGTTGCCATTGGCATCATAGCTATACTCCGCCACAAGCATCCCGTCTTGGCTTACCGCTTCTAACCGCCCAGCGAGGTTATAGCGGTACCCATACACGGTCTGGAAACCCTCTACCGTCTCTTGCTTTTCAGTAATACGACCTAAGTTATCCCGTGTGTAGGTGGTGCTAAAGAGCGAGCTACCGTCCACCGTCGCGGTCTCACTGTCGACTTCCCCAAAGCCGTTGTACTCAAGGTGGGTTTCAACGGGACCCAGCAGGGTGCCCCGCAGCAACCCATGTTGAGTATCGGGGGTTAAGGTCAAGGTGCCCGCTTGCACCAGCAAGCCATCGTTGTCATAAGCATAATCGATAGGATTGCCATTGACAGCTAAAGTCCGTAACCAGAAGTTATTGTCATAACCCCACGTCACGTCACCATTGATCTCCCCATCCCACGTTTCCTGTACCGGCAAGAAGCCATCATAGCCGAAGGTTAAGCGGTTGCCCTCAGGCGTCATGAGACTGTCGAGTTGCCCGGTCTCGGGTTGGTAGCCGAAGGTGGTCGCACCCTGGGGTGTCATCATTGAGATCAGTCTACCGGCGTCATCATAGTCTAACTCGATGCGTTTGCCATCAGGCCGCTCGACATCGAGTAACTGCTTGGTGAGATCATAGGTGTAACCGGTGTTTGGGTTACCCATGCCCGCATCGGGGGGTGAGTACTGATCCGAGAGGTCTACCGCGTTGTAGCCAAACTGATGAGCAGTTCTCCCCGGCGGGGTGAGATTAGTGAGATTCCCGTTAGCATCGTAACTAAAGCCAATCACCCGCGAATCCGGTAGGGTTTGTTTAACCACCCGCCCGGCGAGATCGTAGTCAAAGTCCACCACCCGATTCAGAGCATCGGTGGTGGTATCTAAAAATCCGTGATCATCATAGCTAAAGGTCACGGTGCGCTCGCCGGACGTGATGCTTTGTAGCCGTCCTCGGGTGTCGTAGCTGTATTGACTGGCCTGTAACCCAGGTACCTGCACCGTAGCGACACGACCCTGCTCATCGGTGACGGTGGTGCGTTGACGCCCCTCGGGGCTGGTGGTGACAAAGGTTTTATCGGCGGCCGTGTACACCACCGAGGTTGTCCGGTCGTTAGTGGTGAGGGTGTCGGTTTGTTGGCTGAGCGCTAAGACATTTTTGCTCAGATCTAATTCCACTGTGCGACTAACGGTAGTGTTGGCCGTTAAGCCGCTGGGCGTTTGCACGGTAGTGCGCTCAGGGATAGGGCTTTGCATACCAAACCGAGGATCGGGACCTTCGTGAACGGTCACTACGGTTCCATCGGCCGCTGTCGTCACCTCACTGCCGTCGGTTTTCTGCAGCCGGGTATGGGTAGTGCCATCGGGTTGCTCGGTGCTTAAACGCCGATCCCCGTTAGCAAGCTTCTCCACCGAGAAGGTCCGGGTGCGGTTTTCGCCATCGGTCATCGCAACCTGATGGCCTGAGTCTAGCTCGGTGCGGTCAAGGGTCCAGCCACCCCCTAGCGAATCACGATCCTGTGTCAGTCGTCCCATGGCGTCATAGGTAAATTCATTGGCGTTGCCGCGGGGACGCTCGTAATAGGTGAGCAGACCCTCGGGCGTGTAACGTATTGTATGCGTTTCATTAGCCGGGTTGGTAATGGAATTGACATAGCCGTTGTCATCGGCTGTGAGGATGGTGCGCAGCCCGTCGGGGGACACAATGGCTGTTGGATCGCCAGTCGCGCTATCACGCTCGATCACGGTGGCGTCGCCATCGCCATCGGTAACCGAGATCAAGTACCCGTCGTCGTCATACTCAAATTGGTATAGTAGTGCTTGATCAATGGCGCTATGTGTTGTTAGGTGGCGGCCATGAGTATCAAACGAGTAGTACTTAGTTCCGTCTTGACTCGGGATAACGAGATCGGTAGATAAAGCTTTAGGAGAACCTAGGCTAATACGAAAGATCTGATGACCGCTTTCTAGGGAAAAGCTACTAAAATAGAGATAGCGTTTATCGGGCGAGAGAGAGAGATTGGTAATCTCTTGATATTTCGCAGGTGTAACAAGCCCATTTTGGAATACATAGCCAGGTGATTCAGTGCTCAGCAGTGTTTGAATAGCACCTTTATCGTTAATTCGATAAATGCTGTAGACACTACCTTGATAACCATAATGTGAAAAACCAGACTCATCTTCAAAAGCATCGTTGTTAACTAACATTAAAAAATTACTGCTATCAATAGCAATACCATCCCTCGCATGAATCGTCACGTAGGACTGGTCCATAAAACGTCCACCGTGCAATGGTCCAAGGAAATTTTTAGTATTTAGAACCGTCGAGATAAGACCATGTTTGTCTACCCGGCTAAGGAGAATGTATTGCGTATTATCCCTATTGCTAACATTTGCTACAGTATAAAAACCCCCGTCTGGCGCTAATTCAATGGCGTTGAAACCTGGCCGAGTACTTTGACTCGCGGGAACATTTTCTACAATTTCATCATACCTTCGCTTGCCTGTCAGTGCGGTGAGATAGCGGGTGTTATCCAATCGCCATACTCGACCACAATCCGTGAAATAAATATTATCATCCGCATCGATATCAAAATCCGTTCCTGTAAAGCGAAACAATGAAGCTTCGCCTTCTTCTGGGTAATCCGATGAATAATAACATTGGTGTCCGTTATAGCCACCTGCAATGGTATTAACAACGGTGCCTTCTGAATTGATATGGCGAATAAATCCATCATCAAGGATATAAAAACTACCGTCGGACCCAACCAAAAATGAAGTCATATTGTCATATGTACTAGATGAACCATTTATAGAAACGGTTGAGATGATGCCATCAGGACTTATTTTACGGATGACAGGACGACTTCCGCCATACGTGTAAAAGTGTGCATCTAAGTAGTAGAGGCTACCGTCCGGTGCTAATGTAAGATTACTAATAAATCCGATCTCAGCATCCGTTGCAGGTCCTCCATCACCGGAGTAGTAGGTACTTCTTTTACCGTTACCAGCCACCAACTCTGCGACCACATTGTCAAAGCCTTGAAGTTCGGTGCTGACGCTTGACACCTCACCGCTGCCCTTATAAAGCGTGGCTTGTTCCGGGCTATATTGATGGTGTACATCGAGCGACAGTCCCCCAAGTCCGGCTGTACCGTTTTGCGTATCCTCAAACAATACAGACCAGGTTCTATTCAACCGAATCGGTTGATTACTCCGCTCGCCAATAATGCGAAAGCGGCCGTTGCTTTCGTCCGAAGCCTCGCCAAAACGGTTAAAATTGCGTTGGAAATCATCTGACGCAGCATAGTAGACTGTGTCATATACATAATTAATGCTGATTTGTGCCTTTGGAACGCCATACATCGGACGGCCATAACCGTCGCGCTTATCCCAAACATATTCATAGCTCAAATTAGTCTGCGCCGGAAAAGTGCGCTCGAAGTGCTGACCGGCAACAGTTACTGTTAGCTCGATCGTCTTCACGCTAGCAGGAAGACTATCACCACTCAGCGGAATGGTTATTGTATTATTCTCCGCTCTGCCCAGGGTGCGTTTACTGCTGTAATGGAGATTAAAGGGCGTGCCTATGACCGGCCAAGATTCCTCTAATACCTGACTCTCTGCCCGAATCACGCAGCCAGAACAAGGGTTTTGATCCTCTGTATTAGGCTCGTTATCGTTGGGTAATTCAGGAGGATCATTCGGTGGTGGGTCAGCATCGTCCGGCGGACCATAAGGCCAGTTAAAATCCCAGGGTGTAAAGTGATTAATCCCTACTCGCCAGAGACTTTTCCCTGGGGTATATAAACCCGCTAACCGCACCAACTCGTCTGTAGAAATACCCAACGCTTCTAACGCTGTTACATCCGCCACGGTACCACTGCCGTCCACATCCAGCTGTGCTTGCTCATTGTCGATGGCCAGGATCTCAATGATGCGGCCATTGTCTGCGGGTATCCATGCTGCCTTAGCGCGGTCATAATAACCGGCAGGTACCACCTCCCCGGTGGGAAACTCCAAGAAATTATCCACATACACCGGCACATTTTTCGAAAAGTTGACCCGGGTCGCGCCCGCCGCCATGGCCTCATCCACACTCAACTCCACCGCATAAGTATAGCCCGACGCGGTTGGTAACGGCCCCGGCATGGCTTCGGGTCCATTCTCCCCCACGGTATACTCCGTGGCCCGTACCGTAATGCGATCTAACGCTTGGGTCGAGCCATCCGGCAACACCATAGACGCTTCCGTGTTCGGAGCGAACAGCAACGTCGCTTGGCGCTCCCCGTCCACGTCCGAACTCACACTCCCTTGAGCAACCGCTATTGTGTCCAGACTTGCCAGATCAACCACCGTGGCCTGGGAATCCAGGGGAATCATCACCACCTCGTCGGCAAACACATAATCCTGCCAGGGGGCTTTCACCCGGCGTTGCACGGGTAGAAAACCCGTCTTTTGATAATTGATGGTGATATAGCCACCTCCATTGACCGCCATATCAAAAGCCCCATCCTCCCGAGAGCGGGTTTGGCCGAATTCATCAGAGTGCTGAATGGTGATCTCCACCCCTGGCAAGGGCTGATTGTCGCGATCTAAAACCCGCCCACGAATCACCGCCGCCCGGCGGGGTTCGATGGTGCCGGGGGCCACGCCGGTTTGAATGGGGTTAGAACCGGTATACAAGAAGGCGGTCATGTCATACACCGTCTGCTCGGCGGTGGGATCTAAGGCAGGCGCCACCGTGGCGGGATCCGGGGGGAGCGGTGGGGTTGTCGTGACCGTCACTTGCACGGACACAGGCGCACTATCCACCACACCGTCATTGACTACCAGAGTGACGCTATAAAGCCCTTCCACATCCGGGGTAAAACCAGGATTGACGGTGGTGGTTCCAGTGAGCACGGCACGGCTGCCACTCGGTGCGGTGAGTGTCCACTGGTAACGTAAAGCATCGCCGTCGGGATCGCTTGAGCCTGCAGCATTCAAGATCACTGTCCCACCCAGCGTTACCGTTTGATCCTCACCGGCATCTGCTACCGGTGGCTCATTAGGTTCAACGGGAGCTTCAGCAGAAATGACCACCCGGTCTGTACTACTGGCCTGCTCATCGTCCTTCACAATCAAAATAGCGGTATAAGTGCCTGCCATATCCGGGGTAAAGCGGGGCCGTAAGGCTGACGTGTCATGGAGGCTTGCCGTGCTCCCTGCAGGCGTCACGAAGGACCAGGCATAGTCTAGGGTATCGCCATCGGGGTCCCGGGAACCGGAGGCATCCAGCGTGACCGGCTCGCCCACTATGACCGTTTGATCGTCTCCCGCATCCGCTACCGGGGGGTGATTAGGCTCAACAAACACCTCAGCTTCAATGGTCACCGTGGTGGGTAGACTATCGGTATGGCCGTCATTGACGATGAGTTGCGCCACATAGGTACCGGCCTCATCGGGGGTAAACTGGGGATCCAGTCGGGTGGTGTCATCCAGTGTCGCGGTGCTCCCTTCGGGACGGAGGGTAAAGCTCCAGCGGTAATTGAGATCATCCCCATCGGCATCCGTTGACAAACCCCCATCTAGGGTGACGGTATCCCCCGTAAAGACGGTTTGCGCCTCCCCAGCATCCGCGATGGGGCGGCTGTTGGTGGTGGTGATGGTGAGGGTATCCGCGTCGCTGTCCACCCAGCCGTCGTTCACCACCAATTGCACGTCGTAGTCGCCCAGCACATCGGCAATAAAACTGGGCTGCGCCGTTGCCGCATCCCGCAAGGAGGCCGCGCTGTCATCCGGGCGGCTGATGAGCAGCCATTGATAAGACAGAACATCACCATCGTCATCATAAGAATGAATGGCGTCTAAAAAGACCGTGCTGTTGACGGGCACCGTTTGATCATCTCCGGCATCGGCCACCGGCATGCTGTTCTCGGTAGTAATGACAGTGGTGTCCGGGTCGCTTTCTAGTTCACCGTCGTTGACAATGAGCTGGGCTTTGTACTGGCCCGGTTTATCTACGGTAAACTGGGGGTTAAGACGGGTGTGGTCATCCAAGACAGCCGCGCTGTTTGCGGGGCGTTCGGTCAAGGACCAATCGAAGGTAAGGGGATCGCCGTCGGCATCGGTGGAGCCAGCGCCATCCAGTTGCACCACGCTACCCAGAGGCACGGTCTTATCGGGTCCAGCCTGCGCTGAGGGACGACGGTTTTTCACCTCGCACACGGTAGTGGTCCGGCGATCCACACCGACGTTCAGTTCCACCTTGCTACTTTCCCGCCAACGGCTGAAGCGGCCCTTTAAGTCGATGATACCGGTGAGTGTAAATCCGTGCCCAAAGCAGTAGTCCCGCACGTTCCAGCGCTGCCATTTACGAACCGTAAAATCACCAAGGGGCTGGTTATCCAGCATGACATCACGCAGCGCCACGTCGGCCCGTCTGTCCAGGTTAACCAGGTTGAGGGTCAGCACGTTCAACTGGGCCAGGGTAAAGCGGCCACCTTTGACCCGCGTAACACGTCGGCTGACATCGGGATAGGTTAGGGTATAACGCCCCGTGCGGTTCTCTACGGTGGTGATCAACTGGTCTGCGGTGGGATCGAAGGTGAAGGTGACGCGGTTCTCCCCACGTACCCATTTGATATCCCGCTCACTGCGCCAATGGCGACGCCATAGATTGGGGATACCGAGGAACAGTTCATTGCTGCGGGTGTTGGCAAAGGAGCGGTAACGAACGCTAATAAGGTCATGACTCGGGGACGTGGTTCTTTTATCGCTCACCAATTGGGCATCGGCCGTTAGGCTGATGAGGGTTAGCAGGAAGACGTAGATCCATTTACGCAACATGGGGGGTAGCCTCGGAGTACTGGGTAATACTTGAAAAGTTAAAGACGACAGAGAAAGAAGTCAGCATCGGCCATGACAATCGATGAGCTGGCCATGCGCTGAAAAACGGAGTGTGAGGGATAATGGGGTAAGCAGGGGTGGCCGTCGTACTCTTATGAGGTGACGACGCATTGATCAGCCGTGAAGTAATACGGTGCATTGTCTTTCCTTAGACAGTTAGGGGCTTGGCTAGGTAGTCACTAAAGCAAAGCCGCTCAAATCCATGAGTATGTCCTTAAGTCAAGTCGGGGCTGCGCGGGGTAATCAATACGCCCAAGGCATAAACGCCCGAACCGTGGTGTACGATACTATGCTGTTGACAGGTGGGGGCTTAGAAATTGTAAGAACTTGTTAAAGGGAAGCGCGAGGATTAACAGGGTGTAACCGTTGGGTATATAGCGGCACGGTTGACTCGGGAATTTGGGGCAGGGTTGTTTACGAAATGGCGCTACTTGCTTCGGTTGGCGCAGATGCGCATTATTATTCCAGCTTGTGCAATGCATCCGCCGTTGCTCCAAGGGTTTCGCTGTTGATGGCAGAGAGATAAGGGATTTGGTGATCGGTGCCCCGCATAGCTTTCTTGATAACACCTTCCAGGTTAGGCCGTTTAGCCGAGGGGGTATCACCGGAACCAATACCACCCCCCAGTTCAATAAAAAGCGTAACCCCGTCTTGCAAGGCTGTTTGGAGATTATTGATCCATAGGACAGGATGAAAAAGCTGAAAGAAAAGCCTAGATTTAATAATTGTAGGGTCCGCTTCGTGATAGTCCCCGGTATAATTGGATAACACCTGGACGGTGGGTGGGGCAAGGTCGGCTTCATCCAATACAGCACGAAAATGTTGCGCTGCGTTTACCATGTAATACGTATGAAAAGCCCCTTCCGTTTGCAGCCGAACAGGACGCTTGCGGGGAAAGTTTTCTGTGGCATCTTGGGTAAGGGCATCCAAATCGCTACTGCGACCACCCACCACCGTTTGATCCCGAAGATTGCAGGCAGCGATAGTGCAGTAATGTTTCTCAGCCAGGGGACGAACCTTATCCAGTTCAAGGGGAAACGCCAGCATTTCCCCTTCCCCATGGGCGCCCATGAGTTCTCCCCGTTTTTGCACAAGGCGTAAAGCTTCTTGAAAACTTAATGCCTCTGTGGCAACCAGGGCAGAATACTCACCGAGGCTGTGACCAGCGGCTAGGTGCGGTGTTAGCCGATTATCGGTGAGTTCTTTGAGCACCTCAAGACAGGCTAGGGAGTGTGTCAATAGGGCGGGTTGGGTGAAGCGGGTGAGGTTTATTTGGTCATGGGGATCGTTAAAGGAAAGCTCAGCCATATCGTAACCCAGCACTGCGCTGGCTTCGTCATAGATACGTCGGGCCGCCGAAAATTCCTGGTAAATATCGCTACCCATGCTTTTATACTGAGATCCTTGACCAGGAAAGATATACATGATGCGTTGCTGTTTCATCGGTCGACCGTTCTCTTTATGACAATTTTATGAATCTGATTGATTAAATGCGGAGAATAGGCGTAAAAACCATAAAACGCAATCTGGTAAGCGGTAAAGATAGTGCAGTATCTGACCTCAAATAATGCCAAGAACATAGTTCCTGTTTACTTTATAGGCTTTGTAAATTTTGACTGATAATTCTGCGCAGTTCTGGGATTTCTTCATCCATTAATTTCTTGATTTTTTCAATTTGAGAGTCTTTTAAAAGTTTTATATCTTTTTGCTCAAACTTCATTAGCGACTTATATATTCCTTCTTTAATCACGTCGAATTGTCCTTCAAGATGTCCTTTTTCATTGCCATACTTTGTGATGACGCGCAATGTCACATCTTTATCCTTCCAAAAAATATCATCAAGAGATTTTAGATGCTTCATTTTGCATCGTCTTATAACTTCCTTACTGCACGAGATAAGATAGCCCAAGAAGAGTCCGATGGGTAAAGCAATTGCTGCCAAAATAGCTGGCGGTAAGCCAACCTGAACCACAAACAGAGAAAGGGTGAATAGGGCTAAGGCGGCTATAAAACCTGTGGTTAGAGCGATCTTAAATCGCGATCTGCTGATTCTTTTATAAAAACCTCGCATCAATATTGCCCAAATATATAAACGTTCTGTTTCAATCGAGAAAAAAGTAATCGTATTACTTCTTCGATACAAAGGCGTGTTTTTTATTTCATGTTCTAAACGACTTAACTGATCTTTAAATCTTTCCACATCGAGCCCACTCAATCGGTCTGTATAGGCTTGTCCGGGAATAAAAATAGTGTAAATAGAGGGTAAATCTTTAATGGCAAGAGCAGAAGCCAAATTCCAGCATAAATTGCCGTAAGCGCGAGCATAATCGTGGGCATTTTTCAAGGAATCCGCTTTGTTCATCAAGATTCTTAGTTTTTGATCTTGATTGATAAGCACCTTAGATAAAATGCCTAAGGTTTCCGCGGTAGACCCCGGTTTATCCACGTCGAAAAATAATAGAATAAGATCGCTGATGTTAGCTATATAACGGGTAACTTCTAGGAAATTATAGGGTCGCTGAACTTCTTGCTTTGAAGAATCGATCATCCCTGGGCTGTCGATTAAATACATGTCTTCTAGCAACTCATTATTGAGCGCTTTGCCAGTGAGGTGTTGAACCAATTTATTACCGAACCCTTCCAGATCGCCAAAGGGGAGATCTGGCCGTCCCACTAACATATCGCCTGGAATTTTGTTGGTGACTTCCCCCGGTATTTGCTCATCGTTCATCAAAATAGTGAATCGATCATCTGTAGGCGCTGCGCCTGTTTCTTGCACCTCTTGGCCGAGTAAGTGATTAATAAAGCTAGATTTTCCAGAGCTGTGATTACCCAGTAGCAACACCATCGGTTTTGCTTTTATGATGGATTTGGGACCGAGATGTAGTTTTAGCTGTTTTGCCATGGGCTCGATGATTTGTTCTCGCCACTCAAGAATTTGTTCTAAAGCGTATGAAGCACTGCCTTGTAGTCGATTGATATCATTCATAGACAAACTTACACCTGTGTAAGGAAGAAACGACATGAGGGTCAACGGCCAGCCCTACGTGTTTAGTCGATTTGTTAAATAGGTAATATTAATTTTTTGCTGTTCAAAAGAACTTATGCCGATGTTAACAACGGACGATGTTTAATATCAGGGTTTTTGTGACAATAGATGTTAAATTGTGCATCTTAGACTGCAGCGCACCAAACCCACGCATGTTGATTGAGGCGGTTTGTGTGGTTCATAAACTATTTTGACAGAACGTTCAAATTATTAAATAAACTAGAATGGCAGTAGGAAAGCTAGGTTCCTATTGCGAAGGAAGCTTAATTTGCCTGTTAATCGCGGTTTAAGCAAGCCTGACCCAAAACCAACTAAATCGAATAATAAAATAATATAAACGCCAATTTATTAATCATGATGGCTGCTGGGATAGCTGTATGAACCCTCGGATTCTACGGGTAGCCGTACCTTCACCCCTTTACAGAAGTTTTGATTATCTAGCACCAGAGCCGCTCTCGACGTTATATCCGGGAGTGCGGGTGCAAGTGCCTTTTAGTCGCGGCTATCGCATAGGTATTGTACTGGAGTTGCGCGACGATAGTCCCCTACCTTTGAGTGATCTGCGCCCCATCGTCCGTATTTTGGATAGCGAACCTGTATTGATGGCTGACATGATGGCTTTTTTGCAATGGGCTCAGCGGTACTACCATCATCCACCCGGCGAAGTATTTACCAGCGCTTTGCCGATCTTACTGCGCCAAGGGCGCACAGCACAGCTGCGTAGAAACCGTGTTTGGCAAATTACGCCAGTAGGTTCTGATATCCTTCAGGCAGATCAGCTCAAAAGAGCCCATCGCCAAAAGGAGGTGTTAACTTATTTAGCACAACAACCCCAGGGTGTCCCTGATGTCCAGTTAAAACAGGCAATGCCCAAAGCGACAAGCAGCCTGCGCCCATTGCTGTCCAACGGTTGGGTAAGAGAGGTGCAAGCAGTAGCGAGCCTAGGGCAAAAATCGGCCATATCATCATCCCCACCTACGCCCACTTTGGGGCAATCTCAAGCGGTGGCCGCCATCAGGAAGGGATTTAATCGGTTTGCTGCCTTTTTACTAGACGGTGTTACGGGTAGCGGTAAAACAGAAGTTTATTTACGTATTGTAGAGTCTGTTCTCAACTATGATCAACAAGCTCTCGTGTTAGTGCCAGAGATTGGTCTAACCCCGCAGTTATTAGCGCGTTTTGAGTCTCGTCTTCCCGGCCCGTTAGCGGTGCTGCATTCTGGTTTAACGGAAGGAGAACGGTTACAGGCTTGGTTGATGGCAAAAAGTGGTACCGCTTCGGTGGTCATAGGCACTCGCTCAGCCATTTTTGCTCCTTTACTAAGGCCAGGAATCATTATTGTCGACGAAGAGCATGATACCTCCTTTAAACAGCAGGAAGGTTTCCGTTACCAAGCGCGGGATTTAGCCTTAGTAAGAGCCCAGCAGGCGAATATTCCCGTGGTGTTGGGATCGGCTACGCCATCTTTAGAGAGTCTTTTGAATGTTAAACGGAAACGTTACCAACGCTTACGCTTAACTGAGCGTGTCGGTGACGCTATAGAACCGCCCATACAAACTTTGGATATGCGTCACCGCCCGATGAAAGAGGGTTTGTCAGACCGCTTGCTTGCAGAAATGCGCAACCACTTGGCCCGTCATGAACAGGTTTTATTGTTTCTGAATCGGCGTGGTTTTGCCCCAACCTTGATATGTCATGAATGCGGCTGGTTGTGCCAATGCCAGCGCTGTGATGCCCGTATGACGGTGCATTTGCAAGACCGCAAACTTATTTGTCACCACTGTGGCAGTGAACAACCTGTCAACGAAGCGTGTCCAGCCTGCGGCAGTATCGATCTACGGGCACTGGGACAAGGCACGGAACGTATTGAACAATTTCTAAAGCAAACTTTTCCTGAGGTGGGTATTGCTCGCTTGGACCGCGACAGCACCCGTCGTAGAGGTAGCTTGCAAGGACTTCTTAAGGAGATTCGAGAAGGTGAGCGCCGTATTTTGATCGGAACTCAGATGTTAGCCAAAGGCCATGATTTTCCTAATGTGACCCTGGTGGCTATTGTGGATGCCGATCAGGGATTGTTTGGCGTAGACTTTCGCGCCAGCGAACGCATGGCTCAGCTCATTATTCAGGTAGCGGGTCGGGCCGGTCGGGCCGATAAACCAGGGGTTGTGCTTATTCAAACTCATCATCCCGAACATCCTCTGCTGCGCACCTTAATTACTCAAGGTTATGCTGCCTTTGCGGAGGCTGCCTTGGGTGAGCGTTATGAGGCGGGTCTGCCCCCCTTTAGTTATCAGGCACTGTTACGCGCCGATGCTACCAAAAAAGAACCTGTCTATCGTTTTCTTGACGAAGCACAAAATCTTGCTGTCAGTTTAGCGCATCCTATTGAAGTGATGGGGCCAGTGCCCGCACCCATGGAGCGACGGGCTGGACGCTACCGGGCACAGTTGTTGATACAGGCAGGACAACGCGGGGTGTTGCATGAGTTTTTAGACCATTGGACAGAACGGCTGACAAATCTCAAACCTGCCCGTCAGGTACGTTGGTCTTTGGACGTGGACCCTGCCGATTTACTTTAGTTGGAAAAAACTCACGGGCTTTACCAAGTCCTTTTTGTATAAAAAAATTAGAATAAAAACGGGCTCTCCAGGAGCCCGCCTTTTACTGAAAACTAAGCAACGAATCAGCCAGCAAATTGCTTAGCAGCATGATCCCAGTTAACGAGATTCCAAAAAGCTTCTAAATACTTGGGACGAGCGTTACGATAATCGATGTAATAAGCGTGTTCCCAAACATCGCAGGTCAACAAGGGAGTTTTGCCCTCGGTCAATGGGGTATTTGCGTTACTCGTGCTGCTCAGGTCTACAGAGCCGTCGGAGTTTTTCACTAACCAAGCCCAACCAGAACCAAAAGTATTGGCGGCACAGTCAGAAAAGGCTTCCTTAAACTTTTCGTAGGAACCGAATTTGCTATTGATGGCTTCGGCGAGGGTGCCAGTGGGTTCACCGCCGCCATTTGGGCTGAGACAGTTCCAGTAAAAAGTATGATTCCAAACCTGAGCTGCATTGTTGAAAATGCCACCCGAAGATTTCTTGATGATATCTTCCAAGGACATAGTCTCGAACTCTGTCCCCGGAATTAGACCGTTTAACTTAGTCACATAGGTTTGATGATGTTTGCCGTAGTGAAACTCTAGGGTTTCTTCAGAAATATGCGGTGCCAAGGCATTTTTCGCATAAGGCAAAGGAGGTAGTTCATGAGCCATAACTGTTTATTCTCCGTACAGGTTACTGTCGTTGTCTAAAACAAAATTTGACTCATCTGGCCAATGGAATGGCCAAGTCAGATTTTGCAGCTGCTCAATCCGCCTATCTATCTATCGATGGGAATGAAAAAACAGTATAGACAGATCAAAGCACAAAAGTCTAAAACCGAGTATCTGACAATGCAACGTTGAGAAAGTGCCCGAGTCCGGCCATGACCCTGAGAATCTACAGCGTATTCCGTTTTCAGTTTAGACATCATGCTTTATTTCCAGAACTTACGCACTGTTAAGTTAACCTTTCACCACCCCGCGCAGTGGGTTGCAGACCTGTGCTATCCTTGCTAACCCTAACGCCGTCAGGGTGTATTAAGAGTTTTACGATTGGGAGGTCAATATGAAAAGCGCGTTATGGGTGCTGATAGTCATTATTATAGGTGTTCTCGCTGGTTGCGCTACGCCCGGCGGGGATACGGCTGGAGGTGTGGAAGCAGATAGGCCCAGTGATAGCGAAGTTGCTGCGGCTGTGGAAACCGCCTTACAAGAGGATAAAAAATTGGTTTCTGCGCAGATCGATGTCACAGTTGACCAAGGTGTGGTGACGCTCAATGGTAATGTCCCTAGCGCACCAGCCTTTAATCGCGCTATCTCGGTAGCGCGTCGGGTGCCGGGTGTAAAGTACGTGACTGCGCCGAATCTACGGTATACCCGCTAAGAGGATTACAAAAACGCCATGTGTGGTATTTGCGGGGAATTGCGTCTCGACGCTCAAGAACCGGATTTGGCCTTGCTAAGACGTATGCTGGCGCGTCTCGTGCGGCGCGGTCCTGATCATGAGGGTTGTTTTTCCGATGGACCTGTGGTGCTGGGCCATCGGCGTTTAGCCATTATTGACTTAAGCGATCGCTCCAACCAACCCATGATAGACCACGATTTAGGCTTGGCCCTGGTTTTCAATGGCGCTATTTATAATTATCGGGAGCTACGTCAGGAACTGATGGGCAAGGGCTACCGTTTTTTTTCTCAGGGTGATACGGAGGTCATCCTCAAAGCCTATGCTGAATGGGGTGAACAGAGTGTAGAGCGTTTAGTGGGTATGTTTGCCATTGCTGTTTGGGACATCCGCCGCCGCACATTATTCTTAGCCCGAGATCGTTTTGGTATTAAACCCCTTTACTATAGCCGCTGCGGTGGGCGTTGTTTTCGTTTTGCCTCCAATACCCAAGCCTTGCTGCAAGCCTCGGATGTAGATACCACCATTGATCCGATAGCCCTGCATCATCAACTGACCCTCCATGCGGTTATACCGGCTCCCCGCACCATTCTCCAAGGTATTCGAAAAATCCCCCCCGCCAGTACCGTAACCATAGACGAACGAGGCCATGAACAGCATCGTGTCTATTGGCGTTTAAACGCGCTTCGTCCCACCCAGCCACACACTGAAATAGAGTGGTTAGAGGCTTTACAAGAGGGTTTGCTGCGAGCGGTAAAACGCCGTTTGACGATTGCCGATGTGCCGGTGGGGGTATTGTTGTCGGGTGGACTAGATTCTAGTCTTCTAGTGGCGCTATTGGCGCAAACAGGGGTTAATGATCTGATGACCTTTTCCGTGGGTTTCGAAGATCAGCCGGAAGAACCGGGCAGCGAGTTTCAGTATTCCGATGCCATTGCTGAACGCTATGCAACCCGTCATCATCGTTATCTAATCCCCAATGAACAGGTATTACAGCGGCTTCCAGAAGCAGTAACCTGTATGGCGGAGCCCATGGTGGGACAAGATGCTGTGGCCTTTTTTCTGCTGGCGGAGCAGGTGTCTAAAACCGTGAAAGTGGTGCAAACGGGACAGGGCGCCGATGAGGTCTTTGGGGGCTATTTTTGGTATCCTCACATGGAGGCCGAGCAGGGTAGCGATCTTGAGCGGTTTAGGCGTCATTATTTTGACCGGGATCACGAAGAATATTTAGCCACTGTGGCGCCCGCTTATCACGGTCCCGATTACACGTCGCAAACCATAACCCAACGACTTGCCGAGGTAAACGCCGACGAATTTTTGGATCGCATCCTGCATCTGGATGTGACCACGTTGATTGTGGATGATCCCGTCAAGCGAGTGGACAATATGACCATGGCCTGGGGTCTCGAAGCGCGGGTACCGTTTCTTGACCATGAGCTAGTGGAGCTTGCCATGCAGATGCCACCGGCGTTTAAAACCCGTGATGGCGGTAAATATATGCTAAAAAAAATAGCTCGCGGTTGGCTTCCCGACTCGGTTATCGACCGTCCTAAAGGTTATTTTCCTGTGCCAGCATTAAAATATGTGCGGGGCGAATTTCTCGCTTTTATGAAGGATGTGCTTCATTCTAAAGCTTGCCAGGAACGGGGTTTATTTCAAACCGCTTATCTAGAAAAGCTAATGGCGCATCCTGAAACCCACCTAACTCGCCTACAAGGCAGCAAACTTTGGCATGCAGCGCTTTTGGAGTTTTGGTTGCAACGCAATGTGGATGCGGCGAAAACCTTATAAATAAACTTGTTTTTTAAAAAACCTTTTCAAACTACACTTATCAAATCATATAGGACTAAAAAGGTCCAATAACTGCCAAACAACCTATGGAGGTGTTAATAATGAGTGATATCTTGCAGCTCATCGATCAACAAGTAAAATCCAACCCAGTGATAATCTTTATGAAGGGGAGTCCACAGTTTCCCATGTGTGGTTTTTCTAGTCGTGCCTCACAAGCCATGGCCACGACAGGTATACCCTTCGCCTATGTCAATGTGTTGGAAGATACCGAGGTTTTTCAAAACCTACCCCGTTACGCCGATTGGCCAACCTTTCCACAAGTCTATATCAATGGTGAGCTGGTAGGCGGGTGTGATATTACTTTAGAGCTTTATGAGCGAGGTGAATTAAAGACCTTAATGGAAAATGCCGTTAAGAACCATGAGTCTCAGGTTGCTCAATAAAGAAGGGTTAGCCTTTTTTAGATTTCACCATATGCGCCGTGTTAGATCTTGCCATCGGTTAACCACATCACAAAACAATTCTGCGGTGCGCTCTGCATCATAAATAGCAGAGTGCGCTTCTTTTTCATCCCATGGGATTCCTACAGCGCTAACGGCTCGGGAGAGCACTGTTTGTCCATAGGCCAGTGCGCCTAAAGTAACCGTGTCAAAATTAGAAAAGGGATGAAACGGATTACGTTTCATGGCATTACGCGCCACCACTGCGTTAATAAAGCTGAGATCAAAAAAAGCGTTATGACCTACCAAAACTGCCCGGCTACAGCCAACGCTTTTCAATTCCCGACGCACCTCAGCAAAAATCTCTCTAAGCGCCTCTGTTTCGGAGATAGCCCTGCGAAAAGGGTGGTAAGGATCAATACGGTTTACAGCCATTGAGGCGGGTTCTAAATTAGCGCCCAAAAAAGGCTCCACATGGTGGGCAATGGTGCGAAAACTGTAAAGCCGTCCGCGCCTGTCCATACGCAGCAGCACTGCTGCAATTTCTAAAAGCGCATCCGTCTGAGCATTAAAGCCCCCCGTTTCTACGTCAACGATCACCGGAAGAAAACCCCGAAAACGGCGAGCCATTACTGATTTGTCTGCCTGTTCAGTCATCTCATTGAGGATACCTGATCCCGGTCACAAAAGACATATTAATAGGATTTGGGTAGCCCGTTCTAGAAGACGCCGTAAATACGTCCTGCTTCGCCGGCTTGATGACGACTTTCCGGGCCGTCAACACCTCTTTTACGAGCTACGAAAGTCCTTTTTGCGTAAGTCTTGATATTAATAGATTTACACACAAAAGGCTTGGGTGCCTTGTTTCAGACTAAATTTTATAAACAGTCTAAGGAAAAGAGGCATAATTTCTGCAGCGTTTTTTCTCAGTAACTGAGATTTTCTTGCTAAAAACACAGGGGTTGACAAAAATGTATGAATTCTATGAAAGACAGACTACTTTCTGCGGTTGCACCACTAGCACCGCTATGCACTCGGTGTTAGACTGCTGATTCGTCTTACTCATTTGTCACCCTGATGGTGCGCAAACTCTATATCAAAACTTACGGTTGCCAAATGAATGAGTACGATTCCGCTAAAATGGCTGACGTACTTCATGATTCCCATGGCATAGAAACCACCGACGATCCGCTGCAAGCTGATATCTTGTTGCTCAACACCTGCTCTGTGCGTGAAAAAGCCCAAGAAAAGGTATTTTCTCAGTTGGGTGTGTGGCGAGCGCTTAAAGAAAAACGGCCTCATTTGGTTATCGGAGTGGGTGGTTGTGTGGCCAGTCAGGAAGGGCATACCCTGCGGGAACGGGCGCCTTTTGTGGATGTCGTGTTTGGTCCACAAACCTTGCATCGATTACCGGCGCTGCTCGATGAGGTCCGTGCCAGTAAAAAACCCGTTGTCGACGTGAGTTTTCCCGAAATCGAGAAGTTTGATAATCTCCCAGCTCCGCGCCGGGTAGGGGCAACGGCCTTCGTGTCGATTATGGAAGGCTGTAGCAAGTACTGTTCATTTTGCGTGGTGCCTTACACCCGTGGGGAAGAAGTCAGCCGCCCCTTTGATGATGTCATCGCTGAGATTGTCGCGTTAGCGGAACGGGGTGTGCGGGAGGTTAACCTGCTCGGGCAAAATGTGAACGCCTATTACGGTCCCACCCACGATGGCGACAAAGTTGATTTAGCTCTGCTGCTGCACTATATCGCCGCCATCGACGGTATTGGACGCATCCGTTACACCACCTCTCACCCAGTGGAATTCTCTTCCCGGCTTATCCAAGCTTACGCTGAAGTGCCAAAATTAGTCAGTCACCTCCACTTGCCGGTGCAAAGCGGCTCTGATCGCATCCTGGCGTTGATGAAGCGAAACTATACGATTTTAGAATACAAATCCAAAATACGTCGCTTACGTCAAATTCGTCCTGATATAAGTCTTTCCTCGGACTTTATTATTGGTTTTCCCGGTGAAACTGAAACCGATTTTGAGGCAACTATGCAACTTATCGAAGAGATCGGTTTTGACCAAAGTTTTAGCTTTATTTATAGCCCGCGGCCGGGTACTCCCGCCGCTGGTTTGCCCGATGATGTGCCTTTAGCGGTCAAAAAGGAACGCTTAGCCCGTCTCCAGGCTAGTATTGACGCCTATGCAAAAAAAATTAGCGCCGCTATGGTGGGTACGGTTCAACGTATTTTAGTGGATCGACCTTCCCGCAAGAACCTGCGCCAGATGGCGGGCCGTACTGAAAACAATCGGGTGGTAAACTTTACCGGTTCTCCTCGCTTATTAGGGCATTTTGTAGACGTAAAAATCACCGAAACGTTGCCTAACTCGTTGCGTGGGGAATTTCTCTCCTGTGTAGAACTGAATATTGATCGCGAGGTATTAGCCGGTTTATGACCGTCTCTGTTGTGCCCACTGAGGAAACCAGCTGCCGTCACGACTTGTTGCTTGAGCCTTTTGATAATCAAAGACTTGCCAATCTTTGTGGACAGTTAGACGAGCATCTCCGGCAAATCGAAAAGCGTTTAGGCATTGCGATCAATAACCGGGGTAATCGGTTTCAGCTGATCGGCAAACCACAAGCCGTTGCTACGGCGACAGCTGTTTTAGAGGCCCTTTACCGGACTGCCGAGACGGAACCTTTAAACCCAGCCCAAGTACACCTGTTTCTCCAGGAGGCAGGCGCTGAGGTAATCACTGCTGAATCCTATGGGGAAGACACGATTATCAAAACACGCCGGGGCGTTGTGCGTGGACGGGGGCCAAACCAACAACGCTACATTTACAACATGCAACGTTTTGATATTAATTTCGGCGTCGGACCAGCAGGCACGGGCAAAACCTATCTTGCCGTCGCCTGCGCTGTGGATGCCTTAGAACGGGAACAGGTGCGACGTATTGTGTTAGTGCGTCCAGCGGTAGAAGCCGGCGAACGGTTAGGTTTTTTGCCAGGGGACATGGCCCAGAAAATCGATCCTTATCTACGTCCACTGTATGATGCGCTTTACGAAATGTTAGGGTTTGAGCGAGTGGCTCGGCTCATCGAGCGCAATGTTATCGAAGTAGCGCCGCTGGCGTTTATGCGTGGGCGCACCCTCAATGATGCGTTTATCATCCTCGACGAAGCGCAAAATACCACCTTAGAGCAGATGAAAATGTTCCTGACCCGCATTGGTTTTGGAGCCACGGCGGTGGTGACTGGGGATATCACCCAGGTGGATTTGCCCCGGGGCGCTAAATCTGGGTTGCGTCATGTATTAGACGTTTTAAAAGATGAAGAAGCCATCAGTAAAACGTTTTTCACGGCTCGCGACGTGGTGCGTCATCCCCTGGTGCAGCGCATTGTCGCTGCTTACGATCGCTATGAACAAAACAACCAAGTATGACCTTGGCATTAACTGTGCAGGTAGCTGTTAAGATGCCTGATTTACCCACCGAGACAGATTTCCGGCAGTGGTGTCAAGCAGCTCTTTTGCAAGCTGACTATACTGATAACAGTGAATTGGTTATTCGTATTGTCGATGAAGCGGAAGGCGCGGATCTTAATCAGCGTTATCGCCATAAACACAGCGCCACCAATGTGTTGTCGTTTCCTTTTCAGGAGGAATTTGCAGAGACGACTTTGGATTTACTGGGTGACGTGGTTATTTGCGCCCCGGTTGTTTTTCGCGAAGCCAGGCTTCAAAACAAGGAACCCCAAGCGCATTGGGCTCATCTGGTGATTCATGGCGTATTACATTTGTTAGGCTATGATCACCAAACCGACAACCAGGCCGACACGATGGAGAAACTTGAGATTCGGATACTACAGGGCCTGGGATATCCGGATCCCTACGGAGACTTAATTGAAGTATGAACGAAGAACCATCTGAATCAGGACACCGATCATGGTTAGAGCGGTTGAGTTTTACCCTATCGGGTGAACCTAAAGACAAGGAAGAACTCGTTGAGGTGTTGCGGGAAGCTAAACGCCGGGAACTGCTCAACAATGATGCCTTAAGTATGATTGAAGGCGTCATTGGGGTCTCGGAAATGCAAGTGCGAGATGTGATGCTCCCCCGCGGTCAAATGGTGGTTGTAAGACGTGACTGGAGTCTAGATCAGTTGCTTACAACGGTAATCAAATCAGGTCATTCCCGCTTACCGGTGATCGGGGAGAATCGCGATGACATCCTGGGCATCTTAATCGTTAAGGATTTGCTACGTTATTTTGCCCAGGCCAATGGTGCTTTTGATCTGCAAGCGTTTTTGCGGCCCGCTAAATTTATTCCAGAAAGTAAACGTGTCGATGTGCTGTTAAAAGAGTTTCAGGCCAGCCGCTCCCATATGGCGATTATTGTGGATGAGTACGGCGGTGTTGCGGGGCTTGTCACCATTGAAGATTTATTAGAACAAATTGTCGGCGATATCGACGATGAACATGATATCGATATGAGCGGGAAACTGATTTCTCCCCAAGGGGAAAAGACGTTTGCGGTTCAGGCCATAACCCCCGTCGAAGAGTTCAATGAACATTTCACCACGCACTTCAACGATGAACAAGCCGATACCGTTGGTGGACTGATCATGATGAAGCTGGGTCGCTTACCGAAGCGGGGTGAATCAGTGGTTTTAGACGGCTTCCGTTTTCGGGTGCTAAGGGCTGATAATCGTTGCATTCAGCTGTTAGAACTGACTTTACCTGAGGAAGAAACTGTTCATTCTGTGAGCGCCTAGTGTCTGTTCTGTTAGGCTGTTCTCAGAGTTGTTATGCTTTGCTAGCGGCGCACTCATCTAGTGTACGTACACTGCGCTTATTTTTTTTGATTGCGTTTTCAGTACATTAAAAATCCTTTAGTTGATCCTTTTGGACACTTTCTCTGAAAAGCGGGCACCTCCATCAGCATTGCATAGTTTAGGGCAAACTCGTCTAGGGGGAGATTTGCTGGCTTTGGTCAGTGGTGGGTTGCTTCCTTTGGCTTTCTCGCCTTTTGATGTGTGGCCCTTGGCGATTTTTTTTATCGCCTTGTTGCTGTGGTTATGGCAATGGAGTGAGCCGCGTCAGGCGGCCTGGCGTGGCGGTCTGTTTGGGGTAGGCGCGTTTAGCACAGGGACTTACTGGGTCTACATCAGTCTCCATGACTTTGGCAATGCCCCTGCAACTTTTGCTATTCTGGCGACCTTTGCGCTGATTTTAGTTATGGCCCTTTATTCAGCGCTGGTAGGCTACTTACTCGTGCGTTGGGTTCCCCGCTCCAGTGCGACTAAATGGGTACTGGTGGCACCTGCGTTATGGGCGCTGTTGGAATGGACGCGCAGCTGGTTGTTCAGCGGATTTCCTTGGTTGGCATTAGGTTACAGCCAAATCGATAGCCCCCTCTCAGGATTCGCCCCTTACGTAGGTGTATTTGGCGTCAGTTGGGCTGTTGTCCTCAGTGCTGGTCTTCTGCTAATGATTTTAACGACTCAGAAGTGGCGAGCAAAATGTCTATGGGGTGGGGTTGCCATTTTATTCTGGGTGGTCGCCTGGGGTTTAGGAAAGATTGCTTGGGTAGAGCCGGTGGCAGAACCCCTGCGGGTTAGCCTAGTGCAAGGCAATATTGCCCAAGACCGTAAATGGCGTTCCGATCAATTGCAAAATACCCTAAGTTTATACGCGAATTTAAGCGCCCAAGTCGCTGAAGATAGCGATGTCATTATTTGGCCAGAGACGGCGATTCCCGTTTTCTACGAGACAGCACAGGAATTTATCCATGCATTAAGCGTAGAAGCCAAAATAAATAGTGTTGACTATCTCATCGGCGTGCCGTCGGGATCTTCACAAACAGACACCTTCCATAACAGCGTCGTCGCTTTAGACGGCAGTACGCAAAAACTTTACCACAAACGTCATTTAGTACCCTTTGGAGAATATGTCCCGTTGCGGTTTTTGCTCAATGGGTTTCATCAATTTGTGGATATTCCCATGGCGGATTTCACGCCCGGTTCGCCGGAGCAAGCACTGTTAACAGCGGCTGGTCATCCGGTAGGGGTCTCCATTTGTTTTGAAGTGGCGTTTGGCAAGGAAATTCGCAGGGCACTACCGGAAGCTCATTTTTTAGTGAATGTGAGTAACGATGCGTGGTTCGGAGATTCGCTGGCGCCGCCTCAACACTTGCAAATAGCGCGTATGCGTGCTTTAGAGGTCGGCCGTTATATGGCCCGAGCAACCAATACCGGTATTACCGCTGTCATCAATCAACAGGGTCAAATTACTGCCCGCATTACGCCCTTTAGTGTGCAAGTGTTGCGAAGTTATGTGCAACCTCTGCAAGGAATGACCCCTTATGGGCTTATCGGGGATTGGGGTGCGGTTATTTTGCTGGGTCTATCGTTGTTTATAGGATTAGTGCGAGTGCGACGAGCACACAATGAGATTTATTGATGGTTGTTTTTTAAACTGTCCACATATTACCTAGCATCAAAGACAGGTTTTTTTGCTTTATGCTTGTCAGTGTCTAGCATTATCAGGACTTACGCAGCTTGTTCCAGAAGACGCCGTGAACACCTCCCTGTGGGCTTGACGACGGCCATCCAAGCCCTGAGGACACTTCTTTCACAAGCTGCCCAAGTCCTTTTTGCGTAAGTCTTGATTATTTGGAAACATACTATGATGTGGCTGCCAACAAGCGAGGATACCGGTTATGAACGATACGCTGCCTGATACCATGAACGCTATCGAAATCACCAGCCCA
>CAYRGG010000055.1:0-27749 GCA_964423745.1 uncultured Candidatus Competibacteraceae bacterium | reverse complement strand
CCAATCCTGTTTACTTAGGAGGCCGTGTGTTTGGCGTTGAACGACCGATCCACTACGATTTTAAACATTTGCGTGACTCGCCCCAGGAGCTGCGAGGTAGATTCTCTAAATTGGGTTGGCGCCGTATTGTCGCCTTTCAAACCCGCAATCCCATGCATCGCGCCCACCAAGAACTCACCTTCAGGGCAGCCCAGCTAGCCGAAGCTAATCTCTTGCTTCATCCAGTAGTCGGGATGACTAAACCAGGGGATATCGACCACTACTCACGGGTGCGCTGCTATGAACATTTGATCAAAAATTATCCTGATCAGACCACCGCCCTCAGTTTGCTTCATTTAGCCATGCGTATGGGTGGTCCACGGGAAGCCATGTGGCATGCCATTATTCGTAAAAACTACGGCTGTAGTCACTTTATCGTAGGGCGTGATCATGCAGGCCCTGGCAAAGACAGTCAGGGCAAGGATTTTTATGGGCCGTATGATGCTCAGGAACTAGTCGCCCAGCACCAAGAGGAATTAGGTATCAAAATGGTGCCCTTCCAAGAAATGGTCTATGTTCAAGAAAGGGCTGAATATATACCCACCAATGAGGTGCGACCGGGTGAAACCGTGCTAAGTATATCGGGTACTGAATTTCGTCGTCGTTTGCAAGAAGGTTTGGAGGTTCCCGACTGGTTTTCCTACAGTTCCGTTGTCACGGAACTGCGCCGAGCTTATCCACCTCGTCACCGCCAAGGGTTTACGATCTTCTTCACCGGTTTATCAGGGGCTGGAAAATCCACCATTGCCAACGCACTGATGGTGAAATTGATGGAACTCGGTGGCCGCTCAGTAACCTTATTAGATGGCGACGTTGTGCGTAAACATTTATCCAGCGAACTTGGCTTCTCTAAAGAGCATCGCAATACAAATATTTTACGCATTGGTTTTGTGGCTAGTGAAATTACCAAAAATGGCGGTATTGCTATCTGCGCACCCATCGCGCCTTATGCCAGCACACGTCGAGAAGTACGCGAAATGGTGAGTGCTGGCGGCGGATTTGTTGAGGTTTTTGTGGCAACATCCATTGCCGTTTGCGAAGAGCGCGACCGTAAGGGTTTATACGCCAAAGCGCGGGCTGGGCTTATTAAAGAATTCACGGGCATTAGCGATCCCTACGAAGATCCAGAAAATCCCGAAATCACTCTGGATACAACAGATTTTACCCCGGATGAGGCCGCTCACCGGATTATATTGAAGCTGGAAAACCTTGGCTTTATTAAGGGACGATAATAGTTAGTTATTGGTTAACCGGCATACCTGGTGCGCCTTTGATCACTATGGCTAACCGAGAGGCGAATTATGAGCGTAGAACAACATTATGACGTTATTGTAATCGGTACCGGACCCGCCGGCGAAGGCGCCGCGATGAATGTTGTCAAGGCAGGTAAATCGGTGGCCGTGGTGGAAAAGTACCACCAAGTGGGGGGAGGCTGCACCCATTGGGGCACCATTCCTTCCAAAACGCTCCGTCATGCCGTTAGCCACATGACGGAGTTTAACCGCAACCCCTCTTATCGAGATTTCAGTAACCCCATTCGTTTATCCTATCAGGACTTTTTACGCAATGCTGAATCAGTGATTACTCAACAGGTGAGTATGCGACGGGACTTTTATGATCGTAATCGCGTCCAGTTGCTCTTTGGGCAGGCTCGATTTCTAGATGCCCATACCCTCCAAATACAACCCTTAAATGATGATTCACCGTTAACCCTCACTGCAGATCATTTTGTCATTGCTACAGGTTCTAGACCCTACCGACCAGAAGACGTGGATTTTACCCATCCTCGTATATTTGACAGCGATACTATTCTCAGTATGTCGGAAACACCGACCTCTATTACGGTTTATGGCGCGGGTGTCATTGGTTGTGAGTATGCCAGCATCTTTCGCAATTTGGGCTGCAAAGTTGATTTGGTTAATACCCGTAGTCAACTACTGTCCTTTTTAGATGACGAGATTGCCCATGCCCTGAGTTATCATTTGCGGGATCAAGGTGTGGTGATTCGCCATAATGAAACCTACGAAACCGTAGACGGCTCCTCCGATAGCGTTACCGTCAATCTCAAATCTGGTAAAAAGATTGTCAACGACGTGCTGCTTTGGGCCAATGGACGCACCGGCAACGCCCAAAACATGGGTTTAGAAGAGCTGGATATCGTACCCAATGGCCGCGGTCAAATCGAAGTCAATGATAACTATCAGACTACGCTACCGCATATTTACGCCGTAGGGGATGTTATCGGTTATCCCAGTTTAGCCAGTGGCGCTTACGATCAAGGGCGATTCGCTGGTATTCACTTAGTCGAGGGACGCTGCGACCATCAACTGGTGGAGTCTATTCCCACCGGTATTTACACCTCCCCGGAGATCAGTTCTGTGGGACGCACTGAAAAAGAACTGACGGAGGCGAAAATTCCCTACGAAGTGGGCCACTCTTGGTTTAAAAATTTGGCACGGGCTCAGATTACCGGTAAAACCGTGGGTATGCTTAAACTGCTTTTTCATCGCGATACCTTAGAAATTTTAGGTATCCATTGTTTTGGCAATCAGGCATCAGAAATCCTTCATATTGGCCAAGCTATTATGACGCAAAAAGGTGCGGGTAACACCTTGCTGTATTTTGTGAATACCACCTTTAACTACCCGACCATGGCTGAGGCTTACCGTGTCGCAGCACTGAATGGATTAAATCGTATCACGAGGTAACTATACCGGATGCTATGTAATTAATTAATTAATCTGTTTATTTATTTATTGAATGAAAATGTATTTTTAAGGATATTTTTTAGGAGATTCATATGGATGTTACGCCTTATTTAAAACTCATGGTGGATAAAGAGGCTTCTGACCTGTTTTTCTATGTGGGAACCCCCGTGCATATCAAAATTGGCGGCGTCGTCAGAGCCGTCGGTAATTCACCATTGGCTACAGGAGCGGTACGGGAAATTGCTTACTCTGTTATGAAGGACGATCAAATCAAAGAGTTTGAACACAACTGGGAATCAAACTTTGCCATTCCACTACCGGGTGTTGGACGGTTTCGCGCCAATGTGTTTAAACAGCGGGGCGAAGTAGCCATGGTGGTACGCTATATCAAAGGTGAAATTCCTCAAGTAGAGGAATTGGGCCTGCCCCTCATCCTTGAAAAGCTCGTTATGGAAAAGCGTGGCTTAGTCCTCATGGTAGGTTCTACCGGTTCGGGTAAATCCACCACTCTAGCCGCCATGATCGATCACCGTAACAACACGGTGCCAGGACATATTTTAACCATTGAAGACCCCATCGAATTTACTCACTCTCATAAAAGATCCATTGTGGGTCAACGGGAAATAGGCATCGACACCCACAGCTATGAAGAGGCGCTGAAGAGCGCTTTGCGGGAAGCTCCTGATATGATCCTTATTGGCGAGGTACGGAGCCGAGATGTCATGAAATATGCACTGACCTTTTCCGAAACCGGTCATCTGTGCCTATCTACGTTGCACTCCAATAACGCTAATGGCGCACTAGAGCGTATCGTGAATTTCTTTCCCGAAGATGCTCGCGATCAACTGTTGATGGATTTATCCCTTAATTTAAGAGCCATTGTCTCACAACGCCTAATTAAAGCGATCGATGGGGGGCTTGTTCCAGCCGTGGAAGTACTCCTCAATACTCCTTATGTGGCTGACTTAATTCAGAAAGGAAAAATCGACTATGTGAAAGACGCCATGGAACAGGGTACCGAATCGGGCATGAAAACCTTTGATCAAGCTCTGTTCGAACTCTATAAAAATGGTAAGATTTCCCGTGATGAAGCCATTAAAAATGCGGATTCCCGGAATAATGTCAGTCTGCAGATCCGGTTGGCTGAAGGCATGGGTTCTTCAGGAGCGGGAATGGCCCCTGAGCTATCCATCCGCGAGGAAGAAAGCGAAGACAAAGGCATGATGCTGTAACTGAGGGCAGCATTGATATATAAATAACCATGACCTCCTGCTCGCGACCCTTAGCCCACCGCATGGCGCATATCGCGCCTTTTTATGTGATGGAGTTGGTGGCGCGATCGCGAGCGCTGGAAGCCCAAGGACGCTCTATCATTCATATGGAAGTGGGAGAACCGGATTTTTCCACCGCGACTCCCATCATCACCGCCGGTCAACGTGCCCTGAGCGAAGGGCGCACTCGCTATACACCAGCGGCAGGGATTCCTGAGCTACGCCAAGCTATTGCTGATTTCTACCAAAACCGCTACGGCATCACGGTACCCTCTGAGCGGGTTGTTGTGACGCCAGGCGCGTCTGGGGCGTTACAGCTGGCCACCGGGGTATTGGTCAACCCCGGTGATCGGGTGTTGATGGCGGATCCCGGTTATCCTTGTAATCGCCATTTTGTACACCTAGTGGAGGGTGAGCCGATAGGCATTGCGGTGAATCCTGAAGATAATTATCAACTTAACGCACAACTCGTTAAAAATCATTGGCAGGAATCCACCACAGCGGTCTTTTTAGCGTCTCCCGCCAACCCCACTGGCACCCTCATTTCCCAAGAAACGGTGGCGGATATTCTAGAGGTAGCCGAAAGCGGACGTCTGATTGTAGATGAAATCTACCATGGGCTAACCTACGGAGATCCTGCCACCACAGCGCTAGCCCTGTCGGATCAGGTGTTTGTAGTCAACAGCTTCTCTAAATATTTTGGTATGACAGGCTGGCGCTTGGGTTGGTTAGTAGCGCCGGAAGAATACGTTCGGGATGCGGAAAAACTTGCCCAGAATTTGTTTTTATCCCCCTCCACCCCGGCACAATATGCTGCTTTGGCGGCATTTTCGTCGGAGGCTATGGATATTTTCGAAGCGCGCCGCCAGGAATTTCAGATGCGGCGGGATTTCCTGCTACCGGCATTGCGAGAACTGGGCTTCCATATACCCGTTGCCCCGGCGGGTGCCTTTTATCTTTATGCCGACTGTAGCCGTTTCACCGACGACAGCTACCAGTTTGCCATGAGCTTATTGGAAAAGGCAGGAGTGGCCATCACACCGGGCCTTGACTTTGGTCACTACAAAGCAAATCAGCATGTTCGTTTTGCCTACACCACCTCGTTAGAAAATCTTAAAGAGGGCGTGGAGCGATTGCAGCGGGCTTTGACTAAAGGATAAGGTTAAGACAAGTCTATTGTGCATCGAGGCGTGATTTTGCTAATGTCAATAAAACCGAGATTTTGGGAAAGAGACTATGAGTGCTACGATTGCTGAAAACCACCAAGCACCAGTGCGCCGGCGTCTGACGGTTAAGGACTTTCAGCGCATGGCTGAAACTGGGATCTTGGGTAAAAATGAGCGGGTAGAGCTCATCGATGGGGAACTCATAGCAATGCCGCCGATTGGGCCCAAACATGCCGACATTGTGAATTACATTACTCGAATTTTTGCTCGTCACCTGGGCGACGATAAACTCGTCACCATTCAAAACCCCGTGCATCTAGACCGTTACGGTGAGGTTTATCCCGATGCCACCATCGTGCGGAATCGGCGCTATTTCCATGCCCATCCGCTGCCAAGGGATGTGCTTTTGATCATCGAAGTTTCGGATAGCACCTTGGGTTATGACCGAGACACGAAACTTCCACACTATGCGGTACACGGTATTGGCGAGGTATGGCTCATCAATGTGCCGGAGCGTTGTGTTGAGCTCTACCGTCAACCGCATTCCGAGGAACAGCGATATCAAAATGTCCAACGAGTCGAACGTGGTACCGTTGCTGCACAAGCAATCCCCGAAGTGAGACTCCCATTAAGTGAATTATTTTTGTCATAAGGTGCTATAGATGGAGTGGTTTTGTTGCCTTATTGCATTTTATGTATTTGTTAAATCATTTTGATCAAACTGCTCCACCCACATTAATGTGGCGCCGATCACCGCTGCTGGCATTATCAAAAAATTCACTACGGGTACCAAGGTCAGTAACATGACGGCACTACCAAAACCCATGACTAACATGCGCTGTTGTTTAAGACGTCCACGCTGTTCCCGAAACAAAATACCATGATTACCCATGGGATAATCCATATATTGAAGGGCTAATAACCACGCGCCGAAGGCTAACCAAATAAAAGGCGCTAGGGTATTAATGCCAGGAATTAAAAACAACAGCAAAAGAGGTATTGCCCATAACAAAAAGTAAGCAAATTTTTTGAGTTCGGTGATGGGAGCCAAGGCAATCTCTTGCCACAGAGGCCGTTGGGGAGGCCGTATGACATCTGGTTTTGTTATCGCCTCCACTCGTTCCGCCAGCAACCCATTAAAGGGTGAGGCGATTAGATTTGCTACTAAAGTAAAGGTATAAAACGACACTATCAAAACAGTTACGGAAAATAAGGGCCACAACAACCAGCGCAACCAATCGAGCCAAACTGGCAAATACCCTAACAATCTATCAAGTACAGCGTCGAACTCTTTGATGCCCCACCAAAAGGCTGCGCCAAACAAAAGGGTATTCACTAATAAAGGTATTAACACAAAGCTCCTTATGCGATCCCGGGGAAGCCAACGTAGTCCCACAAACAAATAGTGTGCGCCTACGAGAAAGCCGTTTTTCATAATACCGACGCTCCGCTATGGTAGCGTAACCAGGACAGGCGGTTCCCAGGCGGGCTGGCGATGTTCCGCGATTACCGTGGTGTAGATACCGCCACGCACATAAAACTCTGCCGCAATGCGCATGAAACGGGGCTGACAGGTATTAACAAGATCATCCAAGAGCTGATTAGTTATAGCCTCATGGAAGGCACCTTGATCCCGATAAGACCACATATAAAGCTTTAAAGATTTGAGTTCGATACATATTGTATCCGGTACATATTCGATATGCAGTGTTGCGAAATCCGGTTGGCCGGTTTTTGGACACAAACAGGTGAATTCGGGCACACGCATCCGAATAGTGTAGTCGCGATTGGGGGTAGGATTGGGAAACGTTTCCAAGTCTTGGTTCGGCTGAGTGGGCATTAGTTTATTAACTCCAGCAACAGATTGTTTAGGCAATTCTAAAACACATGGTTGGACAGCAGAATATTGTAGAGGTATGCAAGCAAGTTTTGCCAGAGTAGAGGGAGTTGGCTTTGGCTTTCCAACCAATTCAATGCTTTATTGACATCACTTAGTCGCTAAGCGCACGGAAAAGCCACCATGTCATCGTGGCCAACAATGATATGCGACGGCAGTTGGGATTGTTGCTGTTTCAACCAGATATCCATGTCATGGCCGATGTGGGTCAACACTAACCGCCGAGGTCGAAGGCGCCCATCGATCTGCAAGACATCATCGAGATTGTTGTGGCCCTTTTGGGTACTGCCTGGAACAAAACTACAATCGACAACCAGCAGATCCAGTGGCTTGTCGGCCAAAAATACTTCCGTGGCCTCTGGCAGGCCCTTGGTATCCGTGAGATAGGCAATTCTTTCGAGGCCACATTCAAACACATAGCCAAAGGTAGGTTTGGAATGGATCAGGGGCAAGGGTGTAATGGTCAGATTGCCAAGACTGAAGGGATTGAATGCTTGCTGGGGAAGAAATTCCAAGATGCCAGGATATTTATACAGGTCAGCACAACCCTGGGAGTCAGGTGGGATAAAAACGGGAATTTTCAGCCCAGTACCCCAACGGAAGTGAAACAAGCCTTGTACATGGTCGGGATGGAAATGGGTGAGAAATAGGCCATTTAAAGAACCCGCCGGAAAACGTTCGGCTAGATTGACCTGCCCCCCATCCAAAAGATACTGCCGATTGCCCGCTTTGAGTAATGCACTGCAGGCGGTGCGACGCAATCTATGCTGGGTTTGGGCAAGCACGCAATACTCGCAGTCACAGCCGTAGAGGGGCATACCCGCCGCATTGCCGGTTCCCAGGAGCGTCAAGTGCATGGCTGCGGGTACTCGGCCAGGATCAGCTCAAGCAGCCGATTACCGGCATCGGCCAGTTCACCGTCATTATTGATCCGCACAAGTTTCGGATGATCGATTTCTCTGTCCAGAGACTGAGTACGCAGCAAGCACTCCTCAATTTCACAGGATTAACACCTTCGGCAATCAGCATCGCCACGGAAAAGTTAAAAGCTGTTTTCGAATCACGCGGCTTTAGGTAGTTAAATTCGGGGCTTCGAGGGTTTCGGTAAAGCGGGTGCATGGGGTAATCGCATGGTCGATGGTTGGCGCAAGCACGAAAATCCCTTTTCCATGACGGCGTACAACAAATCCATCGGATACCAGCTCGTCCACCGCTCGGCACAAAACGTGACGATTTACGTTGAATCGCTGGGCCAAATCTGTCTCAGTGGACAGAATATCGCCAGCCTTGTAAAAGTTTTGAATTTCTATATGACTACTCGAGAACAATAAAATTAGGTTATCCTTTTAATACTGCCTACCATAGTTTATCAATCTCACCAACCCCTTGATTTAGATTTGGATCGTTCGTTTTTGGAACGGGCTAAATTTACTTTGAGGCTTCTCCCACTGACGAGACTGCCGTTTAGTTTTTTGATGGCTTCTTCAGCGTCGAATTGTCGTTCCATTTCGACAAAAGCAAATCCTTTAGACTGTCCGGTGTATCTATCCTTAATCAAATTAACACCAGCCACATTGCCATATTCTCCAAAAACTTCTTTCAGCTTATCTTCTGTGATGTCGTAAGATAAGTTTCCCACATAAATATTCATTCGCTTTTCTCGATTAACGTGCGGCAAATAACCAGCACTACCGAATAATAAACCGCACAAATTAATCGATAGCGACTTACCGATCATCGGTAAGTTTTATGACGCTACATCTAACGAACCGGGAGACCAGTATGCTCATCCGTGATCTTACCTGGCAGTGGGACAGCATTTTGCGCTAGTAGATTTAAAAGGTTTTTTCAACATTTAAATCTGCACGTATTAGCCAATACCAATGCAAATCACAGGGGACAATCTAATATGCTAGGGATAGTACAACGTTTTTTTATACGCATTACCATTGTAAGCTACCTTTAGCATCTACCTTTACCTAATCAACCGCCAATAAAATGCCAATAGAGCAATATCCGCTGACGACCACCTGTGTAAGGTAAAGCAGCGCTTAACATATCCGCTGGAAAAGCGATCATCATACCTGCTGTCACAGGATCAGGCGGTTGCCCAGTGTAACCGGGAAGATGACGATGGGTAAAGCTGAGTTTGCCGCTGCTGCCGTTGGTAGGATCTGCCTCGCCGGGATCAAGCACGTAACAAACAGAAGCGACGGCGTTATCGGGCACTTGAGGCGGCAGGTAATCTCCCTGTCGGAGAATCAGTCCATAGGCAGAGGTCATGCGAATTTTATCGGAGTGCATCATATCGCCACAGAGTTTGGTGGCTCTCATGGTAATGAGATCAGCCTCAGGAATATCCCAATCTTGCAGATCATCAACTTTGCTAGCCCCTCCTTCTACTGGTTGGGTAAATTCTCCGTCAGTCTGCAATTCCGAAACATGGTTTAGCAAACGAGGATGATAGGCATCGCCATCTCGAAAGCGCACAAGACCCATGACGGGTTGACTATTAAAAAGCTCAATGGCGATGTGATCAGGCCATGTTAAGATTTCTTGGTCTCCCAATTTAAAGGCATAGTAACGCGCGTTAATTGGCATATTAAAAAACCTCTCAAGTCACAACAGGCCCGATTTAAGCTAAGGCGTCTACCTTGCTTGATTTAGACAAGCTTACAATAGCGGAATATGGCTAGAGACATTTCAATTTAGACTACATTTGCTAGAAAGGTTGTGATTAAAAATAGAAATGTTTTAATTTCTTAACCCCTCACCCGTCATTCCGGCAGAGATTGCCTGAATCTAGTTCCTATGGAGGGTAGTAGCGGTTGTCACCTAGCTTGCCGTTTATTATTGACTACGGTTAGTTTCTTCCAATAGATACTCCAAGTAACTCTTCCGTTTCAGCGATATCTTTATGCGTTCCTCTAGCATATCGTCCACCTCATCCACCATGTACAGGAGATCTTCATGGAAGAAAACACTAAAACTATCGATAAAACGTATGTCACGATTTCTATCCAACACCAAATTATCTAGACCGTAAAGGTCAATCACTTTGCTGTCTTGGGCATACCATTGGCTAGCCGCTGCCACAAACTGCGCTAACTCATCACGCGCCTTGGGCAGTTTTTTCAGCAGCGGGATGGCTTCCTCTTCAGTGGCGGGATTAGCAAGATTAAACCAGGGATAAACCGTTTCAGAGAGGGCAATAACGCTTTCCATACCATCCACCATGGTCGCCACAAACAAGGTAGAAGGAATCATATCGCCCAATGTAGTTTTTAATAATTGATAGTCTTTGTTGAGGATAGCTACTTCTGGAAAAGGACAGGGATTACGATATTTCTTAACCACAAAATCCAACATTTTTTTATGGCTGTTTTGCGCAATCACCATAGCGCTTTGCCATACTTTACAATGAAACCCCTTAGTGGAGATAAGAGCGGCAGGCATCTCCTCGGTATCTAGACAGCCGATATCGCTGGATATTCTGTTACTGGCTTTTCCTAATTTCATGGCAACAGGGACTCACTAGCATATAAATCCGCCAAGGTTTCCCGAGGGCGAATAAGGTAAAACTGATCTCCGTCTACCATCACTTCGGCAGCTCGTGGTCGTGTGTTGTAATTTGAACTCATGACAAAACCGTAGGCTCCTGCTGAACGCACCGCCAGCAAATCCCCCACTTGGATATTTAGATCACGGTTTTTGCCTAGGAAATCACCCGTTTCACAAACAGGACCGACCACGTCGTAAGTGCGAGTTGGCGCATCCGGGTCTGTCGCCACAGGGACAATGGCCTGCCAAGCCGAATACAGCGCCGGGCGCAACAAATCATTCATGGCCGCATCCACCACAGCAAAATTTTTGTGCTCACTCAGTTTGAGCAATTCCACCTTAGTCAATAAAATACCCGCATTGCCGACAATGGCCCTACCCGGTTCCAATAGCACTTTATAGGGCAACCCCTCCAGTTTTGCTAGCAAGGCTTTGGCTTGCTCGGCAGGCAGAGGTGGTGTTTCGTCCTGATAGCGAATGCCTAACCCACCGCCGATGTCTAGCTCTTGAATAGGAATACCCTGGTCTTGCAAATGTTCGACGAGCTTTAGCACCCGCTCCAAGGCGTCCACCATGGGTTCAATATGGGTTAGCTGGGAACCGATATGACACGCTACCCCCAGAACCTGCACATGGGGTAACTGTGCCGCTAGTTTGTAGATTTTCGGTGCCTGTTTAATATCAATACCGAACTTATTGTCTTTTAAACCGGTGGAAATATAGGGATGGGTTACCGCATCCACATCCGGGTTCACCCGCAGGGCAATGGGGGCGCGTTTACCCAGCTCGTCGGCCACTTGGTCGATCAAACGCAATTCCGCTTCGGATTCCACATTAAAGCAACAAATACCTATAGCTAATGCCCTAGCTATTTCGTCGGCCCGTTTGGCAACCCCGGAAAAAACCACCTTGGCAGGATCACCCCCCGCTGCTAATACCCGCTCTAACTCTCCTAGGGAGACGATGTCAAAACCTGAATCCAAACGCGCTAACAAGTTGAGCACCGCCAGATTACTATTGGCTTTGACGGCATAACAAACCAAATGAGGATGGGATGCAAAGGCTTCGTCATACACCCGCCAGTGGCGCTCGATGGTGGCTCGGGAGTAGACGTAACAAGGGGTGCCGTAAGCGGCGGCGATGTCGCTTACCGCTACCTCTTCAGCAAAGAGTTGGCCATCACGATAGTGAAAATGATCCATGGCTTATTAAAACTCATCGTCCGATTCTTCCAATTCTTCTTCCTCGTCACCTTCTGGGGCTAGAAAAAGATCACCCTGTTGGCCACATCCTCCCAATAGGACTACCAGCAGGAGAACCATAAAAAAACTTAGCAGTCTGTATAAAAAACGCATGTGCATGGATTGTGCTCGCAACAATATAGAACAGAGAAATTACCCATGAGTATAAACCGCAGGCATCTATTACAAAGCCTTTTGTTGCTCGCTGCAAACGGTTTGCCTGGTGTATTACTCCCCAGCGCGGTCAATGCGCAACGCACTGGGCGAGTTGACAATGACGAAAAATCTGACAGCATAGCCAACAAACCTGCTTCGAGGCCCTCAAAACCCATGCGTAACGAAGAACTCACGACCCTTGATATTGAACCTACCGGAACGGCCCGTTCCGCCATTATTTGGATGCACGGTCTTGGCGCCGACGCCCGGGACTTTGAACCCATCGTTCCGCACTTAAAAATACCCTCAGAACTGGGAGTGCGCTTCGTCTTCCCCAACGCCCCCATACAACCGGTCACCGTGAACGGTGGTATGGAGATGCGCGCCTGGTACGATATTTTGGGTATGGATATCCCCCGCACGGAGGACGCCAACGGTGTCCGGGCATCAGAAAAACTCATCTTGGGGCTGATTGAACGGGAACGCAACCGAGGGATAGCGACTGAACGCATGGTACTGGCAGGTTTTTCCCAAGGTGGCGCCATGGCGTTACATACCGGGTTACGCTATCCAGAGAAGTTAGCGGGTATCCTTGCCTTGTCCTGTTATATTCCCTTGGCTGATAGCCTCGCGGAAGAACGCCACCCGGCTAACCAGGATATTCCCATTTTTATTGCCCATGGCACCTTTGATCCGGTAATTCCCATCCAATATGGGCGAGCCACTAAGGATAAACTGACTGAGCTTGGGTATTCTCTTGACAAACATGAATATCCCATAGGGCATGAAGTCAATTTAGAGGAAATCCAGGCCATAGGCAGTTGGTTAAAAACCGTGTTGAGTTAAAGAAAAATTCTAATAAGAATTTAATGGAATTACTTCTTCTATTGAAGGATTCGGTCAGCCCATGAAGATTTCCCATCAAATCGCCGCTGTGCTTGGCGTACGTCCAGCTCAAGTTGAAGCCGCCGTGAAGTTGCTAGACGAAGGCGCCAGCGTTCCTTTTGTGGCTCGCTACCGGAAAGAAGTGACAGGGGGGTTAGACGATACCCAGTTACGCACTCTGGAAGAGCGCTTGACCTATTTGCGCGAGCTGGAGGACCGCCGCGCCACCATTTTAAAAAGCATTGAGGAGCAAGAAAAGCTCACGCCGGACCTCAAAGAAGCGATTCTCGCCGCAGACACCAAAACCCGTCTAGAAGACCTTTACCTGCCCTTTAAGCCAAAACGCCGTAGCAAGGCTCAAATCGCTCGGGAAGCCGGCATCGAACCGTTGCTGGATCGATTATTGGAAGATCCTTTGCAAAAACCTGAACCCCTAGCCCAAAATTATCTCAACCCCGAGACTGGTTTTACCGACAGTAAAGCTGTCTTAGAGGGCGCACGCCAGATCTTTATGGAACGGGTGGCTGAACAAGCCGATTTGGTGGGCGAGTTGCGGGAAACCGTTTGGCAACATGGTTTATTGACCGCCACGGTGATCGAAGGACAGCAAGAAAATGGCGCTAAATTTTCCGATTATTTTAGTTTTTCAGAAGCGCTTCAAAAGATTCCTTCCCATCGCGCCTTAGCCCTGTTCCGGGGCCGCACAGAGGGCGTGTTGCGATTAAAACTGCACGTACCGGGACAAGATGATTTGCAGGATCCTCAACAACTTGGTCGATGCGAAGCAGCTATTGCTCACTATTTTGGTATTGCTGACCAAGGGCGAGTGGGCGATGGATGGCTTATGGAAAGTGTGCATTGGGCGTGGCGGGCTAAGGTATCCATTCATATTGAAACCGAATTAAACATGCGGCTACGGGAACAGGCCGAGGAAGAAGCCATCCGGGTGTTTGGCGAAAACTTAAAAGATCTTCTCCTAGCAGCCCCGGCTGGGCCGCGAGTGACCATGGGGCTTGACCCTGGTTTGCGTACCGGTGTGAAAGTGGTGGTCATCGACGATACCGGTAAATTGGTCGCTCATACCACTATTTATCCTCATGCGCCAAAAAACCAATGGGCAGCCTCCATGGCCACTCTCGCTGACTTGGTGCAGCGTCATGGCGTAACCTTAGTGAGCATTGGTAATGGCACCGCTTCCCGAGAAACCGACAAGTTAGTCAAAGAATTGATTAAAACATATCCGAAACTGGGATTAACCAGTGTGGTGGTGAGCGAGGCGGGGGCCTCGGTGTATTCTGCATCGGAGTTCGCCGCCAAGGAGTTCCCTGAATTGGATGTTTCTTTGCGGGGCGCGGTTTCCATCGCCCGGCGCTTGCAAGATCCACTGGCTGAATTGGTGAAGATCGAGCCAAAAGCGATTGGCGTGGGACAGTATCAGCACGATGTGAATCAGCTTCGTTTGTCCCGAAAGCTCGATGCGGTGGTGGAGGACTGCGTTAACGCTGTTGGTGTGGTGGTGAACACCGCATCAGTACCCTTGCTGACTCAAGTGGCGGGTTTAAACGAGACAGTGGCTAGCAATATCGTGCATTACCGGCAAGAACACGGTCGTTTTCAGAATCGCACCCAATTAAAAAAAGTACCAAGGCTTGGACCAAAGGCGTTTGAGCAGGCGGCAGGCTTTTTGCGTATCGTGGACGGCGATAATCCCTTGGATGCTTCGGCTGTTCACCCGGAAGCCTACCCTGTGGTGGAGCGCATTTTGCGTGAGAGCAAGCGATCCATCGTCAATATCATCGGGGACACGGCGTTCTTGCAAAGTCTCGTACCGACTGATTTTACCGATGAGCGGTTTGGGGAACCCACCGTCAAAGATATTTTGGGTGAGCTGGAAAAACCTGGCCGCGATCCTCGACCTGCCTTAAAAACTGCTTTGTTTAAAGAGGGTATCGAATCCATAGGCGATCTTAAGCCCGGCCTTACCTTAGAAGGCGTAGTCACCAATGTCACCAACTTTGGTGCATTTGTAGACATCGGTGTGCATCAAGATGGTTTAGTGCATATTTCAGCCCTGGCGAACACCTTTGTCAAAGATCCGCGCACCATAGTAAAAACCGGCGATGTGGTGAAAGTAAAAGTGCTTTCCGTGGACGAAAAGCGCAGACGTGTCGGGTTGTCCATGCGTCTGCATGATGAGACAGAGGTAAAAATCAATTCATCTTCTGTTTCTGAAAAACGCAGCAAACAGTCTTCAAAACCTTCACCGCGGAATGACAAAGCATCTAAAAAACCAGCTCCCTCGACCGCGATGGCTGAAGCTTTTGCCCGTTTAAAACGCTAAACTTAGCTTTCCCGCGCGTGCAACAAGTTGCCTACCCTACAAGTTCTATCATTTTCTTTTTGCCCGAGGATGGGCAGCATCATACACATCCGCCAGATGTTGAAAATCCAGGTGCGTGTAGATCTGGGTAGTACGAATATCGGCGTGGCCCAACAGTTCTTGCACTGCCCGCAGATCACCGCTGGATTCCAACAGATGACTTGCAAAGGCATGGCGCAACAGGTGAGGATGCACAGGATAACCGGCTCCATAACGTAGCGCCCAACGGGTGAGACGTTGTTGTACCGCTCTGGCCGTTAAACCGCGACCAAATCGATTAACAAACACCCTATTTTCATCCAGTTTTGCCAACTGACTACGCTGGGTTAGCCAGCGCCGCAAACTCTCGCACGCCTGTCGCCCCACCGGTAATAAACGGGTTTTGTCCCCCTTACCTTTCACCCGCACGCTCCTATCCCTCAGATCCAAATCTTCTAATCGTAACGAAACCAGTTCAGCAACCCGTAAGCCTGCCGAATATAACAGCTCCCACATGGCGTGATCGCGTATTTCAAGACTATCCTTGGGGGTCTGATTTAATAACTGCATGGTCTGGTCGACATCTAAGGCGACCGGTAGTTTGCGAGGACTTTTTGGCGCACGGATGAGTTTTGCCGGGTTGGCTGCTAGCCGGTCTTCGCGGACTAAAAAATCAAAAAACCCCCGCATGGCAGATAGATAACGCTGCAAACTACGCCCACCCAGACCCTGGCGGTGGCGTTCAGCCACAAAAGCACGAATATGCTTTACCGTTATTTGTTGCCAATGCACTAATCCTTGTTTTTGACAAAACTCTGCAAAGGTTTTTAAGTCGCGGCGATAATGGGTGACAGTGAGCTTAGCTAAACAACGCTCTTGACTAAGATGAGTAACGTACACCTCCAATAAAGCGCTAAAATCAGCCACTTTTATTCCTTCTCTTGCGAGACGGCAGAGGGCGCTAAATCCGTGTTTGACGGCGTAACCGAAGAAAGGTTAGTCTCAATGGCTTGACTGATCAGCTCTCCCATAATTTTCAAAAAAAGCATACCCATATCAGGATGAAAACGTTGTTTATCTTGGCTACCGATGCCTAAAAGGCCGCACCAACCTGTCCCGCGTAGGGGTATTAAAGCCACTGAACCCATGGATGCACCGGCCGCCTCAGCAAATAAACTGGTTATTTGTTCCTCGTTAAACTGACCACATTGCGGGCGTCCGGAATGGAGTACGGATTCAAATAGCGCTTGGTGACTTGCTGATAGGAAGGTTTCTTCCATCAACACAGCCGCTTGAGTGGTTACCTTTAACGTCACAAAATCTGCGTTAAATTCATCCTGTAAGATGGTTTTGATCCCCTGCAGCATACTGTTTAATTCTCGATGCGTGATTAACATTAAGGTAAGACGCTGCATACGGCTTATCAAATAGCCATTTTCTTGAGCCACTTCCACCAGTTCGGTTAATTTTTTTTGTAACTGCGTATTACACTCTCGAGTTCGCAGCAGCTGACGCTCTAGCAACGATACAGCAGGTCCACAAGGGTGTGGTATACGCAGGGTTTCCAACAAATCCAGATGGCGATTAAAGAATTCTGGATGGGCGCACAAATAAGTCACGATGGGTTGCTCTGCATCACAGAGTTGTTGATGGGTTGATTGTGGTTTTTTGTTGTTTGTTTTTTCTTCTTCACTCATAACGTAATACACCCTTTAAATACATGGGTTGCAGGGCCAGTCAAGGTGACGGCGGCATTCTCCCCTGGCCAGCATACTTTTAGCTTACCACCCGGTAATGTTACCTCTACTTTTTCAGATAAAAGACCCTGATAACGCCCGATCACTACCGCCGCACAGGCGCCGCTACCACAGGCGAGGGTTTCACCCACACCACGTTCAAACACCCGTAACCGAATTTGGTCAGAACTGATCATCTCTATGAATTCGACATTGACACCCTCAGGAAACCGTTCGTGTTGCCCCAAAAGCATACCCACTTTTTTGACCGGCGCCGTGTCCACCTCCCTTACCCACAGTGCCGCATGGGGGTTGCCCATGGAAACAACACCGATTTTCATCACCTGATCGGCTACGGTTATAGGATAACAAACACTTTGCGCTTCAGCGAGGAAAGGGATTTCTGCAGGACGCCAACGGGGTTTACCCATATCTACAGTGACCTGACCGTCTGGTTCTAAGTAAAGCACCATCAAACCGGCGGCTGTTTCTACATAAATTTGGTCTTTATCAGTTAAGCCTTCATCGCGAACAAAACGGGCAAAACAGCGTGCGCCGTTGCCACATTGCGCCACTTCATTGCCGTCAGCATTGAAAATTCGATAACGAAAATCGACGTTTGCCGTGTCTGAAGCTTCCACCAGCAAAATTTGATCACAGCCTATACCGAAATGACGGTCAGCGATAAAACGAATCGTTTTAGGCGGGATATCTATCCGTTGCGCAATACCGTCGATAATGACAAAGTCATTGCCCAAACCGTGCATTTTGGTAAATTGCAGATGCATAACGACAGTTTAACCATGGGTTTACAATAGGCAAATAAAATTTTAGTTAGAATTGATCCCTTTCAAGTGATCTCTTAATTTTTAAGAAAAAACATTCAACAGGCTTCTATTTATTAATTAGAGTTAGCTTATATTATTTTCTTATGGGATATATGACACAATCCATCGAAGCGCTCAACTCATGTGATGGTTTACGGTCAATGGGATAATGCTTAAAGACGTCAGGAACCCCACAATAAATAGAACCTGGAAAAATTAAGAAGCTTAACCATGCACTTAATGACCATAAGCTCTAGAAATCATCGAAATCCTAAAGTACTTGTGGTGGATGACGATGTTACTATCCGATTGCTAGCACGGGAGTCCCTTGAAATTGCTGGTTTTACGGTCGAGGATGCTGAAGATGGGCTGGAAGCACTGGCTGTATTCGAACAGACACGGCCAGATTTGGTGTTATTGGATGTGGAGATGCCTAATCTAGACGGCTATCAAACTTGTGCCCGCCTGCGAGCCCTGCCCTATGGCAAGACGGTACCCATATTGATGGTAACAGGGTTAGAAGACGTGCATTCCATTGAATGCGCTTATGAGGCCGGCGCCACGGATTTTACCAATAAACCCGTTAATTGGACGATTCTTGGCCATCGGGTGCGCTACATGTTGCGCACTAGCGAACTCATGGATGAACTGGCGAGAAGCAAGGCTAGTCTGGCATACGCCCAACGCTTGGCTCAACTGGGCAATTGGGAATGGCATCTGGAAACCAATCATGTACAGTGGAGCGAAGAGATTTACCACATTCTAGGGGTAGCGCCCGGTTCCTTACCCATGAACTTGATGGCGTTTCTACAAATGGTGCATAGCAAAGATAGAGCTATCGTCAAAGCAAAGCTGGTGGAAACTTTAAAAACGGGCCAATCAAACGATATCACCTTTCATATCCTGCGCGCCGACGGGATAGAACGGGTTATCTCTGAATATACCGAAGCCGTTTGCGACGAACAGGGACGGGCAGTGCGCTTATTGGGTACCCTGCAGGACGTCACCGAACGTAAGCAGGCTGAAGAGCAAATCCGTCATTTGGCCTATTTTGATAGTCTGACCGGTTTGGCAAATCGGCGGTCTTTTCGTGAACGAGTCACCCAAGCCTTTACCCTCGCTAAACGTTATAGTCGGCAAATGGCTGTGTTGTTTTTGGATTTAGACGATTTTAAACGCATTAATGACACCCTAGGCCACAATGTGGGTGATTTACTCCTCAAATCCGTCGCAGATCGGCTGCGGACGACGCTGCGGGACGCCGATGGCGTAACCCGCACCAATATGCACAGTAGCGGCCATGAAGTAGCGCGTTTGGGGGGTGACGAATTTATGGTGATGCTGGCTGAAATCAACCATGCCGAAGATGCCGCCGTGGTTGCCCGGCGTATTCTGGAGACGCTGAGAGAACCACTAACCTTGGCCGGGCATAACGTCTTTGTGACGCCCAGTATCGGTATTGCTGTATTTCCCCACGATGGCGAGGAAGTGGATACGCTGTTTAAAAATGCCGACACAGCCATGTATCACGCGAAACGCTCGGGAAAAAACGCCTATCAATTTTACGACGACTCGATGAATAAAGCAGCCCGGGAGCGGCTAGCATTAGAGAACGCTCTGCGCTTTGCTTTGGAGAGGAACGAGTTTTCACTCCATTACCAGCCACAACTTGACCTACGAAGTGGCGCCATTGTGGGGGTAGAAGCTTTGTTGCGCTGGCAAAACTCGGAGTTAGGTTCCGTATCACCGGCTGATTTTATTCCCTTGGCCGAAGAAACTGGATTGATTATCCCTATTGGCGCCTGGGTGCTCAAAACCGCTTGTGCCCAGGCAAAAGCTTGGCAAAGCCAAGGGTTAAAACCAATACGGGTAGCGGTCAACCTATCTGTACGTCAGTTTATGCAACCGGGTCTAGTACATTTAGTACGCCAGAGCCTAGCGGAAACGGGGCTAACCGCTTCTTACTTGGAACTAGAATTAACTGAAAGTTTGTTGATGCAAGATGTGGAGCAGGCCATTGAAACCATGGATACCCTCAAAGCCATGGGGGTACGGCTCGCCATCGATGATTTTGGCACCGGCTATTCCAGTCTCAGTTATCTGAGACGATTTCCCCTCGACCAATTGAAGATCGATGGCTCCTTCGTGCAGGATATCACTTCCGATCCCAATAACGCGGCTATTGCCCTAGCGGTGGTGTCCATGGCCCACAGTTTGAAGTTAAGGGTGGTAGCCGAAGGCGTGGAAACCCACTCTCAAGAGGCATTCTTGCGGAGCAAACTATGCGATGAGATACAGGGATACTATATCAGCCATCCATTACCACCCCAAGAACTGGCTACTTTGCTTCAGAAGCCTCGGCGAAGACAAAGAGAAGCTGATGACATCCACAAAAAAGACCATCGCACCGTGTTGTTGGTGGATGGAGACATCAATTTAACGAAAGACCTGCAAAAACTTTTTGAGACTCAAGGCTATCGTGTGCTGGTTGCCATCAATGCTAACCAAGCGCTTGAATTTTTAGCCACTTACTCGACCGGCGTCGTGATCTCGGATCATGCTATGCCAGATATGACAGGCCCTGAACTATTGCGACGGATACGCCAGCTTTACCCTAACATTGTGCGTATTCTACTGAGTGGTGGCAGTGATAAACACATTTTAATCGATGCGATCAATGACGGGGCTATTCATAAGTTTGTGGAAAAACCTATCTCTAAAGCCGCTCTCCTAAGCCTATTGCAAGAAGCTTTTATCGTTTACGATAAAAATTGCTTGCTAGAAAGCTCTTCATTCACCTCATCTGCTGATTGACTTTATAGGTTCAGCTGAGTGACATTACAGGTCAAATGCTGGCTATAAAGTAAACATTTTTAGAAATTGTATCCAAGCTTTCTAATATGCACACTGATTCTTAAAAACCAGCCGTGTTGCTGGCTGGTTTGCAGATAAACCCCAGCACACCAATCAAGTATTTAAACAAGAAAACCAGCAAGAAACTTTTTTGGCTTCCCAAGCCTCGTAAAGCAACCTTGTCCTAGAAGTTTAGGAAGCTTTTGGTTAACCCTCTGAAGGGGCCCGGTTAAGTGGTCTCGATGGCATGACTGAATAAGGCCATCGCTTCTTCATTGGTTTCTACAATAACTTGTTCTCCATCATGGGGTTTTACCTTGTACATAAGGTAACTTTCTTCATCATGTTGAAAAACCGCTAAACAGGAAGCACTTTTCCAGGCGGGATGACGATATGAAAAATAGAACTCCGCGAGTTCCTCACCATTGAGCATGGCGCCGCCCGCTTTAACCCCATTGTCTACTTTGTTATTTTCCCAATTTGCCCAGTTGTTGGTATCCGCTATGTGTTGAGTTATCTGTTGCACTTTATCCCTGATGGGCTTTATAAATCGTTTGGAATAAAATTTAGCATCCATTTCTTTTAATGCCTTTTTTGCTGCCGTGAGTATTTCCTCGCGTCCCAAACGTTTTGCATTGGTATATAGGTTTTCTAGCTCTTTTCGAGAGAATTCGGCAGCCTGTATTTTTTCGATGATTTTTTCGCTCATGTTGTGTTTCTTTGCTTTTAGCAATATAGCCCGTATGTTTATGCTGACTTAATAATAGAGGGTCACGTTATTCAGGTCAGCTGGAATGGTTTCTGGACCCTTTGATATTCAATAAACAGCTTATACTTATAATCGCGTATCGATGACTATTTTTTAAGCTGTCTATCAACAATAACATTTTCCTATCTACACTTACGATAAAACCTTGAGCCGAAAACCACCGGGAGGCGTGTTTATGTCCATTCACCCTAAACGAAGTCTAGGGGTTTTAACCAGCGGCGGCGATGCCCCAGGCATGAACCCCGCGGTCCGTGCCGTCGTGCGTAGTGCTCTTGATAAGGGCGTACCCGTGTATGCTATTTACGAAGGCTACCAGGGTATGGTGGATGGCGGTGATCGCATTCGGGCAATGGCCTGGAACGATGTGGGCGGCATGATGCATCGCGGCGGAACCATCATCGGCTCGGCTCGCTGTCCCGCCTTCCGCGAACGGGCCGGACGTTTACAAGCAGCGCGTCATCTATTAGAGCGGGAAATCGATCGTTTGGTGGTTATCGGCGGTGATGGCAGCCTTACCGGGGCCAATTTATTCCGTCAAGAATGGCCCAGCCTGGTGGTGGAACTGGTGGAACGGGGCGAGATTGACGCCGACCGGGCAGCCGCCCATGGCAATCTAATGATTGTGGGTTTGGTGGGGTCCATCGACAACGATATGTTTGGCACCGATATGACCATCGGCGCCGATACGGCATTGCATCGTATTACCCAAGCCATCGATATGATTACCAGTACTGCCGCGAGTCATCAACGAACCTTTGTGGTAGAGGTCATGGGCCGTAACTGCGGCTATTTAGCCCTTATGGGCGGTTTGGCCACCGCCGCGGATTGGATTTTTGTGCCTGAGCACCCGCCCGATGTGGATAATTGGGAAGAGGTGATGTGTAACGCCCTCGAGGGAGGACGCCGAGCGGGGCGACGGGATAGCATCGTTATACTGGCGGAGGGCGCCCGAGATCGCCATGGCCAACCCATTAAAAGCGCCTATGTGGAACAGGTATTACGGGAACGCCTGAAGCTGGATGTGCGTGTCACCATTCTAGGGCATGTGCAACGGGGCGGCCCTCCCACTGCCTTTGATCGTTATATGAGTACGCTCTTGGGCAATGCTGCGGTGGAACACGTATTGTCTGCTACCCCGGAGATGGAACCTCAGTTGATTGGGATGCGTGGCAATCGCATCACGCAATCTTCTCTCATGGACTGTGTGGAAAAAACCCAAAAAGTGGCCGAATCTATCGCTGCCAGTGATTATGATCAAGCGATGGCTCTGCGGGGCAAAAGCTTTAAGGCATCCTTTCGCATTTTCCGAACCTTAGCGCGCACCCTGCCCCACCCCCCTAAACCGGGCCAAAAACGTTATCGGTTTGTGGTGCTCAATGCCGATGCGCCAGCGCCCGGCATGAATACCATCACCCGCATGGCGGTTCGGCTTGGTCTGGATCAAGGTCATATCATGTTGGGTTCATGCAACGGTCTGCGCGGCTTGATCAACGATAAAATTATAAACATGGATTGGAACAGTGTGTCTGGTTGGGTATCCGTAGGAGGGTCTGAATTAGGCACCTCTCGCAAAACTCCTACCCGGCGCAATGACTATGAAGCCATCGCCCGCACCATGAACACCCACGATATCCAAGGCATCCTCGTCATCGGCGGTTGGAACGGTTATGAGGCTGCCCACCGTCTTTACCAGGCCCGAGAATACTATTCGGCTTTTGAAGTGCCGATTATTTGTCTGCCCGCCAGTATCGATAATAATTTACCCGGTTCTGAATTGAGCGTAGGTACCGATACAGCCCTCAATTCTATCGTCGAAGCTGTGGATAAGATAAAGCAGTCCGCCGTGGCGGCTAATCGGGTTTTTGTTATTGAAGTGATGGGACTTTATTGTGGTTATCTAGCCTTGATGAGTGGACTGGCCACGGGTGCTGAGCGAGTTTATTTGCCGGAGGAAGGCATTACCTTAAAAGATCTACAGGCGGACGTGGAACAGCTCAATGAAAGCTTTCTTCACGGCAAACGCCTAGGACTGCTTATTCGCAATGAAGTGGCTAATCTAACCTACGATACTAACTTTATGTGTGCCTTATTTAAGGAAGAAAGCGCCAAGCTATATGAGGTTCGCAAGGCTATTTTAGGTCATATTCAGCAAGGTGGCGACCCAACCCCTTTCGACCGTATTCAAGCTACTCGGTTAGCGAATCATTGTATTAAATTTTTGATTGAGAAAGCCAAACAATCCCAGACCGATGCGGCCTTTGTGGGGTTGGAGAAAGGAGAAATCTGTACGTATGATCTTAAAAAACTCTATGAAATGGGCGATCCAACCTACCAACGTCCTATAGACCAATGGTGGATGGCGGTACGGCCCATTGCTCAATTATTAGCGCAATGGGGGCCACTCAGCCAATCTCAGTAAGATCCCCGCTTATAGATGGCACTGACACAAATTGTCAAAAATTTGTATAGTTTTATTATGATAAATACTACAATTTTTTTCTAAATGTAGAACTTTTGTAGAATTATACGGTCAGATCAGTTTAACCATATTTGTGATGGTTACACTACAAATAAGAGAGATTTTAAATGCACAAAGTAAAAACTGGTCTGTTAACCGTTATGTTTGGCACTGCCACCTTGATGGGTTCCCTAGTGTACGCAGCAGAAAAAGATATTGTTGATACTGCTGTGGATGCAGGAAACTTTACCACACTGGTGAAGGCAGTTGAGGCGGCTGGTCTGGTTGATACCCTGAAGGGTGAAGGCCCGTTTACGGTGTTTGCCCCCACTGACGAAGCGTTTGATCAAATACCTCCTGAGGCTCTTACCGCGCTGCTAGACGATAAAGAAGCGCTGACCAAAGTTCTGACTTACCACGTTGTACCAGGGAAAGTGATGGCCGCCGACGTCGCCGGATTGACCTCTGCGGAGACCGTGGAAGGTAGCGAGGTCGCCATCGACACCAGCGAAGGCGTCAAGATCGACGAAGCAAACGTAGTTCAGACCGATATTGAGACCAGTAACGGCGTCATTCACGTTATCGATGCGGTCATTATGCCGCCCACCGAAGGCTCTTAGTATTTACTTGCTAGTTCTAATGGCTTTGTATTGCTTTGACTCGCTTAGGTAAGCAAAAGAAAGCGCAAAAAGATTTAAAACCGCTGTACGGTTCTAAATCTTCTCTATTAAGACTTACACATAACAAGAGTTTGCGTAGCTTGTGAAAGAAATGTCTGCGGCCAGGATGGCCGTAGTCAATTCTGTTAAAAATGAGGTATCCAATGCCTCAACTATTGATTCTCCACAAGCAGCTTATCCATATAACTGTGGATAGCCTGCTCAAAACGGGGTTTAAAAGGCGTTAGGAGAAATCCTAGGCGGGCATGAATACGAATCTCCGTAGGTTCTACATCCATATAACCGTTTACACCGGCACGCTCAAAATACAGGGTGCTCCCCTTCCAGTAATAGTCCAACTGAAACTTCTCGTCGAGCTGAATCGCTATGGTCTCGGCTGACTGACGAGCCTGTTCAAGACTTAACCTATGGGCTCGGCAGATGTTGATATGGGACATAAGCCAACTCGTCTAGTTAAAAAAATAATTCAAAAGGATTATTGCCAACAGAACAAAACACACGGACTAGGGAATAACTATAGCTCAGAACTGGAGCGACGGTAGTTTTGCTTACTGGAAATAGGGTTTAAAGACGTTTCCTGAATCGCTTGCAAAACCTCGACCCCAAAGCGTTTAGAAAACATCATCTGCAGATGTCCAATGCCTGCTAGAGGTACGTTTTTTACATGCTCATAGGGCAATGCTGAACTTTCCTGAGGTGCAATTAAATCGTCATGATAGCTATAAATCGATACCATCGGTACCGGTGATGGTTCGGTTTCCGCGGCATTTAATTGGGTCAACCAAAGGCTTCCAGGGCGCATTTGCTGCACACTGACGCTCTCTACAAAAGCAAAGCGGGCATGAGCGGTACCTCGATGAGGTGAACCCAGGGTAATGAGCTTAGCGACCCGCTGTTTACCACCATAACTGTGGATATAGTTACGCGCCACTAACCCTCCCATACTATGACCTACCAGGATGACCTGCTCTCCGCCATATAACATGCTGATCTGTGTGACGCGTTCCGCAACCTGTTGCGCGTATTGGTCGATATTGCCAAAAACCGGCTCTAAATTCAGGGTAAATAGATTATCAATACCGTACCTACGCAGGTAGCGCTGCATAGCCCACCAAACCGCTGCGTTACACGAGTAACCGTGAATGAGCAGGACCGGCAGTTGGTTTGACGTTGACCGAGCCGAGGGACGTGGCATCCACCATCGTTCAAAAGGCTGAAAAACACCATACAAAAGCAAAAACACCAAGAGTTCCGAGAAAAAGAGAACGATTGATCGAAGCGGTCCGATACGCATTTTCGGTGGTCGCTTTGAACGGTAACGCCAAGCGAGAACAAATAGCACGATCACCAACAGTATGCGGATACCGAGACCTGTTCCTAAAGCGAGGGCAAAGACCGTGTAAGGTTGAAGATAACTGTAATAGGCTATCACCACGCTGCCAAGACCATAGAATACCAATTCAATGCCAAGGCTGAGACGTAACAGTGAAGCAAGCACAATAATACGTCAGGCAACCAGTAGGACAGAGTTAAAGCGTAGGTCAAGCACGACGACGCTGCTGTGGACTTCGTTTTAAATGGACCAATAATAAGGAAACCGCCGCCGGTGTCATTCCCGGAATACGGCTCGCTTGTCCCAGGGTGGTGGGGCGTTGGTGCGCCAATTTTTCTCGAACCTCGGTGGATAAACCCCGCACTTGTCCATAATCGAGATTAATGGGCAAACGTAGCTCTTCATGACGAAGATGGCGTTGAATTTCATCCTGCTGACGCTCGATATAGCCTGCGTATTTGCATTGAATTTCCACTTGTTCAGCGACTTTTGGATCGCTAACACCAGGCCCTACACCAGGCAGTGTCATGAGTAAACCGTAATCCACCTGGGGCCGACGGAGTAGGTCGATGGCGCGGGTTTCCCGCGCTAGATAGCCCTCTAGCACCCGCTGTATATCAGCGCAATCAAATTGACTTGGACGAATCCAGGTGTCGGTTAGACGCTGCCGCTCCCCCTCGATGGCTTCGCGCTTACGGGTAAAAGTCTGCCAACGCTCGTCATCCACCACCCCCAGGCGGCGACCCGCCTCTGTGAGCCGCAGATCGGCATTGTCCTCCCGTAACAGCAATCGGTGCTCAGCACGGCTAGTAAACATGCGGTAAGGTTCGGTAGTGCCGCGGGTAATCAAATCATCGATGAGTACGCCGAGATAAGCTTCGTCACGACGTGGCCACCAAGGGTTCAAACCTTGCACTTGCAGAGCTGCGTTGATACCGGCCAATAAACCTTGGGCAGCGGCTTCCTCATAACCGGTGGTGCCGTTGATTTGGCCTGCAAAAAATAGCCCTCGTAGATAGCGGTTTTCTAACGAGTAATCGAGGTCTCGAGGATCGAAGTAATCATACTCGATGGCATAGCCTGGCCGAGTAATATGAGCTTTTTCCAAACCCTTGATGGAGCGTACCAGTTGAAATTGAATATCAAAGGGAAGACTGGTGGAAATGCCGTTGGGATACAGTTCGCTTGCATTCAAACCCTCAGGTTCCAAAAAGATCTGATGGGAAGCTTTATCGGCGAAGCGCATGATCTTGTCTTCCACCGACGGACAGTAGCGTGGCCCTACCCCTTCGATGACCCCCTGATATAGGGGAGATCGATCTAAACCCGTGCGAATAATAGCGTGGGTGGTTTCGTTGGTGTGGGTAATCCAGCAGGAGACTTGGGGAGGATGCTCGGCTTCTTGGCCTAAATAGGAAAAAACCGGGGCAGGTTTATCGCCGGGCTGTTCCAGCAACTGACTATAATCCACACTGCGTCCATCGATCCGGGGTGGTGTACCCGTCTTTAACCGCCCCACGCGGAATGGCAGTTCCCGAAGTCGGCGAGCTAAAGCATTAGCGGGCGGATCACCGGCACGCCCTCCTTCATAGTTCGCCATGCCTAGGTGAATACGCCCGCCGAGAAAGGTGCCCGTGGTTAATACTACGGCAGAAGCACAGAACTCGATACCCGCTTGGGTAACGACACCCATCACTCGGTCATCTTCCACCACCAGATCCGTCACCGCTTGCTGAAAAACAACTAAATTGGGTTGATTTTCTACCAAATGGCGTACTGCGGCTTTATAAAGTACCCGATCCGCCTGAGC
>CAYRGG010000054.1:0-27975 GCA_964423745.1 uncultured Candidatus Competibacteraceae bacterium | reverse complement strand
AATGTAGCCAGGAGGTCGGCTTTGCTGAAGCGGCCTTCTGCTAGCCTATCGAGGGACGCCTGGCGGCCTTGGCTTGCTGAGTGTTGTTGGTGTGCTTGGACAAGTGCTGTGTAGGCTTGGGTAAGGTAGGGGTTTAGTGAAGGGGCATCGGACTGTTTTTGACTAGACTGAGACAACCTAGCCGTTTCTTTAGGGGCATCCAGGATGGCTTGTAGGTGCTTGACGGCTTGGGGGTTAGGCTGAGACTGAGGCGTGAACGTGTGGGTAGGCGGCTGTGGGTAACGATAATGAATATTTGTGGGGTGAGTTATACGCGTCATTGTCAGATTCTCTTGCTAAGGCTTTTTTTATTTGATCGGTAAAAATTAATCACGAGATTTTCAGCTTAAAATCCTTATTCCGTCTGCAAATCCCAGACATCGATCACGCCATCTTCACTGGCCGAGAGTCCATATTTACCATTGGGACATATAGCCACGCCATAAACCCCGTCACTTGCCTTAAACTGACGCACAGCACGACCGGTTTCCAGATCCCATAAGATCACTTCATCATGCGGGCCCCCTGATAATGCCTGGTGACCGTTCGGCCCTATAGCGAGGGTACTCACCCAAAGGGGGGTATTGACGTCATTTAAACAGTTGAGCTGCTCGCCGCGTGTGATATGCCATCGACAAACAAAAGCCATTCTGCCCCCGCTGACCAGCATGGTGTTAGTTTTCGGATCAATGGCGACCGCAGAATGCGGAGTGCTGTATACTTCAAAATGCTTTAACTCAACTCCTGTGGATACATCCCAAAGCCGCGCCGCTGCATCATAACCCACCGAGACCAATCGCTTGCCATCGTCTATAAAGGCTACTGCCAGAATCCCAAAATCATGACCCACTAGAGGGGGCAGCACTTCGCCTGTCTGCGTATCCCAAAGCAAGATATCTTCTCCATACCCAATAGCCACGAGGCTAGCATCGGGAGACACAGCCACGGACGACAACCAGTTATCTTTAACTTCAGACAAAGCATTGAGTTTTGCACCGTCGATAAGGGAGTGTATTTCCAAAATATGAGGACCGGCTACTAGAAAAGCCTGTTTATTCGGTAAAAATATAGGATGTTGGATACTCCTCTCAAACGTTTTGGAAACCTGAACTTGGTCACTGGTAAAGTTCCACAGATGTAGCGTACCCTTTAAACCTACGGCAAGCGCCTGCCTACTATCGGGGGAACAAGCTACCTCCATGGCTGACTCGTCTTGGTTCAGACGATGTTTTGCTACACTGGCAGCGGTGGGTTTTTGAGCAATGCCCCTATAAATTTGTGGGGTAGGCTGGGGATCAGCCCATAGATAAACAGGATAGAACACCAAAAAAACAAGAAGATAACGCTTTCTAGCAATTAGTTTTAACACGATTTATTGCCTCCTAGCATCGCATCGCTTAATTATTACTAGCCAAGCGACCCCGATGGATGCGCTCATGAATACCCGCAGTGGCCTCGGCTTTGGTGATTCGATTATCATGATTGTGGTCAAGCCCGGCATTCTGTCGGTAGGCACGGCTACCTTGACTAAACAAAACGCTGTCCGATGGTCGGCCCATGGCGATCGGGTAAAACACCGCCATATAAGTATCTTCTACATTATTCATACGTCCCGCATATTTCGATAAATAACTTTCAACGAAGTCCAGTTGGCGTTCTGCACTCATCTCTGCCAGTTCATCGATTGTGGTGCCAAGTTCTTGGGCGGTACCGCGAAGGAACTGGATAAGTCCGGTAGCGCGAGTCATGGGATTTTGAATGGATGGGCTGAAGGTACCAGCGGTTTCGAAGTGGATGACAGCCATTAGATGGTTGGGATTTACACCAAGCCGTTCTGCAATCTCGACAATTTTTTGGGCAAACTCTAGAGAGACCTTATCCCCATAAATGAGATCGTCATTCACCGGAGGGGTTACTTGAGGGTTTGCAACCGGTTCTGCCTGAGGCACAGTTTTATCCAAAACCGGTAGGTTAATTTGCTGCCCTTGGTGGATCAGGTCTGGATTGCGAATCTGCGGATTGGCTTTCAATAATTGCTTCAGTTCCACGCCATGGCGAGCTGCAATGTGACTTAAATTATCACCCGCCTGCACTGTGTACATAGACGCCGATTCCTCCGTAGGTGGCGATTTTTCAAAAGGCTTTGCCTGATCCGGTAGGTTAATTTGCTGCCCTTGGTGGATCAGGTCTGGATTGCGAATCTGCGGATTGGCTTTCAATAATTGCTTCAGTTCCACGCCATGGCGAGCTGCAATGTGACTTAAATTATCACCCGCCTGCACTGTGTACATAGACACCGGATCGACTCTATCTAACGCTTGTTCAAAACGTTTTGCCTGGTTTTGTTGCGTTGCTTTAGTTTCCCAAGTTTTAAAAGGCGTATGAACATGGGCAGATTTATTGTTAATCGTAGTCATGGTTAGTCATCCCAGTGAAAAATGATTATTTTTTTAAAATGATTACTCGTTTTCAAAACGATTTATTTATCGCGTTACTAACATAGCAAAATCGATAAAAATAAAAATCCACTATTAGTCATAACCCAGCCTACGACTTAAGTATTAATCCTAAATAACTAGCACTTATGTTGTATTTTCTAAATCATTTTTTTGCTTCAAAATAGGGGCTTCATATTGCAAGCATTTAATGGGATCAACGTTAGTTAATGGCACAAATATCATGGATGACATCACACACAGGCTTTTAATGCTTGAAAAGCACACCTTTGAAAGCATTCAGCTAAACAATCAAATTTCTCTCAGCCAAGGTTACAATAAACAATGTTTCCAGATAAAAAACCGTAATGGCTATCTCGAGTTTTTATCTCCAAAAACGGATCGAGATAAACGGTTTCTGCAAAGCATTCCGCTAGTTATTGAGAATCATCCTGGTTGTATCGTTCTAACCGATCTGTTTCTCCGCAATCGATTAAACCGTTTTTTACCAAAAGACAATCTTGCGGATTTACCGTCGGAACTTCACATTGCCGTTATTGAAGCAGCGCTAGACTATGAACTCAGTCTTTTTGAAAAGATGTTAGGAGTTTCCATAGAGATTACTGGCTGTGGTGAGCAAAAAAAGGGTGAAATAGATGACATCACTGTTTTGTTTTCCTTAACTTGGGAAGGACATCACCACCCTATCGAGGGCTACCTTTCCTTTAAACAACCGCTCATACCTTTATTCCTTAAAGCTTTCGAGAAAATCCCCAAACGCAAAAACCATGACTGGACGTTACTCTCGAAAAAAATCTCCTTTGAAATTGGATCTACGCAATTATCAGCAGCAACGCTCCAAGAGGTTGTGGTAGGCGATGTCATTTTTCTCGATGACTGTCCGCTTATTCAAAAAAATACCGTTTTTATTCCCATTGCTAGAGATTTTTTACTGGAAGGCCAAGTAAAAGAAAACCGCATTGTTATTAACAAAAGATGTAAGGATATTCAAATGGATGAAAAAAAAACCGAGCTAATTGATATGGATAATTTGCCAATAAATCTTGTTTTTGAAGTGGGTGAACGGGAAGTGTCACTGGGTGAATTAAAAACCTTGCAACCCGGTTACGCCTTTGCCCTCGATACACCCCTAGAAAAGCCCGTTACCATTCGCGCCAATGGACACCGTATCGGTACGGGCGATTTGCTAGACGTCAATGGCCGCATCGGTGTGAGAGTCTTAGAACTTTCGGGAAAATTTGATGGATAGCTTGCCTAATCCTTCCATTTTAATGGTCACTATGATCGTGCTGGCGCTCGCCCCCTTTATTGCGATCATGGTGAGTTCTTTTTTAAAAATCGTTGTGGTTATATTTTTAGTGCGTAATGCGTTGGGTATTCAGCAGATTCCACCCAATATGGCAGTGAATGGACTAGCGATTATTCTCTCCATTTATATCATGGCGCCCGTGGGCATCGATATGCAAAGAACGTTGTTAGCCATTGACCCAATAGATTTGCAAAACCCTGTTACTCAACAAGCGCTTAAGGAAGGCGCTGAACCTATACGCTATTTTTTACTGGAACATTCAGAAGAGAGCCAGCGTAAATTCTTTGCCCGCACCACGCAAAAACTTTGGCCACCAGACTATGCAGAAACCATCACGGATGAGAGTTTGCTGATACTACTACCAGCATTTACATTAACCGAGTTAAAAGAAGCCTTTGAAATCGGTTTTTTGCTTTATTTGCCTTTTCTAGTTATCGACTTAGTGATTTCCAATATCCTTCTTGCCATGGGTATGATGATGGTGTCACCCATGACTATTTCGCTTCCCTTTAAACTTTTATTGTTTGTATTAGTGGATGGTTGGACACGACTCATTCACGGATTGGTTTTGAGTTATCAATAACCCCTATGAATGAACAAGACATTATTTATCACATTGAACAGGCCATGCTGTTGGTGCTTCTGCTGTCCCTGCCCACAATCCTGGTGGCAACCGGCGTGGGTCTACTGGTTGCGCTCTTTCAAGCGCTCACCCAAATTCAAGAGCAAACCCTATCCTTTGGCATTAAGTTAGTGGCGGTCATTGTCACGTTAACCTTAACGGCCCGCTGGCTTGGGATTGAAATGCAAAATTTCACGCTACAAGCATTTAATAGCATTGCTGGCATCTCCCTATGACACCCTTTGGTATCGAGTGGCAAAACAATCTGTTAGCCCTCGCTTTAATCCTTCCCAGGCTATTAGCTGCTTTTACCGCTTTGCCCTTTTTAAGCAAAGCCGTACTGCCAGGTTTAGTGCGTAGTGGGCTGGTTATCAGTTTGGCCATGATTCTCATACCTATGGCGGGAACAGAGTTCTCAGACTTTTCCCTGACTGTACTGCAAGTGCTGGGCATCGTTATCAAAGAAATCTTCTTGGGATTATGCATCGGCTACCTCATCGCAATTCCATTTTGGGCGGCAGGCACTATTGGTTTTTTTATCGATACGCAACGAGGTGCCACCATGGCAAGCGCCTTTGTGCCTCTCCTGGGTGATCAAACCTCTCCCCTAGGAACCCTGTTTAACCAACTGGTTACCCTATTATTTATGATCGGTGGTGGATTTCTTTTGTTTTTAGAAGGGTTGTATCAGAGCTACCAAGTTTGGCCACTCCTGTCTTTTTTTCCTCGGCTTGAGCAGCATGGAACCACATTTTTTCTTAATCAACTAGACACACTGATGTATCTCACGGTGTTTCTTGCTGGACCCCTAATCCTAATCATGTTTCTTGTAGAACTGGGATTAGCCTTAATCAGTCGTTTCGCCCCTGAGCTCAATGTGTTTTTTGTCGCCTTACCTATTAAAAGTGGAATAAGTATCTTTTTACTCATCTTTTACACGTATCACTTAGTACAGTTTTTTCAAACTGAGTTTACCCAAGCAGGTAGTCATTTTTTGAATCTCAGTAATCTATTTCAGTAATTTATTTCAATGGGTGAAGATAAAAGCAAAAAAACCGAACAGCCGACGCCAAAACGGTTAAGAGACGCCCGTAAAAAGGGTCAAGTGGCCAAAAGCCGGGAAATCGTTTCTACCCTATTGCTATTTGCCATATTTATCTTTTTTGGGTTTTCCTGGCCCTATCAAATGGAACGGTTCAAAGAGATGGTTCTTCTGCCTACTCATTTTTATCAAGTTCCTTTCGAAGAGGCTTTGAAAGATCTGGTTGAGCTTTTGTTGATGGAAGCGATCTATCTGATGCTGCCCCTGATCGTTTTAATTGTCGCGGTAGGGTTATTGGCAAATCTGCTACAGTTTGGTTTGTTATTTGCCGTTGAATCCATTTTGCCAAAGATGGAAAAAATCAATCCCCTCAGCGGCATAAAAAGAATATTTTCCGCCCGGACTGCCATCGAAGCCGTAAAATCGGTGTTTAAGATCGCGCTTATATCCGTTTTGTTGTTTTTTGTGATTAACAATAACCTCTCTGTTTTTATCAATCTACCCTATCGTGATATCGACTGTTTAGCGGATGTGTTAGCAGCACTGACTGGACAGATTGTCGTGTATCTTATGCCAGGTTTTTTTGTTATTGCGGTGACAGATTACTGTTTACAACGGATTCAATTTACAAAAGACAACAAAATGACCAAGGAAGAGGTTAAAAAAGAGTACAAGGATACAGAGGGCGACCCCCTCATCAAAGGACAGCGCAAGGGATTGCATCAGCAATTCGCTATGCAAGACACCTTACAAACAGTACAAGAAGCCAGCCTTTTATTAACGGGACGAAACGTTGCGGTTGCCCTATGGTACCAAAAGGAAAAAACATCGCTACCTATCATCTTAGTCATTGGCAACAAACAGCAGCTGGCTAAACAGATGATTGCGATAGCCCAGACAAAACAAGTACCGATTCTCGAAGACGCAGCCCTTAGCCAAGATCTCGCTGAGCATGGTGTCGCTGGACAACCCATTCCAGAGGAGTTCGCCCAGGCAAGTGCTAACGTGTTGCGTCAAGTGATGGATCTATCTCCTTAGTGACAAAGTATCTGCCGAAAAAACCAAAAACCCCTTCCCTTCTTATTCAAACTTTGAAAGGCTTACATCAACTCAGGAATTGCTGATAGGCTTACTTGTCTCAAAATAATAGATTGCTGCAAATTTTAAATATCAAGTAGAGGCAAAGACCTATTTACATGACTGCTTTGTGGGACAAGCTCTGGAAATTGTATTTTATCGTCGCCGTTTTTACCGTTGGCGTCGGTTATGGATTTTTTGTCCATAAAAACCATTGGTTTCCTTACGGTGTCATCTCACGAGCCTGGCTTGCTGGCGCAGCCGTGGTAGAGATTGCAACGGACCTGCACTCGGGAAAAATGCCAGCCACCTTCAAATCCTTTGAAGATAATCCCGACACCAGCCCACCTATTCATCGTTTTGAGACTCAGTCTCAACCTGCCGAAAACGAGTGGATTCTTGTTACAGGTGGACCTTACGAAAATCTTGAGCAATGCCCAACGTTTGGTTGCCTAGCCTGGGTCATGGATCGCCAGGGTAACGTCATCCACTATTGGGAAGTTGACCTCGAAGCGCTTTGGACGGAGGTCGATCACATGAGCGGATTAACAAATCCGCGAAATTTCAAACCCCTTGGCATTGAACTGTTAGCCGATGGCAGTATCATTGCCGCCTTTTACAATAACTTCGCGTTTCCCGAGGGAGCAGGTCTTGCCAAGTTCGACATTGAGGGGAATTTAGTTTGGCTCAAGAAAGATCACTCCCATCATTGGTTTACCACCGACAATAGAGGGCGCATTTATACGCCAGCGCACCATGTGATTGAGACACCTTTTAGCATCGGCAATACCCCTGCTGATCTTGATTGCCCAGAGACTCGCGCAAAACTCGATGTGGTGCGTATCGTTGCTGCCAATGGCAAAACCGTCGAGAACTTGCCCCTCATAGATATTTTGGTGGACAGTGGTTATGCCGCGGTGATTCAAGGAACTCAGGACCCCTGCGATCCCCTGCATTTAAACTTTGTTCAGCATATAGATTCGACCATCGCGAAGCGCATTCCAAGGGCAAAAACGGGCGACCTGTTATTGTCCATGCGCAACGTTAATGCCCTCGCATTGCTGGATCCTCGCCGCCGCAAACTTAAGTGGATACTGAATGACCGCACCATGGCCCAACATAGCCCTCGTTTCTTACCAGATGGCTCGTTTGTGGTCTTCGATAACTTAGGCGGTAGTCAATTGCTCGGCGGGTCGCGAATCACCCGACATCAGATTGGTCAAGACAGGGTAGAAACCCTGTTTCCAAAACAACCATTACCGCAAAATCGGCAGTTTTTCACGGAGTATGCCGGCCATATCGACGTCCACCCCCAAGGTCATCGCGCCCTTGTTTCCGTTACAGAGGCGGGCAAGTTATGGGAAATCGACCTATCTACCGGGAAGCTACTGTGGGAATATGAAAAGCTTTTTAATGCAGAACATTATCCCGGACGGAAAGAATCAACGCAGACATGGGTGCGCGTTGAAAATTTTGGTGGCTACTACGTGGACAAAACAGTTTTTGCAAAGGCATTAGCGGCTACCCCTGCTTCACGTAACAATGACAGGACTTTTCGCAAATTTCTTAACACATCAGGATGAAAAACAAACGATACGAGTATTTTTATGACAGCTATTTTCCCTATTCTCTCGATGACGGTTTTAATAAGTCTTTTTACTGAAGCTGCCTGGGCTTATGTGGGTCCAGGTGCAGGACTAGGTATGATAGGGAGCCTTATCGCCGTTGTTGGTGCTATTTTGCTAGCCATTCTCGGATTGGTGCTGTTTCCCCTTCGGTTGATCTTAAAGCGTCGACGTAAAGCGGCCAGTTCACCATCAGCTAAAAATTCCTCTTCCCATCAAGACAACCACCGTCGCCATCACCAGGAGTCTAACCCTCAAACCGATTCGAAGCAGAGCACTGCCGACCAAGCGCCAAATCAGTGATTCTGTATTAATGGACACAGTCGAGGCAGTACTGTTCGTCTGTGCTGCTGTAGGATTGGGTGGGGTTGCTGGTCTGGGTTTTATCTTGATTTGGTGCTGGGTAATACCTGTTCACACCCATGGTTTGTTCTGGCGTAGCATGGCTGATTTGAGTAAACGCATCGTTAGCGTGGATGAGACGGCTGAGTTCTTAGCACTCTATCAGCGGTTAGGTACCCTGGTGGTGAGCTATACGACCCGCAATATGGGGGGAACTCTGTTAGGCTGTCTACCGCTGGTAATATTATTATGGATACTTGGCCCTGCTCTATTCACCGCTTGGGATGCTCGGACAGAGGCGCTGACCGTTGTACCCGAGGAAGCCGGTACACTGGTTTCTTCGGAAAACCGGAATACCATAGAATTACATTTAGCAGGGAGAGGTCCAGTACTCAACTTAACCAGGGAAGCGCCTCGCATGGCTTTATGCTGGACATCCATGCATTGCACCCTCCTGGCAGTGTTTAATTTCCATGTCACGCGACTCGATTCTCCACCACTACCCGATTTATCCTCGGTTATCGTGCGAACTAATACCGGCGCATGGAATCCGGCATGGCCGCTTCTCGGTGGTTTAGAGTTTATTTTTTTTGTCTCTTTCGCCTTTATGGCAACCCTAGGTCTACTTTGGCGAATAAAGACATAATGCTGCACAGCCGGGATTTTGCCCTAGTTACCGCCAACCGTTATTTAAGTTCGTTACTCCACAACTTAAGTGAGATGGAGACCTTTGCCCTTGGCAAGCGGCTTTATGGGCTACCCATCAACCGGCCCGTGTTTATCACAGGGTTAGCCCGCTCCGGCACCACCATACTGCTTACCTTGTTATCACAAGCCGACCATGTGGCCACCCATCGGTACCGGGACTTTCCCTTCCTATCCATCCCGGTAATTTGGAACTGGTTTCAATCCCGCACAAGTATAAAAGACACGCCGGTGGAACGCCCCCATGGCGACCGCATCCACATTACCAAGGAAAGCCCGGAAGCATTTGAAGAACCCCTGTGGCAACTATTTTTTCCCTGGACCCATGATCCAACTCGGTGTCATGTTCTCGACAGTGACGCAAAAACAGAGGAGTTCACAGCATTTTTCTGCGATCATATCCGCAAAATGCTTTTTATCCGCAACGCCCAACGCTACGTCTCAAAAGGCAATTACAATGTAGCTCGGATAACCCTGTTAGCTCAGTTATTGCCGGATGCCAGGTTTATTATTCCGATCCGGGCGCCGTTGACCCAGGTTCGTTCCCTGGTCAAACAACACCAACGTTTTAGTCAGTATAGCGTTGCAGATAAACGCATTCCCCATTATCTTGCGGCGGCAGGACATTATGAATTTGGCCCACAACGCTGTCCCATGAATCTTGATTTGCAACGAATCGGCTGGATTGAACAAGCTTGGCGCAACGGCGAGGAGTATCGAGGCTATGCTCGCCAATGGGCGGAAGTATATCGTTACGTGGATCGACTAAGACAAAAAGATGAGGCATTGGCTAACCGAATTTTGATTTTGCGCTATGAGGATCTGTGTGCTTGTCCTGCCGAGAAGATCGAGCAACTCTTCGCTTTTACAGCTTTGGACGATTCTCAGGGGCGGGTTCATGCCATAGCTGAAACACTTGCTGCCCCGCCAGACGAAACCCTTAATATCACCGAAAGTGATCGCCAAACTGTTTGGCAAGAAACAGCATCAGTCGCTGAATGCTTCGGTTATTGCTAATACAATTTAAAAGGCAACAAAAGCATCTGCTGCCTGGCGCTCAATGGGGCAAAAAATCATCGCTAAAAACTTCATCCGGTGTGTAAGGACACTGACTTGGTAAACGACTTTTTTCTAAAGACGTTCTTCTACTCAAGTGCGCAATAGCGTCGTCATACGCATCACTAATCGCAGCATCCAACTGTGCACGAAGACTTGGATTCTCCATCAAATGTTTTCTTAGCTTCCGCCGTTGCTCCCAAATCGTCAATTCCCAGCTTTTACCACGCCGCTCTGGTTGAAACTGCCATTTGAGCAGATGAGCCAGCAGCACAGCTAGACGATTTAAAAGTTCTCGTTTTTCGCTTCTGCCCAGGGTTTCCAACTCCTCTGCGATGTTTTCAATATCAATCTCGGCAAATCGCTGCTGCCGTAACATCTGGGCATTGGTCATAGCCCAAGCGTAGAAATCATGGTCGTAATCAGTTTTCTCAGTCATAGCGGTTTTCAGCTTACTTGGAATAAAAGCTTGATACTAAGCCTTCAAGACTTACGCAAAAAGGACTTTCGCAGCTTGTGAAAGAGGTGTCTGCGGCCTGGATGGCCGCAGTCAAGGCGGCGAAGCAGGAGGTATTTACGACGTCCTCTGGAACGAGCTGCGTAAGTCCTAACCTTATAACATAAAGGCTTTTATAAATAGCTATACTACTAAAAAAGCTGCACTAGTCGACGCCACAACGATAACTGCTAGCATGAAGGGTTGGCTTGGCATTTGGCTAATTCCCCCAAGGTCGCCATGGCCTGCTCTGTCGTTTTACTCCAAGGCCGCCCATAATTGATCCGAATAAAATTGCGGAATTTACGTTTTGGTGAAAACAACGGGCCTGGCGCGATGCTAATACCGTGCTGCAACGCATTTCGATAAAGGCCCATGGAGTCAACGTCTTTGGGCAGTTCAATCCAAGCTAGAAAACCACCCTCTGGACGGGTTAGTCGGGTTTCTTTTGGAAAGTGTTTGTCCACCAATTCGATTAGTTGATCGCGGCGTCGACGGTAGACAACTCTAGCACTACGCAGGTGTCGATCGTAACTACCGCCGCTTAGGTATTCCGCCACTGCTATTTGGGGTAAAGTGGCGCTTGCCATACTAGTCACCAGCTTTAGATGTTGCACTTGTTTGAAATAGCGACCGGGCACAGCCCATCCTATCCGTAAACTGGGATCCAATGTTTTGGAAATAGACGAGCATAACAACACCCGCCCCTCCCCATCCCAAGACTTCACTGCCCGGGGACGGCCACCCTGTCCATAACCCAAATCACCGTAGATGTCATCTTCAATAAGGGGGACATGGTGTTTCGCCAGCAGCGCCACTAAGGCTCCTTTATTGTCATCGGCCATACAGTAACCCAAAGGATTACTATAACTCGGTGTCAGAACACAGGCTTTTATAGGCCATTGTTCGAGAGCCAATTCGAGAGCGGCAAGACTAATACCGGTTTCGGGATGAGTGGGAATTTCCAAAGCCTGCATCCCTAAACATTCAATCGCCTGGAGCGTACCATAAAAACTGGGGGATTCGATGGCGATGGTGGCGCCGGGATCCGCTACGGCGCGCAGGCATAAAACCAATGCCTCTTGACAGCCGTTGGTAATGACGATGTCGTCGGGGGTTAGGGTGTAACCCGCATCCACGGCGCGTCGGGCAATTTGCAAACGTAGACCCGGATGACCGGGCGGCACCGCATAGCTGGCAGCGCCTTCCGATAGAATTCGGGCAGCACTGGATAATTGTCGGTGGAGCTGACGAATGGCGGGAAAATCGGTACTCGGCAACGCGGTGCCAAACTGCACAATACCCGGCTTGTCGTTGGCCTGTACCACCTTCATGGCGAGTTCAGAAACTGACACTTGGGTCGGTGACAAGGTCGGGTTCGACATTTCTGGTGCTGGCGGTGCTTGCAGCGGCTGGCATAGAAAATAACCAGACTGGGGTTTTGGCTCAATGAGTCGTCGATCCTGCAACAATCCATAGGCTTGCAATATCGTGGAAACACTCACCCGCATTTGCGTACTCAACCGGCGCACCGAAGGCAACCGGTCGCCTGGTCGGTAAATACCCTGATCAACTTGCTGCACGATGCGGTCAGCTACCTGTTCGTAAAGTTTTTCTTGCATAACTTTCAAGGGATACAGTTTGCTCCAGAAAATAAGGTAACAGTGCTGTTTTCTGAATAACTGTTATGGTTAAAAACTAGGTTTATTGAATCTGTACTGGTTTTAGTATGGCGGTTAAAGTCACCCTACGCAATATTAACTTAAAGGTAAAACCCATGGTGACGAAGGATAAGTACTATGACTCCTTCAGAAATCAGGGGTACCAAGTAGCTAAACTCATGACCATTCCTCTATGGCAAATCGATGCCTTTTGTTCCGAACCCTTTTCTGGCAACCCTGCCGCTGTTTGTATTTTAGACAAACCCCGTGAAGATTCTTGGCTACAAGCGGTTGCCGCCGAGATGAATCTCTCAGAAACGGCTTTTTTACAAAAGCGCTCGAACGATGATGCTAACACTTATGATTTGCGTTGGTTTACTCCAGTTGCTGAAGTGGATCTATGCGGTCACGCCACCTTGGCAAGCGCCCACACACTTTGGGAAAACCACGACTTTGATAGCCAAACAGCGTTACGGTTTCATACCAAGAGCGGCTGGCTAACAGCCACTCGACAATCTCAAAGCATTCAATTGGACTTTCCCGCTGACTTTGTACAACCGACGATAGCACCCCAAGGACTGGCGGAGAGCTTGAACGCAGAACTCCGTTCGGTGAGCGAAGGCAAGTTTGATTATTTGATCGAATTAGATTCCGCGGATACCGTGTGCGCTTTAGAACCGGATTTTCAGGGTCTTCGCGCCTTGAAAAAACGGGGTTTCATCGTAACAGCCACCAGTGACTCAGCCGAGTTTGATGTCGTGTCGCGTTATTTTGCTCCGGCTGTCGGTATCGATGAAGATCCGGTGACCGGGTCAGCCCATTGTACGCTAGGACCGTTTTGGAGCGAGCGTCTTGGTAAGAATGAGTTGATGGCCTATCAAGCCTCAAAACGGGGCGGCAAACTCAAAGTGAGCGTAGAGAACGAGCGGGTGTATTTGACGGGACAAGCAGTGACCATATTTAAAGGAGCCCTTTATGTCTAAAATGCTTTGTCCTATTATTTATTTTGACGCTATGATTGATCGGTATCCCATACTTATGGGATATACAGCTAACCAGAAACAACAAGGGAAGTTATACGGTCGAGCTATATGCCGACACCACCTTCCCGCCATGATTCCAACATGTCATCGTAATCCATGGTAAGCCCCTGCCCTTCCTCCTCATCGAGCTTTGGCTTGGGAGCGCCAGGCTGATCGAGCCAGTACTGAGGATCTCGCGGCTCAGCCAAACGCGGCTCGCAGCGCTTCATCAAACCGCTTTGCTGCAAACGCCCTAATAGTTCATCCTGAGCATCCGCTAGACTGTCCATTACTTGTTGGAGAGTGGCGCGGTCATTGACTACCTGGGCGATATGGGTCCACCACAACTGGGAGAGTCTCGGATAATCGGGCACGTTACTACCGGTCGGCGTCCAGGCACGGCGCGCCGCGCTGCGATAAAACTCCACCAACCCACCGAGCCGGGACGCTGCTTCAGACATGGCCTTTGAGTTGATATCGCTTTCCCGGATAGGTGTTAGACCCACTAGGGTCTTTTTTAAAGAAACGGTTTTGCAGGTAGTGAATTGCGCGTATAGCCAGGCGGCCTGGCGTCGTTGCAGGGGAGTGCTTTGTAGTAGCGTCCAAGAGCCGCAGTCCTGGTACCCCAGCTTCATACCCTTTTCCCAATAAGCCCCGTGGGGCGAGGGCGCTACACGCCACTTAGGGGTGCCGTCGGCGGCCACCACCGGTAAACCTTTCTTTAACAGTTCAGCGGTAAAGGCCGTGTACCAGAAGATCTGTTGGGCGATCTGACCTTGACCAGGCACTGGTCCAGATTCAGAAAAGTCCATGCTTAACGCTTCCGGTGGCGCATATTGGCGCAGCCACTCCAAGTATTTACGCAGTGCATAGACAGCAGCAGGACTATTTAGAGCGCCACCCCGACCGACACTGGATCCAACGGCATGACAGTCTTCGATGCGGATACCCCATTCGTCCACCGGCAAGCCATTAGGTATACCAGGATCACCTACGCCGGCCATGGAAAGCCAAGCGTCGGTAAATCGCCATCCTAAATCAGGGCTGCGCTCTCCGTAATCCATATGGCCGTAGACCCGCCGTCCGTCCAGCTCTTTGACCTCATTGGTGAAAAAATCGGCGATATCCTCATAGGCTTTCCAATTGAGGGGCACCCCCAGCTCATAGCCATGCCGCTGACGAAACCCTTCTTTTAAATCCGGTCGCGTGAACCAGTCATAGCGAAACCAATACAGATTGGCAAACTGTTGATCGGGTAACTGGTAGACTTTGCCGTCAGGGGCAGTGGTAAAGCTAAGCCCGATAAAATCCTTTAGATCCAGGGTTGGCAAGGTAAAATCCGCGCCCTCCCCTTCGATCCAGTCCGATAGCGGCACCGCCGTCTCATAACGGTAGTGGGTACCGATAAAGTCCGAGTCGTTGACATAGGCATCATACAGGTTACGTCCGGTGCGCATTTGTTGCTGCATACGCTCCACCAGTTCGCCTTCACGAACCAGATCGTGGATCACGCTGATACCGGTAATTTCTCGAAATGCTCTGGCTAAAAAACGGGACTCGTAAACATGGGTGGGGATGGTCTCGGAAACCACATAGATCTGCTGTCCTCGAAACGGCGCGGCTGCCCGGCTAAAAAAAGCCATTTCTTTCATCTGCGCTTCGAAGGACAGGGTCGATGGGGTGAACTCGCCCCGCACCCAGCGTCGCGCAGCCGCCTGGCGGATGCCTTCAATCTGGGCGTTAGCTGCTGCGGAGGGCAACGCCGCCACCACTCCAAAAGCGCCAGCAGTCTGTAAGAACGTGCGTCTATCTATCCCGTCGATCTTAGAAATATTCAGGTAGTTCAGTTTAGTCGGCATAGCTTCCTCGCTGGACTACCGGAAGTTGATGTTGGTCGGGTCTTGAAGGGCTAGATACAAAAGCCCGGCGAGCACGGCACCCAAGAAAGGCCCTACCACAGGAATCCAGGCATAGCCCCAATCACTGTCACGTTTTCCACCGGGCATGGGGAGGATAGCGTGGACGATCCGCGGACCCAAATCTCGGGCCGGGTTGATGGCGTACCCGGTGGTGCCGCCCAGGGACAGACCGATAGCCAAAACAAGCAGTCCAACCGGCAGCGCATCTAAGGCACCCAGACCAAAGACCGAGACTGCCAGGAAAAGCACAGCAAACACCAAGACAAACGTGCCGATGATCTCGGAAATAAGATTTGAAACAGTATCTCTTATGCCTGGACCTGTGCAAAACACAGCCAGCTTTAGATCTTTATCGGCGGTAACCGCAAAATGGGGTCGGTAGACAAGCCACACCAAGGTTGCACCAATGAAAGCACCGATGAACTGAGCCAGGATATACATAGGCACTAAGGCCCATTCAAACTTCCCGGCGATGGCCAAGCCCAAGGAGACGGCTGGATTGATATGCGCCCCACTAAATGCAGCCACGGTAAACACCGCCACAAAAACGGCCATGCCCCAACCCCAGGTAATGACGATCCAACCGGAATTTTGACCCTTGGTGCGTTCCAAAACCACGTTGGCGACAACGCCATCTCCTAATAGAATCAGTAAAGCGGTGCCGATGAGTTCGCCTAGAAAAGGAGTCATTATTTTTTTTCCTTTGACAGCAATAGGTTTTCGTTAAAACTAAGCGGTGATGTGCTCAGAAGCACCTTCCTGAGCTGGTTCTTGCTGCCCGGCCTCCTGTGCTTGGAAATACTCATCAAACTTTTCTTGGGCCTGAACGCCAAACAAAATTTCGCAAGCCTCCATGAGACCAGCGGCTTGCTTGATATCGTCTCGACGTTCCACCAACGCGATTTTGGAGCGTCGGCGTAGAAAATCCTCCAGCTTGACAATCATCTCCCGGTGGCGGGCCTGGTAGATCTCGCAACGGATGTATTCCGTGCTCTTGATGAGCACTTCGGCTTGGCTGGGGTCTTCGCGGATTTCATCTAGCAGCCGCAGGGCCTCCTCGTCGTAACGACGCCACAGGCGGCTGGTCAAGCTCTCGGCAGCCTCTGGTGACGTGTAACTGTCCAAATCCATCAGTTTCGCTTGGTGAAGATATTCCTCGCGAACCGACGGGTGCGGTTCTCCATACCACTTGTACTCGGCATAGGGCAGTTCAATGCCCAGTTCTCGCACCAGTTTGCTCACCTCGTCCCCCACATTGACACAATCCGTCAGTTTACCGCCAAAGATACTGATGTGATTATTGTCTCGGTCAACATCGATCTCGTGTTTGCGGGATAGCTGTAACCAATCTTCAGTAGCGCCTTCCGCCTGGTTTTTTATCACCAGGGGCCGCACTCCCCAACGCTCAGCGATGATGTCCTTCCGAGTTAACGGTGGATCAAGCTTTAAACGTTTGTTAATGTTGTCGAGCACAAATTGGCGGTCTTGTTCGGTGACTTCAGTGATGGGATTTTCCACTCGGGTATCGGTGGTGCCGATACAGGTGCGCAAACCCATGGGAATCACAAAGAACAACCGCCCATCGTCGGCGAAGAAGGACAGAACCCGTTTATGGGGGGTGAGTTGTCTGACAATCAGGTGGATGCCTTTAGAGAAAACATGTTGATGCTCGGTTTTCTCCCCCGTCATGTGGTTATACTCGTCCACAAACGGTCCCGCCGCATTGATCAACACCTTGGACTGGATAGTCAATTCTTTACCGTCGATCACATTCCGGGCTTTGACAACCCAAAGCCCGTTTTTACGTTCAGCGCCGGTCGATTCCACATAATTTGCGGCAATACAGCCTCGATCCATAGCCGAGCGGATGAACTGGAAAACAAAACGGGAATCGTTGTCGTGCAAATAGGCATCACTGTATTCAAACCCGCCTGCGACCCCCTGGGTGTCCACCACAGGCTCTTCCTTCGCAATGGTTGATTTAAAAAGCAGACGGGGTATTTTTGTAAAACCATTACCGAAAAACCAATAGACCCAGGCGCCCAACCACAGGAACATAGCAGGATAACGAAATCCTTTAGCGATGGTGGCGAAGAAGCGTATCTCCTGCACCCGAGAGGGATAGTTGCTGATCAGATGATTGCGGCTCAGACACAGTTTGCGCACCAGACGAAAATCCCGGCTTTCCAGGTATTTGATACCGCCCCAGGCAAGGTTAGAAGACTGCTGACTGGTGAAACCGGCAAAGTCCCGTTTGTCGATCAATGCAACTCTTACACCCTTACCGGATAAGGCGGCCGCCGCCACAGCCCCGTTGATACCGCCACCGATAATTAAGGCATCATAGGTGCCGTTGCTGAGTTTTTCGATATTACTCTCGCGTAATGTCATTAAGGAACTCCTCATACTTTTTTAACCAAAGGACCTACGCATAACTGACTCGGAGGCTTCAACTCTCGTCTAATGCCCAGCCTTTGGAACGTTCCACAGCTTGATGCCAACGCCGAGAAAGCCGATCACGCTCTGCCGCATCGATGCGCGGTGTATACCGATTGGCCAGCTGCCATTTCTTGGCGAGTTCCTCCCGGCTGCTCCAAAAACCCGTCGCCAACCCCGCGAGATAGGCAGCCCCTAGCGCCGTGGTCTCAACGATACGAGGCACTTCCACCGGCACACCCAGGATATCTGATTGGAATTGCATCAACACGCTGTTCACCGAGGCGCCCCCATCACAGCGAAGTTCTTTTAGGGTGATGCCAGAGTCTTTCTGCATAGCTTCGATCACGTCTTGGGTCTGATAACCCATACTCTCCAACACGGCTCTCGCCACATGTCCCTGGTTGGTGCCCCGGGTGATGCCGATCAACAGCCCTCGGGCGTAGGGGTCCCAGTGGGGTGCGCCGAGACCCACCAGGGCGGGCACAAAGTACACGCCTTCGTTAGAAGGCACCGATCTGGCCAACTCTTTGGTTTCGGGGGCTGATTTAATCATCTTTAGACCGTCCCGTAGCCATTGGACGGCGGCGCCGGTAATAAAAATGGCCCCCTCCAGGGCGTATTCCACCGGCTCATCGCCGATTCCCCAGGCGATGGTGGTGAGTAGTTTTTCGTTACTAAAGACTGCTTCGGTACCGGTATTCATGAGCACAAACGAACCGGTGCCATAGGTGTTTTTAGCAAGCCCTGGCGTGTAACAGGCTTGCCCAAACAGGGCTGCTTGTTGATCTCCCGCAATACCCGCCACCGGGATATGTTGAGTGCCAAAAAACATCTCCGGGTTAGTCTCGCCATAGATGTACGACGAGGGTTTTACGTCGGGTAGAATGGCCATTGGAATACCCAGCAGTTCTAAAATCTCCTCGTCCCATTTGAGGTCGCGGATGTTATAGAGCAGGGTCCGCGAGGCATTGGTGTAGTCGGTCACATGGGTCTTGCCGCCGGTCAGTTTCCATACCAACCAGGAATCGATGGTGCCGAAGGCGATATCGCCCCGCTCGGCACGAGCCCGCAAACCCTCCACATTATCCAAACACCACTTTACCTTGGTGCCGGAGAAATAAGGGTCGATGACTAAGCCTGTTTTATGGCGGATCTTGTCTTCCAACCCCTCGCAGGCTTTCAGCTCGTCACAAAAACGCGCCGTTCTCCGGTCTTGCCAGACAATGGCGTTGGCAACCGGTTTACTGGTTGCCCTGTCCCACATCACCACGGTTTCCCGCTGATTGGTGATGCCGATGGCGTTCAGTTCACTGGCGCTAACACCTGCGTTTCTAAGGGCTTCGGCAATAACCTTAACAGTGACCACCCAGATTTCGTTGGCATCATGCTCGACCCAGCCAGGTTTAGGGTAGTGTTGGGTAAACTCTGAGTAGGCCCGTCCTTTAACAGCGCCTTCGTGGTCAAAAATTAAAACGGTTGAACCCGTTGTACCCTGGTCGATCGCCAGTACGTAACCTTCGCTCATAACACGTTTCCTTTTTGGTTTGGATGCTAATTTTTTGCAGTAAGCAATCCTTGCGAAACCTTCAGCGACCTGGTTGGCCCTATCAGGCAATACTCGCAATGCAACCCAAACTCAACTAGAAAACGAGCTGACCGCAAGCGACTCCTAGGTAAGTAATTATTTTCAGACTTACATGACTCTCATATGGATGGTTCAGTGCGATTAAGTAAGGCTTCGTAAATTGCAGTAAGTGCTTCAATTCAGACGACACTTGCGGTAGGTGGCTTACTCGACTGAGTTGACTGTCACACAACCCCCTTTTGTATAAGTATATTAGGTTTTCCTTTAATGATAGAACCTTCTTGAAGACTTTCTACAGTGATCTGACCAATTTGTTTTATCGATAGCATAAAACAACCGTCCGACAAACTTGTTATTTCAGTTTTATTAAAGATTTTTTATTTTTCCTACAATTCAAATTTTTGCAAAAATATTACGTGAAACTGAGCAATAGCTTCAAAATTTTTTGAGATATATAAAGTTTTAAATTTTTATTTAACCTTCCGATTTTTGAGGATAAGCATTTGAAAAACTTTATAAACATGCTCGCGTTTCTTTTGGTAAGCGTATTTGTATTATTCACGGATGCCCACAGTAGGAACTTTACTCCCATTACTATTCAAACTACCTCTGCACCGAGTATCCGTCTTTCAGTTATTGGCACCTACCGGAACAATTCTTTTAATACCAACGCCGCAGAGATTGCTGCCCATGATCCTGGTACGCAACGCTTATTTATTGTCAATGGCGATAAACTCGCTATCGATGTGTTAGACATTCACAATCCCTATCACCCACGTTTTTTATTTGCTATCGATGTTTCCTCCTTCGGAGCGCCTACCAGTGTTGCGGTCAAGCGTGGGAGAGTCGCAGTGGCTGTGCTCAATGTGTTAGAACCTGCAGGTTCTGGGAGCGTGGTTTTTTTCGATGTCCATGGCACACAACGCAACGCTATCCGTGTAGGCGCGGTTCCGGATATGGTGACTTTTACCCCTGATGGTCGCTATGTGCTGGTGGCTATCGAGGGTGAACCCCTGGATTATTTAGAGAACACACCTGATCCGGAAGGGGGCGTCGGTATCATCGATATCTCACAAGGCGTCCGTAAAGCCACCTTAGTGACTGCCGATTTCAAAGCCTTCCATAAGGAGGATTTGATAGCAAAAGGAGTCCGTATCTATGGCCCTGACGCTAGCGCAGCTCAAGATCTTGAGCCAGAATACATCGCTGTCTCTCGGGATGCCAAAACGGCTTGGGTGACGTTGCAAGAAAATAATGCACTGGCCATTGTAGATATCCAGAATAGTCAAGTGACCGCTGTTCTACCACTAGGTCTTAAGGATTACAGCTTGCCCGGCAACGGGTTGGATGCCAGTGATATAGATGACGCTATCAATATTCGGCCCTGGCCGGTGTTCGGTATGTATCAACCCGATGCCATTGCAGCCTATCAAATCGAAGGCAAATACTATCTAGTCACCGCCAATGAAGGGGACTCCCGGGACAAGGATGGATTTAGCGAAGAGGCGCGTATTGGGGATGAAGAGATAATCCTCGACGCAGACGCTTTTCCGGGCGCTGATGCCTTAAAGGAAGAAACCAATTTAGGACGGCTAAAAATCACCACCGTTAACGGTGATGTGGACGACGATGGTGATTTTGATGAACTTTGGGCCTACGGTGGTCGTTCTTTTTCCATTTGGTCCGCAGAAACAGGAGAACTACTGTTCGACAGCGCTGATCAATTTGAGCAAATCACCCGGCTCGCTGCACCCGAAGGGTTTAACTCCCAGGACGATCAAAATGAATTCGATAGCCGTAGCGATGACAAGGGTCCCGAACCGGAAGGCATCACCGTTGGTAAAATAGACGGTCGTGTCTACGCTTTTATTCTGTTAGAACGTACCGGGGGAATTATGATATACGACGTAACCGATCCTCATAGGGGGCGTTTTGTGCAGTATATTAACAACCGCAATTTTGACGGTGATCCAGAAGCCGGGACAGGCGGTGATTTAGGACCTGAAGGTGTATTGTTCATCCCCCAGGGAAAGAGCCCCATCGATCATCCGTTGCTTGTCGTGGCTAACGAAACCAGCGACAGTATGACACTTTACCGCATCGATTCTGACCGACTTCGCCATAGGTAATAATTCTTAAGCGTTAAGACTATGATACTTAATTCAATATATTTGGTATGGTTTAAAGATTTGGCGCTAATACAACTGACTACTCTGTATTCAACGGAGGAAGCAGACGATCAAATTCCTTTTTAACAACCTGGTAACACTCGCACACCCGGGCCTCCAAACCTAGCCGATCCAACACCGTAATCCGACCGCGACTATAATGAATCAACCCGGCCTTCTGCAATTTCCCAGCGGCTTCAGTAACCCCCTCACGGCGTACGCCAAGCATATTGGCAATCAGTTCCTGGGTCATAGTGAGATCTTGAGAGGACAACCGGTCAAGACTTAATAGTAGCCAGCGGCAAAGTTGCTGATCCACCGAATGATGGCGATTACAGACTGCGGTCTGTGCCATTTGGGTCAACAGAGCCTGCGTGTAGCGTAACAACAGCTGCTGTAAAGCGCCGGAGCGATGAAACTCTTGTTTCAGATGTTTTCCTGGCAGCCGATAGGCATCGCCAGCGCTCTGCACCACAGCCCGATTTGGCATGGTGTCCCCGCCCATAAAGAGAGCCACGCCAATGAGACCCTCTTTGCCCACTACAGCGATTTCGGCAGAGGCACCATTATTCATAATGTACAGTAGGGACACAATGGAGGTGGTGGGAAAATAAACATGTTTTAATCGATTACCGGATTCGTAAAGGACTTTACCCAAGGGCATGGCAACCCGTTCCAAGTGGGGGTAAAGACGCTCTCTTTCGTCTACGGGCAAGGCGGCAAGCAGATAGTTTTGGCGAGGATTATACAGCTCAGGCATCAGTAACTTCGCAATTAGACGTAATACGCCTATGCTTTTAACAGCTTAGTCACTAAGAAGCTTTTAAAAGCTTAGCGTAGAACACTTTTTAATTCTATTTGTGCGCTACCGTACAGATAGTATCGCAGAGACTGGTTAACTTATCTATAAATAGTAATGATAGGTAAAAAATTTACCAGTAAATATTGGCGGCAGGCGTCAATTTATAAAAGACAGTCAGCACTATAAAAAATGCTAAAACCGCCAAAGGAGACTTTTCCATGAGTTTTTATGTGCCTATGTTACCCAGTTACATGGCCATTTTAATGATTGATGAACATGCGCATCGGAGACGGTTTTATAAACAATATGCTAGCCGTTTTCGTCCTTTTGACGCCATTACAAGTCGGCTTTTCGCCACTTTGGAAGCCGAAGAAGAAGAGCAAAAAAAAGAACTCATGCCCCTCATTCATGAGGCCCTAGGAAACGACACGTTAAGCCTCAAATCTGCATGTGGAGCGCGGCATACAGGAAAAACGGATGCTGACGCCGATCAGCAGAACTTTTTTGTGATAACCACTGATATGGCAAAAGCTCTCTTGCAGGCAGCTTTGCAAATGGAGGACGAAACCTATGATTTCTATGAGGGGCTTTGCGCAAAGGCAAAATATCACCCCCTTTTAAAACGCTTCTTTAAACACCTGAACCTATTTGTAGAAAACCATAAACAAACATTGGAAGAGGCCCTAGACTGTTTTCATAGTCAAGCACCTTTACATCATCTTAGTAGAGCAAAAAAACCGATTAATTTAAACTAAGGTTGCTATTTCTCTTCCGCTCTGCGACTATCAGCATGTGCTTTAGAAACATAAAAAGCCTTTAGCAGAATAAATTCTTTTAGTAGTATGGCCATACGGTGTAACAGGGCGGTTTTTTAGGCTTCTTAGCGTAGCAACTAGTCATATTTCTTATATTTTTGAAGACCTACGTAACCTGGAGCCGTAACGCATCTCCTGAGTTCAGGTGAGAAGCGATGAAAAAACTAAGTCTAGTTGATTGGTCCTTTCTACAAGCAGAAACCTTTGAAAAACCAGCCCATGTGGCGGGACTATGGATATTCCAGCTACCTAAAGGCTATCGCGGTAACTTTTTCCGTGATTTGATAGAGGGTCTGCCTGACTGGCAGACCGTGACCTCCCCCTTCAATCTCAAGCTCGAAACCCCTTTACCTAAATTGGATTTACCCCATTGGGTGGAAGATGAGCAGGTAGATCTAGACTATCATGTGCGCTACAAGACTTTAGCCAAACCGGGCAAGCTGTCTCAGCTGATGGCGCAGGTTGAGAGTATTCATAGCCGCTTGCTAGACCGCTCTCGGCCCTTGTGGGAGCTTTACTTTTTTAAGGGTTTGCAGGGTCGCCGGGTGGCCATTTATTTCAAAATGCACCACGCTTTGGTGGATGGTGTTGCTGGTTTAGAGCTGATGGTGAATACCTTTAGCCCTTCCCCTACAACACGGGCTACCCGAGCCCTTTGGCAACCTCCTGTTCAAGCAACTTCAGAAGCGCCTTCAAGCCGATTTTTAGCTAAAGTGGGGAAAGTTTACGCCGACGTATTCCATCAAATCCGTGCCTTGCCAGAACTCTCAGCCACCCTGGCGAAGACCGGTTTGCAGGCGCTACATTTACAGAAAAGCCCGGTGCCGCTTCCTTTTACAGCCCCCAGAACCCTACTGAATAAGCCGGTTTCGGCACAGCGCAGTTTCGCTGTTCATAGCCTGTCCTTGACTGCCATTAAAACCCTAAGCCAGGTAGCCGATGCCACTGTAAACGATGTGATTTTGGCCATTTGCGCTGGTGCCCTAAGGCGTTATCTAGAAGCCCATCAGGCGTTACCCAAACAACCTCTGGTGGCTTGGATGCCGGTTTCTGTGCGCTCGACAAAAAATTCTCAGAATGGCGGCAATCAGGTAGCCATTATGCTGTGCTCCCTTGCCACTGATCTCGCCGATACCCGGCAACGCTTCCATGCCATCAAAGGGTCGGCCGACGCGGCTAAGGCCGAGTTTAGTCATCATTCCGTAGAGGTCACTAGCGACTATACTTTATTGTTGGGTGGACTTTTAATGCTCACCCAGCAGTTTGGCTTGACAAAGCCCATTGCGCCAGCGGCCAATGTGATCATTTCTAATTTACCAGGTCCGAAGCAAGCGCTTTATCTCAATGGCGCCGAGATGGTGGCTCAGTATCCTTTATCCATGCTGATCGATGGCCTGGCGCTTAATATGACGATTATCAGCCATGCCGATTGTCTGGACTTTGGTTTATTAGCCTGCCGCGAAGCACTGCCAGACCTGAGCCTGTTGGCTGACTACCTAGGCGATGCTTTCGCCGAACTACAAGCCGAGCTGACCCATTCACCGTCTCCGGTTGCCAGGAAACCGATAACGCCCCAACATAAATCTGCTGCTGCGAAGCCACCTATAAAAATCGGCTGGTCTAGCGCCCGTATGGAGCGGTTAGTGAAAAGTCTCGACGAAATCCCTATGGACACCCTCGCCGCAGCGGTGAAAGGAGAATCTTTAGACCAGGCAACCGCGAGCGAGCTATGGGGATCTTTAGAGAAACTGGATAAAACCATCGACTCGCTTAGAGCCGGAAGCGTGGCTGACCTCAAGCAAGCCCAGGTCAATGACCTAGACGTCCGTTTGATGAAGGCGCAATCTGGTCTCTGGGATTTATTGATAAAATATTACTTCCGGCTAGAGATTGGAGGCTGGGAACGCCTACCGGAGCGACCGACATTGCTGGTGGGTATTCATTCAGGGGGTGCGCTGACCATGGACGCTTGGACACTCATTTATGCCTGGTGGCAGCATTTTGAGGAACGCCGCATTCTCCACGGCACCGCCCACGACGCCCTCATGAACTTACCTGGCTTAGGGATTTATTTTCGCCACAACGGCATCATCTCACCAACCCGTGAAAACATCGCAGCGGCCTTGTCCGCGGGGCATGATGTCATCCTCTGGCCAGGCGGGGAAGTGGACTCCTTCCGTGCCTGGAGCAAGCGCGACCAAGTGGTCCTGGGTGGTCGCAAGGGCTTTATTCGTTTGGCCATTCGCTTGGGCGTACCCATCGTTCCGGTGGCCACTATTGGCGGTCACGATACTTTTTTTGTCCTCTCCGAAGGCCGTGGCATCGCCAAGCTGCTGGGTCTTAAAAAATATTTTCGCAGTGAGGTTGCTCCGATTACCCTGAGTATGCCTTTCGGAGTCACCCTAGAGCCTCTTCCCACCCATATCCCACTGCCGGCAAAAATCCGCACCGAGTTCTTAGAGCCAGTGGAGCTGGATAAGGACATTGAGCGGGCCGATGACAAGGATTATGTGGACAAGGTGTATCACGACATCGAGCAACGGATTCAAGGTGGGGTCGATCGGCTTGCCCAACGTCGGCGATTTATGGTGTTTGGGTGAGTATAGGGGTAGTGGTTTTCGTGGCGCTCAGGAAGCTTACTAACTAGAGATTTCTTTCAGATCCCTGAAAACCCTGGCCATGCGCCGAAAATCTTCATCGTTGTGTAATAAGGTCAGATCATACTCTATGGCAGTTTGGGCAATGCGACAGTCATTAGAAGAGCGGACGGTTATGCCGCGGCGGCGACAGTCAAAATAGATACGGGAAGCAGTAATCGCCGCCTTTATAGGATTTTGGGATAAATAGATAGGCTGTGTTTCAAAATAACTTTGGTATTTGGTGAATTGTTGTTCGTCTGCAACCCCTTGAAGAATCTCCTGCAAAATTAGTGTGTTTAGACCAACTTCTACATCTGTAGCCAACAAAGTCTGCAATCGCTCAACAGCTGAATTTGAATTCGCTTTAAAAAAATCGACCCAAACCGAAGTATCCACCAAATACAAAGCTAGCCCTCTCCGCTGCGGACCCGCTTATAGTCGTAGTTCGGATCCATACCGTTGCTGCCATACAAGTCCATTAAGTTTTTACGCTTGTGGCGAGCAACAAACTCACGTAAGGCACGATCTACGAGTTCGCGCTTGGTTTTTACATTTGAAACGGCAAAAGCTTCTTCGATGAGAACATCATCAATCACGATGTTTGTGCGCATAACCATACACCCCCTAGTGTGTATTCTATAAGCCAGCAATCCATTGCGCAATGTACTTATTCGCCGCTTTTCAAAAGCAGGGCAAGCTAGCCTAGCGGCGATACTATGGCGTATACTTTTAGCTTGTGTTCTAGCTTAAGTTCAATCTTTCCGGAGAGGTACCGAAGCGGTCATAACGGCGCCGACTCGAAATCGGATGGGGGGTGAAAGCTCCCACGCGGGTTCGAATCCCGCCCTCTCCGCCATTCCTCTATACCCTTCCCCTTTGAACTATACTTATAGTTTATAGTTGTAGTTAGATTGGAGCACACTATTTACTGTCGTCAGGTAGGAGGGCAACATGCACTACCAGCAAGTTGCGCAACGGTTTATATACCGAATCGATCAAAGTAACGCTATTTTTTTTGTTAATGACGCCTGGATAGACTTTGCGCGAAAAAATCAAGCCTCCCAGCTTAATTCCGATGCGGTGTTGAATAAATCCTTATGGTCCTTTGTTTCAGGGCTAGAAACTCAACATCTGTACGGCGTCATGCTCGACAAGGTCCGTATTGGTCAGGCGCCTATCAAAGTGCCCTTTCGATGCGATGCCCCAGAATGCCGACGTTACATGGAACTTAGAATCTTTCCATTACCCCATCAAGGGCTTGAATTTAGAAGCCGTATTTTAAAAGTGGAACCCCGGGATCCCGTCAAAGTTTTAGACACTGCTATCGATAGATCCAGTGACTTTATTAGAATGTGCAGTTGGTGCAAAAAAGTCTATACAGGGGAGTTGTTAGGTTGGGTTGAAGTGGAAAAAGCCATGCAGATTCTAGATCTCTTTAGCGCCGTTAAGCTGCCGCGCATCACCCACGGCATGTGTCCCGATTGTTATGAAAGTTGTCTTCAAGAACTGGCTGCTTGAGGACAATTTAAAAGCTTAATAGCATTTAAGCTATGGTACATTGCCAAAGCATATTATGCCAAACCGATACAAATTTAGAAGTCAACCGCATCATTCCCGTATAGGCTGAAATTCAGCGACGAGGTAACGTCATTCCCGCGTAGGCGGGAATCCAGCAATTCAAAGCAACTTATCATACAAATCCATCCATTTTGGATTTTGTTCTTCGATCAGGCGCAGCTTCCAGTTTCTGTTCCATTTCTTAATCTGTTTTTCGCGATGTATGGCAGAAACTATGTTTTCATGTTGCTCAAAATAGACCAACCGATGAACACGGTGTTGTTTTGTGAAGCCTTCGATAACACCGTTTTTATGTTCCCAGACACGTTTTATTAAGTCGCTTGTCACCCCTATGTAGAGGGTACCATTTCGTTTGCTTGACAAGATGTAAACGCAGGGTTGCTTCATGGGTTTTTTAAAACTAGATTCCCGCCTGCGCGGGAATGACGATGGTGCCTGCGCGGGAATGACGGAAAATGTTTACAGGCCGAACAAGTCTTAGCATTCCAGTAAGTAGGTGCAAAGTAAACCTAAATGATATCAACTGTATTAGCTGTATTAGCTGTATTAGCTGTATTAGCTGTATTAGCTGTATTAGC